>NZ_JBIAVN010000002.1:0-960336 GCF_042894285.1 Streptomyces sp. NPDC001544 | reverse complement strand
CCGGAGAACCGCACCACCAACGGCACGTTGTACGTCCCCGACGCACCCTCCACACGCGACAGGAACCACAACCGACGCTGCGCGAACGACAACGGAACGACAGGATTCTCCACGGCTTCTCTCTCAGACGTGTGGGCCGAGCTGTGCCGGCGCAGAGGGTTGCGTTGGCGGAAGGGGAAAGCGGTCAGTCGACGGATCGGGCCCAGCGCAGGCCGTCGGGAGAACCGATCAGGCCACCCTCGAAGAGCGGGGCCTCGCTCTCGTACTCGCTGCCGAAGGCCGCATGGGCCTGCACCTCGACGCTCTGGTCCATGAGGTTGCCGATGACCTCGGACTTGTACAGCGGGAGGGCGTCGTCGCCGCCGTTCGCGCTGACGATGTTGGCACCGTTGTCCAGCGCTTCGGCGGCCTTCTGCAGCCTCTCCCTCGTCGCATCGGCGTTGACGAAGCTGGTCTCGCCGGAGGCGGCACCGCCGACCAGGTCGAGGAAACACTCGAGTTCGGAGTCCGAGGTCCGGTTGACCTTCTTCGCGGACCAGTAGTACGAGTCGATGTCGGTGTGGGTCTCGTAGAACGACACCAGGAACTCGTAGAAGACGTGGTACTCGCGGCGGTAGCGCTTCTCGAACTCCTCGAAGCAGGTGTCCTCGTCGAATTCACCCGCGAGCACGCTGTTGATCGAGCGGGCGGCGAGCAGTGCGCTGTAGGTGGCCAGGTGCACGCCGGAGGAGAACACCGGGTCGATGAAGCAGGCGGCGTCCCCGATCAGAACCATGCCGGGCTTCCAGAACCGGGTGTTCAGATACGAGTAGTCCTTGCGGACCCGGACCTCGCCGTACGTGCCCTCGGTGACCCTCTTGACGCCGTCCAGCATCTTGGAGATGCGAGGGGCCTTGGCGATCAGACTCTCCAGTGCCTGGACCTGGTCGCCCTGGACCTCGGAGGCCCTGTCGCGGCTCACGACCGCGCCGACGCTGGTCAGGTTGTCGGCGAGCGGGATGTACCAGAACCAGCCGTCGCTGAACGCCTCGCAGAAGATGTTGCCGCTGTACGGTTCGGGAAGACGCTCACCGCCCTCGAAGTAGCCGAAAAGGGCGATGTTGCGAAAGAAGTCGGAGTAGACGCGCTCGCCGCCGACGTAGCTGTTGATCCGGCTGCGATTGCCGGAGGCGTCGATGACGTAACGGGCGTGCGCGACGCGCTTGGTGCCGTTCTCGTCGGTGTATTCCACGCCCGAGACCCGGTCACCGTTCTCAAGCACCTTGGTGACGGCACACTCCTCGCGGACGTCCACGCCGAGCTTGGCCGCGTGCTTCAGCAGGATGTCGTCGAACTTCATCCGTTCGACCTGGTAGGCCTTGGAGGTCGGACCGGCCAGCTTGGGCGAGAGTGCGAAGACGAAGGACCAGGGCTCCGGGCTGCTGCCCCAGCGGAAGGTGCCGCCGGCCTTGGGAGTGAAGCCTTGGGCGTCGATCTCGTCGGACACACCGAGGAGGCCGCAGACGCCGTGGACGGTGGCCGGCAGCAGCGACTCCCCGATCTGGTAGCGGGGGAACTTCTCCTTCTCCAGCAGCAGCACCCGGTGCCCCTGCTTGGCGATCAGTCCGGCGGCCGAGGACCCGCCAGGGCCTCCGCCGACGACCACAACGTCGAAGGTCTCTTCAACGGACGTGCTCACGTCGTCCTACTCTCGTCGTCTGGGGATGCATTCGATGCCCCCGGTTGCCGGGGTCACGGGCCGGGGAGCGGTGGGAAGGATGCTGGATTCCTGGTCGGAGACCGGATGTGGCCGCTCCCCGGAGCACCGGGCGTGGTGACGCCTGCTCCGGAGTCACCCCGCCTGCCGACTGCCCTGTTCCATCGTGTGGCGCGACCGATCAACAGTCAATGTTTCTTGTCCATTTGTCGGTCAAGGACCTTTGACCATTGCCTGGACCAGGATCGACTGCGTCAGCGCGAGCCACAAGGGCGACTCGCAAACACCCAAAGGCCGTGCTCAGGACATGCGTTGCGGGGAAACGGTCCGTCGACAGCGGGGATCCGGCAGTTCAGGCGTCGGGTATGCCGGGAGGAGACACCACGAAGCCACAGGGGTTCGACCGGGACACTGCTCGGTCGGCGCCTGCGGCTGCGGCCTACTGGTTGCCCTGCTTGACGCGTTTGCGCAGCTGGTGGCTGAACTGCCCCCAGGTGGACGCCATGTCCTGGGCCAGGTCGGCCATCGTGCTGACGCAGTGCGGTGGGATGGCGTCCAAGAAGGCCTCCAGCTCCTCCGCCTCCACCACTCGAGCGAGCAGCAGTCGCAGCAGCGCTCGGCCGGATTCGGTGAACCGGAGAGAGGGATCGGCCGCCAGCGACTTGACGGCCACCTTGGCCTGACGCGAGACCACAGCGGTCGTCTTCGCCGATAATGCGACGGCCGACCGGGCCTGGTCCCGAGACTCGACGTCAGGCTCCCCGCCGTCGCTCGTCGGCTTCTGCGGAGCGGCCAGTTCCTCATGTCTGCGCCGCGCCTGGTAGGCGGTGCTGACGGACACGCCGGCCATGGCCGCGATCTCACGCAGCGTGGCGTCCGGTCGTTGGGCGACCGCCTCGGCCACCACTTGGCGCCGATGGGCCGCGTCCACCGGGCGGGCGCGGCCGTCGGCACCGATGCGGGTGTTCGGCTGAGGAATTTCCTCACTCGAACGACGGCGGACGGCACCTACGGTCTTGGGTGACAAGCCGGTCACGGCAGCGATGGCACGGTCCGACAGCCGGGCATGACTACTGATCAGCCGGACGGCGGCGTGCTTGCGTTCCTGCAGGCTCAGCGGCAGACCGTGGGTCACGTTCAGACGAACCGACTGGAGGAACAGCTCGCTCTCGTCGCCGTCGAAGAACGTGACCTCGATCGTCTCCTCCCCGCGTGCGATGGCGGCGTTCAGACGGTGCATCCCGTCGATCACGCGCAAGGTGGCTCGGTGCACGAGCACGGGCGGCAGGGCGGTTTCCGCCTCCGCGAGCAGTCGTACATGGGCCTGGTCGACGCCGTTGGTGCGGGGCGAGTCAGCGGGCAACAGCGCGCCGACCGGCAGCCGGCAGGACTCGCCCCTCGGCGGGAGTTCAGCCATTCGGGTCTGCTCTGGTGCGTTGCCGACCGGCGCGCGCTTTTGCAGGTCGACCACCTGATACGGGACATACTGGCCCATTACTCTTCCCCCAATAAAGCACACAATCCGACCCGCCCCCGTTTTCCGCGGTCTCGCAGCCGTGGATTCCCGTGATCAAGAGGAAAGCTGCGAGTCATGATCCCGTCAATGCATCACCGTGCCATGCCCCATGCGATATGTGTAGACCGCATGACTGAATCGCTGCACAAGAAGCGTTGCAGGCCTCTCGTGTTCACCAGTGCACTCCGGCACCGACAGTAACGCGCCACGATCCAGGGCCGTCCAACATTCAACCTGCTTGCCATCTCGGTTCCCGCTTCTCGACGAATGCCAGCGGACCCTCTGCCGCATCCTTGCTGTGCATCCGCTGCTCTTCCCAGAAGTAGCGGGTCGCGAAGGCGGCAGGGAGCGGCAGCGTGGCGGAGGCGGTCGCGGCCTCCTTGATCGCGCGTACCGAGAGCGGGGCACACCGCAGGATGTCGGCCACCCAGCCCTCCACACAGGCGTCCAGCTCCGCGGCCGGCACCGCCTCGTTGACCAGACCCAGTTCATGAGCCCGACGGGCGGTCATCGGGCGCCCGGTCATCAGATGACCGAGCGCCGTCTTCCAGGGCAGCTGCCGGGTGAGTCGGAACACTCCCCCAGCCCCCGCCATCAAACCGAGCCTGGCCTCGGGCAGAGCGAAGACGGCGTCGTCGGAGGCGATCAACAGGTCGCAGGCCAGGGCTAGTTCGAAGCCACCCCCCATGGCGTAGCCCCGCACCTTGGCGACCACCGGCTTGGACAGGTCGAATCGCTCCGTCAGCCGGGGCCAGCCGGGCTTACCACGGCTGCCGAAGGTCGCCGCACCCGCGCTCCCCTGCTGCACCCGAGCCGCCAGTTCCTTGAGGTCCTGTCCCACCGAGAAGGCCCTGGTGCCGGCCCCGGCCAGCACCGCCACCCACAGCTCGTCGTCCGCCTCGAAGTCGTCCCAGACCTCGGCGAGTTCCTCATGCATACGGAGATCCATCGCATTGAGGACCTCCGGCCGGTTCAGGGTGATTCGGGCAACCTGACCGTCCTTCTCGTACATCACTCTGAATTTCTGCGACATTGCGCGGTGAAGCCCTCACAGTCGGCGATAGCGGGAAAGTGAATGAGAAGCGGCCGACAAGTCTGCGTTCCGGGATGCCGACCACATGGTTGCAGTAAGCAAAAAACTTACACAACGCCGAGAGGATCCACAGCGGTCCAGATTAATAGAGACTTCAATATTACCGGGCTCAACAAGCTTGGCCGGGGAGGATATTCCAGGCGCACTTTGTGAAGGCAGACGCGCGAATGCCGCCGGCAAGGGGCGCGGAGCCCGGCCGAGCAACGTGTACAGCGCCCGACCCTCCCGCGTCGCGACCGACCGACGACGCCTACCGCGCCGTCGACCGCGAGTGACCGGCGGCCGCGTCCGGCTCCCTGGCTGGTGCGCAGCCGTACATGCGTGACGGCGCCGTCGACGGCGGCATCCACCTTGACGGCCGAGCGGGGCCGGCCCCCGCTCGGGGCGCGGCAACCAGCGCTGCGGGCCGTGTGGCCGTCCGCGGTCCGGAGGAACGTCCGTTCGCAACCGGTGTGCGGTGGTGAACCATCGAATGGGCCCCGCCTCAGCTCACCGAGCAGGCGCGTCAGCGCTGCGGAGTGAGCCGGCGGGCGCATGGCGTGCGGTGCTGCGGCAGGCGGAGACACCCAGGGCGAGCGGCCGGCTGGGCCGGGCCCGCTCCCAGAGCGGCACCCCTGCCACCGCGCGACGATCCTTGGCCACATCGATCCGTCCGTCGCGACCTGCGCCGGCACTGCGGTTCGGCGGCACCCCGCCGCACCTGGACCCTTCCGGCTCGATCTTGCCCGGCAGCACGACGTCGACCCATCTCCGCGGCGTTCACGCCGCCCTGCGCCGACATTCGTGCGCGAGGCGTGACCAGGTGCGGTTCCGGTCGCATTATTGGCATGAGCCCGACGGGTGTAAGCGGGGGCCGCGAGGTCGGGCCAGTCGACGTGCCGGTCATCGGCTCCGGCATCCAGGAGGTCACCGTGATCACCGCCCCTCTCGCACGACGAACCGGCCGACGATTACTCATCAAGGCGGTGTTCGGCGTACTGCTGCTCGCCTCGTCGTTCCTCTGCGGCCTGTCGTCCCCGTCCGTCGCCGCGCCGGCGTCCGCCGCATCGGCCGACCGCGCCGCCTCCACCGACTTGTCGGACCACACCGGCAACGCCACGCATTTCGACAGCCTCGGATCGCCGTACGGCGGGTGCGGGGTACCGCAGGCGAATCTGGAGTCACAGAACTTCGTGGCGCTCAACGTGTGGGACACACCGGGCGACTACACCGGGCAGCCCACCCCGCGTCCCGTCCCGTCCAGCGGCGCCGACCGCATGGGACTGTTCGACAACGGCCACAACTGCGGCCGCTGGGTGCGGGTGACGATCGGCGACTACTGCACCGGCACCAACGACGGCGCGGCGGGCCAGGCGTTCTGCCGGAACGGAAACTGGACGTCCGACAAGTACAACGGGGCGACCCTGGACATGCTGGTCGCCGACAGCTGCGGCGACACCAACGCATGGTGCCGGGACGACCCGTACCACCTGGACCTGGCCACGCACTCGCTGAACGCATTCGAACTCAGTGGCCGGCCGGTGGCGGACATGTACCCCAACCGCTGGAACAACCGGCACATCTCCTGGTCGTTCATCTCGGCGCCCGGCTATTCCGGCGACATCTCGATCGGCTTCGTCCAGAACGCGTCGACATGGTGGCCCACCATCGACGTCACGCACCTGCCCAACGGCATCCACGGCGTGGAGTACTACGACGGCAGAGCATGGGTGGCGGCCGACATGATCAGCGACCTGGGACAGCAGTACAGGATCGGCCCGAACTCCTCAGGGGGATCGAATTACACCATCCGGGTCCGTGACGTGGACGGCAAGCTCGTCCAGGGCGGACGGACGTACACCTTCGCCCTGCCGAGTTCCTGCTCCTCCGGATGTAAGCAGACGTACACCGGCGTCAGCTACACCACCGGTGAAAGCGGCGGCAGCGGGTCGCTGGACCCGCCGGCGAATCTCACGGTGACCGGGACCACCGGCAGCAGCGTCTCGCTGTCCTGGAGCGCCTCGCCCGGTGCCGTCGGTTACGTCGTCTACCGCGACGGGCAGCAGGTGGGTGACACCACCGTCACGTCCTTCACCGACAACGGCCTGTCCGCCTCGACCTCCTACACCTACACGGTCAAGGCCCACGACAGCTCGGGCGGCACATCGGCCGCCTCGGACGACGTATCGGCGACCACTCGGAGCTCGACGGGCGGCGGTGGAGGCTCCGGCTGCACAGTCACCACCAAGCTGGTCAACTCCTGGCCCGGTGGTTTCACCGCCGAGGCGACGGTCACCAACACCGGTACCTCCACCAGTAGCCGATGGCAGGTCGGATGGACCTGGCCCCGCGACCAGAAGGTGACGACCGCCTGGAGCACCAAGCTGACACAGTCGGGTTCCTCGGTCACGGCCTCGAACGTCGACTACAACCGCGCCATCCCGCCATCCGGCGGCACGACGTTCGGCTACAACGCCACCGGGGACTCCTCCGGTCTGCCCGGCAACCCGGTCTGCACACTCAGCTGACCGGCGCGATCCCCAGGAAAGGGGCGGGCGCACGGGACCGGCGCGCCGGCCCCTTGACCCGCCCGGGCACCCGCACGGCGGGTTCTCGTGCCGGCGTTGGTCATCAGCGCCGTGGCCGCGTTCATCAGTTCTTGAGGGAGTCGGTGCCCCGGGCGCTCGCCGAGACCTGGTCGCCCTCCGCCATCAGATCGCGCCGGATCGAAAAGCCGAGCCGACCGCGTGCGTCATCGACGCTGATCGGTAGCAGGTGATCATCCGGCACGCCGCCGGGTCCGGCCTACCTCCTAGGTTGCGGAGACATGGACGGGAAGATCCTGCTCGGTCCAGATGCACTTGCCGTCATGGAGGTAACGGGCGCCCCAGCGCCGGGAGAGGGCGGCCACCAACTGCAAGCCGCGGCCGCCTTCGTCGGTGTGGGTGGCGCGGCGGATGCGGGGCGTGGTGAGGCTGCCGTCGTAGACCTCGCAGACCAGTGAAGCGCTACGCAGCAGGCGCAGGCGGATGGGACCCCTGCCGTGCCGGATGACGTTGCCGACCAGCTCGCTGACTATCAACTCAGTGGCCATCACGCAGTCGTTCAAATCCCAAACGGCGAGCTGTTTGCGCACATACTCGCGCGCTTGACCGGCCGCACACGGATGTTCCGGCAGGCTCCAGGAGGCGATGTCCTCAGGAGCGGTCGACCGTGTGTGGGCGATCAGAAGCGCGGTGTCGTCGCTGGTCTGCTCAGTGTCGGGCAGCATGGCCGAGACGACGAGGTCGCACAGGCTGCCAAGACGCCGTTCCGCAGCGTCGTGGCCATCTCCGGCTCGTCCGGTCGGGAAGTACGTCGCACGAGCCACTGCGTGAGCCAGGGTCTGCTGGAGTTGGACCAGGCCCTGTTCGATGTCGCGCGTGGCGGATTCGACGAGGCCGTCGGTGTAGAAGACCAGAATGCTTTCCTCGGGCAGGTGCAGCTCATGGATGGTGAACGGGGGCACGGCCGCGCCCAGCGGCGGGTCAGCCGCCAGCTCTGGGCAACGCACCGTGCCGTCGGGGTGCACGATGACCGGCGACGGATGGCCGGCCAGGGAGAGTGAGCAGGTACGGGCGGCCGGGTCGAAGACGGCGTACAGACATGTGACGTAGCAGTCCTCACCGAGGTCGCTCGTCAGCTCGTTGAGATGGTAGAGCAGCTCATCCGGAGCCAATTCCAGGTCAGCCAGGGTGCGCACGGCGGTGCGCAGACGTCCCATGGTGGCGGCTTCGGTGATGCCATGGCCCATGACGTCACCGATCACCATGGCGACGCGCTCGGCGGACAGCGGAATCACGTCGTACCAGTCGCCGCCCACCTTCTCGCTCTTGCTGGCCGGCAGATACCGGGCTGCGGCACGGACAGCGGGCAGCCGGGGCAACGCCCTGGGCAGCAAGCCGCGTTGAAGCTCCTGCGCACGCGCGTGCTCCATGTCGTACAGGCGGGCCCGCTCCAGGGACTGGGCGAGCAACCCGCTCAGAGCCAGGATCAGGTTCCGCTCCTCGTCGTTGAAGGAACGCGGCCGGGTGAACGATATGACACAGCTGCCGATGGGACGCCCAGAGGCAATCAGGGGCGCGAAGACCCATGCGTTCTTCGGCGACGCGTCGGCGAGGAACTTCGCATTTGGGTAGAGCCGGAGGTACTCGGCCTGGGATTCGATGAAGCGGGGTGCGCCCGTACGGAGCACGTCGGCAACCGCAGGGCTGGCGGCCAGAGGGGAGAGCCGTGTGCCGACCACTTCTATGAAGCTCTGCGGATAACCGACGCAGCCGATCAGCCGCAGTTGGTCATGGTCGAGCGCCTGTACCAGCAGGCCGTCGGCCCCCAGCGCGGGCAGGACACGCTCTTCGACAACCCGCACCACGTCCGCAGCGGTGACGGCCTTGGCCAGTGCGGCGGTGACCTCGCTCATCCGGACGGGTCGTTCGACCGCGCCTGTCTTACCGGTGTCGGCGGCCGTGCTCCCGAATGTGTCCATCGGGGAGTCGGCGACGTCGAAGAAGTGGACCGCCAGACCGCCGCCCCGCGACGCGGGCACCAGCCGTACCTCGTGGAGCCTCTGATCGACCGGCGAGTGGGAGAGGAAACCGACCGGCTGGCCCTCGGCGGCCACCCGCCGGCACTGGCCTTCCAGACCGGGCAGGCGACCCGCCGGCCCTTCCCACAGGACACTGCCCACCAGTGGCGCGCATCCGTCGCCGAGCAGGCCTTGGGCCTCTTCATTGGCGAAGGTGATCCGCCAGTCCTCGCCGACCGTCATCAAACCCTCCTGTATGCCATGAAGCGTGGCGAGGGCGGAATCGAGCGCAGCAGGCGCCCGGTGGGCACCTGGCATCGAGTCGGCTGGGTGATCCGCTCCACCGTACTCTTCGCGCAGGCCGAGGGATCCGGATGCGGTGTCGGACGAGCCATCGCGGACAGCCGCCGCTCCCACTGGGCGGCCGGACGCGTCGGCCGTGGCCCCCGTGGCCGATGTGTCCGTGCTGGGCGGCGGCGTATCGGAGGAGGTCTCCAGGCGCGCCGCGGCCCATGCCGCAAGTTCTCTGAGGAGAGAGCACTGCGCCGGGTCCGGTTCCCGGGGCCCCGCCGTAAGGACGGACAGTGCCCCGATCGGCCCGTCTGCACCAGGCAGCGGCACCGAAGCCGTGCCAAGAGCCTCGGGGACCGTGCCGTCCCCGGCCGCCCAGACATACGCATCGTTGCGCACCGCTCGGGCGGGCGCCGCCCGCTCATCCAGTCCGAGATCGGCCCACGCCTCGACCCTCGGAATCTCAAGCCCGCTGGCGGCCACCAGCAGCAACCGGTCGGCACTACGCCAGTGCGCCAGCGCACCGAGACCGTCAGCACACGCCATCGCCCGCCGCAGGACCAGCGCCAGCGCGTGCGACCTCGGCAACTCTCCGTCCGGTGCCCCCCGCACACAAGGCTGCAAAGGAGGCTCCACGGACACGGCGCAGCTCCCGGGCTTGCCATTCCTAGAGGGCATCTCGCCTCCTGCTTGCCGCGGGCCCAAGGTGCCCTCCGGACCTGCGGCGGCTGTCTACGGATTACCGTGACCTGCCTACGTCACGAACGTAAACAGACTAATGGCGTCATCAGGTAGTATGTCTACGTTTGTGGTGAGTGTTCTCGTGGGCTTCGGCCTCTCAACACGCAAATGCTCGACGTCCGAGGCCAGCGCCTGGATTGCGTGGAGCGGTCCTGCTCGCACCCCGACGGGGTCAGAGCCCTGCCACTGGGCACTGTGGCACAGCGCCCGCGCGCGTGGTCCGCAGATCGCGGGCCGCTTGGATGAGGAAACATCCAGCCTTCGGAATGGCGCTGCACCCGTACAAGGCCGTGCGAGATGGTCCAGTCGTTCATGTTCCTGATAGAAAGCGATGGCCGGCTCGGATCCGTCGCTATGCGACTCTGGCGACCTACGAAAAGTAGGGTCAGTGCGTCGCCGGCCGTCGACTGATAGGGCAGAGCGGTCTGCTCACCGGCAGTCCTGGAAGTCGGCGCGGGAACCGGAGCGGGGAAAATGCCCGAAGACGACGTGGCCGTTTTTGACGAAGCGCGCCGGGTAGCCGTGGTCGACTCAGTCGGCTCAGACCTTGGACACGCCGGGATGCGCTGCGGCCAGTGCATCGAGCGAGCTATGGTTACCCGACACCACCGGCCGGGCGGGGACGGACGGCCCGGCGTCGCGGTCGATGCAGCCGGCCCGGAGCTGACCGCGACGCAGGTGGGCTTCCCCGACGGCACCGTAGTACCGGGCAACACACCCTGGACGCGCGGTCACTTCCAGATGGAGGCCAGCTGCCACGCTTTCAACCGGCTCAGCGCGGCGGTGCCGTTGTCGGCGAAGACATCGACGCCGTGCCGGAGGGATCGGGGGAGATCTGGTCGGTGAGGACGACCTGCTCTCCGGAGGCGTTCTCGGCGTAGACCTCCACTGAGCGCCGTGAAACTCCAACCTCGCGAGCCTGGCCTGCGCCTGCACCATCGCCCATTCTCCCGGGTCACAAACGACGATCTCACGCACGTCTGCGCCATCGCGGTCCGGATCCGGTTCGGCTCCTCGGGCTCCGAGGGGGCCGGCGGATCATAGCGCATCATGGGCGCCCATACGGGCTCGGTGGTCGGCCTGCTACGGCACCGAGTTCCTGGCCCAGGTCCAGGGAGCAGCGCAGCCGGACGCCCGGCTCGCCGGACGTCCGGGTCGTCCGGTCACCTGTGGCCGTCGCCGTCGTCCAGCCTTCGGCGAGCGCCCCTGGACTGGAAAGCTCAGGTGGCGTCAGGACGTGCCGTGCCGGATCCCTCCAAGGCCGGGCCGCATCGGTCGCTCATGGTGGTGCTTGCCGGATCAGGGACGCACATCGACATAATCGCCGGTGGCCTTGGCCGGGCCGGTGGTGTTGGTGCCGCTGAAGCTCCACCGCCAGTAGCCGTCCTTGACTGCCTTGACCGTGGCGAGAAGGGTGCCGGTGCCGCTGGTGTTCACCGTGGCCACCGTGGTGTAGGTGCTGCTGTCCTTCGGGCGGAACTGCAGTTTTACGGCTTGGCCCGTGTATCCCGCATACCGGGAGGTGTCCCAGTTTGCCCGCACGAGCTTGCCGGTGACAGTGATACGAGCGCCCTTGGCCACCGGTTCCGGTGAGGCGTCGACTGTGAGCCGCGCGGCCCGCTTGAGGCGGAACGACCCCACGCCGGGGGCGAATACGGAATCGCCGTCGTCGGCGTCGACCAATGCGTCGACTGACCATTTTCCCGCGTGGGTGTTGGCCAGGTCCACCGGGTCGTCGCTGCCCGGAGCTGGGTGGGCGTTGACGATGAACACCGTCGTGCATGCCGTCGCGGTCTCGCAGGACGCATCGGTGGTGTAGAAGCCGCCGTGCGGCCCTTTCAGATCCACGTCGGCGAAGGACAGACCGGAGTCATCCGATCCGGTGACCGTGACCGGGAACCGAACATTGCGCGTTGTACCTACGATGACGTCATGTCCGGAGTTGACGGTGGCACCGCTGACCACCGGGTCGCTGGGCGCGGCATGGGCCGAGACGCCGCCTCCGGCCAGGAACACGGCGAGGGCCCCCACCACGACACCCCGGCTTGTGGCGCGGCCAACGGACTTGCGCCGTATGGCGCGTGCGGCGGCGACGGGCGGGACGATGTCCTGCCCGTCGCTTCGTCTGTCGCTAGGTGGTGCGGCGAATCGGCTCATGATCCCTCCCAGGGATGACAGGCATTGCTGCCAACCACACCGGCCCCGACAGCAGTTGATGGCGAGCGCAGCGGACCGGTGTGTTCGCCTACGCCGAAGTGCACAACGAGGTCGACAACTGCTCCCTGGTACCGGCCGACGGCACCTCCGGCCACTATGCCCGACTGCGCGGGCCCCTTGAACGCGCGGTGAAGCTGTTGCAGGCGCGCCATCCCACCGTCCCCGTGACCTACTCGCTGGGCGAGCCCTGGCCCGACGAACTCGACGACCTGCCCGAGCAGGCACAGATCGCCCACCTCCACTCGTACGTCTACGGCGTGCTCGGCGCGCTCTACGAGGCGGTGGGTCTCGGCCACAGCACCGAAGCGGCGCCCGAGACCGCCACCTGGCCCACCCCCGAACTGGCCGCGATGCTGCGCCCCGACGCGTCCGTCTTCGCCGACTACCAGCCGGACGAGCCCTGGCGGCTGGCCGCCACGGGGATTCCGCGCGAACTGTTCTACGCGCACGACTGGGTCGACCCCGACCGCTGGGATCTGTGGCTCTACGAGAACTATCCGGCACACCGGCAGGCCATGCGGGAGACGCTGGCCTCATGGATCGACTCCGTCGCCGGCTTCGCCCGCCGCCGGGGCGTTCCCGCCGTCCTCGGTGAAGGCGTCGTCGGCTACACCCCGCTGCTCACACGCTTCGAGGAGGACGCCGTCGGCAAGGACATCGCGGAGTTCGTCGTCGACCGCTGCCTCGCCGCGGGCTTCCAGGGCGTCGTCCTGACATCCAACGCGGCCCCGCACCACCCCATGTGGCACACCGACCAGGACTGGATGCGACGGGTCAACGCCCGCGTCACCACAACCTGAAGACGCCATGGGGTCAGTGGGAGAGGTACCACAGTTGGGAGGCGGTGGCGTGGCCGCCCGGCATCTCGCGGAGGGGCGCCACGTTGTCGTCGCCGAAAGTGGCGGTGACGGCGAGGTCCTCGTTGAGGTACGGCACCAGGGCCCAGGCGCGCCCATCAGCGGTCGCTCGCAGCCTCCACCACTGGGCCTTCCTGGTCGACTGGCAGGGGGCGAGGTAGACCCACGTGCCTGCGTCACCGCGCACTTCCGCGCAGTTGCCGGTAGTGGTGATCGTCCACTTGTAGACGGCTTCGCCCTGCGCGCTACGCAGGGGGGTGAAGCGGAAGGTGCGCGGGAAGGGGTGGTCGGCGCGGTAGTACACCTGCAGATAGGTGTCCTTGCCGCCCGTCCCATCATCCGGGATCAGATAGTTGGTGTACGCCACACTGGTGATCACCACCGGGTCGACTGGTGCGACGGGTGCAGCGGCCGCCTGGGCCGGGGCGGGGGTCGTGACGCCGATCAGGGCGGCTGCCGCGACGCAGAAGGCGAAGACTCGTCGGCGAAGCGAGGGGGCCATGCGGATCGTCCCTTTCCTGTGCGGTGGAAGCGCACGGGCTCCTGGCCCGCCGCCAGGAGTGATTCAATCGCGGCGCACATCCGCTCGGCGTCGGCCATACAGGTGAAGGACATCTGCCTTACCTGCAGAAACGACCCTTCAGGATCATGTGACGAGCCCCGCCCGGGGATCGGCCTCAGGCAAGCGTCTTGAGAACTGTCATCGCACAGGGATCGGTACAGGACCCGCGCGGCGCCAGGAACGGCCACGGTCGAGTGGTGCATCGGCCCGCTGCAACCGTGGCCCGCCGCTACGACAGACCGACGCCGGGCGTCGGTCCGCCAGCCGGCCGAAACGGCTTGCTGATCTTCCGGACCGCCTCCGCGGCACCCCAGGTGTCAGCACCATGGGCGATGGTGCTGAGGAGCTCACGCAGATGGAGGAGCGGCATCCGCTCCTTCCAGCCGTCCTGGAGCCCGGCGACCTCCCGGTACGTGGCGAAGAACCGCTCCGCGGCGGACGGGCGCGGCGAGCACCACAGCATGCTGAGGTCGGTCTCGGGCCAGGTGTAGGACACGGCGGGGTCGATGAGGACCGGGGCGCCGTCAGCGGTGGCAACGATGTTCTCCCGCCAGAGGTCGCCGTGGGTCAGGCATGGGGGTTGTGGTGGAATGAGTTCGGGCAGGGCTGCGCAGAGCCGTTCCAGAGCTCGGCGCTCCTCGCGGTCGAACGCCGCCTCGACGAGCGGTTCCGGCAGCCAGCGCAGGATGCGCCGTTCTGCGAAAAACACGTGCCCGTCCGTCTCCCAGGTGTTGTCCTGACACATGCGGCCCAGCCAGCCGTCGCGGTGCCAGCCGAATCGGTCGGAGGGGGTCGACGTGTGCAGGGCGGCAACCATGTGCGCGAGCCGTTCCCAGAAGTGTTCGGTGTCCCGGCGCGGCTGCATTCTTTCGAGTACGAGCAGCCGCGGAGAGACCCACAGGATGTCCGGCGTGTTCACCCCTCCATGACGGCGGAGCTCGGCCAAGCCGGTGGATTCGACGGTGAATACGTCCCGGTCCGGGCCGAGCAGGGTCTTCGCGAAAACCTGGGTGCCGTCCTCAAGGGTGGCCAGGCCCGCGATGGCGACCACTCCGCCGGTGGCCTCTTCCACCTCTTCAGCGGCGAAACCTGCTTCACGGAGCCGCTCGACAAGCACTTCCCCATGTAACACGCGACTATCCCATCGGGCTTGTGTGCGGACGCACGGGCACCGCACCACCGGTCTCCCTACTTGTGGGAGCTTTCCACCAGTTTCTCGAAGAAGAACTCGTGCTTGAGGAAGGAGGTGTCGTACTCATGACCGGGCCGGGGAGGCAGCAACTGGGAGGTCTGGAAGAGGCGCCAGCCGTCCTCCAGCGCGGCCAGCCCTGTGGCGTACGGTGGTTCGTCGCTGTCGCCGGTCGTCGGGTGGGTCCGGCCGGTCCCGTCGTAGCGGGACCAGCCCACGACGTCGGAGTCGAGCGCAGATGTGCCGAGGTAGAGGACGAGGATCTGCTGTCTCATGCGTGGCTCCTCAGGGACGGCCGGTTGCTGACCCGGGTGACCCAGTACTCGACATCGAACGAGGTGTCGCCGGTGAGGGCGCGCCACAGGAGGACCCGGTTGTAGATCTCCAGTCGGCCGGTGGCCTGCTCGTACCAGGGGAAGTTCGTGCCGAGTTCCGCGGTCACGGCCGGGTCGTGCAGGTCGGCTGTGTCCCAGAGCCGGACCTGCGGCACGGTCGGGTTGAGGCGGATCTTGTACCTGTAGCGGCGCTGCCCGGTGTTGTTGCGGTGACCGCTGTGCCAGATGCCGTGGTGCACCACCATGACCGTGCCTGCCGGGCAGGTCAGTCGTGTCTGCCCTCTCAGATGCTGCACGCGGCCGATGTCCGTCTCGTTGATCCGGCGCAGATGGCTTCCGGGCACGCTGAGCGTGCCCCCCCATCTCGGGGGTCACCTCGTGGGGGTAGTACATGAGCTGGATGTCGAACGCCTCCGGCCGTACGTCGATGATCGCGTCCCCGTGGAGTGCCTGGGCTCTTCCCTCGTGCGGCTCGCGCACGTACACCGCGTGGTGGTCGACGATCGGGTCCGGCCCGACCAGGCTCTGGACAGCGCCGACGACGGCCGGCGGGGAGAGCAGTTCGTGGATGAAGGTGTCCGGTGCGAACACGCGGGCCAACGGAGTGCCGTAGGGCACCTTTGGTATTCCGGTGGCCAAGGTGGCGATGGCCCGTTCGTTGATCTCCGGCGGCACCACCCCGTCCAGGCGCAGAAATCCCTGCGCCACGAAGCGCGCCACCATGACCGACGTCAGGAGTTGGGTGCTGGTTGGCATACGACGAACCTAGAGGGCACGTCCCGCGCGGTCGTGGGCTGAAATCGTCCGCTGCTGGTAGTTGCCCGCTGTCATGGAGCACGTTTCGCTACGGCTCGACGAGGCGCCCACGGTGGTGAACGCCGGCGTCGGGGTGCACGGTGTCTCGACCTGTGGAAGCTGCATCTCTACAACTACGAGGGCACCCTCTCCCTCGGGCAGTCGGTCCACCCCATACGGCCCGGTCATGTCGGGCTGGTCCCCCCGGACACGGAGGTTCACTTCCGCTACCGCGGCAGGTCCGAGCATTTCTACGCCCACTTCCGACCGTGCGACGGCGGCGCCGCGCACCTCGTCCCGGTGATGCAGGACGCCGCCTCTCGGAGCGCGGGCCTGGCCGATCTGCTCCGGCACGCGGTGACCGCCATGACCGCTTCCCCCGCACGGGCCTCCGCCGAGGTCTGGGCCGCCTTGTGGCGCATCACCGAACTGCCCGGAGGTGGTCGAGCCGGTCGCCGCCACCCCTTCGTGGCCGCGGCGCAGGCCTGTGTGGAGGAGCGTCTGGCCGGCCCGCTGAGCGTGCCGGACGTCGCTCGCGCGGTCGGTGTCTCCCATACGTATCTGACCCGCCTGTTCCGCGCCGAGACCGGTCTCACGGTCGTGTCCTACATCCGGCGCCGGCGTCTCGAACGGGCCCGCCACCTCCTGCTGTCCTCCACCCTGTCCATCGCCGCCATCGCCGCGGCCGTGGGCATCACCGACCTCCAGGCCTTCAACAAGGCCTGCCGCCGGGAGCTGGGCGCGAGTCCCCGCGCCGTACGCGCAGCCGGCCACACGGGGTCCGACAAGGGAAGCCCTCCGCCTGCGTGAACGCCCGCCGCCCGTCTCGCGAAACGGCAGGCCGGCCGAGCGGCAACCGGAACCCGATCCCGAAGAGTCCCTGGTCCATGCCCGTACCTCACATCGGCACCGCCGCGCTCTACGATTGCCCCGGGTCCACGGCGGAGAAGGAGAACCCTGGCCATGCGACGGCTCGGCGAGCTGGAGGCGGAGATCATGGACCGCCTGTGGAAGTGGCGGCGCCCGGCGACCGTTCGCGAGATCGTCGACGACATCAACCGGACGCGGCCCGTCGCGTACACCACGGTGATGACGGTGGCGAACATCCTCCACGGCAAGGGCTGGCTGCTGCGTGAGCAGAAGGAAGGCCGCGCATGGCTGTACGAGCCCGTGCGCACCAGGGAGCAGTACTCCGCCGCTCTCATGGAGGACGCCCTGGAAGCCAGCGAGGACCGCCCTGTTGCGCTCGCCCACTTCGTCGGACGGATGTCACCGGCGGAACTCGCCGCGCTGCGCAAGGCGCTGCGCGAGGCCGGAAGGCGCACGGACGGCTGACCCTAGCACTCTGCTCGACATCAGAGCGTGGGTTGCACGTTCAACTACGAAGCTATTAAGTTCCCTTGGTGAAGGCTTGATCAAACGAGCCAAGATGATCGCGCCCGAACCGCCGCACATGCTTCTGATCGGTACCTGGGCACCCGCGCAACTCGGAGGAGTCGTCAGAGGATGGCAACGCATCGTCGACCCAGGCAACCCAGTCGCGCTCGTGTGACCGTACTCACCACCGCGGCCGCCGCTGCCGTCGCTCTCAGTGCCCAGGCAGCCAACGCGGCCCCCAGCGCCAAGCCGAGCAAGGACGAGGTCAAGTCCAAGGTCGACGCACTGTACGAGGCGGCCGAGAAGGCCACCGAACAGTACAACGGGGCCAAGGAGAAACAGGAAAAACTGCAGCGGCAGATATCCACCCTGCAGGACGAGGTCGCCCGCGGCCAGGGCGACCTGAACAAGCTGCGCGACGGCATCGGCACCATGGCCAGCGCTCAGTACCGCAGCGGCGGCATCGACCCGTCCGTCCAGCTCTTCCTCTCCTCGGACCCTGACGACTACCTCGACAAGGCGTCCAGCCTGGACCAGTTGAGCAGCAAGCAGATCCAGACGCTGGAGAAGATCCAGGGGAAGCAGCGCGAGCTGGCCCAGCAGCGTGCCGAGGCCACCAGGAAACTCAAGGATCTCGCGGCCACGCGCACCGAACTGGGCAAGAAGAAGAAGGAAGTGCAGGGCAAGCTCGCCGCCGCGCAGAAGCTGCTCAACACCCTGACCGCCAAGGAGAAGGCGGCGCTGGACGCCGAGCAGCAGAGCGCCAGCCGCTCCGCCACCGAGCGCGTGAACCTCGGTGACACCCCGCCCGCCTCGGGCCGCGCCGCGGCGGCCTTCGCCGCCGCCAAGTCCAAGCTCGGCACGCCCTACGTCTACGGCGCCTCCGGCCCGTCCTCCTTCGACTGCTCAGGGCTGACCTCCTGGGCCTACGCCCAGGCCGGCGTCTCCATACCACGCACCTCGGAGGCACAGGCCACCACAGGTACGAGGATCAGCTCGGCGAGCGACCTCCAGGTCGGCGACCTGGTCTTCTTCTTCAACGACCTGCACCACGTGGGCCTTTACGCGGGCAACGGCCAGATACTGCACGCTCCCCGCACCGGCACCGTCGTCCGGTACGAGTCGATGGACACGATCGGCGGACCCTTCATGTTCGGGGTCCGGGTCTGACGCCCCTTCCGCTCCGCCGCCCGCACGGCGCGAGCCGTGCGGGCACCGGAGTACGTCGACAGGTCCGTCAGGTCTGGTAGGCGACGAGCGCCATCATCCCCGCCTCGCCGTGGTAGGCGTTGTGGCAGTGCAGCATCCACTGGCCCGGGTTGTCCGCGTCGAAGAAGACCGACACCGTCTTCTTCGGCAGCACGATGGTGGTGTCCTTGCGGGGACCGTCCGCACCGATCCGGCTTGGGGTAATGCCGACTCGTCGGTGGCGCTGCCCGCCAGCACTCCCACGGCGGTGCACAGCGCGAACGGCACACCGCCGGCTCGGTTACGCGATCGCGCGGGCGAGGTTGGTGGCGTTGTGGAGCAGGTACTCCAGCGGACCGCGGCGGAAGAAACGGGTCCACACAAGCGCCGACGCCATGGCAGTGGCGGCGAACGCCAGGAGTACCGGCAGCGCATCCCGGTCCGGCAAGCCGTCGGTACCCAGCAGGCGGATGGCCACGATGTGGAACACGTAGGCCGTCAGGGAGATCGAGCCGACCGCGGCGAGTGGGGCGAGCAGCCGGCCGAGGGGGCGCCAGGTCTGTACGGCCAGGAAGCAGACGGCCAGGACGGTGACCGCGACGCCGGTGTTGCCGATGATGGACCACGAGGTCTGACTGTGGGGGGCGGCGACCAACAGCCAGGCCGGGTGACCGGTGGCGACCTCGTCGCCCACGGCGTCGGACCACCAGGCCGAGGCGGCGGAGCCGCCGTCCGCGGCTGCCCTCACCCCCGCCCGTGCGCCGGGGACCGAGTGCAGGGCCAGCCACGATCCCCCGTAGCCGATCACCGCCAGTGCCGCGCCGCTGAATGCCAGCTTGGTGAGCAGGTCACGACGGGAGAGGTCGAGCCTGGCCACTGCCATGCCGGCCACGATGAAGGGAAACCACGTCAGCGCCGGATACGCGCCGGTGACGAAGAGTCCGAGGAACCCGTCCGAGCCGGTGACCCGCGCCAGCGGATCGAGGCCGGTCACGGCGTCGGCCCAGCTTCCGTCGTCGACCGCGGCTTTCAGCACGTACAGCACCTGCGGCATGACGAGCGCGGTGGAGGCCGCGACGAGTGACAGGGCTCTCGCGCTCAGACGGTACAGCGGGAGAGCGAGCACGAAGAGCAGCCCGTAGAACGACAGGATCACGTCGACGTCGGTGTCGAGCAGCTCCAGCAGGTAGCCCAGTGCCATCAGGACGGCTGCACGGATCAGGACACGGCCGATCGCCTGATGCGCGTCGCGCCCCGTGTACGGCCGGTGGCGACCCGTGAAGATGACCAGGGTGAAGCCGGCGAGAAGCGCGAACACGGCGGACGACCGGCCGCGCGCCACCTCCATGGCCCAGCCGAGCGGGCCGCCCACCGACGGGTCGGGACCGACGTGCGCGGCGAACATGCCCAGGATCGCCAGTCCGCGCGCGGCATCGAGGCCGACCATCCGCCCCTTCGAAGGCGCGCGCACCGGCGAGTCGTTCGCGGCGGTCGTGAACGGCTCGGCCGGAGCGTAGGAGCGTCCCATCGCTCACCACACTTCAGGAAAGTGGCCGGGGCAACCATCCGGCAGGTGGCCGGACCGCCCCCGCCGACCGGCGGCCAGGGGGCCGACCGCGCCACGCCGGCAGGACTCCAGATCTACGAATTGACGTAGTAACTCCAGCCTAGGCATCGAGGCGGGATCCCGCGTCCTGAACGCCCGCATCCATCAGCACGTACTAAGTCCCATAGCAGTAGAACGACTCTGGCAGGCCGAAGGTTGGGAAGGTGACGATGGGGAACATCCCTCTCAACTGGTCCATCGCGGCAGTCGCCGCTCTTGTCGCGGGCGTCAGCGCGGTCCGCGTCGCGACCACCACGGGCGAGACCCGGTTGACGGCGGGCGCCGACCTGCTCATGGGGCTGGGCATGACTCTGATGGCACTGCCCGCCACGGCCTCCTGGTACGGAGCGCACGGCATCTGGTGGGCGGCGACCTTCGGCCTCGTCGCACTCGGCGGAATCTCACTCGCCGTGCAGCGTGCGCGCGACCACGGCTGGAAAGAAGGCCGCCACCGGGTGCACCTGATCATCGGCAGCGCCGGAATGGTGATCATGACACTCGCCATGACGTCCACCTCGTCCGGGCCCGTGCTCGCCCTTGGATCCTCCATGGCCGGCATGCCGGGGATGGAGGAAACCGCCGCCACGACGACCATGTCGGGGATGGAAGGCATGCAGGGCATGCCGTCCATGCCCGGGATGTCCATGGCGGGCATGGATTCCGCCACCACGTCAGCGGCGCCGTCGCACTCGCTCTGGCACTACGTGGTCCTGACACTCGGCGTGTACTTCGCGCTCTCGATCGGCGCTTCCGTCCGGGCCCGGGTCCGCGGTACCGACAAGAGTCTCGCCGCCGGCCGGAACTGGGGCCGCTGGCTGCTCGCCGTGCCGGACACCCTGCTCGTCTGCCTGGCCTCGCTCACGCTCTCGGTCTGGGACAGGGCCCGCACCGGCGAGCAGTCCTGTCGTGGCCGCCGCCGCAAAGTAGGCGCCGCACCGGATGCCGCGCTGGCCGCGCACATCGGCATGGGGACGGCCATGTCCGGAATGCTGCTGCTGATGGCCACGTGAGGAGCACCCGATCGCCGAGCCTCCAGCCGCGAGACCGTTTCTGGAGGGCGTCACCGCCGTCACGGCCGCCGCGGAGACCCGGCGAGGCAACGGCCACCTCCGCCGCCCCGCTCGACGAGGAGGCCGTCCGCGCCGCCGTCGACGAGGCCGGCCACGAGCTCGTCGGTCAGGCCTGAACCTCCGGCCGGGCGGCTTCAAGTGACCCTATGTTACTAAGCGCCTAAGTAGTACAGTTCTGTCGGCACCTCATGGAATACCGGGACCCCTGTTCGTGGTAGGCACCCCCCGGCGCCTTCAGGAAGGCGACAGTGGGTCCCGGTGAGGTGTTCCCGCTGCGCGAAAAGTGCAGTCGCTGGGGGAAGTGCGGGCCCTGTACATGCCTCGCTCCGCCCGTTCACCCTTCGGAGAGCCGAGCGTAACGCCTGTGCCTCCCCCGACGTGATCCGCTCCAGGAAACCGGTGGGTTGCCGTCGTTGACGGCGAGGGGGGCACCGGATCGACGGCGCGACCCTCTACGTGGACAGCGACGACGCCGACCGTACGGTGAAGGTCGGTTCCTGGACCGCCGGCCGCCCCCTCACCGCCGGTCTCGCCACCTGGACCCTCGATCGCGCTTCCGCCGGCTGGGCCGCGACCAGATCCCTCACTCCGCTCACCGCTGACACCACTTATGTCCTCTACGGCTGGACCAAGGACAACTCGTCGTCATCGCGCAGCGTCTCCTTCACCCTGCCCGACCGGGACCGGCTCACCCCGGGAATGGTGCGCTACGACGACGTCTCGGAGGACGGCGCGGTCACCGTCCCCATGGCGGAGTTCGAGGCCAGGGCCTGCGAGAGCGGTTGACGCCCCGGCGCCGGACCACACGTTTGCACTATGCAAAAAGAGGTATCCGGTTGCCCGTACGCGAGTTCTCACCAGGAGGTGCCATGCGCACGGAACACGTCCAGCGCTCCTACTCGTTCACGTGCCTCGACTGCGGGCACGGCTGGGAGGAGACGTTCGACATCGACGTGACCATGGACGACCAGGCGCGGTTGAGCGCCGTCTACCATATCGACGGCAGGCGCGTACCCTCCCCGCTGCAGTCACCTCGGTGCCTCGCCTGTGAGAGTCACAAGATACGCATCATGCGACCGGGCCGTGTCGCGGCGGCGCGCCTGCAGGCGAGCTGATCGGCCTACTCCCCCGCAGCGGGCACGGCAGGGGCCCACGTCGCCGGTTCGGGCCTGTCGACGATCACACCTCGTGCACCAGCGCGTCGTCCAAGATCCAACCGAGCGGGTGCGGCTCCGCGCCGGCCTCGGCGGGGGCCGCCGGCGGCTCTCCCCCCGCCCTGTTGAAGGCGCCCAGGGCATCGATGAGCGCCAGCCGCTGCGCCGGGCCGAGCCTCGCGACGATCCCGGCGATCTCGGAGCGGCGCCGGGAGGTGACGTCCTCGACCGTGCGCCGCCCTTCCTCGGTGAGCCGCAGCAGGGTCTCGCGACGGTTGTCGGGGTTGGTCTGCCGGTCGGCGAGCCCGGCCGCGATGAGCCGGTCGACCATACGCATCGCTGTCGACGGCGCCACCTGGAGCAGGTCGGCGAGTGCGACCAGTTTGGTGGCGCCGCGGGTGGAGAGCACGACCAGCATCCGGAACTGCGGGAGGGTCACCCGCTCCTCGACCTCGCCAAGGGAACGGGCGGCGACAGCCACCAGCAGACGGGACGCCGTCAGCACCGCCCAGGTGACCGCATCGACGTCGTCCATCGCCCCCGCGGGGTTCTTCTCGTGCTCCGGCATGTGTCTCTTCTACCGTGCCGAGGTCGCCCCACACGCAGGCGGGTGAAACGGAATCGGCTTCCTCGCCACGTCCGACCGCACACCGCCCGGCGGGGCCCGCACCGGTATCGACTCGCTGCTGGGCATGGAGGAGGGCTTCGCGGGCCGGAGCCGCCCCGAGGGCCACCGCACCCGGGTGATCTGCTTTGCTGTCCCCGACGGTCAGGCACCTCACCAGCGGGACGATCATGCGGGCAGACGTACGCCAGGTCGCCGACGGCACCTACCTGGTGCACGGGAGCGACACCAACTGGGTGATTCTCACCGACGGTGACGCACTCACGCTGGTGGACACCGGCTACCCCGGGGACCGGCAGCGGCTGCTCGACTCCCTCGCGGCGGTGGGCGGCGGGCCGGAGGCGGTGGAGGCGGTGCTGATCACCCACGCGCACAACGACCACCTCGGCTCGGCCGAGTACCTGCGCCGGGCGTACGGCACACCGGTGTACCTCCACCCGGCCGAAGTCCCGCACGCCCGCCGGGACTTCCTGCAGCAGGTGTCCGTGGGCAAGGTGCTGCGCAACGCCTGGCGGCCCGGAGTGCTGCCGTGGGCGGTGCGCGTGCTGCGCTCGGGCGGCACCGAGCAGCACCCCGTGACCGCTCCGGCGGCGTTCCCGGCGGACGGCCCGCTCGACCTGCCGGGCCGGCCCGTCCCGGTGCACACCCCCGGTCACACCGACGGGCACTGCGCCTACCACCTGCCGGAGGCGGGCGTCGTCGTCTCCGGGGACGCCCTGGCGAGCGGCCACGCCACCTCGCGCGGCACAGGACCGCAGCTGCTGCCCGGCATGTTCCACCACGACCGCGTCCGCGCGGTCGCGTCGCTGGAGATCATCGAACAGCTCGACGGTGACACCCTGCTGCCCGGGCACGGCCCGGTCCACAGGGGCCCGGTGCGGGAAGCGGCCCGGTCGGCTCGGGAACGCTCGCGGCAGACACTCACGGTAGACACTTAAGGTTCGTGCCATGGCATTGCAGATCAGCGCCACCAACCCGGAGCACCCCGTGCTCCTGCTCGAGCTCCCCTGGGACGTGCCCCTGGAGGAGTGGCCCGAGGAGTACCTCGTCCCGCTGCCCCGCGGCATCTCCCGGCACGTGGTGCGCTATTCCCGCGCCGGCGACGAGGTGATCGCGGTCAAGGAGCTCGCGGAACGGCCCGCGCTGCGCGAGTACGAGTTGCTGCGCGACCTGGACCGGCTGGGCATCCCCTCGGTGGACCCGCTCGCCGTGGTGACCGGGCGCACCGACCGCGCGGGCGCCCCGCTGGAGCCGGTGCTGGTCACCCGGCATCTGGGCGGCTCGATGCCGTACCGCTCGATGTTCGAGACGACCATGCGCCCGGTGACCATGCACCGGCTGATGGACGCCCTGGCGGTGCTGCTGGTGCGACTGCACCTGGCCGGGTTCGCCTGGGGGGACTGCTCACTGTCCAACACGCTGTTCCGGCGGGACGCGGGCGCCTACGCCGCCTACCTGGTGGACGCGGAGACCGGCGACCTGCACCCGCAGCTCAGCTCCGGCCAGCGGGAGTACGACCTCGATCTCGCCCGCGTCAACATCAGCGGCGAGCTGCTGGACCTGGAGGCGTCGGGGGCGCTGCACCCGTCCGTCGACCCGGTCGAGTTCGGTCACGAGATCTGCACCCGCTACAACAGCCTGTGGGAGGAACTGACCCGTACCTCCGTGTACCCGGCGGGGAAGTACCACTACATAGAGCGTCGGATACGCCGGCTGAACGAACTCGGCTTCGACGTGGCCGAGATGCAGATCGAGCACTCCCCCGCCGGGGACACGGTCACCTTCGTGCCGAAGGTCGTCGACGCCGGCCACCACCAGCGTCAGCTGCTGCGCCTGACCGGCCTGGACACCGAGGAGAACCAGGCCCGGCGGCTGCTGAACGACCTGGAGAGCTGGATGGCCACCCAGGACGACTACGCCCCGGGCGACCCCCTCGCCGCCCGTCCCGAGGTGCTGGCCCACCGCTGGGTGCGGGACGTGTTCCGGCCCACCGTGCGGGCGGTGCCGCGCGAGCTGCGCGGCTCCATGGACCCGGCGGAGATCTACCACGAGCTGCTGGAGCACCGCTGGTACCTGTCCGAGCGGGCCCAGCACGACATCGGCCTGGACACGGCCGTCGCGGACTACATCGAGAAGGTCCTGCCCAAGGCCCGCGAGACGCTGGAGCCGACCACGCCCGGGTAGCCGGTCAGTCGTGCGGGACCACGGCCACCGGGCACTCCGCGTGGTGCAGCACCCCGTGCGCCACCGAGCCGATCCGGGCGCCGACCGCCGTCAGACGCGCGCGGCGCCCCACGACCATCAACTGGGCCCGCCCGGCCACCGCCAGCAGCACCTGTCCGGCGCTGCCCATCTCCACCTGCTCGGCCACCGGCACGTCCGGGAACCGTTCCCGCCACGGCTTCAGTGCGTCGGCCAGCGCCTTGCGTTCGTACGGCTCCAGGCCGCCGGCGTCGTCGAGGAGCCTGAGCGAACCGGGGCTGTAGGCGAACACGGGAGGCAGCGACCAGGCACGTACCGCCCGTACCCCGGCGCCGCGGGCCACCGCCGTCTCGAACGCGAACCGCAGGGCGGCCGCGCTGTCCTCCGGACCGCCGTGCTGCCCCACGACGACCTCCCGCCCGGCCGCCTCGGCCGTGGGCCGGTCCCCGGCGCGCACCAGCACCACGGGCCGGGTGGCCTCCGCGATCACCTGCTGTCCGACGGAGCCCAGCAGGAACCCGACGACGGCGCCGTGCCCGCGCGAGCCCAGCACCAGCATCTCCGCCTCGCCCGCGGCGGCGGCCAGCGACTCGACCGTGCCGCCCTCGACGGCGTCGGTGGTCACCGTCAGCTCCGGATGCCGCTCGGCGACCGTCCGCCCGGCCCGGGTCACCGCCCCGGCGACCCACCCGGCCTGGGTGTCCCGGTCGGCGCCGTCCACGTCCTCGTACCGCCAGGCGTGCAGCACACGCAGCGGCAGCCCGCGGCGTACGGCCTCCCGAGCCGCCCAGGCCACCGCGGCGAGGGACTCCTCCGTGCCGTCGAACCCTGCCGTGATCGGGCGTGTCATGTGCGGGCCTCCTGATGATCGATTCTGTGCGGGCCAGTCTCCACTACCCTGCCGGTCATGGCCTTGCGGTGGGAACAACTGATCGTGGACGCGGTGGATCCGGTGGCTCTGGGGCGCTGGTGGGCCGAGGCACTGGGCTGGGTGGTCGTGGCCGCCGACGCCGACGAGTACGAGATCCGCCCCGCCCCCGACCGCTTTCCGGGGCTGCTGTTCGGGCGGGTAGCCGAGAAGAAGACGCCCCTCAAGAACCGGCTGCACCTCGACTTCCGGCCCGACGACCGGGACGCCGAGGTCGCCCGCCTGCTGACGCTGGGGGCGCGGCACGCCGACGTCGGGCAGAGCGGCGAGGAAGCCTGGGTGGTCCTGGCTGACCCGGAGGGCAACGAGTTCTGCGTGCTCGGCTCCCGGCAGGGCTGAAAGGGCGGCTCCGCCGGCCGTGTGTGCCGTGCCCTGTGCTCGGAGTGCACGGCCACCGCCGTCCCGGAGCGGGACGACTCGATCGCACATACGATGGGCGGGAACCGGTGCGGTGACAACGGGGTGGGAGACGCATGGCACAGACCGCCGACGCGGCGCGGACCGTCATCCTGACCGTGGACGACGATCCCGGGGTGTCCCGGGCCGTCGCCCGCGACCTCAGGCGGCGCTACGGCGAGTCGTACCGGATCGTGCGCGCGGAGTCCGGTGAGTCCGCGCTGCAGGCGCTGCGCGAGCTGAAACTGCGCGGCGACCTGGTCGCGGTGATCCTGGCCGACTACCGCATGCCGCAGATGAACGGCATCGAGTTCCTGGAACAGGCGCTGGACGTGTATCCCGGCGCCCGGCGCGTGCTGCTCACGGCCTACGCCGACACCAACGCGGCGATCGACGCGATCAACGTCGTCGACCTCGACCACTACCTGCTCAAGCCGTGGGACCCGCCGGAGGAGAAGCTCTACCCGGTGCTGGACGATCTGCTGCGGGCGTGGCGCAGCAGCGACTACCGGCCGGTGCCCAGCACCAAGGTCGTCGGGCACCGGTGGTCGGCGCGGTCCTCGGACGTGCGCGAGTTCCTGGCCCGCAACCAGGTGCCGTACCGCTGGTACTCGGCCGAGGAGCCGGAGGGACAGCGGCTGCTGGACGTGGCCGGGCAGGACGGGCAGCGGCTGCCGCTGGTGATCACCCCGGACGGTACGGCGCTGGTCGCGCCCGAGGCGCCCGAACTGGCCGCGCGGGTGGGGCTGGCGACCACGCCGACGGCGGACTTCTACGACCTCGTCGTCATCGGCGGCGGACCGGCGGGCCTCGGCGCGGCCGTGTACGGGGCTTCGGAGGGGCTGCGCACCGTCCTCGTGGAGCGGTCGGCGACCGGCGGGCAGGCGGGGCAGAGCTCTCGGATCGAGAACTACCTCGGCTTCCCTGACGGCGTCTCCGGCGGCCAGCTCACCGAGCGGGCACGGCGGCAGGCGGCCAAGTTCGGCGCCGAGATCCTCACCACGCGCGAGGTGACGGGGCTCGAGGTCTGCGGGGCGGCCCGGGTCGTACGGTTCTCGGACGGCTCGGCGATCGCGGCGCACAGCGTCATCCTGGCGACGGGCGTGCAGTACCGGCAGCTGGAGGCCGCGGGCTGCACCGACCTGACCGGGTGCGGGGTTTTCTACGGCTCCGCGCTGACCGAGGCCGCCGCCTGCCAGGGGCACGACGTGTACATCGTGGGCGGCGCCAACTCGGCCGGGCAGGCGGCGATGTACCTGTCCAGGTTCGCCAAGTCGGTCACGCTGCTGGTGCGCGGCCCCGACCTGTCGGCGTCGATGTCGCACTACCTGATCCAGCAGATCGAGGAGTCCCCGAACATCTCGGTGCGCGGGCACACGGTGGTCGACGAGGCCCACGGCTCGGGCCGCCTGGAGCAGCTGACGTTGCGTCATGTGGGCAGCGGGGAGCGGGAACAGGTCGACGCCCAGTGGATGTTCGTGTTCATCGGGGCCGCTCCGCGCACCGAGTGGCTGGACGAGACGGTGCTGCGCGACGAGCGGGGCTTCATCCTGGCCGGGCCCGACCTGACCGCCGACGGACGGCCGCCGGCGGGCTGGGAGCTGGACCGGCCGCCGTACCACCTGGAGACCAGCGTGCCCGGCGTGTTCGTGGCGGGTGACGCCCGTGCCGAGTCCGCCAAGCGGGTCGCGTCCGCCGTCGGAGAGGGAGCCATGGCCGTGATGCTCGTCCACCGGTATCTGGAGCAGTCGTGAGTGGGCAGGTGATGCCGTGCAGCCCGGGGGAGGTCGCCTCGCTGTTCCTGTTCGAGAAGCTCGCCCCCGAGCAGCTCGGGCGGCTCTGCGCCGCGGGCCGGGTCGAGCTGTTCCAGCCCGGCCCGGTGTACACCGAGGGTGATCCGGCGACCTGCTTCTACGTGATGATCGAAGGCACGGTGGTGCTCTCCCGCCGGGTCGGCGGCGACGACGTGGAGGTCATCCGCAGCTCGCAGCGCGGGGTGTACTCGGGCGCCATGCAGGCCTACCTCGGGGACCGGGTGCGGCAGGTGTACAACAACTCGATGCGGGTGACGGAGCCGACCCGGTTCTTCGTGCTGCCCGCGGACACCTTCGCCGAGATCATGAGCGAGTGGTTCCCGATGGCGGTCCACCTGCTGGAGGGGCTGTTCTTCGGCACGAAGAACACGCAGGCGGCGATAGGCCAGCGTGAACGCCTGCTGGCGCTGGGCTCGTTGTCGGCCGGTCTCACCCACGAACTCAACAACCCGGCGGCGGCGGCCGTGCGGGCCACGGCGACCCTGCGGGAGCGGGTCGCCAAGATGCGGCACAAGCTCGCCGTCATCGCCGAGGGCCCCTTCTCCCGCGAGACACTGGCGGACCTCGTCGACATCCAGGAACGCACCGCCGAACGGGTCGCCAAGGCCCCGGCGCTCAGCCCGTTGGAGGCCTCGGACCGCGAGGACGCGCTCGCCGACTGGCTGGACGACCACGGCATCACCCAGGGCTGGCAGCTCGCGCCCACCTTCGTCCAGGCCGGGCTGGACATCGACTGGCTGGAGCAGGTCGCGGCGGCGGTCGGCGAGGAGATCCTGCCGGGGGCGGTCGGCTGGCTCAACTACACCGTCGAGACCGAGCTGCTGATGAACGAGATCGACGACTCCACCACCCGTATCTCGCACCTCGTCGACGCCGCCAAGCAGTACTCCCAGCTGGACCGGGCGCCCTTCCGCGTGGTGGACGTCCATGAACTCCTCGACAGCACCCTGCTGATGCTGTCGGGCAAGATCGGTCCGCGGATCGCGGTCGTGAAGGACTACGACCGCACGCTCCCGAAGATCCCCGCCTACCCGGCGGAGCTCAACCAGGTGTGGACCAACCTCATCGACAACGCGGTCTCCGCCGTCAACAGCGCGGGCGGGGACGGCACACTGACCGTGCGGACCGCGCTCGACCACGAGCGGGTGCTGGTGGAGTTCCGGGACACCGGTCCCGGGATCCCGCCGGAGATCCGGGGCCGCATCTTCGACCCCTTCTTCACCACCAAGCCGGTGGGTCAGGGCACCGGGCTGGGCCTGGACATCTCCTGGCGGATCGTCGTCAACAAGCACCACGGCACCCTCCAGGTGGAGTCGGTGCCCGGCGACACCCGCTTCCAGGTGCTGCTTCCCCTGACCGCCGAGACGCCCGAGGAGGCAGCATGAGCGCGGAGTCCGCGATCGACCCGAGTGTCCCGCCGAGCGGCACCGGCTGCGTGGAGTGCGACGCGGCCGGCGGCTGGTGGTTCCACCTGCGGCGGTGCGCCGCCTGCGGCCATGTCGGCTGCTGCGACGACTCCCCCGCCAAGCACGCCACCGCCCACTACCGTCAGACGGGGCACCCGGTGATCCGCAGCTTCGAGCCGGGCGAGGCCTGGTTCTGGAACTACGACACCGAAGAGCTGTACGAGTCCGGCCCCGAGCTGGCCCCACCGGCCGCCCACCCCGCGGACCAGCCCGCGCCGGGGCCCGCGGGGCGGGTCCCGGCGAACTGGGCGGAGACATTGCGCTAGGGGGTGTCTTGTGGATCATGCCGTGGTCGCGGGGCCTGACACGCCGACGAGGCACCGCCCGTGCCCTGCGTCCTGATCCGCCGGACAGGCCCTACCCGCAGTCGAGGGAGTCCAGGTCGACGGCGTCGGCCATCGCCCGCATGCCCTTGTCGTTGGGGTGCAGGTGGTCGCCGCCGTCGAGGAAGGGCAGCAGGCGCTCGGAGTCGTACGGGCTGCGCAGGACGCGGTCGAAGTCGGTGACCGCATCGAACTCCCCGCTGGTGCGGACGAATTCGTTCACCTGCTGCCGTACGGCCTCCGCCGCCGGATCCCATTCGGGCCAGCCCTTGAAGGGGCCGACGGTGGCCACGGCGACGCGTTTCCCGGCCGCGTGCGCCCGGTCGGCGATCTCCCGGTATCCGGCGATCAGGTCCCGCGCGGTGACGCCCGTGTGGGCCTTGATGTCGTTGACGCCTTCGAAGAGGAAGACGGTCCGCACCCCCGGCTGGGAGAGGACGTCCCGGTCCAGCCGGTGCAGAGCGCTCTGCCCGGCGCCGTCCGTCAGGACCTGGTTGCCGGAGATCCCCTCGTTGGCCACGCCCCGCAGCGGGCCGCCCGCCGAGTGGAGCCGCCGGGCGAGGTAGTCGGGCCAGCGGCGGTCCAGGTCGGTGGTGGACTGCCAGCCGTCGGTGATGGAGTCGCCCAGAGCCGCTACCGCTCCGGTGGCCGCGCCCGAAGGACGTACGGAGACGGCGTCGAGGTAGAACCAGGAGCCGGTCGTGCCGGTCCAGTGGGCGGCGCTCTCCTCGCCGGTGTGGTCGCCCTGGGTGACGTACGACGTCTGCATGGCCATGCCGTGACCGGTGGCGGGGCCCGCCGCGTCGGGGCTGTGCAGGCTGACCACCAGGTTCGTCGCGGCGGGCAGGCCGCCGGGCAGCGGATCGCTCCACAGGACGGCCCCCGCCGGGACGGTGACGGTGCGGGCGCCGCCGAAGGTGAGCCGCCGGTTGCTGCCCCGCCGCAGCGCGGCGCCCTCGTCCTGGATGCCCGCGTAGACGCTGTCCAGGGTCAGCGGCCGGTCCCCGAAGGCGTTGGAGAGCCGGATCCGCAGGCCGCTGCCGGCGGCGCTGGTGTGCACGACCAGCCGGTAGGAGCGGTCGGCGACGCCGTCGCCGAGACGGTCGGCGCTCGCCGCCCAGGTGACGACGCCGGGCGGGGTGGTGGCCGAGGCCCGGACGGCACCCGTCTGGCAGCCCAGGACGGTCAGCAGGACGGCGGCGAGGCGGCAGGCCCGTCCGATGCGGCCGGTCACTGGGCGAAGTCCTTCAGCGTGACCGATCCGCCGGGGCGCAGGGTGACCGTGCGGGACCTGCCGCCGTACGCCACCTCGGTCGTACGACCGCCGACACTCCGGATCCGGGCCTCGGTCGGCTTCCCGTCCTTCCAGCGCAGGTCGACGACGAAGCCGCCGCGGGCCCCTGCCCCGGTGAGCGAACCGGACGCGGCCCAGGCGTCCGGGAGGGCGGGCAGCAGTTCCAGGTGGCCCGGCCGGGAGTACAGCAGCATCTCGGTCATCGCGGCCGGGGTGCCGAAGTTGGCGTCGATCTGGAAGATGCCCTGGCCCGGCTTGAGCTGGTAGATGTCGAAGAGGTTCGGTGCCGTGCCGTTGCCGCCGCCGGTCGAGGGGCGCAGGTTCGTCACGACCAGTCGGTAGGCCTTGTCGGCGTTCTTCAGCCGGGCCCAGCACAGGGCGCGCCAGGCGTTGGCCCAGCCGAAGCTGTCCATGCCTCGGGCGGTGAGCAGGGCGGTGGCGCCGGCGACGAGTTCGGCGGGGGTGGAGCCGTCGGGCCGGATGCGGTCGCCGGGGAAGAGACCGACCAGCGGGGACAGGTGCCGGTGGGTGGTTTCGCCGAGGTTGTCCGGGGACATCCACTCCTCCAGCCAGCCGGTCCTGGGGCTCACCCGGGGCAGGTACAGACGCTCGCGCAGCCCGCCGACGGTGTCCGCGTACCCAGGATCCCTCTTCAGCTCGGCCGCCGCAGCGCGGAAGTTCCCGAACAGCGCCCACACCAGTTCCTGAGCATAGGTGATGCCCTTGGCGTCCAGGGGGCCGTGTTCGGGTGACCAGTCGCTGTCGGCGACCAGGACCTCGCGCGTGGTGCCCGGCTCGGTGACCGTGACCAGCCGCGCCTCCCAGAACTCGCAGGCGCCCTTGAGGAGTGGGTAGATCCGCTCCAGGTGGGCGCGCGAGCGGGTGAACTCGTAGTGCTCCCAGAGGGTGTTGCACAACCAGGCGTTGCCGGCCGGATGCCACCACCAGCCCAGTCCGCCGTGGATGTTGGTGGAGATCGCGACCGTCCAGCCGGCGTTCTTCCCGCTGGAGTTGCGGTAGCGGTTGCGCGGGTCGTCGAAGTGGTCCCGGGTGAGGGCGGTCCAGGACGGGAGCTGGGCGAGGCAGTAGTCGGTGAGGGCGTCGAAGCAGTCGGACAGGCCCGCCCGGTCGGCCGTCCAGTAGTTCATCTGGACGTTGATGTCCGTGTGGTAGTCGCCCATCCACTTCGGGTCGTTGCCGTCGAGCCACAACCCCTGCAGGCCCAGCGGCAGGCTGCCCCGGGATCCGGAAATCATGAGGTAGCGGCCGAACTGGAGGTAGGCCGCCTCCAGTTCGGGGTCGGGTTCGTCGTCGCGGGCGCGGGCCTGGAGCCGTTCCCAGGTGTCGAGGGAGCGCTGGGCGTCGGACGAGGTGCCGAGACGGACGTCGAACCGCCCGAACAGCTCCCGGTGGTCGGCGACATGGGTGTCGAGCAGGGTGCCGGCCGGGTGACGGGAGGCGGCGCGGACCTTGGTGCGGGCCAGCGCCTCCGGGTCGAGGGACGGGTTGCGGTAGTGGGTGGTGGCGTCCGGCGCGTAGTCGGTGCCGCCGCTGACCACGACGGTCAGTTCTGTGCACCTGGAGAAGACGATGCTTGTGCCGCTCACGCGGACGCTGCCGCCCTTGCCGTGGGCGGCGACGGCCGCCCCGTACCGCAGGCCGTTCGGGAAGGCACCGGCGAACGACTCGGCGGCCGTGGGGGTTTCGCCGTGCGTGCCCTCCAGGGTCACCGTGCCGGTGTAGTGGCCGCCGCCGCTCTGGGTGAAGTGGAGGACGATCACGTCGTCGGGGCGGCTGGCGAACAGTTGCCGCCGGTAGGTCACCGAGGAGCGCACGTACGACGTCGTCACCAGGCCCTGGTCGAGGTCGAGGGTGCGGCGGTAGCCGGAGACGGCGGACAGGTCGTGGTCGGGGAGGTCGACGGTGAGGCGGGCGAGCAGGGTGAAGGAGCCGAAGTCGTCGCGCCCGTAGGGGAACTGGCCGTCGGCGTCGAGGGTGTCGTTGAGGCCGCCGGTCCACATCGTGGCGTCGGTGATCAGGAGCAGTTCGCGGCCCGGGTCGTTGCTCGCGAGGGCGCCGAGGCGGCCGTTGCCCACGGGCAGGCCCTGGTCGATCATCGAGTGCTCGTCGGCGGGGGCCTGCCACCACAGACGGTGGCGTGCAGACCCTGCCACCGAAGGGGCTCCGGTGGGCCGCAGGGGCGCGGCCGTCGCGGTGAAGGCGGGCAGTCCGGCGAGGGTTCCGGTGGCGGCGGCGAGGGCGAGGAAGCCGCGTCTGGTGGGCGGGTTCTCCATGGCGGTCTCCGATTCGCTAGCGCGGTGACTTGGGGATGTCGATGCGGTCGATGTCGGGTGCGTAACCGGGACCGCTGCTGTCGAAGGTGAGCGTGTTGGCGCCCGCCTTCAGCGTCACCGGCACGCTCACCGTCTCCACGGTTCCCCAGTCGCCGGTGGACGGGAACCGGTGGCGGGTGGCGGCACCGGAGTTCGCGGAGATGTCCACCGAGCGGGCGTCGCCGCTGACGTAGGCGACCCGCACCAGGTAGGTGCCGGGCCTGTCGACCACGATGTCGTTGAAGCGGAGCCTGCCGCCGAGGTAGAGGTTGCCGACCTTCTTGCCGCCGGAGCACGCTGGGCAGTCGGCGACGGAGGCGTTGCCGGCGAGGGTGTTGGCGGTGGACTCCGCCTCGTAGGGGGTCGCGGTGAGGGCGGTGCCGTGCGGGGTGACGGTGAACAGGCGGGAGCCGTGGGCGGGCAGCGCCTCGGTGATCCTGTTCTTGTACGTGCCGAGGTCCTCGTGGCGCCACAGGTCCCGGACGGCGGCCCTGCCGGTGAAGCCGAGGGAGGAGAAGTCGGCGGTGACGGCGGCGGGGGCGTCGGCGAGGTTGAACAGGGCGACCGTGCGGGTGCCGTCGGGGTTCTTCGCGGCCCACACCTGCCGGGGGTCGGAGGGGGTCACCGGCCGGGCGGGCGGGGTGCCGTCCTGGTCGACGGCGATGACCTCGCGGTTGGTCAGCAGCTCCAGGCCGTAGTCGTCGAGACGGGTGAGGTCGTCGCCGGTGTAGAGCGGGGACTTGGCGATGGCCCACAGGGTGACGTAGCTCTGCCGCTCGGCCCTGGTGAGTCCGTCCATCGGGCCGTTGCCGACGTCGAGGGAGTCGAGGTCGTTCCAGCCGCCGGGGCCGGCGTGCTTCGTCCAGCCGGGGGCGTCGTCCCAGCGGTCGTCGACGGAGTTCTCCCAGCTGACGAGGGTGTTGCAGTAGCACTCGACGTCGGTGTCGATGCGCCAGCCGTTCGAGTACTTCTTCCAGTCGACGGCGTGGCCGATGTCCAGCGACCAGGACAGTTCGAGGTGGACCGGGCGGCCGGTGGCGGCGATCGCCTTGTTCCAGGCGGCCACGTCGGCAACGTTGTCGTACTGGTCGCCGCTCTTGCCGGAGCCCGGTCCTACGCCGTCCAGCTTGAGGAAGTCGTAGCCCCAGTCGGCGATCGACCGCGCCTGGGAGTCTATGTACTTCTGCGCGCAGGGGCGGGAGAAGTCGAGCTTGTACGAGCTGTCCCAGCCGTTGGTGGTGCGCAGGTCGGGATAGACGATGTCGGCGGTGGTGCACCCGTCGGCGTCCAGGATCGGTGTTCCTCCGTCGCCGTACGCCTCCTTCTCCAGTCCGGCGGGAAGGTAGATGCCGGCCTTGAGGCCTTTGGCGTGGATGCGGTCGGCGACGGCCTTCATGCCGCTGGGGAAGCGCTTCGGATCGGCCTTCTGGCGTCCGTACTGGTCGTACCCGGGCTTCCAGTTGTTGTCGCGCCACCAGCCGGCGTCGATGTTGACGTACTCGTAGCCGTACTTCTTCAGCTTGGCGGCGAGGGCGTCGGTCTGCCGGCCGACGTTGGCCTCGGTGAGGTAGCTGTAGTCGCCGTCCGGGTTGAGGCCGGGATACTTGGACGACTGCATGCTCCAACTCGACCAGCCCATGTAGGGCTTGGCGGCGGGGACCGGCGCGGCGGTCCCGGCATGCGCGGCGGGAGCGGCGGTGACGGCGCCGACGGCGAGGGCCAGGACCACCGCGGCTCTGAGGGTGCGGGGGGACGTGCCGGAGTACGAGGATGACCGCATGGGGTCGTGCCTCCAGGGGTGTCGGTTCAACGGCTCGGTCGTGGGTCGGGGGCGATGAACGACTGGATCGCGGCGGCCGCGGCCCCGCGGGCCCACTCCTCGAAGGGGAGCGGGCGGATCTGTACGTCACACCGCGCGGCCGAGCCGAACGCGGCCGCGGTGAACGCGTCACGGATGTGCCCGGCGAAGAGGTCGTAGGCGGTCAGCCCCTCCCCCGAGATGATCACGCGCTGGGGACCGAGCAGGTTGGCCACGGTCGCGATGCCGCGGCCGACGGCCTCCCCGGCCTTCGCGTACACCTCGCGGACACCGGCGACGTCCTCGTGCGCCAGGGCCACCGCTTCGGCTCCGTCCCGGACCCGGCGGCCGGTCACCTCCCGGACGCGGGCCACGATCGCCGCCTCCCCGGCGATCGCCTCCACGCATCCGCGGTTGCCGCAGTGGCAGAGCGGGCCGGCCGGGTCGACGGCGACATGGCCGACTTCCCCCGCCACGCCGTGCGCGCCGGCGACCACCCGCCCGTGCACGACGAGACCGCAGCCGATGCCCGCCCCCACGGTCACCACGGCGAAGTCGGAAAGACCCACGCCGGCCCCGAACCACTGCTCGGCGACGGTCAGCGCCCGGACGTCGTTGTCGACGGTGACCGGCAGCCCGCAGACGGTCTCGGCGAGTTCGGCCAGTGCCACGTCCCGCCACTCCAGGAACGGCGAGTAGCGCACGACCCCCTCGGCGCGGTCGACGTCGCCGGAGACGGCGATGCCGGCACCGAGGACGGGGAGGTTCGGGTCGCCGGCCGTGACGCGCAGTGCGTGCGTCAGGTCCGCCACCGAGGCCAGTACGGCCCCGGTCGTCCGGTCCGGCAGCGGGACGCGCCGGGCGAGGCGGATCCGGCAGCACAGGTCGGTCAGCACACCGATGGCCTCGTCGCCGGTCACCTTGACGCCGGCGAACAGGGCCCGTTCCCCGTCGACCCGGACCAGGTTGGCGGGACGTCCGAGGGTGGGGCGGGCGTTCTCGTCGGCGTCCTCCACCAGGTAACCGGCCTGGAGCAGGGGCCGGACCGCCTTGGTGACGGCGGCCGGTGACAGACCGGCCCGTCGGGCCGCCTCCAGCCGGGTGAGGGGGCCGTGGGACAGCAGCGTGGTGAAGACCTGGGAAGCGGCAGGGGTGTGCGCGGGAAACGTCTCGGTGCGGGAGATCGAGCGCATGCCCGGGAACCTAGGGCCATTGTTTTCCGCTGTCAATAAAAGAAACAGCAGCCGGTGCACGGCAGTTGAAGGGACCGCGGACAGGCGAGTGCCCCGCGCCGTGGGCGCGGGGCACTCGGGCCTGCCTTCCGTCCGTCCGTCGTCAGTGACGGGCGGCCGGCGTGTTGGCGGCGGTGACGTTGACCGCGGCCCACGCCTTGTCCACCGTCTTGTACTCGGTGCTGGTCGCCCCGTACAGGTCCTTGGCCGCCTTCAGCGTCGCGACGCGCGCGTCATGGAAGTCGGTCGTGGAGACCATGTAGCGGGTCAGGGCGCGGTAGAAGATCGCCGTCGCCTTGGTGCGGCCGATGCCCTTGACCGTGGAGCCGTCGTAGGTCGGCGAGTTGTAGGTGACGGTGCCGATCGTCTTCTTGCCACTGCCCTCCGCGAGGAGGTAGTAGGCGTGCGAGGAGACACCGGAACCGGCGTGCACCTCGACATCGTCGGTGCCCGGCGCCCAGTAGTCGATCGTGCCCTCGAGCTTGTCCAGCGACGGCTTGTCCAGGCGGCGCAGGAACTTCTGGGCCAGGCCGAGCTTCTCACCGATCAGGTAGTCCGGCGTGTCCTTCGCGTTGTTGGCGAAGAACTCCACGTTCGAGCCGAAGATGTCGGCGAGCGACTCGTTCAGCGAGCCGGGCTCGCCGTACTGGCCGTACTGGTCGACATGGGTCGGCTCGAGCTTCGCGGTCGCTTCCACCACACCGTGGGTCAGCTCGTGACCGGTGACGTCGAGCACGACGAGCGGCTTCTTGAACATCTGGCCGTCGCCGTCGCCGTACAGCATGCAGTTGCACGTGGGGTCCCAGAAGGCGTTGGCGACCTTCTTGCCCCAGTGGACCATCGCCTGGGCGGCCTTGCTGTTGTTGGCGATGCCCTTGCGCCCGAAGGTGCTCTTGTAGAAGTCCAGGGTCTTGGTCACACCGAACTGGGCGTCGGCGGCGGCGCTGACCCGGCTGGTGGTGCTGCCGTTGCCCCACACGTCGGTGGTGTTGGTGAACTTGGCGCCGACGCTGAACTTCTCGGTCTCCGAGCCCTTGGCGTCCCGGGTCTCGGTGCCGTACCGGCTGGGGTCCTTCAGCTGGTAGTGGCCGCGCGAGGTCTCCGTGGTGGTCAGGCCGACGTTGCCCACGAAGAGGGTCTTGCCGGTGCCGTGCGCGGTCGCCGGGTAGTGCGTGACACCGGAGGCGCCGGACGCGCCGGAGCCCAGGAGGCCGGCGGTGCCGGTGCCGGTGCCGATCCCGGTGGCCGGGTCGATGGTCTCGCCGCGCTCGCGCAGGGTCTTGAGCAGCTTCGGCGACAGGAACTCGTCGCTGTCGGGCGCGTTGCTGCGCACCTTGCCGGTGACGGCGTCGACGACGACCGTGTGCGAGCTGCCGTTGTCGGTGACCTTCACCTGGTAGGCGAGGGCGGTGGCGCCGTTACGGGCGTCGACGACGAGTTCGGCGGTGCCCGCGTCGCCCTTGGCGGCGACGGCGGCCTTCTCCTGAGCCTGCTGAGCGGTCAGCTTGGGCTTGGTGGCGGGCTTCACCGCGTGGTCGGCCGCCCGGGTGACACCGGTGTAGGCCAGCTGCCGGGAGAGGTGGACGACGAGGTCGCCGCCGAGCACCTGCATTCCGTTGTGGCTCCGGGCGAACCGGACGTGCCGCGCGCCCTCCGGGTCGATCAGAACGTCCTGGGCGTGGAGTTCGTCGCCCTGCGACACACCGGTCGCGGAAGCATGGGCGAAGGCCGCGGTCCGCGCCGCCTTCACGATCGAGTCGGCCGTCGTCACGGACGACGACGCGCTGTTCTCCGCCCCCGTGGACGGACCCGCGAAGGCCGTGCCGGCCAGGCCCGTAGCAGCCGTCGCCACCGCGATGGCAACCGCCACGCTGCGTATGTGCGGTCTACGCACTATGTAGGGTTCCTTCGTTCGAAGACGGCCGGGGTCACCAACCGCCTTGAGACATGGCGGGGTTGGGCCGCGCCACGAGGGCTGGTCGGGCCCCCCGACGAACCCTTACGGACGAGTCATGTGCACGTAAAGGCGGAATGATCGCTTTCGCGGTCTTCTATGACAATCCTTTACGAATTCACACCGCAGCGTGATCGACGCATGACCAACTGTGTGTCACCTGTGGTGATGTGACGAGAGGCGAGTAGGTTCCGTTGCCCTGATGTGACGTATCTCGCACCGCGAGAGGTGCAGATGGGAATGGTGAGGGATGGTCAAGGGAACGGTCGGCAAGAGTCTGGTCCTCGGGGCGGTCACCCTGTCCCTCCTCGCACTGCCCGCGCAGGCGGCACCCCTGGACGGGCGGACGCGGACGACGACGGATCTACCGGCCCCCGACACGGCCGGACTGCGCGCGGCGCTGCGGTCGGCGGTCGCCCAGGGCGCGCCGGGCGCCATGGCCCGGATCGACGACCACGGCACCGTGTACAAGGCGGTGCAGGGCATCGCCGACCGCGGCACCGGACGGGCCGCCGACAACGCCGACCGCTTCCGCGTCGGCAGTGTCACCAAGACCTTCTCGGCCGTCGTCCTCATGCAACTGGCCGACGAACGCAGGCTCAGCCTCGACGCGCCGGTCAACCGGTACCTGCCCGGTCTGCTGCCGGACGACCGGATCACGGTGCGGCATCTGCTGAGCCACCGCAGCGGCCTGTACGACTACACCGACGACATGTTCGCCAAGAGCGTTCCGGGCTTCGAGGCCGTGCGCAACAAGGTCTTCACCTACCGCCGGCTGGTCGGACTCTCGCTCGACAAGCCCCGCACCAACGCGCCCGGCGCCGCGTACTCGTACTCCAACACCAACTTCGTCGTGGCCGGGATGCTCATCGAGAAACTGACGGGGCATCCGGTGCGGACCGAGTACGAGAACCGGATCTTCAGGCCGCTGCGCCTTCGGGACACCTTCTACGTCCATCCCGACACGAAGATCCCCGGCCGCTACGCCAGGGGCTACCTCACCCCGGACACGCCGGACGCCCCACTGGTCGACGCCACCGAGCAGACGGTGTCCTGGGCGCAGAGCGCGGGCGCCGTCATCTCCAGCACCCGCGACCTGAACACCTTCTACTCGGCGCTGCTCGGCGGAAAGCTGACCTCGGCCGCACGGCTGGCGGAGATGGAGCGGTGGATCCCGGTCGACAGCACCACGGCGTACGGGCTCGGGCTGCGTCGGCGCACCCTGTCCTGCGGGGTGTCGGTCTACGGTCACACGGGCGCCGTCCAGGGCTACTACACCTACGCCTTCACGTCCGGGGACGGCCGGCGCAGCCTCACCGCGGTCGCGAACACGTCCAACAACGGCGCCGTGCTGGGCGCGATGGCGGGCACCCTGGAGTCGGCGTTCTGCGGCAAGCGGCCGAAGGAGCGCCGGGGGCTCCTGGCCGTCGACTGGAACGAGGACGAGATGAGATAGGGCCTCGCTCCGCGATCTTGGCGGAATCACTGCGTCCGGGACACCATGCGCGCATGAAGGGTGACCTCTTTTCAAGTCAGCACATGGTGCAGCCGGCCGCGGAGCCGGGAATGTCCGCCGAGAACGCCAAGTGCCTCAGATACACGGTGAACGGTGAGATGCACGCCCGCCAGGGCGCGATGGTGGCCTGGCGCGGCGACCTCCACTTCGAGCGCAAGGGGCAGGGCGTCGGCGGCATGCTCAAGCGCGCGTTCACCGGTGAGGGCCTGCCCCTCATGGCGGTGCGCGGGCAGGGCGAGGCGTGGTTCGCGCACGAGGCGCAGAACTGCTTCATCGTCGACGTCGAGCCCGGCGACCAGTTCACCGTCAACGGCCGCAACGTCCTCTGCTTCGACGCCTCGCTGGCGTACGAGATCAAGACGGTCAAAGGCTCGGGCATCGCCGGGGGCGGTCTGTTCAACAGCGTCTTCACCGGACAGGGCCGGCTCGGCCTGATGTGCGAGGGCAACCCGCTGGTCATACCGGTCTCCGCGCAGGCGCCGGTGTACGTCGACACGGACGCGGTGGTGGGCTGGACCGCCCAGTTGCAGACCTCGCTGCACCGCTCGCAGTCCATCGGCTCGATGCTGCGCGGCGGCTCCGGGGAGGCCCTGCAGCTCAAGCTCCAGGGCGAGGGATACGTCGTGGTGCGGCCGAGCGAGGTGACGCCGCAGAAGGCGGAGCAGCACTGACGCTCACGGGAATGATCCGCTCCGTACAGGCAACCCCGTCGGCCGTACCGGCGTCTTGATCGGCAACAGACCAGGACCAGCCCTGGTCCCTCGGGACCAGGGCGTTTCTTCCGACGGACTATACGCAGCGTGTATACACAGCGTGTATAGAAAGGCAGTCATGTACGGCAAGGCATTCGCCCCGGAGTACCAGGGCGCCCTCACCACCCTGTCGGTGAACTCGTCGCTGGTGGACGTGCTGGCCGAGGGCACCGAGCGGCTGCGCGCGGCCGAGCGGGACGGACGGCGCGACGAGGCCGCCCGCTGCGGACTCGCGGTCGCCGAGGCACATCGCAGGCTCGGCCAGGTACGGGACGCCGACCGGGCGTGGAAGGCGAGCTACCGCGCGGCCCGGGAGGCCGGTGACACCGCGGCGATGGCGTGGGCGCTGTGGAGCGGCGGCACGCTCGCCCGGCAGCGCGGCGCGTTCCCGCTGGCCTGGCGGTTGCTGGGGCTCGCCGCCGAACTCGGCGAGCGGGGCGGGGACATCGTGGTGCGCGGCTACTCGCTGGCCGGGCTCGCGGAGACCGGCCGCATCCAGGGCGACTACGAAGCCGTCGGCCGGCTGCACGAACAACTGCTCGCCGAGGCACGCCGGCGCGGTGAGGCCCGGCACACGGTGTGGGCGCTCGAGGGCATCGCGCAGATGCACCGCAACACCGGCTCCTACGACACGGCGTACGCCATGTTCGAGGAGGCGGCGGAGATAGCCGACCGTGCGAACGACCGGCGCGGACACGCCTGGGCACTGCGCGGCCTCGCCGACATCGTCTCGGTGCGCGACGGGGACACCGAGCGGGCGCTCGCTCTGCTGTCCCGGGCGGAGACGACGTGCCGGGCGATGAACCTCTCCAGCGCACTCGCCTACAACCACAAGATGCGCGGCAACGTCCTGTACCGCGCCGGCCGGTACGCGGCGGCGCGGGAGATGTACGAGACGGCGCTCGGGGAGTTCCGGGCGATGGGCGAACCGCGCGGCGAGGCACTGGCCCGCCTGGGCCTCGCCAAGTCTCTGGCACGGCTCGGCCGGGACCGGGCCGAGACGGCGGCCGAACTGGCGGATCTGGCCCGCACGGTGCGGCGCGGCGGTCTGCGGCACGTCGAGCGGATGGTGGCCCTCGCGCAGGAGGAGTTCGGCATCGGGGCGGAGGCCGTACGGTGAGCCCGCTCGACGCACCCGTGCAGGCACCGTCGTCCGCGCCCGAAGTCCTGGGCCGCTGCCGGGAACTGGTGCGGCCCGCGCTCGCCGAGGCCGTGGGCCGGCTCCATCCGTGGGTGGGTGAGATGGCGGCTTACACCTTCGGCTGGTGCGAGGTCGGCGGCGCGCCCGCCGTCGCCCCCGGCGGCAAGGGCGTGCGGCAGGCATTGGCCGTGCTGGGAGCGGAGGCGGCCGGGGCGGCCGGACGGGCCGGGGTCGCCGGGGCGGTCGCGGTGGAGCTCGTACACGCCTTCTCCCTGCTGCACGACGACATCATGGACGGTGACGCGACCCGGCGCCGCCGCCCCACCGTCTGGAAGGCGTACGGCACCGGGCCCGCGGTGCTCGCGGGCGACGCCCTGTTCGCCCTCGCCGTCGAGACCCTGGCCGTGGAGCCGGGCGGCGCGGGCGCGGTACGGGTGCTGTCGGCGGCGCTGACCGATCTGGTGCGCGGGCAGGCGGACGACCTGCTCTTCGCCGCCCGGCCGTGGACCGGAGCGGAGCGGGTCTCGCCCAAGGAGTACCGGGCGATGGCCGAGCACAAGACGGGCGCGCTCCTCGGCTGCGCGGCAGCGCTGGGTGCCACGCTCGGCGGCGCGCCCGCCGCCACGGTGGCCGCGCTCGACGAGGCCGGGCGGGCGCTGGGGGTCGCCTTCCAGCTGGTCGACGACGTGCTGGGCATCTGGGGGGACCCGGCCGTCACCGGCAAGCCGGTCCACGGGGATCTGCGGGAACGGAAGAAGACCTTCCCGGTGCTGGCCGCGCTGGCCGCGCCCGGACCCGCCGCACGGCGTCTCGCCGCGCTCCTGGACTCCCCGGGCGAGACGGAGGCGGCGGCCGAACTGGTCGAGGAACTCGGCGGGCGGGCCGCGGCGCTGGCCGAGGCCCGCCGGCACACGGCCACGGCTCGGGCGGCACTCACCGCTGAACCACTGGCGGCCGGCGCCGCCGGGGAACTGCGGTGCCTGCTGGACTTCCTGGTGGCACGCGACCTGTGAAACCGGGTTGACCTCGACCGAGTCCACGCGTGAGGGTGCCAACCGGCGCGGTCCATCGCGTTCCGCGCCGGAAAGGTGAACGTCTTGATCGGGATCTCGGAGATCGAAACCGCGGCACGGACCATCGCCGGGCACGTCGTCCGCACACCGACCGTGCCGAGCCCGGGCCTGTCCGAACTGCTCGGCGCCCCGGTCACCGCCAAGCTCGAACTGCTCCAGCGCACCGGCTCGTTCAAGGCACGCGGCGCGACCGCCAAGCTGCTGTCGCTGAGCGGTGCCGAGCGGGCGGCCGGTGTGGTGGCGGTGAGTGGCGGCAACCACGGGGTGGCGCTCGCGGTGATGGCGGCGGCGCTCCAGGTGAAGGCGACGGTGGTGATGCCCCGTACCGCGCCCGCCCGTTCCATCGCGATCGCCGAGGCGGCGGGGGCGTCGGTGCGGCTGACCGACGGCATGGACAGTGCCTTCCGGCTGGTGGCCCGGCTGCGGGACGAGGGGCTGACCCTGGTGCACCCCTTCGACGACCCGGTGGTGATCGCGGGACAGGGCACCGTGGGGCTGGAGTTGGCCGAGGACGCGGCCGAGCTGACGGACGTGCTGGTCAGCATCGGCGGCGGGGGTCTGATCGCCGGTGTCGCCGCGGCCTTGCGCGCCCGCCGCCCGGGCGTGCGCGTCTGGGGTGTGGAGACGGAGGGTGCTCAGGCCATGTCCGAGGCGCTGGCCAAGGGCGCTCCGGTGCCGGTCGCGCTGTCGTCGATCGTGACGACGCTCAGCGCACCGTCCGTGTCCGCGCTGACGTACGACCACGTCGCCGCCCTGGTGGAGGAGGTCCTCGTGGTCCCGGACCGGGAGGCCGTGCGGGGCTGCCTCGACCTCGCCGACCACGCCAAGGTGTGGGCGGAGCCCGCCGCGGGCTGTCTGCTGCCGGCGGCCCGGCAGGTGCTGGAGCGGGTCGGCGACGGGGCGCGGCTCGGACTGGTCGTGTGCGGCGGCAACGCCACCCCGCAGGACGTCATGGAGTGGACCGAGCGGTTCGGGCTGCGCTGAGCCTGTTCGACGGGCGCCGGCGCCGATACGTTTACCGTCGGTTACCCGCAGGTCACGGCCCGGACAGGGAACGTTTTCCGCAACCCTCGGGCCTGACCTGCGGTTTGAAGGAAAGGCAGGAAGCGCCTTCTAGTTGCGAATCCATTGAACGCATCGTGTCGCGTCCCGCGTACCTCTGGGAAAGACGAGGCAGGGGTTGCAGCGAGGGATGACCATGGTCAAGGCGCACGTCTCCGCACAAGAACTGGTCGCCGGCAGGTACCGGCTCCTCGAGGTCGTCGGCCGCGAAACGAACCGCGTCTGCTGGTACGCCGAGGATCTGGAGGCGGAACGGCCACGGCTGGTCACCCGGATCGCCCTCCCGGACGGCCCGGCCGAGGAGACGGCCCGCCGGACCTCCGCGCGCCTGCTGCGCACCTCGGAGGTCATGAGTGTCCTCCGTCCCGGCCGGGTGCCCACGGTGATCGACGCGATCGAGGAGTCCGGCACGCTGTGGACGGTCACCGACGTGATCGGCGGTACGCCACTGGGTGAGCTCCTCGCCCAGGAGGGCCCGTTCCCCTACGTGCGGGCGGCACGGATCGCGCTGGAGCTGCTCGACGTGCTGGATGCCGCGCACGACGAGGGCTTCACCCACGGTGAGCTCAGCCCCGGCCAGGTGTTCGTGCGGGACCGGGGGCCGGTCGTCGTCGCGGGCTTCGGACTGGCGGGGGCGACCCTCGTGCCACGGGTGACCGCACCGTCGTACGCATCCCCCGAACAGGCCCGCGACGAGCGCATCGGCCCGGCCGCCGACCTGTGGGCGGTCGGTGCGATCCTCTACACCATGCTGGAGGGGCGGCCGCCGTTCCGGGACCGGGGCCGGTTCGACGCCACCCTCAAGGGCGTGGACCGGCTGCCCCTGCGCACCCCGTTGCGGGCAGGTCCGCTGGCCCAGGTCGTGCAGGGCCTGCTGCGCAAGGACTCACGGGAGCGGCTGACCCGGCCGTCGGCCCGCGAGGCGCTCAGCCGGGTCCTGAGCGAGGACTTCGACGCCGAGCGGGAGGCCGCCCCCGTGCCCCGGCCGCGAGGTGCGTACACCGCGTTCCTGCACTCCGGCGGGGCGTGGAACCGACGGGCCATGGTCGCCGGGACCGCGTTCGCCGTGGTCACCGTCGCGGTCGCGGTGCTGGCCGCGACGCACCAGCTGCCGGGTACCGGCTCCGGAGCCGACACCGCGTCGTCCGCCACCGCTCCCCGGCCGTCGGCGACCGCCACCCCGTCGTCCCCGGCGACCGGCACGCCGGGCGACCGCACCGACGGCAAGAAGCCCCCCGCCGCCTCCGCGAGCTCCGCTCCCGAACCGACCGGTACCCCCTCGACCCGCCCCTCGCCGTCCGCCACCACCACGGCCACCGCCACGGCCACGGTGACCGCCACCGCGCTCCCGGACGGCTACCACCGCTACATCGCGCCGGAGGGCTTCTCCGTCGCGCTGCCCGACGGCTGGAAGAGACTGGACACGACCCGTGAGTCCGACGCCACCCGCGTCATCTTCGGCGAGGCGGACGGCTCCCCCACCCTGGCGGTCACCTACAGCGAAGGCGCACGCGTCGGGCCCGATCCGGTCGCCATCTGGCGGGACGACGTGGAGCCGAATCTGCGCCGGCATGCGGGCTTCCGGCGGATCGGCGCGATCCGGGCCACCACCTACCAGGGGCACAAGGCGGCCGACATGGAGTGGGTCGAGGGAACCGGCGAGGACGCCGTGCACACCTTCGGCCGCGGCTTCCTGCTCGGCGGCCGGCGCGCCTTCTCCCTGCGCTTCACGACGCCGGCGGCCGACTGGGAGACGGCGGACAACAAGGAGGCGCAGCAGACGTTCCTGCGGACTTTCCGGCCGACGGCGAACTGAGCCGCCCCCCTCGAACGGGCCGTTTTCCGTCCGGCAGGCCGGGGACCCGGGGTTCATGGTGCAAATCGGATACACGATGATGACCGAGCAGGCCGGCCCGCGTGACCTCGTCGACCATCTGGTGCGCGCCGAGGAAGCCGGTTTCGACTTCTCGGTGACCTCGGACCACTACTTCCCCTGGCTGCGCTCGCAGGGCCACTCCTCCTACGCCTGGAGCGTGCTCGGCGCCGCCGCCCAGGCCACGTCGCGCATCCCGCTGATGACGTACGTGACGTGCCCGACCTTCCGTTACCACCCGGCGATCGTGGCGCAGAAGGCGGCCACGGTGCAGCTGCTGTCCGAGGGCCGTTTCCGGCTCGGGCTGGGCTCCGGGGAGAACCTGAACGAGCACGTCGTGGGCGGCGGCTGGCCGCCCGTGGACGTACGGCACGAGATGCTCGAGGAGGCCGTGGAGATCATCCGCGCGCTCTTCGAGGGCGGTCACGTCACCCACCACGGCACGCACTTCGACGTGGAGTCGGCCCGGCTGTGGGACCTGCCGGAAGAGCCGCCGCAGATCGGCATCGCCGTCTCCGGCGAGCATTCCTGCAAGCTCGCGGGCCACCACGCCGACCTGGTCATCGCCACCGAGCCGAAGCCGAACCTCCTGGAGGCCTTCGACCGGCACGGCGGCACCGGCAAGCCGCGGGTGGGCCAGTTGCCGGTCTGCTACGACCCCGACCGGGACACCGCGATCCAGCGGGCCCACGACCAGTTCCGCTGGTTCGGCAGCGGCTGGAAGGTCAACGCGGAGCTGCCGCACCCGGACTCCTTCGAGGCGGCCACCCAGTTCGTGACGCCCGACGACGTGGCCGCGTCGATCCCGTGCGGTGACGACCCGGACGCCTTCGTGGAAGCCGTACGACCGTATGCCGAGGCCGGGTTCACCGAGGTCGCCCTGGTGCAGATCGGCGGTGACTCCCAGACGGCGTACCTGGACTGGTCCGCGAAGACGCTGCTGCCCGCGCTGCGCGACGCGTTCGGCTGAATCCGGGACGAAAGGCAATCTCCTGGCAATCCCCTGAACGACTGAGCATCTTGTGCGCTTCGGGGGTACTAGAGGGTCCTACGTCGATCGTCCCGGAGGCCCTCGGTGACCCCCTTCGTGCACAAGACCCTCGTCGTACAGCTCCAGGCGGGCGGTACGGAGCGCTGTCCCGTCCTCGCCCACCTGACGTACGACGCCGAAGATCCGTTCGCCGTCACCGCGGTGTTCGCCCACGACGGCCGGGTGCTCGCCCGGTGGCGGCTGGACCGGGAGATGCTCGCCGACGGGCTGGACAGGGCGGTCGGTGTGGGAGACGTACGGTTCCGGCCGGTGGCCACCGGGCCGTGGCACGAGCTGCGGATGGACTTCTTCGGCGACGCACACGCCGACGGGGGCCGCCACCGGGCCGTGGTGTACGCCTGGGCGCCCGCTGTCGCCGCCTTCCTGCGGGACACCTGGGAGGCCGTGGCGCCGGGCCGGGAAGAGGTCCGGGTGGACGACTTCCTGGCGCAGATCCTCGCCACGGGCTGAGTCACCGCGCGATGGCGGCCGAGTAGCCGCCCTCATGTCCCGCGGCGACCCCTCCCACGCGTGACCGCCGCCGGCCGCGCACTTTGAGCTGCTCAGCCGCTCCTCACCACCGCGCGGCAGCCGGCGACCGGCGCCGGACTCAGCGCGAGGTGTGACGGCGCCGCGTCCACAGGGGTATGCCGTACCAGCACACCAGGTACCAGGCGACGACCGCCGTCACCAGGTAGGGCACGTAGCCGTCGTGCGTGGCCACCCGGAGGATCAGCAGCAGCGAGGCCGTCATGGTGGCCAGCAGCAGGACCAGGCCGACGAAGGTCAGCCGTGAGGCCATGCGCACCGCCTGGGGCTTCACCCGCCGCCCGGCGACCAGCCGGTGCAGTGACACCGGGCCGATGAGCGCACCGGTCGCACAGGCGCCCAGACACACGGTCACGATGTAGATGACCTGGTCGACGTGGGAGAGATGGGCGTACTTGGGCTGGAAGACGACCGTGAGCAGGAAGCCGAAGAGGATCTGCACCCCGGTCTGGGCGACGCGGACCTCCTGGATCAGCTCGACCCACATCCGGTCGGCTCTCTCCTCCTCGGTCTCGTTGCGCCCTCGGCGCCGCTCGCCACCATCACGGGTCTCCGCCACGTTTCCTCCTGCCTCGGGACTGCGGTCTGTTCCCCGCGAGTTCCCCGAAACGGCGGAATCGTGCCTGCTCAGCCGTCCGGCCGCGGCCGGACCGGACGGCTGAGGGACTGACGGCGCCGTTACCAGCGGCCCTCCACCTGGTCCTTGACACGGCGCTCGTACAGGTCCCGGATCGCGGTGAACGTCTCCTCGGACGGCACGGGGAGCCTGGCGGCGGCCGCGTTGGCGCGGGCCTGGTCCGGGGTGCGGGCGCCCGGGATGACGGTGGTGACGCCGGGCTGCTCGATGATCCAGCGCAGGGCCAGCTGGGCCGGGGTGTACCCCTCGGGGGCCAGGGCGGCGAACTCCGCGGCCGCCTCCACACCGGTCTCGTAGTCGACGCCGGAGAAGGTCTCGCCCTGGTCGAAGGCCTCGCCGTGCCGGTTGAAGGTGCGGTGGTCGTTGGCCGCGAAGACCGTGTCCCTGGTGTACTTGCCGGACAGCAGCCCGGAGGCCAGCGGCACGCGGGCGATGATGCCGACGCCCGCCTCCCGGGCGGCGGGGAGCACCTCGCGCAGGGGCTTCATCCGGAACGGGTTGAGGATGATCTGCACGCTCGCCACGTTCGGGCGGGCGATCGCGGTCAGCGCCTCGGCGCAGGTCTCCACGCTCACGCCGTACGCGGCGATCCGCTCCTCCTCCACCAGGGTGTCCAGCGCGTCGAACACCTCGTCTGAGGAGTACACCGGGGTGGGCGGGCAGTGCAGCTGCACCAGGTCGACACGGTCGACGCCGAGATTGCGCCGGGAGCGGTCGTTCCAGGCCCGGAAGTTGTCCAGGACGTAGTTCTGCGGGATCTGCTCGACCCGGCGGCCCATCTTCGTCGCCACCAGCACGTGCAGGTCCGGCCTGCCGCTCAGGAAGGCGGCGATGGTCTGCTCGCTGCGTCCGTCACCGTACACGTCGGCCGTGTCGAAGAAGGTCACCCCCGCCTCGGCCGCCGCCTCCAGTACGGCGAGGGCCTCCTTGTCGTCCACGTCGCCCCAGTCGGCACCCAGCTGCCATGTGCCCAGGCCCACGACCGACGCCCACTGCCCCGACCTGCCCATCACGCGTTCGTCCATGCCGCCAGTCTGTCACCCGGCACCCGCCTCCCACGCGTCAGGCCGGGCCGGGTCGGGGTGCCCCGGGCGTCAACTGCGCTTGCACGAGGGGCCCGTACCGCTCGATGAGGTCGTCGATGTCGGCCGCGCGGACATGGGAACCGCGCGCGATGCCGTACATCACGCCGAGGCCGAGGAGGCTGGAGACGGCCAGCTCGGCGCGCAGCGGGGCGTCGGGGCCGGGGAGGTGCTCGGCGAGGCGCTCGGTCACCTGGGTGCGGAAGTTGGCGCGCAGGACGTCCCCGCGGTCGCCGTGCAGCGGCGCGAAGGCAATGCGCAGCAGCGGGTCGGCGCCCCGTTCCCGCTGGCTGTCCAGGACGTGCCGGACCATGTGCCGGCCGAGCTGCTCCAGGGGTGCGTCGAACAGGGCGGAGGCGTCGGCCTCGAAGGACATGACCCGGGAGAAGAGGGCGTCCTTGTTGCCGAAGTACTTCACGATCAGCGGCGGGCTGACCCCGGCGCGTTCGGCGACGGCCTTGAGCGTGATGTCGGCGTGTGCGTGCCGGGCCAGGAGGTAGCGGGCCGCGCGGAGGATGGCGGCCTTGGTGGCCTCGGCGTCCCGGCGGGCGGTACCGGTCGCGGTGGTGTCGTGCGGGCTGCTCGCGGCGGTCACGCTTCCTCCAGTGCTCCGTCGCGGTCCTGGGCCGTGCCCGTGCCGGCCGGCCGGGTGCTCTCGGCGGCGGGGGCGTCCCCGGGTATCGACAGCGCGGCCGCGCAGGCCGCCAGGGCGACGGCACCGGCGGCGGCGAACGCCAGGAGGTAGCCGTGCAGCGTCGGGACCGGGACCCCGCCGACCGGGCTGCTGTGGTGCACCAGGACGGCGGCGACGGCCGCGCTGGAGACGGCCTGGCCGATGGTGCGCATCAGCACGTTGACACCGTTGGCGGAGGCGGTCTGCCCGGCCGGGACGGCGCGCAGGATCAGGGTGGGCAGCGCCGAGTAGGCGAGGGTCGTGCCGGTCGCCACCACCGTCGCCCCGAGGACGATCATCCACAGCTCACGGCTGTCGGCGATGCGCACGGCGTACCCGCAGGCGATCACGGCTGCTCCGAGGGCCAGGGTGATCCGCGGTCCGCGCGCCGCCGAGATACGGGCGGAGACGGGTGAGAACAGGAGCATGGTGACACCGCCCGGCAGCAGGCACAGGCCGGTGGCGACGATCGACAGCTGCAGCCCGTACCCAGTGGCCTTCGGCGCCTGCACCAGCTGGGCGGTGACCAGGGAGTTGGCGTAGAAGGCGAAGCCCGTCAGCAGGGCGGCCACGTGGGACAGGCCCACTCGCGGCCGGGTCACCAGCCGCAGGTCGACCAGCGGGCGTTCGGCGCGCAGCTGCTGCCGCCACCACAGGACGAGGACGAGTACGGCGGAGCCGAAGAGGCCGATGATCCGAGGGCTGCCCCATCCCCACTGTCCGCCCTGGGACACCGCCAGCAGCAGGCAGACCAGTCCGGCGGCCAGCCCGAGCGCGCCGAGCACGTCGAACCGGCCCGGCTCCCGCACCGGTGACTCCTTGATCGCCCACCACACGGCCGTGACGCCGAACGCACCGAGGGCGCTGGTCAGCCAGAACATGGTGTGCCAGTCGGCGTACTGCACGACCAGCGCGGCGAGCGGCAGTCCCAGGGCGGCGCCGATGCCGACGGTGGAGCTCATCAGCGCGACGGCGGAGCCCCGGCGCTCGGGCGGCAGTTCGTCCCGCAGGATGCTGATGGACAGCGGTACGACGGAGGCCGCGGCGCCCTGCAGGGCGCGGGCGGCGATGAGGACGCCGATGTCTGAGGACAGGGCGCACAGCACCGAGCCGACGGTCATCAGCGCGAGGGACGCGGTGAGCACCCGCCGCTTGCCGTACATGTCGCCGGCGCGCCCCAGCACCGGGGTCAGGACGGCGCCGGAGAGCAGTGTCGCCGTGACCATCCAGGAGACGGTGGCCGCCGACGCGCCGGTCAGCCGGGGCAGGTCGGGCAGCAGTGGGACGACGACCGTCTGCATGACCGCCATGAGGATGCCGCCCGAGGCCAGCACCGGGATGGTGAGGCGCTCCCGGAGGGGCCGGGCTATGGGGACGGGCTGGTCCATGAGGCCGCTCCTGCGGGGGCGCGCTGCGAGGTGAATTTCAATTCACCTTACCAATTCGCCTTGGCGGGTGAATGGTGATTCACCGGGGTCTTTCAGAGGTCATACCCCTGTGCCCGAGGAGCGCGTGTGCAGCGCCCGGGCCGCTCTCGGTCCGAGCCACCGTTTGAGCCGGCGCAGCACCTCCAGCTGTCCGACCGCCTTGTCGAGGCCGTAGTAGAGCTGCGGGGGCACGTACGGCAGCAGGGGCGAGTGGCGCTGGCCGAGCAGGGCGGACATCTGGTGCGGGGGCAGGTCGATGTAGCGGGTCAGGTTCTCGTACCACTGCGCGCTGTAGCGGGCGGCGCTCTGTGCGGCCAGCAGGTCCGACTGGCGCTGCCGTTCGTAGACGGCGAGGGCCTCGGGGCGTCTGCCGTACTCACGCAGGACGTCGGCCAGACAGATGGCGTCCTCCAGGGCGAGGGTGGTGCCCGCGTCGGCGGAGTAGTGGGTGGTGTGGGCGGCGTCGCCCAGGAGGACCAGGTTGCGGCGGTACCAGGTGCGGTTGGTGAGGGTGCGGAAGGTCAGCCACTGGGCGCTGCCGTCGGGGGCGGAGCGGCCGATGAGGGGGTGGCCGTCGAGGATGCCGGCGAAGAGGCGCTCCAGCAGCGCCAGTGCGTCGGCCTCGTTCGCACGATCCAGCCCGAGGCCGGTGAAGGTCTCGGGCGAGCACTCGACGACGCAGGTGCCGTGGGTGCCGCTGTAGCCGTGGCCGTGGGCCCAGATCCAGCCGTGCTCGGTCTCGGTGAAGGCGAAGGTGGAGGCGTCGAAGACCTGGGTGGTGCCGAGCCAGATGTAGCGGTTGCGGCCCGAGGCGACCCGGGTGCCGAAGTGGTCGCGGTACCGGTCCCGCAGCGCGCTGTGCACGCCGTCGGCCACCACGATCAGGTCGGCGCCCGGGGGTACGGCGGTGACCTCGCTCCCGTGGACCAGACGGACGCCCAGTGAGCGGGCGCGGCGGGCGAGGAGTTCGAGGAGCCGGTGGCGGCCGATGCCGAATCCCTCGTCGGGGTGCCGGGTCGTCAGGCCCCGGACCTGCGCGACGCGCTCGGTCCAGCGCACCGAGTTCTGCTCGACCGCGAGCGCCGACACGGGGTCGTGCGCGTGCAGCTTGTCGAGCAGTCCACGCCCGTACGCCACGCCCCAGCCGTAGGTCGAGCCCTCCGGGTCGCGCTCGTGGACGGTGATGTCGTGAGACGGATTCTGCAGCTTGAGCAGGATCGCGATGTACAGGCCCGCGGGCCCGCCTCCGACGCATGCGACCTTCACGCACACACCCCTGAATGTCACTCAAAGTGGTCGACTTGCACCGCAGGGTAACAAAGATCGGATGGTAGGGCCGGGGTTCGGGATCGCGTCAGCTTCCGGCGGTGAGCGGCGCCACTCGGACGGACGGCCGCCGCCAAAGATCACCCGCAAACACTTCCGGAGGGCGAGGAATTTCCGCTTCCGGGGGCCGGAGGTCGCTCCAGCGGCAAGATCATCTTCGTTCAACGCTGTACGACATGTGGCTGATTGTCCGGATCGCAGCCAACCCGGTGCGAGGGATTTCTCCCGTTCTCGGGCGGGCCGATAGGCATGCGGGGTCATCACCCGAACGCACCAGGAGGTCCCGCATGCCGGAACTCACCCGACGTCGCGCGCTCACCGCCGCGGCCGCCCTCACCGCCGCGGCGGGGATCCGGGCCGTCGACACGCCCGCAGCATCCGCCGCCGAGCACCACCACGGCTCCCCCGGGGCCTTCGACGAGGTCTACAAGGGCCGCCGGATACAGGGCCGCCCGGCGGACGGCGGCGGCCATCACCACGACCACGGCGGCGGCTACGCCGTGTTCGTGGACGGCGTGGAACTGCACGTGATGCGGAACGCCGACGGCAGCTGGATCAGCGTCGTCAGCCACTACGCCCCGGTGCCCACACCGCGCGCCGCCGCCCGTGCCGCGGTCGACGAACTGCAGGACGCCGTCCTGCTGCCCCTCCCCGCCAACTGACCGCACCCGCAAGGACATCCGGAGCACCGCGCACATGACCGTACGCAAGAACCAGGCCGCCCTGACCGCCGACGAGAAGCGGCGGTTCGTCGCCGCCGTCCTGGAGCTCAAGCGCAGTGGGCGCTACGACGAGTTCGTCAGGACGCACAACTCCTTCATCATGTCCGACACCGACAACAGCGAGCGGACGGGCCACCGTTCACCGTCCTTCCTGCCCTGGCACCGCAGATTCCTGCTCGACTTCGAGCACGCGCTGCAGGAGGTGGACGCGTCGGTCGCACTGCCGTACTGGGACTGGAGCACGGACCGCACGGCCCGGGCCTCGCTGTGGGGACCGGACTTCCTCGGCGGCACCGGGCGGAGCCTGGACGGCCGGGTGACGGACGGGCCGTTCGCCGCGTCCACCGGCAACTGGCCGATCACCGTGCGGGTGGACGGGCGCACGTTCCTGCGCCGCTCGCTCGGCTCCGGGGTGCGTGAGCTGCCGACACCGGCCGAGGTGGAGTCGGTGCTGGCGATGGGCACGTACGACATGGCGCCCTTCAACAGCGCCTCGGACGGCTTCCGCAACCACCTCGAGGGCTGGCGCGGAGTCAATCTGCACAACCGGGTCCACGTCTGGGTCGGCGGGCAGATGGCCACCGGGGTCTCCCCCAACGACCCGGTGTTCTGGCTGCACCACGCCTACGTCGACAAACTGTGGGCCGAGTGGCAGCGCCGGCACCCGGACGCCGGGTACGTGCCGGCGGGCGGCACACCGGACGTGGTGGACCTGAACGACACCATGAAGCCGTGGAACGACGTGCGTCCGGCGGATCTGCTGGACCACACGGCGTTCTACACGTTCGACACCGCCTGAGGCGCGGACCGCCCGCTCAGGCCTCGGCGGCCGTGCGGCACTCCGGGTGGCCCCAGCCCTGCGGGTTCTTCGCGATGGACTCGCCGGCCGCGTAGGAGCGGCCGCACACGCAGCGGCCGGAGAACTTCGCCTTGATCGTGCGGGAGGACGAGCCGCCGCCGGTGCCACGGGACGCCTTCTTGCGCGGGGCCCTGGTCGCCGGGACGTCGGGCGAGGGCGGCGGCTCCGGGGAACCGAGGTCGCTGCCCGCCGGCTGCTGCACGCTCGCCGCCTGGCTGGCGGCGCGGTCGGCGAAGTCGTTCAGCGGATCGCCGTCGACCTGGTGGGCGGGCACGTAGCGGAACTCGACCGAGCGGCCGTCGAGCAGCTCGTCGATGCGCACCACCAGGTCCTGGTTGGCGACGGGCTTGCCGGCGGCCGTCTTCCAGCCGTTGCGCTTCCAGCCGGGCAGCCAGGTGGTGACGGCCTTCATCGCGTACTGCGAGTCCATCCGGATCTCCAGCGGCACGTTCGGGTCGCTGGCCGCCAGCAGTCGTTCGAGCGCGGTGAGTTCCGCGACGTTGTTGGTGGCCTTGCCGAGCGGCCCGGCCTCCCAGCGGGCCGGCTTCTCGGCATCGTCGGAGATCACCCACGCCCAGCCCGCCGGACCGGGGTTTCCTTTCGAAGCCCCGTCGCACGCGGCCACCACTCGTTCACGCATGGCCCCGATCATGCCACGCCCGCACCGGGCGTCCGGCACGCCCTAGGAGACGTCCGTGGTCCTCGGCATCTCGCCCTGCGTGGTCGTGATGTCGATGACCGAGAAGTTCGCGCCCTGCGGATCGCTGAGCGCGGCGAAACGGCCGAAGGGGCTGTCCATCGGGCCGAAGCGGAGGACACCGCCGAGCTTGGTGGCGCGGTCCACGGCGTCGTCGCAGTCGCCGACCGTGAAGTAGACGTTGACGTACGAGGGCACCTCGGGCGGGAAGTCGTCGGTCATCCTCATCCGGCCGAGGACCGTGTCGTCGCCCGCCTTGAACATCCGGAAGTCGATGCTCGCGTCGTCGATCTGCTGCGCGGTGTAGGGGAAGACCGCCGGGAGGAAGGCGTCCGTCTGCTCCGGGTCCCGGGTGAAGAACTCGGCCCAGCAGTAGGCACCGGGCACCGCCGTCGCCTCGAAGCCCTCGTGGGTGCCGCCCTGCCAGACGCCGAACACGGCGCCGCCCGGCTCACGGGCCAGGCACATCGTGCCGAACTCGCCGACCTCCATCGGCCCCATCAGCACCTCGCCGCCGTTGTCCCGGATCTTCTCGGCGGTCGCGGCGGCGTCCTCGGAGGCGAGGTACAGGCACCACTGCGGCTGACTCTCCTGACCCGGCATCGGCGGCACGATCGCGGCCACCGCCTTGCCGTCCGCATAGGCCTGGGTGTAGTTGCCGTACTCCGACGACGACTCGCCGAAGGTCCAGCCGAGGACGTCGCCGTAGAAGGTCTTGGCCTGCTCGACGTCGCTGAACATCGCATCGGCCCAACAAGGGGTTCCCTCAGGTCGTACGGCCATGGTCGTGGCCCTCTCCCGTTCGACGCCACTGTCCCGGTTGTGCGTTTTCACGCTAGTCATCCTCGGGTCGGCCCGCGCGCCGAACCGGCCGTGCCGCCGGAGACTGGGAGTAGACGGCGGTTTCCGGCGGGACGGGGCACGGGATGACGGACGTGGCGGGGAGGATCTCGGCGACGATGCGGGCGTGGTCGGTGGTGCGCCCGGGCCCGGTCGAGGGCGATCCGCTGCGGCTCGTGGAGCGACCGGTACCGGTACCCGGGGACGACGAGCTGCTGGTCCGCGTGCTCGCCTGCGGGGTGTGCCGCACCGACCTGCACGTCACCGAGGGAGACCTCCCGGAGCGCAGAGCCGGCGTGACCCCGGGACACGAGGTGGTCGGCGTGGTGGCGGGGACCGGGACGGCCGTCGAGGGCTTCGCCGTGGGGGAACGGGTGGGCGTGGCCTGGCTGCGGCACACCGACGGCAGCTGTGCCCACTGTCTGCGCGGTGCCGAGAACCTGTGCCCGGAGTCGGTGTACACCGGCTGGGACACCGACGGCGGTTACGCGGAGTACACGACCGTCCCGGCCGAGTTCGCCCACCGGCTGCCGGGCGGCCTGGACGACGTGGCCGCCGCGCCCCTGCTGTGCGCGGGGATCATCGGCTACCGCGCGCTGCGGCGCACCGCGCTCCCGCCGGGCGGCCGGCTCGGGCTGTACGGCTTCGGGGGCAGCGCCCATCTGTGCGCCCAGGTGGCACTAGCCGAGGGGGCCACCGTGCACGTGCTGACCCGTGGCGAGGCCGCCCGTCGGCTGGCGCACGAGCTCGGCGCCGCCTCGGCACGCGACGCCTACGACCGGCCGCCCGAGCCCCTGGACGCGGCGATCCTGTTCGCACCGGCCGGCGATCTGGTCCCGGTGGCGCTGCGCGCCCTCGACCGGGGCGGGATCCTGGCGGTGGCCGGCATCCATCTGAGTGACGTACCACCGCTGCACTACGAGACCGAGCTGTTCTACGAGAAGGAGCTGCGCAGCGTCACCTCCAGCACGCGTGCGGACGCCCGCGAGTTCCTGTCCCTGGCCGCGCTGCACGGCGTACGGGCGCGGACGCACACCTATCCCCTGTCACGGGCGCTGCAGGCCCTCAGGGACCTGAAGGCCGGCCGTTTCGACGGGGCGGCGGTGCTGGTGAACGACTTCTCCTGACCCGGCGGATGCCGCGGCCGCGGGGCGGGCCGTCAAAACCCTTCGACAGGGCGCTCCTCGACCGCTGGAATGGGGTCCGTGTGTGCCATGAAGATGCGCGCGGACGAGGTCGACATCGACGTCGGTGTCGTCCGCCGGCTGATCGCCGACCAGTTCCCCGCCTGGGCGTCGCTGTCCGTGGAGCGCCTCGAGTCCTCGGGGACCGAGAACGCCATGTTCCGCCTCGGTGCCGACAAGGTGGTACGGCTCCCCCGGCACCCCGGTGCCGTGGACGACGTGCTGCACGAGCAGCACCGGCTGCCCGGGCTGGGTCTCCGGCTGCCCGTGCCCACGCCCGTGCCGGTCGGGCGGGGCGCGCCCGGCGCGGGCTTCCCCTGGCCCTGGTCGGTGTACCGCTGGCTCGAGGGGCGCAACCCGGTGGCCGGGCGGCTGGAGAAGCCCGAGGCGCTCGCCGGGGACCTCGCCGGGTTCGTCCGCGCGCTGCGCCGGATCGACCCGGCGGACGGCCCGCCGGGGTACCGGGGCGTGCCCCTGGCGACCCGGGACGCGCCCACCCGGGACGCGCTCGCCCAGCTGGCCGAGCGGGGCATCGACACGGCCCCGATGACGGCCCGGTGGGAGGAGGCCCTGGACGCCCCGGCCCACACGGGAGCGCCCGCCTGGGCGCACGGGGACCTGTCACCCGGCAACGTCCTTGTCGAGGACGGGCGGCTCAGCGCGGTGATCGACTTCGGGACCGTGGGGGTGGGCGACCCGGCCGTCGACCTGATCGCGGCCTGGAACCTGCTGCCGGCGTCCGCGCGCGGAACCTTCCGCGCGGCCGTGGGCGCCGACGACGCCGAATGGGCGCGTGGCCGGGGCTGGGCACTGTCGATCTCGCTGATCCAGCTGCCGTACTACTGGGACACCAATCCGCCGCTCGCGGAGAACTCCCGCCACACGATCGCCGAGATCCTGGCCGGGTGACGGCCGGCCGCGCACGCGGGGTGGGCGGCCGGCCGGTCGGTCACCCACCCGCGTAGACCCTCTCCAGCTCGGCGACGTCGAGCTTGCCCATGGACATCATGGCGCGCATGGTGCGAGCCGCCTTCTCCTGGTCCGGGTCGCCGATCATGCCGATCAGCCGGTCGTAGACGACCTGCCAGGACAGTCCGTACTTGTCCTTCAGCCAGCCGCAGGGGCCGGCCTCGCCGCCGTTCTCGGTGAGCCTGGTCCAGTAGTGGTCGATCTCGTCCTGGTCCGAGCACATGATCTGGAAGGAGACGGCCTCGTTGAACTTGAACTGGGGGCCGCCGTTGAGCGCGACGAACTTCTGGCCGTTGGCGGTGAACTCGACGGCCAGCACGGAGCCGGCCGGGCCGGGGCCGGCCTCGGTGTGGCGGCCGATCCGTCCGATGCCGGAGTTCTTGAAGACCGAGACGTAGTAGTGGGCGGCTTCCTCGGCCTGTCCGTCGAACCAGAGACACGTGGTGAATCCGTCGGTGGTCATGGGCTCCTCCTGGGGCGTGGAACGCGGTCACCTGTGTCGACCGATCCTCGCCGCGGAACTCATCGGCCGGGCCCGCGGTTAATTCGGATGGCCGCGGCTTTGCGCCCAACTAGCCTGGCGGCCATGACACCCTCGCCCGCCGAAAGCATCCGGCCGTTCCGCCTCGCGATCCCCCAGAGCGACCTCGACGACCTGCACGATCGTCTCGACCGCACCCGGTGGCCGGACCAGTTGCCGGGCGTGGGCTGGGCGTACGGCGTCCCGGCGGACTACCTGCGCGACCTGGTGCGGTACTGGCGGCACGAGTACGACTGGCGGACGGCGGAGGCGCGGCTGGGCGAGTGGCCGCAGTTCACCGCGACGATCGACGGGGCGCACGTCCACTTCGCGCATGTGCGCTCCCCCGAGCCGGACGCGACCCCCCTGATCATCACCCACGGCTGGCCCGGCTCGATCGTCGAGTTCCTGGACGTCGTCGGGCCGCTCACCGATCCGGCGGCGCACGGTGGTGATCCGGCCGACGCCTTCCACGTCGTGGTGCCGCACATCCCGGGTTTCGGGCTGTCCGGGCCGACGACCGAGCCGGGCTGGGAGGCGGGCCGGGTGGCCGATGCCTGGGCGGAGCTGATGCGACGGCTCGGCTACGAGCGGTTCGGGGCCCAGGGAGGCGACTGGGGCGCGGCGATCTCCCGCGAACTGGGCCGCGCGCACCCCGACCGGGTGATCGGTGTGCACCTCAACCTGCTGCCCGGCGCGCAGGCGCTCACCGAGCCCACGGACGAGGAGCTGGCAGGTCTCGCCCCCGGGGAGCGCGAGCGGACGCTCACCTCCTGGCGGCGGTGGGACGCGTGGTTCCGCGAGGGCGCGGGCTACGCGGCCCAGCAGTCGACCCGGCCGCAGACCCTGGCGTACGCGCTGACGGACTCGCCCGTCGGTCAGCTCGCCTGGATCGTGGAGAAGTTCCAGGAGTGGACTGATTCCGAGCAACTGCCCGAGGAGGCCGTCGACCGGGACCTGCTGCTGACGAACGTGACGCTGTACTGGCTGACGGGGACGGCGGGGTCCTCCGCCCGGATCTACTACGAGCGGGCGCACGCCACGGGCCGGGCCGCCGCTCCGGCCGAGCCGTCGACGGCACCGACCGCGCTCGCCGTGTTCCCGGCGGACATGCAGCTACCGCTGCGGCACAAGGCGGACCGGACGGAGAACATCGTGCGCTGGACGGAGTTCGACCGGGGCGGGCACTTCGCTGCCATGGAGGAGCCGGACCTGCTGGTCGGTGACGTGCGGGCGTTCTTCCGGCAACTGCGCGAGAAGGGCGTCGGCTGACGCCCTCCGTCGCCGCCGTGGTCAGGCTGCCAGGCACATCCCCCGGTACGGCGCGCGCGAGCCCTGACGGTTCCCGCTCGTCCGCTGCCGGGTGAGCTCTCCCTGGGCCAGCGACAGCAGGTCGCCGAGGCCGAGGCCGAGGGCCTGCGCGGCGGCCGCGAGGACCTCGGAGGAGGCCTCCTTGCGGCCGCGCTCGACCTCCGAGAGGTACGGCAGGGAGATCCGCGCCGCGTCGGCGACCTCCTTGAGCGTGCGGTCCTGCGCCAGACGCTCCCGGCGCAGTACGCCGCCGACCAGGTCCCGCCAGAGGGGCTCCCTCCCGGCGGGACCGGGGTCCGCTGTTCGCGGGCGGACGGGGATGACGGGGGCCCGGTCAGGCGCTTGGTTGCTCACGCCGCTCAGCCTAGGTTTTCCTGGCGTCCCGGGCAGGGGATCAGCCGGGATCCGCGTTCCGCTCTGAGGGAACCGCACGGTTTGCGCCACCTGGCCGCGGGCGTGCATGCGCTGCGTCACTCGGGGTACCCGCGCCGTGGGACGCGCATGGACCGAGGATTTCCGGGTACGCGCCTCCCACGCAGTCCTGACAGGCATACGGGAAACACCCAGCCGCTGAGGCAGACGTCGAACCGTGACTTTCGTGGGAGAGGTAATGAATACCGCCGGGATCCGGTCGGAAGCAGTGGTCGCCGAGAAGAACAACGCCGAGGACACGGCCGAGGGGTCACTGCCTGGAATCGAGGACCCGAGCACGATCGCTCCGCGTGACGCACGCGAGCTGTCCCGCCAGTTCTTCCGGCGTCTGACCGAGCTGGAGGAGGGCACGCACGAGTACCAGTACGCCCGCAACACCCTCATCGAGATGAACATGTCGCTGGTGCGGTTCGCGGCGGGACGGTTCCGCAACCGCGGTGACGACATGGAGGACATCGTCCAGACCGGGATGATCGGTCTGATCAAGGCCATCGACCGGTTCGAACTGTCGCGCGAGGTGGAGTTCACCTCGTTCGCGCTGCCGTACGTCGTGGGCGAGATCAAGCGGTTCTTCCGGGACACGACCTGGGCGGTGCACGTGCCGCGGCGGCTGCAGGAGCTGCGGGTCGAGCTCGCCAAGGCGCGCGAGGAACTCTCCAGCCGACTGGACCGCGATCCCACGGTCGGCGAGCTCGCCACCCTGATGAACATCACCGAGAACGAGGTGATCGAGGCCCAGCTGGCCGCGAACGGGTACAACTCGGCTTCGCTGGACGCCGCGCTCACCGGCGACGGTCCCGAGAACGGCGAGGCGGTGCTCGCGGACTTCATCGGCGTCGAAGAGGAGGGGCTGCGGCTGGTGGAGGACTTCCAGTCCCTCGCCCCGCTGATGGCCGAGCTCAGCGAACGGGACCGGCAGATCATCCACATGCGGTTCGTGGAGGAGGCCACCCAGGCGGAGATCGGCGCGCGGCTCGGCTGTTCGCAGATGCACGTCTCACGCCTCATCAAGCGGATCATCACCCGTCTGCGGCACGGCATGCTGGGCGAGCTGGGCTGCGCCTGACCGCGCCCGGTCCCAGGGTTCGCCCCAGGGTGCGCGGTACGGCTCAGCGCGGAAGGTGCACCATCGCACGCACCTTCTTGCCGACGGGCACGCGTTCGGCGGTGACCTCCGCCGCCAACGCGTGCACGATCTCCAGGCCATGGCGGCCGACGCGCTGGGGGTCACGCGGAAAGCGCCGGGGCAGGGCCACGCTGCTGTCGTAGACGGACACCGAGACGGAGGAGTCCGTGCCCTCCAGTTCCAGGATGTACGGCCCGTTGCTGTGCCGGTCGGCGTTGGTGACCAACTCGCTGACCACAAGGAGCAGTTCACCGTCGGCGCGCGCGTCGATGCGGGCGCACCACTCGGTCCTCAACTGCTCGAGGAACTGTGCGGCGAACGAGCGCGCCTCGGCGATGCACCCGGGTTCACCGGTGTAGTGCGCCGCCCGTCTCAGCGGTTCCACGGGCACGTCGAAACCACTCGGTATCACGGCCCCGTCCACGTGGTCGGTCATACGTTTCTCTCTCGGAATCCGGCCCGGCCGGTCACTACTGCACCAGTCCTCGTACCCCGACCGGCGCCGCGCAGTCCAGTCGGTCCGTTCGCCGACCGCGCACGAGGGGCATCGGTACGCCGGTCCGGGGCACCCGGATCAGGCGGACCCGGCCGAGGGCGGCCGGGGCGGACGGCCGGAGGTGAACGGTGGTCTGGTGGGTGTGGCTGATCCTGGCGGTGGCCGTGGTCGCGGTGGCGCCGCTGGTGGCGCTGGGGGTACAGGCCGGCCGGCGATCGGGAACGGTGATCGCGGTGCGGCGTGGACGCCGGTACGGCGGACGGGGGATGTGATGGCCGGGCATCTTCTGTCGGGGCCCGGGCGGGTGGGCTCGGAACTGATGGCCGCGCGCAGCCTGTCCACCCTGCCGGTGGTCACGCTCGCGGGTGACGCGGTGGCGCAGATCAAGGACACGGTCTTCGACGCCCCGGCCGGCCGTATCACGGGCTTCACGCTGAGCGGACGGGGCTTGTTCTCCGGCCCGCTGGGGCGGAGCCTGCCCTGGTCGGGCGTGCACTCCCTCGGGCATCACGCGGTCATGATCAGTGATCCGGGCGCCCTGACCGAGGCGGCGGCCGTGGTCGTCCGCAAGGAGGCGGTCAAGGGCCGGGTGCTGGGGGCGAAGGTGCTGACCGACGCGGGGACGGAGGTCGGCAAGGTGCTGGACGTCGTCGTGGAGGGCGGCACCAGCGGCCGGGTCGTCGGCTTCCGGATCGCGGCGAGCAAGTCCCTGACGTCCGGCTCGGGCCGCCGTAGGCACAAGGTGTACGTTCCCCGCGGCGAGACCCTCGCGGTCTCCGGCCAAGCCCTCGTCGTGCCCGCGGACGCGACGCTGTACGTGGCGGAGGACCTCCCGAGCTTCGTCGGACAGGTGCAGGCCTTCCACGCCCGTGGCGGCGCGGACGGCCGGCCCGACTCTCCGAAGGAGCCACGGCCGTGATGCTGTACTCGAAGGTGCTCGGACTGCCCGTGGTGACCCTCGCGGAGGCGGCCGAGCTCGGTGTCGTGAAGGCCCTGACGGTCGACACCGCCGCGAGGGCGGTGACGCACGTCCGCGTCGGCGCGCGGCGTGGTCGGGACACCGTGCTGCCCTGGGACGCCCTGCACGCGGTCGGTTCCGACGCCGTACTGGTCCGTCAGGGGCCGCAGGCACAGAGTGCCGCGCCCCCGCCGCCGCACCACGAAGCCATGCGCCACCGGATCCTGACGGAGGCCGGGGACGAGCGCGGCACCGTTCAGGACCTCGCGTTCGACCCGGCCACCGGCCGTGTGGTGACGGTCTACACCGCGCTCGGCACGATCCCGGCCGAACGCCTGCTGGGGCTGGGCGGCTACGCCCTGGTGGTACGCGCCGGCTGAGCGCCCACGCTTTCGGTGACGCCGTGTCCGGAGGCCGTCCGGGCGGTGCCGTCCGGGCCCGGTGTCACGTGTCAGGCGACGGGAACGACGAGCGCCGGGATGGTGCGCTGCATGCGCAGCGCGTCGACCGACTCGGCGAGCAGCTCGTACTCGGTGGTCTCGTCACTCGCCGCGATCCGCACCAGTCGGCCGTCGGCCAGTTCGTCGGCGACCAGTTCCTGCCGGCCGGCGTCGGCACACCAGGCGCGCAGCACACCGGGCACGTCGGTGACGGTGTCCGGAACCGGCACCAGGGCGTTCGGCGGGAAGTGGGGGCTGGCGGGCTGCGGGTCGAGCCGGTCGGCGATCCAGCAGGCGCGGTCGCGCAGCCACCACAGGGCCAGTGCCAGGGTGGGGGCACGGTAGGTGCCGAGCGGTACGCCGATGCGCCGTCCGTCGCACCAGCCGTACGCGGTGACATGGCACAGGAATTCGTCGTGCACGATCCACTCCCCCGAAGCGTCGCTCTACTGCCGGCCGGGCCCTCGCTTTCCGTGCGGCTCCTGTGCGGTGAAGTGCCCCTGACTTCGAGTATCTTCACTACTGACACTCTGTCACCATGACTTTCCAGCCAGTCTCTTGGCATATTCGCCGCCGTTTCTGGCCGAAATCCGACGCGGCGGGGCTTCGCCGCCGTCCTGCCCTCCACGCCGCGTTACCTGCGGGGTAATCGCCCCTCCCGGCTCCCGCGGGCATGGTGGAGACACCGGTTCGACGCAACCGGAAGCCGGTTCCCGACGAGCATTGACGACCTCGATGGAGGCTGATTCGCCATGACCGTGAACACCGACCGCTACCAGTCGGCCGCTGCCCGGTACTTCGAGGCCTGGAACGCCACCGAGCCGGAGTCCCTGGCGAAGGCGGTGGCCGAGGCCTGGACGGCCGACGGCTCCTACACCGACCCGCTCGCCGACGTCACCGGCCACGAGCAGATCGCCGCCGTGATCGCGGGGGCGCACGAGCAGTTCCCCGGCTTCGTCTTCCGCCCGCTGGGCGCCGTCGACGGCCACCACGACACCGCTCGCTTCGCCTGGGAGCTGGTGAACGAGGCCGACGGCTCGGCGCCCGTGGCGGGCTTCGACGTGGTCACGCTGGACGCGGAAGGGCGCATCAGGTCGGTGCTCGGCTTCCTGGACCGGGTGCCCGGCGGGGCGTGACCGGTCACCCGACGCGTGCCGCTCACCCGGACGCTCCGGGCTGGGGCCCCAGCCCCGGCCCGGGCGGACCGGACGGCCGGGGCGGCGGCGGGCCCGCCGCCCGCTGCCCGGCCCCGGCGAGCCCCGGACCCGGCGCGAGGAACTCCCGGATCGCGAACAGGGCCAGTACGACGACGGCGAACCAGAACACCACCATGCCCGTCGGACGGCTCCAGAACACGAACACGATGGAGGCGCCGACCAGGATCGCGATCCCGATCCACCGCTTCCACCGCCGCACGAACGGTTCCACCGGTCCCGCCCGGAAGCCCGCGTGCTCGGCGACCTGACGGATGCCGGCGATCCCTGTCGTGCACGCGGCGCGGATCGTCGTGGCGGGCCGGGACGGACCGGCGAAGAACGCGCCGAGCGCGACCAGCACCGCGAGCACACCCACCGCGCGCAGGGCCTGCCGCAGAAAGTGCACCAGTGCGTCGTAGACCGACCCGGCCGCGCCCGGGGAGACTCCGGCCGGCAGCTGGTTGAGGAAGTAGGTGCGGAAGACCGTGAGCGCGATGCCGAGCACCAGCATGGCGGCGGCGATCCCCAGGGCCGCGCCGATCAGTGCGTGCCGGCGGTTCCAGGCCGTGTAGACGCCCGCCGCCGCGACCAGCACCGCGACCAGCGGGAGCCAGTTGCCCAGGATCTGCAGCAGCCGCAGGTAGAGCTGGAGCGACTGCAGCTTGGGCGAGGCGTACACCGTGAACTGTGTGTGGACGGTCGGGATGTGCGCGGCCGGTGCGAAACCGGCGTCGACGAGCTGCTTCTTGACCTGGTCGATGACCGGTGCCAGGTCGATGGTGACCTGGTTGCCGGAGATCTGGACCGCCCCTCCGCTCTCGCCGGTCAGGGCCTTGACCATCGCGTTGTGCGCCGTCGTGATGGCGTCGGTCCACACCTTCGCGAAGGCCTCGCTCTTCACGACCCGGTCGGCCGCCCCGCCGATGAGGCTCCGCAGACCGTTGCCGATGGGACCGCTCAGCGTGCCGATCAGCTGGGAGACCTTGGGCGGGACGCCCGGCTGGGCGGCCGCCTTGGACAGCTGGTCGACCAGGGCCGGCACGTCGATCTGCTGCACCACGACGTCGGTCACTCGGCGGGAGATCCCCTGCTGTACGTCGGGGTCGTGCGCGAGCGGTCCCATGGTCGCGACGAACTGGTCGGTGTCGGTGATCTCGTCCCGTGCCCAGACGGCGGTCACGGCCAGGATCGACAGGATCGACGCCAGCACGATGAGCAGCACCGACCCCGTGCTGCGCAGTGGGTGCCGGCGGCGTTGCGGTGCCGGTCCGGTGGAGGACTCCAGCTGGGCGACCCGTCGGCGGAGTTCGTCCAGTTCGTTCTCGTCCGGTGTACCGGCCCCGCCGACGGCGTCGTCCTGTGGCGGCATGAAGCACTCCCGTCCTCTCGTCCCACCAGCACATCCGGTGGCGGGAACGGCGACCAGCGGAGCTGACCCGACCGGGTGACCCCCGGTCGGGGGGCCGGGTTCCGGACCCGGCCCCCCTCACGCGTCGCGCGGCGCTCCGCCGTACGTGCCGGCAGTGGTGTCCCGCTGCACCACGCACAGCGCCCAGATGATGAACCCGTAGAACGCGATCATCACCACCGACCACACCGGGTAGTACGGCAGGGAGAGGAAGTTGATGATGATGAGCAGCGAGGCGATGGCCACGCCGCCGATGCGCGCCCACAGCGCGGCCTGGAACAGTCCCAGGCTGACGATCACCGCGATCGCCCCCAGGATCAGATGGAACCAGCCCCAGCCGGTGAGGTTGAACTGGAAGACGTAGTTGCGCGTGGCGACGAAGACATCGTCCCGGGCGATCCCCATGATGCCGCGGAAGATGTCGAGCACCCCGGCGATCATCAGCATGACGGCCGCGAACATCGTCAGGCCGCCGGCCCACTGCTGCTTCGCCGTCTGCGTACGTCCGGTGGGTGTCGCGGTCATACCACTACCTCGTTTCGTTGCGGGTTCGGTGTGTTCAGCGATGGGTTGTGGCGGTGCCCGGCTGCTCGCCCGGACCGTGTCCGCTGAGCACCAGTTCCTTCGCCCGGCGGAACTCGTCCTCCGTGATGTCGCCACGGGCCCGGATCTCGGACAGCCTGGCGAGTTCGTCGGCACTGCTGGGACGGCTCCCGCTGCTCGCGGTCTCCCGGATGTAGGCGTCCATCGCCTGCTGCTGCGCCCGCGCCTGCGCCATCTCCCTGCGGCCCATGTCCTTGCCACGGGCGATGAGGTAGACGAACACGCCCAGGAAGGGCAGGCAGACGACGAACAGGCACCAGCCGGCCTTGCCCCAGCCGCTCATCTCGTCGTCACGGAAGATGTCGACGATGACCCGGAACAGCAGGACGAACCACAGCACCCACACGAAGAACCAGAGCATGGTCCAGAAGGCGCTCAGCAGCGGATAGTCGTACGCGAGGTACATCGCGCTCATGTCTTCTCCTCCGTCCCGGGCGTTCGCCCCGGCAGTCGTTCCATGCCGTTCTCAGCGTGCCCACGTCGAGATGGGCGGGGCCTCACCCGGCGCGGGTGAGCGTGCGGGCCTCTCACCGGGGCTACCGCGGCGGGGCGCTCGGGCCCGGCGCGCCCGCCCTGCGCAGCGCCGACCGCCAGGCGAAGGCGACCCCGAACTCGACCAGGGCGAGCAGTACCAGCCACAGGCCGAGGAGCCGGGTCAGCGCACGGGCCGACTCGGCCGGCAGGGCGAGCACCACGATCCCCGCGACGATGGCGAGGACGGCGCCTGCCAGGACGGCACCGCGGTGCGGCAGGTCCTTGGCGGCCAGGGCCGTGTACAGGGTGAGGATTCCGGAGACGAGCCAGACGATCCCGACGATCAGTGAGAGCGCGGTGATGGTCTGCAGCGGATTGCGCAGACACAGCACACCCGCCAGGACGTAGAGGACGGCCACCACCAGTCCCGGGAGCCGTTCGCCGTGTGCCTCCCGGCCGAACACCGCCACGAACCGGAACGCCCCGAGCACCAGCAGGTACAGGCCGATGAGAACCGCCAGGACGTGCAGGGTCTCGTCCGGCCAGACCAGCACCAGGATGCCCGGTACGAAGGTCGCCAGCGCCGAACCGAGGATCCAGGTCCAGGAACCGCCGAGCCTGCCCAGTGCGTCCGCGGGGTCGCCGGGCGCGGGCGGAGCCGCCCCGTCGGGTACGTTCTCCGGTCCGGTACGCGCCGCCGGATCAGGCGATACGGTCATGGCTCCTCCTCGCGCGACCGAGCGGGCGCTTCGGACCGCCGACGGGGCGGTGTGGGGGGACCTCACCGGGCCAGCGTGCCGCGGGCCCCGGGCCCGGCGGATCACCCACGGCGGGTGATCCGTCCCCGTCGGCCGGGGGCTGGAGTGGGATGCGGGGGTGCGCGCGGTGAACGGAACGAAGAAGCGTCGGATGAGCCGGCCGATGGCCGCCCGGTCGTCACCGCTTCCTACGTGCTGCCCTTGGACGGCCACCGCAGCGCCGGTGCACCGGCGCTGCTGGTGTGGCCTGCCGATGGTGCCGCCGGCCGGAAGCCGGTAGCGGCACCACGACCCTGGACCGGGAGGTCGGCACATGACCGCATCGAGCGTTTTCACCACCCGTCTGCCGGCCGTCGAGCGAGCGGCGTACGGCAGGCGGGCCCGTACCCGCGTGCCGCGTTCGGAGCAGGCCCGGTTCGAACCGGGGCCGAAACGGCCCGACCCCATCGAGGTGATCGAGCGGCAGTCGGCCACCCGGGTACCGGAACTGGTGCCGATCCGGTACGGCCGCATGCTCGAGTCGCCGTTCCGCTTCTACCGCGGCGCGGCGGCGATCATGGCGGCGGACCTGGGGGCCGCCCCGAGCACCGGGCTGCAGGTGCAGCTGTGCGGCGACGCCCATCTGCTGAACTTCCGGCTGCTCGCCTCACCGGAGCGGCATCTGGTCTTCGACATCAACGACTTCGACGAGACACTGCCGGGGCCGTTCGAATGGGACGTCAAACGGCTGGCGACCAGTTTCGTGACGGCGGGCCGGGCCAACGGCTTCTCCCGCAGGGAGCAGGACGACGCCGTCCGGGCATGTCTGCTGGCCTACCGGGAGCGGATGCGCGAGTTCGCCGGCATGCGCACCCTCGACATCTGGTACGCCCAGGACGACGCCGACCGTCTGCGCAAGCTGCTGGCCTCGGCGATGGACAGGACCGCCAGGCGCCGCACCGCCCTGGCCACGGCGCGGGCCCGCGCCCGCACCCAGATGCAGGCCTTCGAGAAACTCACCCGGACCACGGCCGAGGGCAGGCGTATCACCCCCGACCCGCCGCTGATCACTCCGCTCGGGGATCTGCGGCCGGATCCGGGCGACGACGCGCAGGAGAAGGAACTGCAGACCCTGCTGGAGGGGTACGCCCGGACCCTGTCGTCCGAGCGCCGGCACCTGCTTCGCCACTACCACCTGGTGGACATCGCGCGGAAGGTCGTGGGCGTCGGCAGTGTCGGCACACGGTGCTGGATCCTCCTGCTGCTCGGCAGGGACGACGACGATCCCCTTCTGCTGCAGGCCAAGGAGGCCCAGGAGTCGGTGCTGGCGGCCCACACCGGCGGCGAGCACTACGACAACCAGGGCCGCCGGGTGGTGACCGGGCAGCGTCTGATCCAGACGACCAGCGACATCTTCCTGGGGTGGACGCACGTCATGGGCCTCGACGGGCGCGGGCGGGACTTCTACGTGCGCCAGCTGCGGGACTGGAAGGGCATCGTGCAGCCCGAGACGATGGACCCGGCGCTGTTCGCCCTCTTCGGTCACTTGTGCGGGGCCTCACTGGCCAGGGCCCACGCCCGCTCCGGTGATCCCATCGCCATCGCCGCCTACCTGGGCCGCAGCGACCGCTTCGACCGTGCGCTGACGGCCTTCGCGCAGAGCTACGCCGACCACAACGAGCGGGACCACGAGGCGCTGCGGGCCGCCGTCCGCACCGGGCGGATCAGCGCCGAGCAGCTCTGAAGGGAACGCCCCTCCCCTTGCCCCCCGTGTCACTCCGGCAGCTGCCGCATCTCCAGCACGCGCAGCCCGAGGGACTGGCAGCGTGCCAGCAACCCGTACAGGTGGGCCTCGTCGAGGACGGGGCCGAACAGGACGGTCTGCCCGGACATGACCACGTGGTCCAGCTCCGGGAAGGCCTTGGCCAGCGTCTCCGACATGTGGCCGTCGACGCGGATCTCGTAGCGCATCGGCTGTTCTCCCACGGGCGACCCACTGACCGGCGGACTGCACCCTTCCCTGCGATCCTCCGCCCTGGCGTCCGGCCCGGCCTCACCCGGCACAGGTGATCCGGCGGTCGGCCGGTGGGAGCCGCTTCCGTCAGTGCGAAACGACGATCTTGAAGGCGACGATCAGCAGGCCGAGCAGCAGATTGACCGAGGCGGTGAGCGTCACGAGGCTCCAGGAGGCGCCGGACCTGCGTGCCGCGGCCGCGGACCAGCCCACCTGCCCGGCCACGGCGACCGACAGCGCCAGCCAGTAGACGCCCGCCACGTCCAGGCCGAGAAGCGGACTGACGGCCACGGCCAGGGCGGGCGGAACGGCGGCCTTGACGATCGGCCACTCGTCCCGGCACACGTGCAGTACGGCCCGGCGGTCCAGACGCCGCTGGGCCAGGCGGGCCCCGAACAGCTCGGCGTGCACGTGCCCGATCCAGAACACCAAGCCGGTGAGCAGCAACAGCAGCACCAGCTCCACGCGCGGGAACGAACCGGCGGCACCGGCACCGATGACCACGGAGGCCGCGAGCATCGATCCGTACACACCACCCGTGTAGTCGGTGTGCGCGCGGCGCTCGACTCTGCTCGCGCGGGTCTTGGTGGGGTCGGTACCGGTCATCGCGGCCTCCGCGGCGGCTCAGCTCGCCGACCCGATGGCCCCGGCCTGGGCACCGGGGTCCGGCTGCGGTGTCCGCTTCGTCCGGCCGGCCGGCAGCTGCGGTGTCACGAGGAAACTGGCCAGCGTGATGCCGCCGGTGGCGAGGATCGCCGCCTTCAGGCCGTCGAGCTGCGCCGAGGCGTACGACTCCGTGAGGGCGTCGACCTCCGACGCCGGCAGGCCGGCCTGCTCGGCCGCGGAGCGCACCTGTTCGGTGGGCACGAAGCTGATCCCGGCCTCCAGGGCGATCCCGGTCTGTCGGCGGGCCTCGGCGGACAGCCGGGGGTCGTCCGCGATCTGCGTGGTGAAGGCGTGTGCCAGCGAGCCGATGAGGATCGACCCGATGAGCGCGGTGCCCAGGGCCGAGCCGAGGTTCTGCGCGGTGAACTGCAGTCCCCCGACCTCACTGCGTTCCGTCTCGCCGGCGCTCGACTGGACGACGTTGCCCAGCTGGGACGCGAGCAGGCCGACGCCCACGCCCAGCACCGCCATGGCCCCGGCGAACTGCGCGTCGTCGATGACCGGGTCGATGGTGGCCAGCAGCCACACGATCGCCACCACCAGGGTCGTCAGCCCCAGCCGGACCACACGGCGCGGCCCCCACAGCCGTCCGAGCGAGGACGCGCCCAGGGAGGTCACGAGCATGGTGACGGACACCGGGAGCAGGCGCAGCCCCGTCTGGAACGCGTCGAAACCCTGGACGACCTGCAGGTACAGCGGGATGGCGAAGAACAGTCCGAGCAGGATGAGGTTCTGGCTCAGCAGTGTCATCAGGCCGGACCGCAGCGCGGGTCTGCCCAGCAGGGACCGGTGCACCAGGGGGTCGCTGCCCTGCTCGTCACGCCGCCGCTCCCAGCGCAGGAAGAGCCCGAGGACGGCCACACCGGCACCGATGACGAACAGGGTGGGGGCGAATCCCAGGACGGTGAAGGGAGGGTTGACCGGGCGCACCCAGCCCCAGCTGCTGCTCTGGAGCACCCCGAGCACCCCCAGCCCCAGTCCGGCCGCCGAGAGCGCGGCGCCCACGCCGTCGAGCCGCGGGTGCGGATCCATCCTGGGGGCCTCCGTGATCACCCGGCGGCAGGCCAGCACGGCCAGGACGACCACCACCTCGCCTGCGAAGACCAGCCGCCAGGTGAGGTACGTCGTCACCCAGCCGCCCAGCAGCGGGCCGACCGCGACGCCGGCGCCGGCGAGCCCGCCGATGACGCCGTAGGCGACGGCCCGGTCCCGCCCCCGGTACGACTCGGCGACGAGGGCGGCCATGGCCGGCAGGACCAGGGCGGCGCCGAGCCCTTCCACGACCGACCAGCCCAGCGCGAGCACCAAGAGGGTGGGCGCCGCGGCCGTCACGGCCGACCCGGTGCCGTACACGGCCATACCCAGGAAGAACACCCTGCGGCGTCCCAGGATGTCGCCGAGCCTGCCGCCGGTGATCATGAAGGCGGCCATGACCAGCGCGTACAGCGTGATGACGGCCTGGATGGCGGTGACCTCGGTGTCGAAGTCCTCGACCAGCTGGCTGATGGACACGTTCATCACCGAGGTGTCCAGCACCATCAGGAACTGGGCCATCCCCAGCACGATCAGAGCTCGCCAGTGCGCCACGGTGCCACCTCGCCGAGTCGGCCCGGAACGCCGTCTGAGCAGGCCGGGCGGGGGCGGGCGCGACCCAACCCCCGCCCCCATCGCACCCGAGGAACCCACCGGGCGCCTCACCCGCGACGGGCGAGATTCGACGCTCCGATCGGCCCTGGGGAGAATCTGGGGAGTTTCGAATCACACACGCCCACCGCCCTACCTCCCGAGCAGACCGTCGATGGCATGGCCCGCAGCGCGGCCCCGGCCTCGTCGTCCCGCACCGTGAACGCCCCGGCCGGCCACTGCTGCCGGGTGCGGAAGCAGACACCGTCCCGCCTGCAGAACGCCCGCGCCGCTCCTGGGCGGCGGCGTTCTCCAGGGTCGTGGGGTTCATGCGCAAAGCAGCGCATTCCCTTCCTTCGTGTACACGTGCCCGGCTTTCTCGGCCAACGCCCCTGTGGGCAGCCGATAGTGGGTTGCACCGCCGGGCCCGGGATCCGGCGGTGTCCGGCGGAACAGCGCTACTGCAGAGGTGACACACCATGCCCACTACCAAGGCGAACGACCGTGTCGAGCTCGTCTTCTCCCTCTTCGACGCCGACGGCAACGGCGTTTTGGAGTCGGAGGACTTCGAGCTGATGGGCGAGCGGGTCATCGCGGCGGTGCCCGAGGCCGGCGACAAGGAGAAGAGCAAGATGCTCGGCGCCTTCCGCCGCTACTGGGAGACACTCGTCCGCGAGCTGGACGCCAACGGCGACGGCCGGATCAGCCCGGAGGAGTTCATGGCGATCGTGCTCGACCCCCAGCGGTTCGACGCCACGGTCGACGAGTTCGCGGACGCCCTGGCCGCCATGGGCGATCCGGACGGCGACGGCTTCGTCGAGCGTTCCCACTTCACCGCCCTGATGACGGCCATCGGCTTCCAACGCCCCAACATCGACGCCCTGTTCGACGCCTTCGAGCCGGTCGAGGGCGACCGCGTCCCCGTGGTCACCTGGGCGGACGGCATCCGGGACTACTACCGCCCGGAGAAGGCCGGCATCCCCGGCGACCACCTCGTCGTGGGCACGGCCCGATGACCCTTACCCGAGTTCCCGGACCGGGAGCCCCCTCACGTGCCGTGAAGCCCGTCGTCGGTCTGGCGGTCGGGCGGGGTACCGGACCCGAGGTCGCGGACGTCTTCGAGCGTGTGCTCGGCGCGCTGACCGCAAGGCACCCGCACGGCGTATCGATCGAGCGCTCCCCCCGCCTCTACCACTCCTACGTCTCGCTCCGCGCCGAACGGGACGTCGCCAGGATCCGTGCGCTGACCGCCGAGGACGCGGACCACTACGAGCGGTTCTGCCGTACCCGGGCCGGGCAAGGCACCGAGGCGATCTTCCGCACGGCGATCAACGCCCAGTCCCTCTACCTCGTCCGGCAGCGGCTTCGCACCGTGAAGGTCGACCTTCTCACCGACGCCGGCCGCTCCCTGCTCCTGGTACGGGATCAGGCCCAGGGCTTCTACACCGGGGACAACCGGCACACGCCCGGCGAGGTCACCCGCACCATGACCTTCAGCCAGGAGATCACCGAGGCCGTGGTCACCTATGCCCTGCGGCGAGCCCGGCACGAGTGGCCGGACGGGCACCTCGACCGCATCGTCATGGCCTACAAGTTCCATCTGTTGGACGGCGCCCTCGACGCCTGGGTGTCCGAACTCGCGGACCGGCTCGGCATACGCATCGATCTGTTCCAGCCGGACACGGTCAACCGTAACCTGATCACCCACGGCCTGCCCGACCGCACGCTGATCGTCGCCGGGAACGAGTGGGCCGACATCATGCACGTCATGCTGCTCGACCGGTTCGGCTCCGACCGGCAGGAGAACCGCTGCACCGAGAACGTGTGCCTCGACCCCGGACTGGCCGGCCTGGTCGAGTACCAGACGGTGCACGGATCCGCCGACGACCTCGCCGGGCAGGACCGGGTCAATCCGGTGGCCACGATCCGCGCGGCCGCGCTCGTCGCGGAACGCCACGCCGGATGCCCCGGAGCAGTACGCGCCGCCGAGCAGGCATTGCGGACTCTGGACGCGCGGGGCGTGCACACCCCGGACATGGGCGGGCGGCACTCCACCACCGCCCTGGTCGACGCCCTGCTCGACTTGCTCGACGTACCCGAAGCCGACGGGACGCCGAAGGACGCCACCCTGGTCGCCGGGTCATGACCGGCGGAGAACCGGATGGGACGGCCCTGGTCGTCATGGACCTGCAGAACGACTTCTGCACCGGCCCGACGGCCCTGGCCCGCTTCGGCAAGGACCCCACCGTCCTGGACACAGCTGTCGCCGGCTGTGTCCGCGCGGTGGCCGGGGCCCGCGAACGCGGTGTGGAGGCGCTCTTCGTACGGTTCGTCGGCGACCCCGAGCACCAAGGGGCCGGCTGGCGGCTACGGGACAAAACCCTCGGCAAGCAGCCCAAGTGCCTGGAGGGCTCATGGGGCGCGGAGTTCCACGCCATCGCCCCGGCCCCGGGCGAGCGGGTCTTCACCAAACGCGCCTGCTTCGACGCCTTCCTGGCCGAAGGCTTCGAGGCGCACCTCGCCGCGCGGGGCGTGGGCCACCTGGTCTTCGCCGGGCTGTACGCGGACGTGTGCGTGGACTCCACCGCCCGCTCCGCGTTCCAGAAGGGTTTCCACGTGACCCTCCTGACGGACTGCACCACCGCGCTGCACCTGCCGTACGACGCCGTGCTGCGGTTCATGCGCGCCGTCTACGGCGCCCGAACCACCACCGCGGACGACCCACAGGCATGGACCGCACCCATGCTGCGAGCCGAGGAGGAGTAGTGCGTAATGCCGCGGAGCTGAACGCCGGTGTGGCCGAGGGCGTGGGCCGCACCGCCCTCCTGGTGGCCGCGGCCCGTGCCATCGAAAGTCATCGCCCCGACGCCCTGGCCCGGGACCCGTTCGCTGAGCACTTCGTGCGCGCGGCACCGGCCTCGGCCGGCTGGCCGGTCCGCCCGGAACAGGTGCCGGCCGATGAGGCCGACCCGCTGTGGGGCCGGCTCGGCCGGTACTTCGGCCTGCGCACCCGCGTCCTGGACGACCACCTGCTCCGCTCGGCACACCGGGGTGTGCGGCAGGTGGTGCTGCTGGGGGCGGGCCTGGACTGCCGGGCGTTCCGGCTCGACTGGCCGCCGGGCTGCGTGGTCCACGAGGTCGACACCGCCGAAATGCTGGCGTTCAAACAGGTGGTGCTCGACCGGATCGGGGCCGCTCCTACAGCCAGGCGCCAGACCCTCGCCGCCGACCTCCGGCTCGACTGGTCCCCCACACTGCTGGCCGCGGGCTTCGACCCCACAGCACCCACCGCATGGCTCGCCGAGGGCCTGATGCTCTATCTCCCAGCGGCGGCCGAGCGCCATCTCATCGCCACGATCAACCGGCTGAGCCCTGCGGGCAGTTCCCTTGCCTACGAGATCAAGGAAATCGCGGAGTCACCGCAGGTGCGAGCCAGCCCCGTCTACACCGCGGCGAGGCAGCGGATCGGCATCGACCTGCTCGCCCTGTTCGACAGCGAGCCACGACCCGACTCGGCGGGCGAACTCGCCCAACAGGGCTGGACGGTGGCCCTCCACACCCCGTACGACTTCACCGCCCTGCACGGCCGCGGTCCCCGCCGGGAGCCGAACGACGCCCTGGCGGCCAACCGCTGGGTCTTCGCCTCGGCCCACCGGTAGCACTGCGCGGAGCAACGGCGGGGACATCGAACGCCGGGGTGGCCAGGTGGAGCACGGCTTCGGAGCAGGCGGACCGGGTGCTGTGAGCTGAGGCTCCTTGTCTCCCGGGACGCTACGACAACGGCGCCCCGACGGGGCACACGCGCGACCCCGTAGGCGTGGCCTGAGCGGCCGGTGGATCAGCTGACCGCGGTCCACTTCTGGTTCTGGGCGCCCGTGCAGGTCACGTCGACGACTGCGACCGGGTGCACCTGGGCGGATATCCCGCACCACTGCGCGAGGTGCTGGGCCTGCGGGTGGAGGAGTTCTGGCCGCTGTCGGAGAAGGAGACCGTCGACGTCCGACACCCGGACGGCACGGTCGGCCGCGCCGACCTGTGGTCCGAGGCCGTCGTACCCGAAGGGGCCGACGTGGTGGCGGAGTTCGGCTCCGGGCACCTCGCAGGGCGGCCGGCCGTCACCCGGCACTCCTTCGGCGAGGGACACGCCTGGTATCTCGCGACGCGCCTCGCGCCCGGGGCCATGCGCGCCCTCATCGACGACGTGTGCCGTACGGCGTCGGTCGCCCCCGTGCTTCCCGGGCTCCCCGAGCACGTCCAGGCGGCCGTGCGCGAGGGCGACGGCGGACGCTTCGTCTTCCTGCTGAACCACGGCCGGGACGAGGTCGATGTCGTACTGCCGGGGCCGATGACCGACGTCCTGCCCCCCCGGTGCGGCCGCCGCCGGTCGCGTCACGCTGCCCGGAGCCGGAGTAGCCGTACTGACCGAACCGTAGACCGCCGGTCGAGCCGCAGGCACCGTTGCAGAAGGAACCCAAGGGACGTCGGCTGCACCCCGCGCTGACATGCTTCGAGGAGGACGCCGCCGGCAAGGACATCGCGGAGTTCGTCGTCGACCGCTGCCTCGCCGCGGGATTCCAGGGCGTCGCCCCCCTGAACACCGAGCTGGCCCGCCCCAGGGCGACCGGATAAGGTGCGCGAGACGGCAGCCTGGTCAGGAGGGGAAGCGTGACCGACACCAGCGACACCCGGCCCGCCGAGGGTGAGGTGCAAGCGCCGCGGCCGAGCCGGCTGCACCGTCTGATGCGCTACCTCCCCCTGATCGCCCCCGTCCTGCTGTGGGCCGTGCCGTGCTGGGTGCTCCTGCACAGCGGCCAGCACTGGCCGCTGACCGTCACGCTGGCCGGCACCGCCCTGTTCGTCCTCGGCCTCATCGGTATGCCGTTCGCGATGACGCGCGGCCACGGCCGGCGCCAGCAGGACCGGGCGGCGATCATCGGTGACACCCTGCTGGGCACCAGCTGGGTTCTGTTCACCTGGTCCGTCCTGCTCGGGGTCCTCCTGCGGCTCGCCCTGACCGTGACCGGTGTCGGCGAGAGCCAGGACCGGGCCCGCATCGTCACCTGGGCCGTCCTCGGCACCACCGCCGTACTGCTCGCCTGGGGGTACGCAGAGGCCCGCCGCGTGCCACGCGTGCGCCGACTGGAGGTGCAACTCCCGCGACTGGGCGCCGGGTTGGACGGCACCCGCGTCGTCCTCATCACCGACACCCACTACGGCCCACTCGATCGCGCCCGCTGGTCGGCGCGGGTGTGCGAGACGGTGAACACCCTGGAAGCCGATCTGGTCTGCCACACCGGTGACATCGCGGACGGCACGGCCGAACGCCGCCGCGCCCAGGCCGCCCCACTCGGTACCGTGCGGGCCACCCGGGCCCGTGTGTACGTCACCGGCAACCACGAGTACTACAGCGAGGCCCAGGGCTGGGTCGACCTGATGGACGAGCTGGGCTGGGAGCCGCTGCGCAACCGCCATCTGCTGCTCGAACGCGGCGGCGACACGCTCGTGGTCGCCGGCGTGGACGACGTCACCGCCGAATCCTCCGGCCTGGCGGGCCACCGTGCTCATCTCGCCGGAGCCCTGGACGGCGCCGACCCCGACCTGCCCGTCCTGCTCCTGGCACACCAGCCCAAGTTCGTCGACCGGGCGGCAGCCGCCGGCATCGACCTGCAACTCTCCGGTCACACCCACGGTGGCCAGATCTGGCCCTTCCACCACCTGGTCCGCATCGACCAGCCCGCCCTCGCCGGCCTCAGCCACCACGGCCCCCGCACCCTCCTCTACACCAGCCGCGGCACCGGCTTCTGGGGCCCGCCGTTCCGCGTCTTCGCCCCCAGCGAGATCACCCTGCTCGTACTCCGCTCCCCGCACCTGCCCGCCTCGCCGTAGGACGGGACGGGCGGATCAGCGCAGGCCTGCGAAGAGGTCGTTCTCGGGCACGGCCGCGCCGGTGGTGTCCTGAACACGTACGAACGTCTCGACGCCCATCAGCTCGGTGAACTTCTGCTGGCCCATCTTGAGGAAGAAGATGTTCTCGCCCTGACTGGCGTGCGCGGCCAGCGCATCGAACTTCTGACCGCCGAACGCGGCGGTGTCCACCCAGGTGGTGATCTCCTCCTCGGGGAGTCCGATCTCGGCCATCGCGGCGGCCTCGGCGGGATCGGGCTCCTGCCAGTCCGCACCCAACTCGCGCATGACCTCCCCGAACCGCTGGAACATCGAGCGGGGCGCCGTCGTCCAGTACACCTTCGGGGTCGGCGCGGTCATCGCCAGCGCCGCCATCGTGATGCGGTTCGCCTGGATGTGGTCGGGGTGGCCGTAGAAGCCGTTCTCGTCGTAGGTCACGACCACATCGGGCTGATAACGGAGCAGGAGTTCCGCGAGTCGGGCCGCACCCTCCTCCACGGGTGTCTGCCAGAAGGATCCGGGGGCGTCGTTGGTCGGCCAGCCCATCATCCCCGAGTCGGCGTAGCCGAGCATCTCCAGGTGACTGACCTTCAGGATCTCGCAACTCGCCTCGAGTTCCTGCCGCCGCATCGACGCGACGGCCGCGGGATCGTGCCCGGGCTCCCCCGGCTTGACGCCTCCCGGCCCGTCACCGCAACTGCCGTCGGTACACGTCACCAGAACCGTGCGGATGCCCTCCGACGCGTAGCGCGCGAGGACACCTCCCGTTCCGGTGGCCTCGTCGTCGGGGTGGGCGTGCACTGCCATGAGCGTCAAGGGCCGGTCATTCATGAAGCAGTCCTCTCAGATGAAAAAGCTTTGGTCCGAGTCTGCGGCGGGCGGACGATCTCCTGGCCTCCCCGTTCCCCGCCCGCACGGCGCCGCCCCCGACCTGTGCAACAGTACTGACCGGATCACCTGTTCCCACCGCCGACCCGGTGCAACGTACGCCCTGGTCGAGCGCCAAGGCCGCTGGGAGGGGCCGCCGAACCGGCCTCCTGGACGGCCCGCGGTCGCGCCCCGCTCCCGACCGGTGACCTCGGGCGGCTTCGGGTGGCTTCGTGCGCGCACGGCGCCGCCGGCCCGACGGCCGCACGATGTCCTTGCGGTCGGCAGATGTGCCCGTTTCTTGTGAACCGTGTGCCGATGTGGTGGCGTTTTACCTGTTTCCTGTGAACCGTGTGCTGGTGTGGTGGCGTGTTGAGCGATGGCTCAAAACCGACCATCGCCTGACCGCAAATCTCCCTTTATGTGCGATTTTGCAAGTTTTATCTGGCATTGGCGGTAAGCGGGTACCACGGGACGGTCAGGACGTGATGACGATTGAATCGGAAGTGAGTGGCGTTCGGTGATGTTCACCCGCGCGTCGCGAGGAGAGAAGAGACGCCGGGCCGCAACGGAGGACGCAGCGCCCACAGCGGCGCCTCCCTCCGCGCTCCCGCCCCCGGCGCCGAGTCCGCTGCCGGACATCGTGCCGCTGACGGCAGAGGAGATCGCGCTGATGCGCGCCACCGTGGCCGCCGTCGGCCCGTACGCCGCGGATATGACGGTGTATTTCTACGCCGTTCTGTTCACCCGCCACCCCGAGGTGCGCGGGCTCTTCCCGGACAACCTGGACACCCAGCGCGACCGGTTGCTGCGTGGGCTGCTGCGGATCGTCGACCTCGTCGACGACCCGGAGAACCTGATCCGGTTCTGCGGCCGGCTCGGTCGCGACCACCGCAAGTTCGGGACGCTGGACGGCCACTACCCCGCGGTGGGCGAGTGCCTGCTCGCGTCCCTGGCCCGCTTCGCCGGCCCGGCGTGGAGCCCGGAGACGACCGCCGCATGGACGCACGGATACGGCATCGTCGCGCAGGTGATGACGCACGCCGCGGCGGAGGACGCCCGCACGGCGCCCGCGGTGTGGGAGGCGGAGATCATCCATCACCTGCACCACGGCCACGGCATCGCGGAAATCACCGTGCGACCCGACGCGCCCTACCCGTACACGGCGGGCCAGTACGCGAGTGTGGAGACCCCCTGGCAGCCCAAGGCGTGGCGCTACTACTCGCCCGCCCACGCGCCGCGACCGGACAACACCGTGACCTTCCACGTGCGTGCGGTGGCCCAGGGTCAGGTCAGCCAGAGCCTGGTATACAGAGCCGGGCCCGGGGACGTGGTGCGGCTCGGACCCACCCAGGGCGACATGACGCTCGACCCGCGCAGCGACCGGGATCTGGTGTGCGTGGCCGGCGGGACCGGCATGGCCCCCATCAAGGCCCTGGTCGAGGACGCGGCCCGCACCGGGACGGGGCGCTACGTCGACGTCTTCGTCGGCGCGCGGACCGCCGAGGAGCTCTACGGCCTGGACGACATGCTCAGGATGTCCCAGCGGCACCACTGGCTCTCTGTGCGCGCCGCGGTGTCGCACGAACGTATCGCGGGGCTGGAGGGCACCCTGCCACGGGTGCTGAACGAGTTCGGGCCGTGGTACCGGCACGAGGCGTTCCTCTCCGGGCCGGTGGACATGGTCACACAGGCCAGCGCCACCCTGGCCCGGCAGGGCATCCCGCAGGAACGGATCCATTTCGACCCCTTCGACGTGCCCGCCCTCGAGGCCGCGTTGCTGCCCCGGCAGTTGCGGGAGCCGCCCGAGGACTGAGCGTCCGGCCCGACCCGGCCGACCGGGCCCCGGCGTGCGGCCACTCGCTTGCCGCGCCCGCCCGCCGGACTCGGCTTCACCCCTTCCGCTCCCGGCCAGGCGGCCGCCGGACCACCGCCGGCGTGCCGGACCCGTGTGAGCACCAGACCCCGAGCAGGAGAGAATCCGGTGCGACTCCCCTTTTCATCCGACCCGGCTCGGCGCCGTCCGTCGGCGCACGAGGCCGTTCTGGCGGCCGCCGAGGTGTTCATCCGCCAGTACGCCACCGAGAACCCGGGCGACGGCGATCCGCGTCGGCGGCTCGCGGAGGTCACCGCGGAGGTGGAGCGCTTCGGTACGTACGTGCACACCCCGGCGGAGTTGGCCTTCGGCGCGCGGGTGGCCTGGCGCAACTCGGCGCGCTGTATAGGCCGTCTCTACTGGAACAACCTGATCGTGCGGGACCTGCGGCACGTCACGCATCCCGACGACATCGCCAGGGAGTGCTTCGAGCATCTGCGGATCGCGACCAACGGAGGCCGTATCCGCCCGGTCATCAGCGTGTTCGCCCCCGATCGCCCCGGCCGTCCCGCCGCGACGCTGCTGGGCGAGCAGCTGGTGCGTTACGCGGACGACCCGCGCAGCTCCCACCGGGTGGCGCTGGCCAGGGACTTGGGCTGGAAGGGTGGCGAAACCCCCTTCGAGGTACTGCCGTTGATGGTGCAGTCCGGCTCCGGCCTGCCCCCGGCGTTCTACGAGGTGCCCGAGGACGCCGTGCTGGAGGTGCCGTTGACACATCCGCGCCATGGCGGGTTCGCCGGCCTCGGCCTGCGCTGGTACGCGGTGCCGGCCGTCAGCGACATGTCGCTGGAGATCGGCGGGGTCACGTACCCGGCCGCGCCCTTCAACGGCTGGTACATGGGCACCGAGATCGGCTCGCGCAACCTCGCCGACACCGACCGCTACAACCAGCTGCCCGCCGTCGCCGAGTTGTTCGGTCTCGACACCCGCGACGAGCGCACCCTGTGGCGGGACCGCGCTCTGGTCGAGCTCAACCTGGCGGTCCTGCACTCCTTCGAGCGGGCGGGGGTGACCATGGCCGACCACCATACGGAGTCTCGGCGATTCCTCGCGCACGTCGAACGCGAGGGGCGGCATGGGCGCCCGGTGCCGACGGACTGGAGCTGGATCGTCCCGCCCCTGTCCGGAGGGGCGACCGCGGTGTTCCACCGCTACTACGCCCCCGAGGACCCCGACCTGCGGCCGGCGTTCGTGCATCGGAACATGACGTGGCCGGTGCGAAGCCCGGCGCCGGTCTGCCCACTGCACTCGGCCAAGTAGCGAGGCATGCGGGACACCGCCCACGACCCGGGCCGGACGCACTCACAGCAGCCGCAGGTCGCGGGCGCGGTGCACCGCGTCGCTGCGCCGGTTCACGGCCAGCTTCCGGTAGGCGCTCTTGAGGTGGGTCTTCACCGTGTTCACCGACACGTGCAGGTCGGCGGCGATCTCCTCGGTGGACATCATGCGGGCCGCCCGCTCCAGCACGTCGCGTTCCCGTCCGCTCAGCTCCTCCACGACGAGCGGCGGTGACTGGGGGGCGGAGCGGGATGCCGGCCCGGCGTCCGGGGGTGGGCCGGGTACGAGCCAGCCCGCGGTCAGCTGCCGCAGCGCCGGCTCGGCCAGGAGAGGGCGGATCCAGGGGCCGGCGTCGCGGAAGGGGCGGCGCAGCCGGTCGCGGCGAGCGTCGAGGAGCGCCTGGGCGAGGAGGCGGCGGGCGGTGGAGGTGTCCCCCGCCCGCAGTGCGGCCTGGGCCCGCACCAGGGCCGCCCGGACGGCCACCGCCGGCCCGGTCCGTCCCTCGCCGTGCAGGTGGGCGAGCAGGTCCAGCGCGCCGCCGGGATCGCCTGCGGCGAGCCGTATCCGCGCGGCCTCCACGGCGTACGCAGGGTGGTCGTCGGGCATCCCCCGGAGCAGCTCGGCGGCGTTCTCGGGCCGCCCTTCGGCCAGGTGGGCGGCGCAGACGAGCAGCGTCTCGTGGCTCCGCGCCCAGGGGGAGGCCACTTCCGCGGACACGGCCGGGCCGGCCGCCTCGAGCGCCGCCCTTGTCCTGCCCCGGGCGAGCAGCAGCCGTGCGGTCACGATGGCCCGTCCCGCCGCGGTCACCGGGTCGTGCACCGCGGCGGGGAGCGCGGCCACCTCGTCGAGAAGGGCCTGGGCGCGGTCCAGTTCGTCGCGGTCGACGGCCACGGCCGCCAGGACCAGCCGTTCGACACCGGAACCGGCCGGCTGGGGCAGGCTGTACCGCTCCGTCTCGGTGACCGCCGCCAGTGCCTTGCGCTCCGCGCGGTCCGGCCAGCCGTTCAGATGGTCGAGCAGGGCCAGGTGCCCCAGCGACTCCTCGCGCGGCAGCACGGTCGCGGCTCCGCCGGCTGAGCCGGCCACCTCCGCGAGGGCGGCACGCGCTTCCTCGAAGTGCCCGGCCCACAGGCGGGTGGCGCCCAGATGGGTCAGCAGCAGGGCGGTGAGTTCGGGGTGCTTTTCCAGGAGGTGGGCGGGGACCTCCTGCAGCAGGTCCTCGGCGGCCGCGGCGGCCTTCTCCGCCCGTCCCGGCGAGCCGGTGAGCCGGGCCGCCAGGGTCTCCAGCAGCGCGCAGGTCAGCCGGCCCTCGGCCTGGCCGGGCGCGTCCTCGGCCAGCCGTTCCTCGGCTCGGCGCAGATGGGCCAGGCCGCGGTCGAGGTCGCTGCGGGACAGCTCGCGGGCCGCCCGTACCAGGTCCGTCGCGGGAGTCGCGGCCTCGGTGCCCATCCGGGCGAACAGTTCGGCGAGGTCGTCGCAGCGCAGGCCGGTCAGCACCTGCCCGATCGCCAGGTCGTCGACGAGCGCGCCGGCGGTGAAGTCCCAGTCCCCCGCGGCGGCGCCGTGCGCGAGGGTCTCGGGCAGGGATCCGGAACCTCGCAGCCAGTGGGCGGCCCGCCGGTGCAGGTCGGGTTCCAGTCCGGGCAGGCGCACCCTCAGGTGGGCCCTGAGTATCTCCCCGAACAGCGGGTGCAGCCGGTACCAGCCGTGCCCGAGGTGCTCGACGAAGGCGTTCTCCCGGTGCAGCCCGGCCAGGATGGACTCGGCGTCGGTCTGTCCGGTGATCGCGTTCGCCAGGTCGGGACAGAAGCGCTCCAGGACACTGACCCGCAGCAGCAGGTCCTGGGTCTGCTGCGGCTGCCGCTTGAGCACCTCGGCCAGCAGGAAGTCGGCGACCGTGCTCCGGTCCGCCTCGAACTCCTTCAGATAGGTCTCCGGGTCGGCGCTCTCCTGTGCGGCGAGGGCGCACAGCCGCAGGCCGGCGGCCCAGCCCCGGGTGCGCTCCACGAGGGCGCGCGCGGAGTCGACGGGCAGGCGCAGTCCGTGCAGCCCCAGCAGAGTGACGGCCTCCTCCGGGGTGAAGGCCAGTTCCGCGTCGCGGATCTCGGTCAGTTCACCGGCCGCCCGGTAGCGGTGCAGCGGCAGCATCGGCTCGGTGCGGGTGACGAGGACCAGGCGCATCGCCCGCCCGGCGTGGCGCAGGACGAATTCCAGCTGCTCGGCGATCTCCGGGGCGGGCACCCGGTCGTACTCGTCGAGGACGACGGTCACGACCCGGTCCTGCCCGCTCAGCCCGGCGGCGAGGGCGGCCAGCAGCCTGCGGTCGACACGCGTCGCCTCGGCCGGGCAGCCGACGTCGTCCGGGACCGGAACGCCGCAGTTCCGCAGGGCGTGCAGCAGATAGGCCCAGAAGATCCCGGGGCGCTGGTCGCCCGCCTCGACGGTGAGCCAGGCGACCGGCTCCGCCAGGCCGGCCGCCCAGTCGGCGACCAGCAGGGTCTTGCCCGCCCCGGCGGCCCCGTTGACCATGGTCAGCGGGGTGCGCAGAGCCTGCTGGAGGTGCTGGACCAGCCGCTCCCGCCGCAGGAACGTGGCGGGCCTGGTCGGCAGCGCGAACCGGGTGTGCAGGATCGGGTCGCCCAGCGGGTCGACGCGCGCGGTGGCCGCCCCCCGCTCGTTCTCGTCGATATCGGCCACTGCGCTCACCGCCGCTGTTCGTCGGGGCTGGGAACAGTGCTCCTTCGATCAGCTTCGCAGCCTTCCCGGACATGCGCGCGGCGACTCGGTCGGACGGCTGGGACGACGGGTTCGCGACCGGCCTACACCTCGACCAGCGCGTCGATCCGGGCCAGCTCCTCCGCGTCGAAGTCCAGGTTGCCGGTCGCGGCCACGCTGTCCGCGAGCTGCTGGGGACTGCTCGCGCCGACCAGGGCCGACGTCACCCGGCCGCCCCGCAGCACCCAGGCCAGGGCGAGCTGTGCCAGGGTCTGGCCGCGGGACTTGGCGATCTCGTCGAGGGCGCGCAGCGTGCCGACCAGTTCCGAGGTCACCGCGTCGGAGTTGAGGAAGGGGCTGTCGCTCGCGGCCCGGGAGCCCTCGGGGATGCCGTCGAGGTAGCGGGCGGTCAGCAGGCCCTGCTCCAGCGGGGAGTAGGCGATGGAGCCGATCCGGAGTTCGTCGAGGACGTCGAGGAGGCCTTCCTCGGGGCGCCGGTCGAGCATGGAGTAGCGCGGCTGGTGGATGAGGAGCGGGGTGCCCAGTTCGCCGAGGATCCGGGCGGCCTCGCGGGTCTGCTCCGGGGAGTAGTTGGAGACGCCGACGTAGAGTGCCTTGCCCTGCTGGACCGCCGAGTGCAGCGCGCCCATCGTCTCCTCCAGCGGAGTGTCCGGGTCCGGGCGGTGCGAGTAGAAGATGTCGACGTACTCCAGGCCCATCCGCTTCAGGCTCTGGTCCAGGGAGGACAGCAGGTACTTGCGCGAGCCCCATTCGCCGTACGGGCCGGGCCACATCAGGTAGCCCGCCTTGGTGGAGACGACCAGCTCGTCCCGGTGGCGCGCGAAGTCGGCGCGGAGGGCGTCACCGAGCGCGGACTCGGCGGCGCCGGGCGGCGGGCCGTAGTTGTTGGCCAGGTCGAAGTGGGTGACACCGAGGTCGAAGGCACGGCGCAGGATGGCACGCTGGGTCTCGACGGGCCGGTCGGGACCGAAGTTGTGCCACAGGCCGAGCGACAGCGCCGGGAGCTTCAGGCCGCTGCGTCCGGTGCGCCGGTAGGGCATGTCGGCGTAGCGGTCGGGGTGTGCGGTGTACAACGCGACTCCAGAGGGGTTGGCACACGGTCTACCGGTGCCCACTCTTCCCCGGGCCGCGTACAGCGGTCCAACAGAAGAATCCGATGGTATTCAGCGGATAGGCTTCTCAATCATGGAACTGCGCCACCTCCAGCACTTCGTCGCCGTCGCCGAGGATCAGCACTTCACCCGGGCGGCGGAGCGGCTCATGGTGTCCCAGTCGGGGTTGTCCGCGTCGATCCGGGCGCTGGAGCGGGAGCTCAGGGCCCCGTTGTTCGTGCGGACCACCCGCCGGGTCACCCTGACCGAGGCGGGGCGCGCGCTGCTCGCCGAGGCGGAACGGATCCTGGCACAGGTGCGGGCGGCGCACGAGGCGGTCGCCGCGGTGCAGGGCGTGCTGCGCGGGACGCTGGCGCTGGGTACCGAGCAGTGCATCGCCGGGGTGCACGTGGCGGGGCTGCTGGCCGCGTTCCGGCGTCGTCATCCGGATGTGGAGATCCGGCTGCGGCAGGCGGGCTCGGGCGCCCTGGCGGAGGAGGTCGCGGCGGGGCGGCTGGACCTCGCGTTCGCCTACCGGACACAGGAGGACTCCGACCAGCTGCGGTCGGTGTCGCTGACCAGCGAACCGATGACGGTGCTGTGCCATCCCAGCCATCGTCTCGCCACGGCGGGCGCGGCGCTGGTCCCGGGCGACATCGGCGGCGAGGTCTTCGTCGACTTCCACCCCGACTGGGGCCCGCGGCGCGCCACGGACGCGGCCTTCGCCGCCGCGGGCGTGCGGCGCACGGTCGCCCTGGAGGTCAACGACGTGCACAGCCTGCTGGACCTGGTGGACGAGAATCTCGGGGTCGCCGTGGTGCCCCGGCACTTCCGGCACAAGCGACCGGCGCTCACGGCGCTGCCCCTGAAGGGGACGGGCGAGGCGGAGTACGAGACCGTCGCCCTCCTGCCGCCGCACACGGGCACCAGCCCGGCCGCCCGGGCGCTGGTCGGCCTGCTCGAAACCGGGGACCCGGCAACGCCCGAGGCCGGGGCCCGCCCCCGCTGACTCCGTCACGGCAGCTGCCGGATACCGGGCGCACGACGGAGCGCGATGCGCCATGGTGGAGGCATGCATGCAAGGGACATCCTCATCGACGGCTACGGCCGCATCCAAGAAGAAGTCCATGCCGTCCTCGACGGGCTAGGACCGGACGATCTGCACGCCCGCCCGGCCCCGGACAACAACTCCGTCGCCTGGCTGGTGTGGCATCTCACCCGGGTCCAGGACGACCACGTCGCCGACGCCTTCGAGCTGGACCAGGTGTGGCTGTCACAGGGCTGGGAGAAACGCTTCGGGCTCGAGCTGCCGCGCCAGGACACGGGGTACGGGCACAGTCCCGCCAAGGTCGCCAAGGTGCGGGTCGAATCGGCCGACCTGCTCACCAGGTACTACGACGCCGTGCACGAGCAGACCCTCGGGGTGCTGCGCGACCTGCCCGCCAAGGACCTCGAACGCATCGTCGACGATCGCTGGGATCCCCCGGTCAGCCTGGGCGTGCGTCTGGTGAGCGTCCTGTCCGACGATCTGCAGCACGTCGGACAGGCCGCCTATCTGCGGGGGCTGCTTCAGAGCGCGGCCGCGTAGCCGGGCAGGACCACGTCCTCGATGAGGGCCCTGCGCTCGTCGAACGGGATGAACGCGCTCTTGAGGGCGTTCACCGTGACCGTGCGCAGGTCCTCCACCGTCCAGCCCGCCTCCTCGACCAGCAGGGACATCTCCCGGGTCATCGTCGTACCGGAGACCAGCCGGTTGTCGGTGTTGAGGGTGACCCGGAAGCCCATGTCCTTCAGGGCGGTGATCGGGTGCCCGGCTATCGAGCCGGCGGCGCCGGTCTGGAGGTTGGAGGTGGGGCACATCTCCAGGGCGATGCGGCGGTCGCGCACCCAGCCGGCCAGCCGCCCGAGCTTGCCGTCGACGATGTCCTCGGTGATGCGCACGCCGTGGCCGATCCGCTGGGCGCCGCACACCTGCACGGCCTGGTGGATGCTGGGCAGGCCGTGCGCCTCGCCGGCGTGGATGGTGAACGGCACGTTCTCCCGGCGCAGGTACTCGAAGGCGGCCAGGTGGTCGGCGGGCGGGAAGCCGTCCTCGGCGCCGGCGATGTCGAAGCCGACGACACCGGCGTCGCGGTAGGCGACGGCCAGGTCGGCGGCCTCGCGGACGCGGTCGAACATCCGCATGCCGCACAGCAGGGTGCCGACCCGGACCGGGGTGCCGGCGGCGGCCGCCTTGGCCATGCCGGCCGCGAGCCCCTCCTGCACGGCCTCCACGACCTCGCTCAGCGCCAGCCCGCCCTTGGTGTTCAGCTCGGGGGCGTAGCGCACCTCGGCGTAGACGACGCCGTCGGCGGCGAGGTCCAGGACGTACTCCTCGGCGACGCGCAGCAGGCCCTCGCGGTTCTGCATGACGGCGAGGGTGTGCTCGAAGGTGGCGATGTAGCGGACCAGGTCGCCGGAATTGGCGGCCTCGAAGTACCAGGCGGCCAGTTCGTCGGGGTCGGTGGTGGGCAGGGTGTGGCCGACCGCGGCCGCGAGTTCGACGACGGTGGCGGGGCGCAGACCGCCGTCGAGGTGGTCGTGCAGGACGGCCTTGGGCAGGCGGCGGATCACTTCGGTGTCTACGCGCGTAGCAGTCATGGCGGGTCTTTCCTTGAGCGGGCGGTTCGCGGCGGCGGTGGGGTCGTGCGCGGGAGGAGCGTGCGGGCGGGCGCGTTCGGCGGTGGCGGCGAAGGGCGCTCAGCCGGCGGGCTGAAGCAGGTCCCAGCGGTTGCCGTACAGGTCCTGGAAGACGGCGACCGTGCCGTACGGCTCGTGGCGCGGTTCCTCCAGGAAGGTCACGCCGGCGGCGGCCATCCGGGCGTGGTCGCGGGCGAAGTCGTCGGTGTGCAGGAAGAACCCGACCCGCCCGCCGGTCTGGTCGCCGACCCGGGCCTGCTGGGCCTCCCCCTTGGCCCGGGCGAGCAGCAGCCCGGTGCCCGCCCCTCCCGGGCCGGGCTCCACGACGACCCAGCGGGAGCCGTCGGGGCGTGGGGCGTCCTCGGCGAGCCGGAACCCGAGGGCGTCGGTGTAGAAGCGGATCGCCTCGTCGTAGTCGTCCACGACGAGGGTGACAAGGGCGACGCGTCTCATCGGGGCCTTTCACCGAGGGGCTGGAGGGGGTGGTTGACGGGTGAGGTTATACGTAAAACTCCTCGGGCGCCAGTCCGAATGAAGGCAACCTGACCTACAGCCGCCTGATCCGCACGACTGGGTCCAGGGCCTGTCCGGCGGATCAGGTCGCAGGACACGGGCGCGGTGCCTCATCGGCGCTGGTGAGCGGGGCGAATGGGGGTGCCCCCGCGCGAGCTCATTCGAGCGTGGGGGAGCGTCCGGCCGCAAGGCGGAGGAGGGCGTCGACGCGATGGGGGTCCCCCCGCGCGAGCTCGTTCGAGCATGGGGGAGTCGGCAACCGACGACAACGCCGGTGGGGGCACCGCCCGCTCGAGCGAAGCCGAGAGTGGGGGAGGGCGTGCCAAGCCCCGCGTCTGCGGCATGATCCGCCGGACAGGCCCTAGCCGCGCTCCTCCCCCTGGGCGACCTCCACCCGGTGGTGGAAGTCGATCACCCCGGTGGCGGAGGCCGCGAAGGACAGGGTGGCGCATGCGACGAGTACGAGGGCGATCCAAGGGGTGGCGCGGCGCGGCGCGGCCAGGAGGGCCTGTACGCGCTGGGGGACGGGCCCGGTCGCCATACCGGGGGCGAGGTCCGGGCGGGCACCGCGGGCGGCGTGGCCCACCAGGGCGGCGCGGGCGATGGCGCGGGCGGTCAGACGCCGGTCGCCGACGGCGCCTGCCGCTGCCTCGTCCGCGGCGCGCTCGGCCGCGAGCCGGATGGTCTCGCGGACCGGACGCAGCGCGGGGTGGAGTTGCGCGGCGAGTTCGGCGGCGGCGAGGAAGTAGTGGTGGCCGCCCTGGTTGTGGGCCCGTTCGTGGGCGAAGAGGACCTCCCTCTCGGCGGCGTCAAGACTGCGCAGCATCCCGGTGGTGACGACGATCCGGTGGCGTCGCCCGGGCAGCGCGTACGCGTCGGGGTGCGGCGAGTCCACCACGCACAGGTCGCCCACGGCGGGGCCGCGCCCGGCCGCCGAGCGGGCCGCACGCAGGGCGCGGGCCTGACGCAGCACCGAGCGGACGAGGGCCCAGGCACACACGGCCAGCGCGCCGACGGAGGTGGCGGCCGCCGGGACCACGAAGATGTCGGAGGCGGTGCGCAGCGGGTGGACGAGTTCACCGAGCGCGGCGAAGACGGACAGCTTCAGCAGCCCGGTGAGCACGAAGGCGCCGAGCGCGGCGAGCGAGCAGCCCGCGCACACGACCGCCGAGACGGTGATCGCCCAGAGCGCGGCCTCGGGCACGAGCCGGTCGACGGCCCGACGGGCCAGCGCCGGCAGGGCGAACGGCAGCACCAGCGGCAGAAGCAGCAGGACGGTCATCACTTTGCGGGGGGTTCCAGCAGGTCCCGCAGGATCCGCTCGTCGTCGGGGTTGAGCTGGGCGACGAAGCGGGCGAGCACGGTCTCGCGGTCGCTGTCCCGGTCGAGTTCGGTGTGCATCCGCCGGGCGGTGAGGCCTTGGGCGTCCTGGACCGGGAAGTAGGCGTACCCCCGCCCCTGCCGCCGCCGGTCGACGACACCCTTGTCGTGCAGGCGGGACAGGATCGTGGTCACCGTGGTGCGCGCCAGGCCGGCGCCCAGGCTGAGCTGCACCTGACCGGGTGTCTGGGGCGCACCGGCGGCCCAGAGCGCGGCCATGACGCTCGCTTCCAGCTCGCCGGCCGGGCGGCGCTCATCCTTCGCGTCGCTCATGGGAACGTTCCTCACCCCGTCCTCGTCCACCCCCGGTGGACCGTCTGCTCGTCGCGGTCGGCCGGATGCCGTCCCACGGCTGTACCCGCATCCCCATTATGGAAGGGACCGCCCGGTGTGCACCGCGTTCAGCCGCTCCAGTTCGCCGTCGGTGAGCCGCAGGGCTCCCGAGGCCACGTTCTCGGCCAGGTGGCCGGGGTTGCCGGTGCCCGGAATGGCGAGCACGTGACGGCCCTGGTGGAGGGTCCACGCGATGCGGATCTGCACGGGGGTCGCCCCGTGATCGCGGGCCACGGCGAGCACCTCGTCCCGCTCGTCCCCGGTCGGGCCGTGCGCTCCGCCCTCGCCGGCCACGGCGAAGAACGGTACGAACGCGATGCCCCGTTCCCCGCAGATCCGCAGAAGCTCGTCGGTACGGGGGTCGGGACTGTCGAGCCCGTACCGGTTCTGCACGCACACCACCGGCGCGATCTCGAGCGCCTGAGCGAGATGGCGCGGCTCGACGTCGGACACACCCAGGTGCCGGATCAGTCCGGCCTCGCGAAGCTCGGCCAGGGCCCCGAAGTGCTCGGCGATCGACTCCTGCCGCATCCGGCGGAGGTTGACCACGTCGAGGTGGTCGCGTCCGAGCTGGCGCAGGTTCTCCTCGACGTGCCCGCGCAGCTGGTCCGGCCGGGCGGCGGTGCCCCATGCTCCGGAGTAGTCGCGGAAGGGGCCGACCTTGGTGACGATGACCAGGTCGTCGGGGTACGGAGCCAGCGCGGTGTTGATGAGTTCGTTGGCGGAACGAGTCGAGGAGAAGTAGAAGGCGGCCGTGTCGATGTGGTTGACGCCCAGTTCGACCGCCCTGCGCAGCACGGCGAGGGAGCGTTCCCGGTCGCTCGGCGTGCCGTGGTGGAAGGGCCCGCTGCCCGTCAGCCGCATGGCGCCGAAACCGATGCGGTGGACGGGGAGATCGCCGAGCTGCCAGGTGCCGGACGCATCCGCGGTGATCGGTGAAGTGGTCATCGACGGAGTCTCGCACGCCCGCGCGCACAGCCGGGCGGGGGTCTCACGGCCACTGGCGTCGGCGCCGTTCGAGGTGGGCCCGCTCGGCCGGGCTCCGCGCGGAGGACGGCCTCGACATCGGGGGTTTCCGGCATCAGTACCGGTCCACGTCAGTGCTGGTCCACGAAGGGGCGCACCTCGATGGGGAGGGTGGTGGCCAGGGCCGCCTTGCGGCCCCACTCCAGGGCCGCGTCCAGGTCGGGGGCCTGGATCAGGCACAGGCCGCCCAGGTACTCCTTGCCCTCGGCGTACGGTCCGTCGGTGACGAGGACGTCGCCGTCCTTGGGCCGCAGCACGGTGGCCGTCTCCGGGCCGTGCAGCCCGCCGGCGAAGACCCAGGCCCCGGCCTCGCGCAGCTCGTCGTTGAAGGCCCCCACGTCGCGCATGATCCCGGCGAGCGCGGCGGGCTCGGGCGGCTGTCCGCCGGTCGGCGTGACCACGCTGAGCAGATAGTGCTTCATGACGTCCTCCTTGGCGTCCTGGGGGTGCTCCCGGTAGGGGTTGTCCTGCTTCCCACACGAACGGCACACCCCCGGATCGTCACCTCTGCCGGCGGAACCGGGAGAATTCTCCGTATGACCATCGCAGCACACCCCCTCGTCGACCGCGCCCGCCGGCTCGCGGACGAGCTGCTCGCGCCGAACGCGGAGCGCGTCGACCAGGGGGAGGTTCCCGTGGGTCACATCGACGCGGTCAAGCGGTCGGGGCTGCTCGGGGTGAGCGCGCCGACGGCGTACGGCGGCTCGGCGGCGCCCGCCCCGGTGGCGCGGGAGACGGCCGAGATCCTGGCGGGGGCCTGCTGCTCCACGTGGTTCGTGCAGACGCAGCACCACACGCCGGTGCAGGTCCTGGCCAAGAGCGAGGCGCCGGTGCGGGAGCGTCTGCTGGGTCCGCTGGCGCGCGGCGAGCTCATGTCAGGGGTGGCGTACGCGCATCTGCGGTCCCATCCGCGCACTCCGGTGCGGGTCACCCGCGGCCGGGGCGGACGGCGGTTCGACGGCACCGTCCCCTGGTACACCGGCTGGGGTCTGAACGACGTGCTGCTGCTGGCCGGGACCACCGACTCCGGCGAGGTGGTCTTCGCCTTCACCGAGGCCCGTGACCAGCCCGGACTGCGCGCGTCGCGGCCCATGCGTCTGGCGGCCCTCACCGCGGCCCGCACGGTGTCGCTGGAGCTGGACGGACTGTGGCTGCCCGAGGAGGCGGTGGCCCTCCGGATGCCGTACGAGAGCTGGGCGGCGACCGACCGCGACAGGACGGTCAACGCCTCCCCCGCGGTGTTCGGTGTCGCGGAGGCGGCCCTCGCCCTGCTGGACGAGGAGACGGCCGCTCCGATCCGCGCCCGGCTGGCCGAGGTCCGCCGCCGGGCCTACACCCTGGCCGACGAGCCGCCGGCATCCGAAGAGCACCTGACGGAACGGCTGGCGCTGCGGACACAGTCGTACGACGTCATGCGAACGGCGACCACCGCGGCGGTGGTGGCCGGTGGCGGCCGGGCGCTGTCCCTGGACAGCAAGGCCCAACGCCTCGCCAGGGAGGGGATGTTCCTCCTGGTGCAAGGGCAGACGGCCCGGTCGCGCGGGGCTCACCTCGATGCCCTGACGGGGCGTGGGCCTCAGCTCGCGAACGGCACCTGAGCGGCGGGGGCGGTGTCCCGTTCGAAGGGATGCCGCCACACCCCGCGTACGGCGAGCCTGGGCAGCACCCCCTCGCCGAACCAGTAGGCCTCCTCCAGATGCGGATACCCGGACAGGACGAACTCCTCGATGCCGAGGGCGGCGTACTCCTCGATCCGGTCGGCGACCTCGTCGTGGCTGCCCACCAGGGCCGTCCCCGCGCCCCCGCGCACCAGCCCGATCCCGGCCCACAGGTTGGGGTGGATCTCCAGCCCGTCCCGGCCGCCGCCGTGCAGCGCGAGCATCCGCTGCTGGCCCTCCGACTCGCTGCGGGCCAGCCCGGCCTGCACGGCACCGACCGTCTCGGGGTCGAAGCCGTCCAGCAGCCGGTTTGCCTCGGCCCAGGCCTGTTCCGCGGTGTCCCGGGTGATGACGTGCAGCCGGATCCCGAACCGCAGCGTCCGGCCCTCCTTCGCGGCCAGTCCCCTGATCCAGGCGATCTTCTCGGCGACCTGGGCGGGCGGCTCCCCCCAGGTGAGGTACACGTCCACGTGCCGGGCCGCGACCTCACCCGCGATCGGCGAGGACCCGCCGAAGTAGACCTCGGGCACCGGGTCCGGCACCCGGGCCAGCCTCGCGTCCTCGACCTGCAGGTGCTCGCCGTGCAGATCGACGGTCTTGCCCTCCCACAACTCCCTCACGATCTGCAGGAATTCACCGGTACGGCGGTAACGGGAGTCCTTGTCCAGGAAGTCGCCATAGGCACGTTGCTCGTGGCTCTCACCGCCGGTGACCACGTTGAGCAGCAGCCGCCCGCCCGTCTGCCGCTGGAAGGTGGAGGCCATCTGCGCGGCCAGCGTGGGTGAGACGAAGCCGGGCCGGAAGGCGACCAGGAACTTCAACCGCTCGGTGTTCTGACTGACCATCGCGGTGGTCAGCCAGGCGTCCTCGCACCAGGCACCGGTCGGGGTGAGCGCGCCGACGAAGCCGAGGTCCTCGGCGGCCCGGGCGATCTGGCTCAGATAGGCGACCGTCGGCGGCCGGTCCCGCCCGGAGGCGGTGGCCGGGGTGCCGTGGCCACCGCCGACGACGTGGCGGCTGTCGCCGTTGGTGGGCAGGAACCAGTGGAAGGTGAGGGACACGGGGGGGTCTCCGATCGGGGGGTGTCCGTGGCTCGGCTGTCCGGCGGGGTCAGAGGAGTCCGTGGCGGGGTGGGCGGGTGCCGTTCAGCACGTAGCGGCCGATGTGCTGGATCTTCCAGCGGGTCGGGTCGTGCAGGGTGTGGGTGCGGGCGTCCCGCCAGTGCCGGTGCAGGTTGAGGGAGTCGAGCGCCGACCGGGTGCCGGACACCTCGAACAGGGCGCCCGCCACCTCGACCGCGGCCTGTGCCGCCGCCACCTTGACCGCGGCGACCGCGATGGAGGCCTCGGCCGCCGAGTCGTCGGTGAGGCCGGCGCGCGCGGTGTCCACGGTGCGGGCGGCCTCGTGCAGCAGCGCCCGGGCGGCGCGCACCTGGAGGGCGAGTTCACCGAAGCGCTGGATGAGCAGAGGGTCCTCGGCGGCTGTCTCGAAGCCGCTCTCGAACCAGGGCCGGCTTTTGGTCCGGACGAACGTGACGGCCTCCTCCAGCGCTCCCTGGGCGATCCCCGTGTCGATGGCGGCGTGCAGCAACTGCGCCACCGCACCGTGGAGTTGCGGCCCCCGGAAGGTGAGGTGGTGAGGGAGGACGTGGTCGGCGGGCACGGGGACGGCGTCCAGGCGGACGGTGCCGCTGGCCGTGGTGCGCTGCCCCATGCCGTCCCAGTCGTCGACGACCGACACGCCGGGGGCGTCCCGGGGCACGTATGCCACATGCAGGTCGTCGTCCTCGGCGCGGGCCAGGACCGGGATCCAGTCGGCGAAGAGGGCGCCGGTGGAGTAGTGCTTGACGCCGGTCAGCAGGTAGGAGCCGTCGGGCCGGGGTTCCAGGCGGGTGCGGATGTCCTGGACGTGCCTGGTGCCCGCTTCCGACTGGGCGTTGCCGAAGCGGCGGCCCGAGAGCAGTTCCCCGAAGAAGAACTTCCGCTGGTGTTCGGTCCCCTGGCGGCGGATGACGTTGACGTAGGCGAAGTGGCTCTGCGGGATCTGGGCGAGGCTGCCGTCGGCGGTACCGAGCAGCCGGAGGATCTCCGCCAGGGTGGCCGTGGAGACGTCCGCGCCGCCGTGCTCGGCGGGCACGGTGACAGCGAGCAGCCCGGATGCCGACATGCGATCCAACTCCGCGCGGGGCAACCTGCGTTCGGCGTCCCGTACCGAGGCGCCGGCGCGAAACTCCTCGGCCAGGGCGGCCGCTACGGCAAGGGCCTCCGTGTCGTCGGCGATGACGTGCGCGGTCACGGCGCTCAGCTCGCCGCGGCGAGCAGCGGGGTGCGGCCCAGCGCGGCCGAGAACTGGTCGAGCACCTGGCCGAGGGCTTCACCGGCGGCCGGGCTGACGATCAGGGCGCCGTCCTCGTGCACCGTGAGGTCCTTGTCGAGGGTGAACCAGCCCTGGACGATGTGCGCGGCTCCCATGGAGCTCAGGACCGGACGCAGCGCGTAGTCGATGGCGAGCACGTGGGCGATGCTGCCCCCGGTGGCGAGCGGCAGCACCGTCTTGCCGGTGAGCGCGTACTGCGGCAGCAGGTCGAGCAGCGCCTTGAGGACGCCGGAGTACGAGGCCTTGTAGACGGGGGTGCCGACCACGACGCCGTCGGCGCGGGCGAACAGTCCGGTCGCCTCGACGATCGCCGGGTGCCTGAAGTCCGCGCCCAGCAGGGCTTCGGCGGGGATGGTGCGGACGTCGAGCGGTATCACCTGGTGGCCCTGGGCGATCAGGCGCTGGTCCAGGTGACGCAGCAGACGGTTGGTGCGGGAGGAGGCGGATGGGCTGCCGGAGACGGACAGAACGGTGGCCATGAGGTCCTCTTTCGAGCAGGAGCGGATGGTCAGGCGTGCGCGGGGACGGACGCGCCCCCGGTCTCGGGCAGTCGCTCCTCGAGCTCGCGCACGAGGGGCAGCACCCGCTTGCCGAAGTACTCGACCTCCTCGTGGTAGTGCAGGAAGCCCAGGAGGAAGAGGTCTACGCCGAGCTTCTTGTAGGCGACGATGCGTTCCGCAATCTGTTCAGGGGTGCCGATGAGGCCCGTGCGGAAGCCGTCGTTGTACTGGACGAGGTCCGCGAAATCCGAGTCCTGCCACATTCCCTTGCCGTCGCCGGTGGACTGCCCGGCCTGCTTCACCGCCGCGCCGAAGCCCTCGACGGCCTCGGTGTCGGCCTGCGCCACGATCTCGCGGAGAGTCTCGCGCGCCTCGGCCTCGGTGTCGCGGGCGATGAGGAAGCCGTTGAGACCGAACTTCGGTGGCGTGCGCCCCGCTTCGGCCGCCGCCTTGCGGACGTCCGCGATCTGTTCGGTGACCCCGTCGAAGTCCTTGCCGTTGGAGAAGTACCAGTCGGAGACGCGGCCGGCCATCTGCCGGGCGGCGGTGGAGTTTCCGCCCTGGAAGATCTCCGGGTGCGGGCGCTCGGGGGTGCTGAGGGGCTTGGGCTTGAGGGAGAAGTCACGCAACCGGTAGAAGTCTCCGGCGAGTTCGGCGTGGTCCTCGGTCCAGATCCTGCGCAGGGCGGTGATGAACTCCTCGGAGCGGCGGTACCGTTCGTCGTGTTCCAGCCAGGGCTCGCCGAGCGCGGTGAACTCGCCCTTGAACCAGCCGGAGACGACGTTGACCGCGAAGCGGCCGTGCGACAGGTGGTCGGCGGTGGCGCCGAGCTTGGCGAGGACGCCCGGGTGCCACAGGCCGGGGTGGACGGCCGCGATGACCTTCAGGCGCTGGGTGGCGAGCAGCAGGGCGAGGCTGAAGCTGGTCGACTCGTGCTGGTACTCGGCCCCGTAGCTCGCCATGTAGCGGACCTGGCTGAGGGCGTAGTCGAAGCCGTTGTTCTCGGCGAGGACGGCGAGTTCCCGGTTGTAGTCGTACCCCCAGTCGGTGCGCTGCTCGATCCTGCTCGTGACCAGTCCCCCGCTGACGTTGGGGACCCAGTACGCGAATTTCACGGGTGCTGCGGACATGCGGAACTCCTGTTGCGGAATGCTTTCGGGCACGCCGAATTCAAGAGGGTGCGCGGGCACGGTGAATTCAGGCGCGGGAAAGGAAAGGACGCGGCGTGTCTCGGAGGGGGGTCAGGCCGCGGCGCGACAGGAGGCGCTGGAGACGCGTGCGAGGTCGACGTGGCGTCGCCGCGTGAGGTCCAGTCGCATCTTCATGCCGTCGATCGTGTCAGCGCCCGTCAGGGCAGTCAAGGAGAACCCGACCGGTCTCGTATCCCGGACCATTGAATTTCACGAAGGTGTGACAGGGAAACCCTTGAACACACCTCGGAAACGGCCGCATTCTGCGGTCGTGCGGATAGAACAGCTGGAATACATCGCGGCGGTCACCCGGCTCGGCTCCCTGCGCCGGGCCGCCGAGGAACTGCGGCTGTCGCAGCCCGCGTTGAGCGAGACCGTGCGCAACCTCGAGCGGGAGCTGGGGGTCGATCTGCTGGAGCGCAAACGGTCGGGCGCGACGATGAGCGCGGGTGGCCGGGAGCTGCTGCCGCACATCGTGGGTGTCCTGGAGGCGGTGGACCGGCTGCGGTCGGCCGCAGGGGAACAGCACCGGGTCAGCCGCATGGTGCGGGTCGGCACCGTCAACGCGGCCACCGTGCCGCTGCTCATCCCGGTGGTCCGGGACTTCCGGGCCGCGCATCCCGTCACCCAGGTGGAGGTGGTCGGCGCGCAGCAGGCGGAGATCCACCGGGCGCTGACCGAGGGCGGTTTCGACCTCGGGCTGGTCAACCACCTGGACGGGGACGACATCCCGGCGGGTTTCGAGTCGGCCGAGCTGCTGCGCGGGCGTCCGGTGGTGTGCATGCGCCCGGACAGCCCGCTGGCGTCCCTACGGGTGGTCTCGGTGGAGGACCTGCTCGGCGTGCCGTTGATCGCCATGCGCGCCGGGTATGTGATGCACCGTTACGTGCACCGGCTGCTGGGCGGGCGCGCCCCGTCCTTCTCGTACTCGACCGACGGCGCCGAGATGGGCAAGCTGATGGTCGCCGAGGGGCTGGGGGCGACGGTGCTGCCCGACTTCAGTGTGGTCGGGGATCCACTGGAGCGGTGCGGGGCGCTCACCCACCGGCCGCTTACCGACGACACCACGCGGGTGGTGCTGATGCTCCAGCGCCGCCGGGCGGAGTCCGTGCCGCGGGCGGCACGTGATCTGTACGAGGCCTTCGTGCGCCGGGCGGGTGACCTCACGGCCCGCCGGTAGGACGCCGTGGGGTCCGGGTCAGGACCTTCCGTCGTCGTCCCCTCGCTCGACCACCACGAGGAACGCGTCCGACTTCAGGTCCATCACCACGGTGGCGGGTTCGCCCTCGGCGCGGCGCGCCGCCGCGAACTCCTCCGCCGGCCATGACCCGCGCGGGGCCCCCGCAGGGAACCGCTCCAACACCTTCGCGCCCATAGCGGCAGGTCACCTCCAGTATCGACAGGGTTACGGGATATTCACCGTGCGTACTGCTCCGCCTTCCCCGGATCGACGGGGGCATGTCCCTGATCGGGGCGGATGTCCTTGAGGACGCATCCGAACGTCCCGCTTTTGTGGAAGGGATGTGCAGGGGGCGACACACGCGCCGACACGCGCCGACGGGAAGGACGGACGGCCGATGAGCGACGACGACACCGGCGCCGGGCCGCGCTGCCTGGTGACGGGTGCCACGGGGTACATCGGCGGGCGGCTGGTGCCCGAGCTGCTGGCCGCCGGCCACCGGGTGCGCTGCCTGGCCCGCTCCCCCGGCCGGCTGCGCGACCAGCCGTGGACGGGCGCGGTGGAGGTGGTACGGGCCGACGTCACCGACGCCGGTTCGGTCGCGGCGGCGATGCGGGGCGTCGACGTGGCCTACTACCTGGTGCACGCGCTGGGCACGGGCAAGGGCTTCGAGGAGGACGACCGCCGCGCGGCACGGATCTTCGCGGCGGCGGCCCGCTCGGCCGGTGTGCGCCGCATCGTGTATCTCGGCGGCCTCACCCCGGCAGGCGTTCCGGAGCACGAACTGTCGCCGCACCTGCGGTCACGGGCGGAGGTGGGCCGCATCCTGCTGGAGTCGGGGGTGCCGACGACCGTCCTGCGCGCGGCGGTGATCATCGGCTCCGGGTCCGCCTCCTTCGAGATGCTCCGCCACCTCACCGAGCGGCTGCCCGTGATGGTCACCCCGCGGTGGGTGCGCACCCGTATCCAGCCCGTCGCCGTACGGGACGTGCTGCGTGTCCTCGTCGGGAGCGCGCGGATGCCCAGGGAGGTCAACCGGGCCTTCGACATCGGCGGCCCGGACATCCTCACGTACCGGGAGATGATGACGCGGTACGCGGAGGTGGCGGGCCTCGCGCGCCGGTTCATCCTGCCCGTGCCGGTGCTCACCCCCGGCCTGTCCAGTCACTGGGTGGGTCTGGTGACCCCGGTGCCCGCGTCCCTCGCCCGGCCGCTCACCGAGTCGCTGCGGCACGAGGTGGTCTGCGGGGAGCAGGACATCACCCGGTACGTGCCCACCCCTCCCGGACACCCGATCGGCTTCGACGAGGCGGTGCGGCTGGCCCTTCGGCGCGTGCGCGAGGCCGATGTCGCGACCCGCTGGTCCTCCGCCTCGGTGCCCGGCGCGCCGAGCGATCCGCTGCCCACCGACCCCGACTGGGCGGGTGGCAGCCTGTACGCCGACCGTCGTGAGGCACGCGTGGACGCCCCCGTGGACGCGCTGTGGCGGGTGATCGAGGGTGTCGGTGGTGACAACGGCTGGTACTCCTTCCCGCTCGCCTGGGCCCTGCGCGGATGGCTGGACCGGCTGGCCGGCGGGGTGGGCCTGCGCCGGGGCCGCCGGGACGCGCAGCGGCTGCGTGCGGGCGACTCGCTGGACTTCTGGCGGGTGGAGGAGATCGAGCCGGGGCGCCTGCTGCGGCTGCGGGCCGAGATGCGGCTGCCGGGGCTGGCATGGCTGGAGATGTACGCCGAGCCGGACGGCACCGGCCGCAGCCGCTACCGGCAGCGGGCCCTGTTCCATCCGCGCGGGCTGCTCGGCCAGGCCTACTGGTGGGGCGTGTCGCCCTTCCACGCCGTCGTGTTCGGCGGTATGGCCCGCAACATCGCGCGGGCCGCGGAGCGGGGTCCGCTCACCCGGACGGAGGAGGGGGCGCCCGTCGGCTGACGCCCGCATCCGCCGGGCCCCGCGGGCCGGAAGCACTGTTCGTCATCCCTGTCCCAACCGGAGCCGCGCCATGAACGTCTCGGTCGTCCTGTTCACCGCCGACCTGCGCCTGCACGACCACCCGCCCCTGGTGGCCGCCCTGGACGGTTCGCGTCAGGTGGTCCCCCTCTTCGTGCGCGACCGGGGTGTGGAGGGGGCCGGTTTCGCCGCGCCCAACCGGCTGGCGTTCCTCGCCGACTGTCTGCGGGACCTGGACGCGGGGCTGCGCGGGCGCGGTGGCCGGCTCGTCGTCCGGTCCGGTGACGTCGTCGACGAGGTCTGCAAGGTGGTGGCCGAGGCGGACGCCGACGAGGTGCACATGGCGGCCGACGTGAGCGCGTACGCGCACCGCCGGGAGGAGCGGCTGCGGCGTGCCCTGGAGGCGGACGGGCGCCGGTTGCACGTGCACGACACGGTGACGACGGTACTGGTGCCAGGAGCGCTGACCCCGGCCTCCTCCGACCACTTCGCGGTGTTCACCCCGTACTTCCGGCAGTGGTCGCGGCAGAGAGCGCGGGACACTCTGGGGGCGCCCCGTGTGGTGCGCGTACCGGACGGCATCGGGTCCGAGGAGCTGCCGTCCAGGGCCGGGCTGTCGGGGGTGTCGCAGGGGCTGGCCGCCGGGGGTGAGGCGGAGGGGCGGGCCCGGCTGGCCGCCTGGCTGCGCGGCGGTGTCACCGCGTACGAGGACCGCCGTGACGACCTGGCCGGCGACGCGACCTCCCGTCTCTCGCCCCACCTCCATTTCGGCACCCTGTCCCCGGTCGAACTGGTCCACCGGGCGCGCGAGGCGGGCGGCCCGGGTGCCGAGGCCTTCGTACGGCAGCTCGCCTGGCGCGACTTCCACCGCCAGCTCCTGTCCGCACGCCCGGCGGCCGCCCGCGCCGACTACCGGACGAAGCACGACCGCTGGCGGTCCGAGCGCACGGCCGGGGACGACATCGAGGCCTGGCGGGAGGGCCGCACCGGCTACCCGATCGTGGACGCGGCCATGCGCCAGCTGCGCCACGAGGGCTGGATGCACAACCGCGGCCGTCTGCTGACCGCGAGTTTCCTGGCCAAGACGCTGTACGTGGACTGGCGGGTGGGCGCGCGGCACTTCCTGCGGTTCCTGGTCGACGGCGACCTCGCCAACAACCAGCTCAACTGGCAGTGGGTGGCGGGGACCGGCACCGACACCCGTCCGAACCGCGTGCTCAATCCGGTCACCCAGGCCAGGCGGTACGACCCCGACGGCGCGTACGTGCGGCGGTGGGTGCCCGAACTGGCGCCGCTGGAGGGGCCGTCGGTGCACGAGCCGTGGAAGCTGCGGGGCCTGGACCGGGCCGCCGTCGACTATCCGGACCCGATCGTCGAACTGTCCGAGGGGCTGGCCCGCTTCCGGCGGGCAAGGGAGCGCGAGTGAGGTCGGCCGGGGGTTCGGGGCATGCCGCGGCCGGTCACGGTGGCGCGCCGGGCCCGGCCGCTCCGTAGCCGCCGGCCAGCAGGTCGAGGGCTTCCCGGAGCCCCGCCGGACGCGGCATGCCCCGCGTCCGGCGACCGGCCCAGCCGGGGCCGCCCAGCACCACCAGCGGGCTGCGGCGCGCCCCCTTCACCCCCCATTCCGTGGCGGCGACGTCCCGGGCCAGCGGCGGGCTCGCCGTGGCGCGGGACTGGGCCCACAGGACCACGGCGGCCGGCCCCAGCCGCCGTACCGCGGCCGCCAGCGCGGAGGCGGGCACGGCGGCGCCGAACATCCTTGTGGGCAGCCCCAGTTCAGTCAGTGCGGCGTTGAGCGCCTCCAGTGGCAGGGTGTGCTCCTCGCCGGGGACGCAGGCCAGCAGCACCGGCCCGGCGACGGGGTCGCCGTCGGCCGGGGCGGGTGGCCGGGTGTGGCGGCGTAGGGTGGTGGAGACGTGCCAGGACAGCAGGTGCTCCACCTCGATGTAGCTGTCCTCCGACGACGCCCACTTGCGTCCCACGGCGTGCAGGGTCGGCACCATCACCTCCTGCCAGGCGTCGGCGAGTCCGTGCCCGGCGACGGCCGAGGCGAGCCGGGCCTCGACGGCCGCGGCGTCGAGACGCACGGCGGCGCGGGCCAGCCCCCGGCACTCCTGGCGCACATCGCCCAGCGGCAGCGCGCCGGCGGCCCGTGAACGCCCCGTGGCGGGAGCGGGTCCCGGGTCAGGGGGCGGCACGGGGGCCGTGCGGTCCCCCGTGCCGGCCGCCTCCTTCGCCGCGCGGGCCGCCTCGGCGGGCGGGACACCTGCCGAGGTCAGCCGGCACATCGCCTCCAGGAGTGCCACGTCCCGAGGCGTCCAGCGGCGGTGCCGGCCCTGCGCGTGCACGGCCGGACCGATGCCGTACCGGCGGTCCCAGGAGCGGAGGGTGGTCGGCGACACGCCGAGCCTGCGGGCCAGCGCGCCGGTGGTCACGGCGGCACCGGCGGCGGGCGGGGCCGGTTCGCCCTCCGGCGGGCGCCGCGCGGAATCTCTCATGGTGCGACTGTACGACGCACAACCGATGCGACTTGTGAGCCCTCGCCGGTGACTCCCACGCTGGCCGGTGGATACAGCTCTCAGGTGAGGTGGGAAGCCGTGGAGACGACCGTGTACGGCGACGGGAACCGCCGCCCCGAACCGATCACCGACGAGGAACTGGCGCGGCGCCTGGCCACGGACGACGACGCCTGCCTGGCCGCTGTCTACCAGCGCTGGTCGGCACTGGTGTACTCGCTGGCCCGGCGCTCGCTGGGCGATGCCGGGGAGGCGGAGGACGTCACCCAGCAGGTGTTCCTCGGCGTGTGGCGCGGACGCCGCCGCTACCGGCCCGAGCGGGGGCCGCTCGGCGGCTGGATCGTCGGCATCACCCGGCGCAGGATCGCCGACGCCCTGACCGCGCGGGCACGGCGCGGTGAACTGGTGACGGCCGCGGGGACGCGCCAGATGCTCGCCGGCACCGGCACCGGGGACGGCCGGCCGGAAGCGGCACTCGACCGGGTCCTCGTACGGCGGGAACTGGCCAGGCTCCCCGCGCCCCAGCGGCGGGTACTGGGGCTCGCGTTCTACGAGGACCTGACGCAGACGCAGATCGCGGCGCGGACGGGACTGCCGCTCGGCACCGTGAAGAGCCATGCGCGGCGCGGGCTGCACCGGCTGCGGGACCTGCTGCGCGAGCCCACATATGAAGAAGAAATAAGAGCAGAACTGGTTTGAGCGGCGCTTACCGCATACCACGCCGGCGCGGCCAGGCCTGCAACCCATGAGCTGGTGGTGCGCCGGCGCCGTACCACCGCACCGGAGCGAAGAGTCGCTGGTCAGACCGACCTGACCCTCATTACCGCTGCCACCGCCGAACCCTCCGGAGTCGGATGCGGCGGGTCCTGCCGGCAGCGCCGGCCCGGCGACCGCGGCGCTCAGTGAGAGCGCCTCGGTTCGAGCGCACCGAGCACGGCTGGTCCCTCGGAGGGCTGCCTGCGCCGTCGCCCGATTGGCTATCCTGATCACCGTGGGCGTGGTGCTCTTCGACGCCGCCCCGGACCGGCCCCAACTCCTCGCGCTCCTCAACCCGTTCAGCCGGGACCCGCCGCCGTGGCATCGGCGTGGCCGATCTCTCCGGGCCACCACCACGGCCAGCCGGTGAAAGCCCTGTCCGGTGCCCTTGGCGTCCTCCCGGTTCCCGCGGACGGCCAGGACCGGACTCGTGATCTGAAAGGCAGATACTCATGACCGACCACCGCCCCCGCCCCCTCACGCTCCTGGACGCCTCGTCGGCGCCGCCGCGCGCCGCAGACTGGATCGGCGAACACCGCGACGAGTTACGAGCCATGGTGGACGAGCACGGCGCCGTCCTCGTCCGCGGCCTGCTCCTGGACACCCGCGAGACGGCTGTCTCAGCGATCCGCGCGGTCGTCGGCGACGGCATGACCGAACGCGAGGGGTTCACCCCGCGGGACACCTACGGGCCCGGTGTGTACTCGTCCTCGCACTGGCCGGCCGACCAGCCGATGTGCATGCACCATGAGCTCAGTTACGCCGACGAGGCACCGCGGACGATGGCCTTCGCCTGTCTGACACCGCCGGCGAGCGCCGGGGTCACGGCGGTCGCGGACAGCCGTGCGGTGCTGCGCGACCTGCCGACCGACCTCGTGGAGCGCTTCGAGCGCCATGGCTGGAGACTGACCCGGCACTACAACCCGTACGTCGGCACCTCCTGGCAGGACGCGTTCGGTACCGACGACCGCGCCGAAGTCGAGCGCTACTGCGCCCAGCACGGCATCGAACCGACCTGGGGGACGGACGGCGGGCTGCGCACGGTCCAGATCCGCCCGGCCGTGATCCCGCACCCCACCACCGGTGAGCGGTGCTGGTTCAACCAGATCGCGTTCCTCAGCGAATGGACCATGGCCCCTGAGGTACGCGCGTTCCTCGTCGGCGAGTTCGGACCCGAGGGGTTACCGTTCAACACCTCCTGCGGTGACGGAACGCCCCTCGACCGGGCCATGGTCGACCTGATCAACAAGGTGTACGAGGCCCACACCATCCGCGAGCCGTGGCGGCGCGGCGACCTCATGGTCGTCGACAACGTCCGTATGGCGCACAGCCGCGAGCCCTACCGGGGCGAGCGGGAGATCCTCGTGGGCATGGGCGAGCCTTTCCGCCCCTGATCCCGCCCTTCGCAGCGATCCGCCCCGCTGGATGAGGTCCAGCGGGGCGGATCGACCAACGGCGTCCAGGGCGCGGGTGGAGCTCTCGGGGCGCCGAGCGGTCTCAGTGGAAGCTCAGTGTGCGGTACACCGTCACGTTTCCGACCAACTGCTGGCACGCCTGGGCGGCCACGGCCAGCTGGCTGGCGCAGTGGGGCGCCTCGGTGTTCAACAGGATCCCGAGTGTGGTGCCGCTGTGCCCGACCACCACTCCGAGGCCACCCACCTGCTGGCAGATGTCGATCAGCGCTTCCAGCGACCACTTGTGGCGCAGTACCTGGTTCATCCGCGCGCTCGCGGTCGCCACCCGGCCGACCTCGGCCAGGTCCTGCCGGGCCACCGCGCGCGTGACGCGCTCCAGCAGCCGGGCGTACTCCCGTTTGTCCGCCGTGGTGAACGGCTTGGGAAGGCTGTTGAAGTCGACCGTGTCCACCGCACCGCCCTCGTCGACGCTGACGACAGCCATCGACGGCAGCGAGCCGAGCCGTGCCCGCAGCCGGACGCTGCGGTGGTGGAAGGCAACGACCGCGGGGTAGAGCACGCCGTCGGTGGGTTCGATCCTGGCGAGGTAGGACTCGATGCGCCGGGGCGGCATCGGCTCGTCCAAGGCGTTGGCCACCGCCCGAGCGGTGGCCACCAGGTCGGCCGACGAGCTGGCCAGTCCCTTGCCCTCCGGGATGGTGCTGTCGATCCTCAGCACCCCGCCCCAGCACCGCTGGGCATCCTCCATGATCATCGAAGTGAGCCGCAGCGCTTTCCTCTTGTGCGCCGGCCATACCTGCAGCGCTTCGGCGCCCGGGAGGAGCTCGAACCTGGCCATGGCCCAGCGGGCGACCGGCAGCGTGACCAGGAAGTCCCCGTCCTCCTCGGGCAGCACGCCCTGCAACAGCTCTCCGAAGGTGCCGAAGGCCGCACTGACCCCGGTGGCGGTCACGCGGCGGTAGCCCGCAGGGGGCGTCAGTGCCGGCCGGATCGTCGTCACCTGATGGATTCCTCCTGGTCCCGCCGCTCGGGGGCCGCGCAGGCCGCCCGCACCAGCAGGGCGGTCTGGGCCGGCCGGGTGCTCACGAAGTAGTGTCCGCCCTCGTCGAGTTCGTGCAAGGTGAGGCGGTCGGACACGGCTTTCCACTCCTCGTCTCCCTGGCCTCCCTGCCCGGACCGCGCGGTGGACGGGTCGTCGTGGGCGACGACGATGTCGAGGGGAGCGTCGACGCGGTGGGCGTCCGCGTCCTCGCGGACCGCGATCAGGTGGCCGTTGGCGGTCAGGACGTCGTGCCGGTAGGCCCGTCCGACCACGTCGGCCCGCTCCGGCTTGAGGCCGTCCAGTTCGACGTACGCGTTCTCGGCTCGCAACCGGGACAGCAGAGCCTGGTTGTCCGCGGCCCTCACCTCGGCCATCTCCACGCGCAGCGCCTCGGTGTCCTGAAGCAGCAGCGCACCGATGAACACCCGTTCAACGGGCCTCCCTTCGGCCTCCAGTAAGCGGACGGTCTCCAGCGCGGCGGCGGCGCCCGCGCAGTGTCCCCACACCAGTACCGGCGTGCCCACCTGCCGGAGGATCTCGTCCCGTACCCGGCGGGCGACGTCGTCGACATCGGCAAGCGGCTCGTCCGCGCCGGCGAAGTCGTGGCCGGGCAGTTCGACGCCCAGCACCGCGATGCCGTCTTGCGCGAGTTCTGCTGCCAGAGAGCGGAAGTTGACGGCATTGCCGCCCGCGTAGGGGAAGCACACCAGGGTGTGGTGCGGGTCGCGCACCTCGGACAGCGGCTGCAGGAGACCGCTGTGAGTGCCGCCGCCCTGCCCGTCGAGGGCCTGGGCGAGATCACTGAGCACGGGGTTGGCCACCAGGTCCCTCAGCGACAGCGCACGGTCCAAGTGGACCAGCAGTCGTACGGCGGCCAGTGAGGTCCCGCCCAGCTCGAAGAAGTTGTCGGCACGGCCGATGCGCTCCAGCGGTACGCCCAGCACCTCGGCCCACAGCATCGCCAGCCGCCGTTCCGCGGGCGTGCCGGGCGCGGCGTAGGGGGCGTCGGCGTGGCCGAGTGTGCCGGCCAGCCGGACCAGCGCCTTCTTGTCGACCTTGCCGTTCTCGGTGAGCGGCAACCGTTCCAGCCGGTGGATGTAGGCGGGCACCATGTAGTCGGGGAGCAGCCCGGCGAGGAAGTCCCGCACGCGCTCGGCCGTCACATCGTCGTCGCCGCTGAAGAACGCGACGAGGTTGCGCGGTTGTCCGGTTCCGCCGTCGATGACGGCCGCCGCCTCGCGCACCCCGGCCATGGTCAGCAGCTTGTTCTCGATCTCGCCGATCTCGATGCGGAATCCACGGATCTTGACCTGTTCGTCGCGGCGCCCGAGGAACTCGATGCGTCCCTCGGGCAGCCAGCGGCCGAAGTCGCCGGTGCGGTACATGCGGGTGTCCGGCCGGAACGGGTCGGGCAGGAAGACCTGCCGGGTGCGCTCCTCGTCGTTGATGTACCCGCGGCCCACGCACACCCCGGAGAAGGCGATCTCCCCGGGCGAGCCGAGCGGGGCGAGAGCCAGGTTCTGGTCCAGCACGTAGGTGTTGACATTGCGCAGAGACCTGCCGACGGTCACGAAGTCCCGGTCGGGCACCCGGTCGAGGACCTCGTGCATGGTGTCGTCGGACACCTCGGTGGCTCCGTAGGCGTTGACCAGCTTGATGTCCGGGTGCGCCGTGAACCATCGCTGCACCAGCTCGTACTTGAGCGCCTCGCCGGTGACCGACAGGGTGCGCAGCACGCCGAGGTCGCGGGGGTGCTGCTCCAGGTGGGTGAGCAGCACCTCCAGGTACGAGGGCACGATCTGCGCGACGGTGACCTGCCCCTTGACGAGTTCGTCGACGAATGCGGCCACGTCGAGCTGCACTTCGGTGTCGACGATGCGTACGCTGCCGCCGACCAGGAGGGGCGCCGCGAACTGCCACAGGGAGATGTCGAAGCACTGCGAGGCGGTCTGCGTCACCACCTCCGCCGCGCCGCCGGTCATCTGCATGTCGTCTGTCTTGATGTACAGGTGGTTGAGCATGCCGGCGTGCTCGCACAGCGCCCCCTTGGGGGCACCGGTGGATCCGGATGTGAAGTAGATGTACGCGGCCTGTCCGGGTTCGACCGGAACCCGGGGCGGTGTGGCATCGGCGCCCGAAGCCTGGATCAGCGGCACCGACAGGGTGGCCGGCGGGTTCGCCAGTCGGGCGGAGGCGTCCCGTACCAGTTGCTCGCTGCCCTCTTCGGTGAGCGCGAACGCGCAGGCGCTGCGTTCGAGTTGGGTCGCCACTCGGTCGGCGGGAAAGTCCGGGCGTACCGGGAGGTAGACACAGCCGGCCTTGAACACACCGAGGGCCGCGGCGATCCAGTCGAGGGTGCGGTCCATGACGACGGCCACCACGTTCTCGCGCCGCGCTCCGGCGTCCAGGAGCGCGCGTGCCACCCGGTTGGCACGCTCGTCCAGCTCGCGGTAACTCCAGCGTGTGTCGCGGTGTACGGCCGCGACGGCGTCGGGCACCTCGCGCGCCCTCTCCTCGAAGAGTTCGACGAAGGTGCTCTTGTCGGGTTCCTCGCGCGGCCCGGCGAGGCCGTACAGCTGGGTCTCCACCTCCTGCGGGGACAGCAGACTCCGCGTGTGGTGGTACCGCCCCGGGTCCGCCGCGAGCAGTTCGAGGGCCGCTACGTGATATCCCGCGAGCCGCCGCGCGTACTCCCCGTCGAACTCGGCCCGGTCGTGCAGGACGCACAGTCCGATTCCGTCGTCGCCGGGCCGGAAGACCACGCGCAGGACGACCTCCTCGGAGAGTTCCCCGCCTCCGTCATGGAGCGCGCCGTCCGGCTCCTCGATCGCGGACAGGTCGAGGACCACCTCCGGTCGCGCGTCCGCGTGGTGGACGGCGTTCAGCGCGTCGGCGGCGCGGGCGGTCAACTCGGTCCACGTGCCGTCGGTGACGGTCATGCGCAGCGGCATCGTGCCCCGGCCTGCCGCCCCGGTCCGACCGATGAGCAGGTCCTGCTCGGCGGACACGGTGGCGAGGACGCGGGCGTGGGCGGCGAGCAGCACCGCCGGCAGTCCCCCGGCGGTCTCGGCGGCGATCCGGTGCAGCTCGTCCGTCATTGCGGTGGACAGCCGTGTCCGGTACTCCCCCGTACCGTGCCCGGCGACCCCCGGCTGGGTCCACCGCGGGATCGTCGTGAACGTGTGCTGTTGGTGGTGCTCGCTCATCTGCCCCTGACTCCTTGTTCCGGTACGGCCGGCGCTGCCGGCTGCTCCAACTCGATCCTGACCAGCCGGGCGGCGCTCTCCGCCCGCCGGCCCGCTTCCCCGGTGTCCGCACCGGTGGCGACGACGCAGCCCAAGCGGTCCTGGAACGACTGCGTGATCCGCACCTGCCGACCGACGGCCGTCGTGGCCTGGGCCACCACGACGCCCGGGGCCACGCTCGCTGCCGCCGTCCCCTCGACGCGGACGACGCGTCCCTCGCCCGCCGCCATGACGAAGCGGACGGCGGCGTGACCGGCCCCGCGCCCTGGGGGCGGCGGGTCCTGCCCCGCGGCGCGCGCGATCACGGCGTCCACGAGGTCGGTGCCGGTCGCCGAGCGCACCGCGACCGGGATCATGCCGCCGGCCAGCCGGGGATTGACCTCGATGACCACCGGTCCCGCCGGTGACCAGCGCAGTTCGGTGTGCGCCGCACCCCAGCCGAGGCCGAGCGCGGCCAACGCCCGCAGTGCTGTTCCGCCCAGGGCGGCGGCGGTACCGGGTGGCACAGGCGCGGGCACGTCGTGGCCCGTCTCCACGAAGTACGGCGTGGCGCCCGTGTGTTTGGCGACGACGGCGACGACGGTGTCGTCGAACGTCTCCACCGAGAACTCGGGGCCGTCCACCGCCTTTTCGACAAGGATCCGGCCCGGTACCGGGTTGCCCCGCTCGTCCGTGGTCCGCTGCAGCAGCGTGCGGGCCCATTCCCCGGTCTCGGCGGGGGTACGGCACAGCCGCACCCCCACGGAGCCCGAACCGCTGACCGGTTTCAGTACCACCGGGTGGCCGATCGTCCCGGCGGCGCCGACCGCCTCCTTCGGGGTGGAGACGGGTGCGAACGCGGGCACCGGCACCCCGGCCGCGGCCAGCACGGCACGCTGCGTGTCCTTGGCGCGGCAGCGCGCGACGGCGTCCGCGTCGGCCGCGGGCAGACCGAGTTTGGCGGCGACGCGGGCGGCGGTCACCACGAAGTACTCGGAGCTGGAGGCGACTCCGACCGGTCCGGCGCCATCGGCGAGCGCGGAGCAGGCGTCGAGCACGGCCGTCTCGTCGCCGGTGTCGAGGACCACCGTGTCGATGCCGAGATCAGCCACATACGGATACCGGTCGGGGTCATGGGTGAGCAGCACCGGCCGCAGACCCCGCGCACGAGCCGCGACGCAGAACTCGCGTCCGGTGCCCGTGGTGTTGCTCTCCAGGAAGGCCAGCCACGGCCGTGCCGAGCTCATCGCGCGTCTCCTGTGCCCGTACTCCGTCCGGCCACGACCTCTTCGACAGCGGTGTCGAGGACGGCCTCCGCCCGGGCGAGCCGCGTTCGGTGGCTCTGCAGCCACGCTCCGTGCCCGGAGAGGGTTCCGCACAGGATCCGCAGCGTGGTGCCGCAGGTTCCGGGGCCGCCACCGCGGGTGTGGGAGGCGACCACCTCCGCGAGCGAGGACACTTCGGTGCTGACGTCGGCGGACGCACCGTCCGGCAGGGTGATCTGCGTCAGTTCGCGCTCGCCCGCCTCCACCGCCTCGCGCACGGCGGCGCCCACCGCGTGGTGCGCGGTGCGGAACGGCACACCCTGTACGACGAGCCGGTTGGCGATGACCGTCGCGGTCACGAATCCCTCCCGGGCCCGCTCCCGCATCCGCTCCGGCTGCGGACGTGCCCCGGAGACGAGGACCTGGGAGAGGAGCACGGAGTCGCGAACGGTGGCCAGCGCGGCCCACGCCCCGGCCACCGCCTCGGTGCCGACCTCGATGGAGTTGGTGAACGGCGTCGACTTGATCGCCGCCGCCGACGCCGTCCAGGCGCCTACGGCAGTCGCGGCCTTGGCCTTGACGTGTTCCAGCAGGAAGGCGTTGCGCTTCTGGGGCATGGCGGAGCTGCCGCCCACCAGCCGCTCGGGGAATCGGACGAAATCGAACTCCTGTGTGCTCCACAGCTGGAGGTCGGTGGCGAGCCTGCTGAGGGTGAGCCCCGCCCCGGCCGCCGCGGCCAGGGCACGCAGCAGCGTGTCGCGGGAGGCCACCGCGTCCATCGCGTGCAGCGGCGGTTCGGCGAAGCCGAGCAGGGCGGCGGTACGGGCCGTGTCGATGGGCAGATCGGTGCCGGACACCGCGCCGGCGCCCAGCGGGCAACGGTCCAGTTCGTCCACGGTGTGGCGCAGCGCGGTGATGTCCCGGTCCAGCGCGGTGGCGATCCCGGCCAGGTAATAGCCGTAGCTGACCGGCATGGCGGGCTGGTAGTGGGTGTAGACCGGCATCACCGCGTCCTGGTGGGCGCGGGCCCGGGAGAGCAGCACGGCCTGCAACCGCAGTATCTCCCCGATCAGGTCCAGCAGTTCCGCGCGCAGGCGCATGGCGGTGATGGTGGCCTTGATGTCGTTGCGGGAGCGGCCGGTGTGCAGCTTGCCGCCCGCCTCGGCGCCGAGCACGGCCACCAGGTGGCCCTCGTACATCAGGTAGAGGCCGCGCGGTGCCTCCTTGCCGTGCAGCTCGGAGAAGCCGTCGGCGCGGAGCCGGGTGATCTCCCGCAGCAGCGCGGCGGCGGCGTACGCGGGCAGGAGTCCGCACTCGGTCAGCATGACCACGTGCGCCAGGTCCACGGTGGAGGTGTGACCCAGTTCGCGGCGGACGTCGTCGGGCCCCGGCTCGCCGTAGACGACGCGGCGGGTGCGTGGTCCGAGGGTGTGGGCGAGCCGGCCGGTGCCGGTCATGACGCCACCCGTTCGGACAGCGGGTCCGCGGTCCTCGGTACGGTGCCGGGCACGTCCTCGTAGCGGCGCCGTCCCCAGGCGATGCGGGTCCAGCTGTCGCCCACGTCGGCCGGGGAGTCCACCACGGCCGGTTCGGCGGGCAGGTCGGTGAGCAGGTGACCGTGGTCGGCGAGCCAGGCGTCGTCGTACACGGTCGCCTGGTAGCGGTAGCCCTCGTCCGGGAGCATCACCACACAGAGCGCGTCCGGGTGCCGTGCGGCCCACCACTGGGCGACGAGATAGGCCGCGCCGCTGGTCGGCCCCTGGAAGAGAGCGTGGGTGGCGTGCAGCTTGCGCGTGTACCCGTACACCTCGGCGGGCGAGCACCAGTGGACCTCGTCGAAGGCCGCGTGGTCCAGGTTGGCGGGCCACAGGCTGTTGCCCAGACCACGCAGCGCGCGCGGGCCGTCCTGCTGGCCGAAGAGCACGCTGCGATGCGTGTCCACACCGATGGCGAGCGTGTGCGGGGTGAACTCGCGCAGTGCGCCCGCGGTACCGCACATCGAGCCGCCCGAGCCCACGGGCCCGACCAGGCAGTCCACCGGGCCCAGGGCGTGGGCGATCATCTCCGCCACTGTGCCGTAGGAGCGGGGGTTGTCGGGGTTGCTGTACTGCTCCGGGCAGAACGTCAGGGGGAGTTCGGACCGGATCTCGGCGAGCCGCCGCAGCCGTGCCTCCTGGAATCCGCCGACCGGCGCGGGCTCGGGGCACATCTCGACGACCGCGCCCAGGTCGGTGAGCCGGCGATGCAGGTTCGCGTCGATGGCCGGGTCGCTGACCAGCACGAGCCGGCGTCCCATCAGGGCGGCCTCCATGGCCAGCGCGAGGCCGAAGGTCCCCGACGTGGTCTCGACGATCACGGTGTCGTCGTCCAGGTCGCCGCGCCGGACGGCGCGGTCGAGTATGTAGTGGGCGGGCAGCAGTTTCATCAGCGTGAAGACCGCGCCGTACAGGTTGGGACCGAGCCTGATGAGGCGGGGCATCATCTGCGCCTCGGTGACCGACTGGTACATCAGCATGGAAACCGCCATGGAAGTCTCTGGACGGGGGAGGACGGGGAGTCAGGCGCACCGTGCCCGGGAGCGGGCCCACCGGGACCGGTGTCCGGCGCCACGGCCGGTGCGGGCGGGGAGCCGGTGTGCCCGCCGCCGGCGCCGGGCCCGCACCGTTGGGCCGGCCCCGCGCCCCTGTGACGGCTCGGGGAATGCGGCGTGTTCGCGGGCCGACTGGTGATCCGCGGATTCGCCGGCGCGGCCCGTGGGTGCGCGAGCCGACGGTTCAAGCCGGTCCGTCGACCGGGGAGCCTCATGACCGGGCCGCCGGCTTGCGCCCTGAGACCACGAGTGCCTCCCGGGGCATTGTCACCGTCCAAGCGGACTCGCTCTCGTCGAACGAGGCGTGGACCTCGCGGTATCCGTCAGCGCCGTCCTCGTAACGGAATATGTCGCAGACGAGTTCGAACGTGCGGCGACAAGCGCCCTGCATGCCGAGTTCGTCGTAGAGCTTCTCCAGGCCGTACATGTCGGCCATGTACCGCCCCAGTTCCAGTTCCGCCTGCTCCTTCGTGGCGCCGGAAACCACGAAGGAGTCGTCCATCAGGACGGGGGCGACGTCCTCGAATCCCGCCGACCTCAGACAGGACACGGCCTCGTCGCGCTCGAAGTGGGGGTAGTCGTGGCCGGTCGCCGCGTACACGTCGACCACTTTCCTGAACCACACGTCCACCGGTGAATCGGGGAGGAAATCGTGGAGGACGAAGATCCCACCGGGCTGCAGGACACGGAACGCTTCCTCGGCCACGGTGCCCCGCTCTGCCACGGGAATATGGTGGCTGCCGTAGGCGAGCAGCACGCCGCCGACCGATTCGTCACGGAAGAGCAGTGCTTCGGCCCGCTGCCGCAGTGCCGGAATCCCGCTCGCCCAGGCCTGTTCCACCATGAAGGGCGAAGCGTCGCAGGTGGCTATCACGGCGTCGTCCCGCCCGGTCAGCGCCGCCACGCGGCTCACCAGTCCATCGCCGCCCAGCAGGTCGACCAGGACACGGGAGGCGGTGCGGTTGTTTCCGGTGACGATGTCGAGGAGCTGGTTGATTCCCCGGGCGCGGGTCCGGGTCGAGCGTTGCGCGACGACGTAGCTCTCGCCCCGGCCGCCGTTGTCCGTGTGGCCGAAGTCGTCCGTCGGGCCGAAGAGCTCGAAGGCCCGGATCCGCTGATCCTCCACTCGATCCGGATCGAGGCAGGAATGAATGTCCGGGTGCCTTTCGGCCAACGCCTGGACCTGAGCACCAATATCCGTCCCGAGCACTGAGTCCTCCATATGTCATCGAACTGTCGGGTGTCGACGCGTTCACGTTCCGGTGCCGGCGTCGCGCGCACCACCAAGGGCCCGGGGAGTACGGCGAGCGGCACTGCTGTCATGGATGTGGGGCGAGATCAACAGCCGCTCAGCCCCAGTAGACCTTGCTCTCCCCCGCTCGGAACCGGGCCGTGGTCAGGAGCGCGAACAAGGCGGTGAAGCCGAGCAGAGCCCCGACCGGGAGGGCCACGTCGGCCAGGCCGCCCTGCTCCAGTACGACCGCGTGCAACCCGCGCACGCCCCAGTACGTCGGGAAGGCGGGGGCGACGGCGTCCACCCAGTCCGGCAGGGCGGACAGCGGGACAAGGGCTCCGCCGAGTGCCGCGAACGCGAGCCCGCAGACGCTGCTGATCGAGTTGAGCTGCTGGGACGTTCGGGAGACGGCGGTCATCAGGGCACCGAAGGTGCACAGGCACAGTGAGGTACCGAACAGAACCATGACCATGGCCGGCCAGGAGCCGGAGACCTGGAAGCCGAGCAGGGGTATCGCGGCGACGAACAGCCCGAGCATCTGGACGAGCGACATGATCACCCAGGGAGCCACCTTGCCCACGACGATGTCCAGTGTCGACGCGGGGCTGGCCCGGAGCCGGTCCCAGGTGCCCCAGCCGTAGTCGCGGAAGAACGCGAAGCCGGAGCGGCCCGCGCCGAGCGCGGCGAAGGCCACCGCCATCCCCGGGACGGCGAGTTCGGCCCCGCCGGTGCCGCTGGAGCTGGTGGCCGGCACGGCATGCGTGAAGAGACCCTGCGTCAGTGCCGCGAGTACGATCGGCATCGCGATCCCGAACAGGGCCGAACCCGGCATGGTGCCGATCACCCGGAGTTCTTGGCGCATGATCATCGCGCCCGCGCGGCCCATCACTGCAGCTCACCACCGGAGGCGTAGCGGCGCCCGGTCAGGGCGAGGTACACCGTCTCCAGACTGGCCTGCACGATCTCCACGCCGCGCAGCCGCCGGGCGTCCTCGCCCAGGGCGGGGATCGTCGCGGCGATCGTGGCGGCCGGGTCCGGTGTGGCGATGCGCAGCAGGTCCCCATGGCATGTGGCGAAGCCCTCTCGGCCCGGCTCGGCCACCACGAGCGGCGCCGGCCCGGCGAACCGGAACTCCACCGCGGGGGTGGAGTGCCCGGCCACCAGTTCCCGTACCGAACCGCGTGCGATCACGGTGCCGGATTCGAGCAGGACCACCGACGCCCCGAGCATCTCCACCTCCTGGAGATAGTGGGTGGAGTAGATGATCGCCGAGCCGTCCACCGCCAGTTCGCGGACGACGTCGAGCAGGTAGGTACGGGTCTCGATGTCCGCGCCCGCGGTCGCCTCGTCGAGCAGCAGCAGCCGCGGCCGGTGCAGCAACGCCATCGCGGTGTGCACGCGTCGTTTCTGGCCGCCCGAGAGCTGGCCCACCGGCCGGTTCAACAGGGGTTCGATGCGCAGCGCCCGCGCCACCTCGCCGATGCGCGTACCGAGCTCCCTGCCGCGCATGCCGGCCAACTCGCCGAAGAACCGCAGGTTGTGGCGTGCGCTCAGCACGGGATACACGGCCAGGTCCTGGGGCGCCAGACCTGTCATCCGCCGCGCCGCCCCGGGCTGCGCGAACGCGTCGACGCCGGCGATCGTGACCGAACCGGAGTCCGCCCGGCGCAGCCCTGCCACGATCGACACGAAGGTCGACTTGCCCGCGCCGTTCGGCCCGAGCAGGGACACGATCTCCCCGGAGCGGACCTCCAGGTCGACGCCACGCAGGACGGCGAACTCGCCGTAGGACTTGCGCAGTTGCCTCACTTCGAGCACCGGCCGGGCGGCCTCTTGCGGTGCCCGGGACCCGGCGCCGGCCCCCGCCGCGGCGACAAGAGGGCCGGGCTTCACGGTCGTCCTCCCGGTGGCAGGGGCTCGCACACGTGGGACCCGGCCGCCCTGAGGCCGCGGGACAGGCGCAGGTCCAAGACCCCGAAGCAACGCCGCAACCACCGGTCCTGCCCGTCGTAGCGGGGCTGGAAATCGGTGCGGCCGTGCACGGCGGCCCGGTTGTCGACGACGATCAGGTCGCCGGCGTCGAGCACCGTGCCCACCATCACCGCGATCATGGCGTGCCGCAGTTCGTCGAGCGCCCGCGCCGCGCCCTCACCGTCCGCTTCCATGGCGTGGAAGTCGGCGATCAGTTCGGGCTCGGCGTCCGGCCCGGACAGGACGGGCAGCGGCATCGAGACGGCGTCGGTTCCGGTGCCGCCGAAGGAGCTGCTGTGGCGGATCCGGAACAGCGGCCGGCGCAGTGTCGAGACGCATTCGGCGGACAGCCGGGGCAGCGCCCGCGTGATCGCGCCGGACGTGGTGAGTGCGCGGCGCTCGTGATCGGCGCGCAGGCACAGCAGTGTGACGAAGTCCGGCTTGAAGGGATGGAAACCATCCTCGGTGTGCAGTTCGAGCATCACACTGCCGCTGTTCTCCTGCCGCCTCTCGGCGCCCTTGACCGGCACGATGTCCTGGACGAGGCGGCCGGACTTCTCGTCCGCGTAGGCGATGACGTCGCCGAGCCAGGACACCATGGCGAGCTGGGCGACGGTCGCCAGCGGCAACCGCGACCAGTCCGGGGCGACACCGTCGGCGGGCGTCGGGGGCAGGTCGTCGTCGATCGGTACGTTCCGCACGATCAGGGTGCCGTGGGCGTTGCCTGCTTTTCTGAAGTGGCTGAGCGCCCGGGCCAGCCGCGTCGGGAGCCAGCGCGCCGCCAACTCGATGTCCGCCAGCAGGTCGGGGCCGTCGAGCAACGCCGGGTTCGCCAGGCCCGGGTGCGGCAGCCCGTCGGCCACCTCGGCGGCGACCTTCCGGAACTGCTCCGTCTCCTGCGCCGTCAGCTTCAGCGTCACCTCCTCGACGCCGCCGATGGCGAACTCCTGGTACGTCGGCAAACCGGTCCTCCTCACGATCTGATGCGTATTCACCGACGTGTCAGGAACCGGCTCCGTCCATGGCCTCAGCCAGGCTCTTCGGGCGCATGTCGGTCCAGTGCTCCTCGACGAAGGCGAGGCAGGCCTCCCTCGTGTCCTCCTCGTGGGCGACCTCCCATCCGGCCGGGACGTCCACGAAGGACGGCCAGAGCGAGTGCTGGCCCTCGTCGTTGACCAGCACCAGGTACGTGCTCTCGGGGTTCTCAAAGGGGTTGGTCATGGCTGTGCTTCCTTCTTCCTTCTGGTTTCTCCGACCGGATCACCCGGCTGGTCCCGGTGCCGGACGAACCTCCGGCACCGGCGGCTTTCGCTTCCTGTGATCTGTGGCCCGTGGTCTCTTCGGCCTTCGCCGGTGCTCCGGCTACCGGGTGTGCCCGTCCGGCGGCGCCGCGTCGCTCAGCCTCTCGGCCAGCACGCGGCCGATCCGGGCCAGCGGCTCCGGCCGGCACATCTCGCGGTGGGTGCAGTCCACGGCGTGCCGCTCCACGCGCCCGGTGACGGCGGGCTCCCAGACGGCTGCCGTGGGCAGCCCCGGCGGGCGTTCGTCCGTAGCCGTGAAGTGCAGGATGTCCCCGTCGAACCGGCCGGGCACGTGCGCCGCCGCGAGCTTGACGTTGTTGGTGAAGACCTCGGTGATGGCCACGACGCGGCGCTCCTCGATGTCCGCCAGGTGCCCGCCGCCGCTCCGCAGGATCTCCATGACATCGGCGATCCGCAGTGGTTCGCCGTCCTCGCCGTCCTCGGCGTGGCCCGCGAAGTCGAGCAGGGTGGCGAGGACTTCCCGCTCGTCCGCGGACGGAACCGGGGTGCCGGGGTCGCGGGGATAGGAGTCGAGCAGGGCGAGCAGGGAAACCTCCTCGTCCTCGGACTGGAGGCGGACCGCGACGGCGTGGGCCGCGAGGCCACCGAACGACCAGCCCATCAGCCGGTAGGGGCCGGTGGGCTGCACCGACCGGATCTGCGCCACGTAGTCGGTGACCAGGTCGTCCATCGTCTCCGGGTACGCGCCGGGCCGCGCGATGCCGCGGGACTGCAGCCCGTACACCGGAAGGTCCGGCCCCAGCAGCCGCAGCAGCCCGGTGTAGCACCAGCTCAGGCCGCCGGCGGGATGTACGCAGAACAGCGGCGGGCGTCCGCCGGAGGTCCGCAGCGGGAGGAGCACGTCGAAGGCGTCGCCCGAGACGCCGAGGTGCAGCCGGTCCATGAGGCGGCTCACCGTGGGCGCGGCGAACAGGTCCCGGACCGACAGGTCGAGGCCCATCGTGTCCCGGATCCGGCTCACCAGCCGGATCGCTGCCAGCGAGTCCCCACCGAGTTCGAAGAAGTCGTCGTCGATTCCGGCTCCGGCCACGCCGAGGAGTTCGGCGAACAGACCGCGGAGGATCTCCTCCTCGGGTGTGCGAGCCGGCCGCTTGGGCGTCACGAAGCGCGGGCCGGGCTCCGGCAGGGCACGCCGGTCCAGTTTGCCGCTGGTCGTCAGGGGCAGGGCGGCCACCACGACGACGTGGGCCGGCACCATGAAGTCCGGCAGCGCCGCCGCGGCGTGTGCCCGCAGGTCGGTCTCCCGTGGCTCGGCGCCCGGTGCCGCGACCACGTACGCCACCAGCCGCCGCTGTCCCGGCTGGTCCTCGCGCACCACCGCCGCGGCCCGGGCGACCGTCTCGTGCCGGGTCAGTACCGCATCGACCTCGCCGAGCTCGATGCGGAACCCCCGTAGCTTCACCTGGTCGTCCGCGCGGCCGACGAACCGCAGCACACCGTCCGCGGTCCACAGCGCGAGGTCACCGGTCCGGTACATCCGCTCACCCGGGGCGCCGAACGGGCAGGCGACGAACCGCTCCGCCGTGAGGCCGCGCCGGTTCAGGTAGCCGCGGGCGAGCTGGACCCCGGCCAGGTAGACCTCCCCGACCGTGCCCGGAGGCACCGGGCCGAGTCCCGCGTCGAGCACGTAGGCGCGCACGTTGGTGACGGGCCGGCCGATCGGCACCGGGCGGCCGTCCCCGAGCGATGCGGTGGCCGGCTCACGCTCGCAGGTCCAGGAGGTCGCGTGGACGGCGGTCTCCGTCGGTCCGTACAGATGGTGCAGGGTCACGTCCAGCACGGTCAGGGCACGGTCCCGCAGGTCCGCGGGGAGTGACTCGCCGCCGGTCAGGACCCGGCGCAGGCTGGTACAGCCGGCCGCGGCGGGTTCGTCGAGGAAGGCCCGCAGCATCGACGGCACGAAATGCACGGTCGTCACCGCGTGCTCTCGGATCGTCGAGGCCAAGTAGACCGGGTCGCGGTGCCCCTCTGGGTCGGCGACCACGATCCGGGCGCCGGTGGTCAGGGGCCAGAAGAACTCCCACACGGACGCGTCGAACGCCGTCGGCGCCTTGTACAGCACGATGTCGGAGGGCTCCAGCGCGTACTCGGCCTGTATGCCGAGCAGCCGGTTGACGACGGCGGCGTGCGGGACGACCACTCCCTTGGGCGTGCCGGTGGAGCCGGAGGTGTAGAGCACGTACGCGGGGTGCGACGGCGTCAGCCGCGTGGCGCGGGTGGTGTCGCCCGGGTCCGTGCCCGGCCGGTCGCCGGGGTTGCGTACCTGGGCCGGGTCGTCGAGGACGCAGACCGGCCGGGCGTCGTCGAGCACGGCGCGGATCCGCTCGGCGGGATGGTTCGCGTCGATGGGCAGATAGGCCGCGCCGGACTTGAGCACGGCCAGCAGCGCCACGGCCAGTTCGGCCGAGCGCGGCAGGGCGACGGCCACCACTCGCTCCGGTCCGGCGCCGCGCTCGATCAGGGCGTGGGCGAGCCGGTTCGCCCACGCGTTCAGCTCGGCGTAGGACAGGGTGACGCCGGATGCGGCCAGGGCCGGCGCGTCCGGTGTGCGGGCCGCCTGCGCCTCGAACAGCTCCGTCAGTGTCAGCGGGGACAGGGGCCGTGCGGTGTCGTTCCACGCCGTCAGGACCCGCTCACGCTCCGCGGGCGCGAGGGTGTCGAGTCGCCAGATCCGCTCGTCCGGGTCGGCGGTCGCGGCGTCGAGCAGCCGCTCGAACCTGGCCACCAGGTCCTGCACCGTCTGCCGGTCGAACAGGTCCGTGCTGTATTCGACGCCGCCCTCAAGACCGCCGGGCAGACCGTCCGCGGTGTGCCGCTCGGCGAGCCGGAACAGCAGGTCGAACTTGGCCGACTGTGACTCCACCGCCTCGGCCCGGTAGCGCAGGCCGTCCAGGTCCACGGCGAGGTCTTCGGCGTGCTGGAGGGTCAGCATCACCTGGAAGAGAGGGTGCCGGGCCGCCGAACGGGCCGGCTTGAGCACCTCGACCAGATGCTCGAAGGGTACGTCCTGGTTCGTGTGTGCGGCCAGGCCGACCTCGCGGACGCGGCCGAGCAGGTCCGCGAAGCTCGGGTTCCCACCGGTGTCGGTGCGCAGCACCAGGGTGTTGACGAAGCATCCGACGAGGTCGTCCAGCGCGTCCTCGGTACGCCCCGCGATCGGCGTGCCGATCGGGATGTCGGTGCCCGCGCCCTCCCGGGTGAGCAACGCGGCCAGCGCCGCCTGGACGACCATGAACAGACTCGCGTTGCCCGCCCGGGCCAGCCCGGCGAGCCGGGCGTGGACGTCCGCGTCCAGGCGCAGCGGCACTGTGGCGCCCCGCCGGCCGGCCACGTCCGGACGCGGCCGGTCCCGCCGCAGCTCCAGCTCGGCCGGCAGTCCCTCCAGGGCCTCCCGCCAGTACTCCACCTGGCGGGAGAGCACACTGTCCGGGTCGTCCGGCGCGCCGAGGAACCGCCGCTGCCACAGGGTGTAGTCGGCGTACTGGACGGCCAGGGGTGCCCAGGACGGGGACCGGCCCGCGCGCCGGGCGGCGTAGGCGCCGGACAGGTCGCGGGCGAACGGGCGGTTGGACCAGCCGTCCCCGGCGATGTGATGGAGCACGAGCAGCAGGACGTGCTCGTCCGGGCCGAGGTCGAACAGTGCCGCACGCAGGGGTGGTTCGGAGGTGAGGTCGAACCGGTGGGCCGCGGCGGCCGCGATCACCGCGGCGAGTCCGGCCTCGTCGACAGACTGGACGGGCAGTTCGACGGCTGCGTCGGCGGGGCTGAGGACGTGCTGGCGCGGGATCCCCCCGGAATCCGGGTAGACCGTGCGCAGCGCCTCGTGCCGGGCCACCACATCGCCCAGGGCCGCGCGCAGCGCCGAGACGTCGAGGTCGCCGGCCAAACGCAGGGCGAACGGCATGTTGTACGTGGCGGACGGGCCTTCCAGCCGTTGCAGGAACCAAAGGCGCTGCTGGGCGAACGACAGCGGCAGTTCGTCCGGACGCTCACCCGCGGGCCGCAGCGGCGGCCGTCGCCTGGCGCCCTCGCGGGGCGCGTCGAGCCGGGTCGCGAGACCGGCGACGGTCGGGGCCTCGAAAACGTCCCGCACGGTGAGTTCGGCGCCGAGCACCGCGCGGATGCGTGACACCAGCCGGGTCGCGAGCAGCGAGTGCCCGCCCAGGGCGAAGAAGTCGTCGTCGGTTCCGGCTCGTGCGATCCCGAGCGCCTCGGCGAACAGCCCGCACAGGATCTCCTCCGTCTGGCTGCGTGGCTCCCGGCCCGCGACCCCGTGGAAAACCGGCCCCGGGACCGGGAGTTCGCGGCGGGCCAGCTTCCCGCTGGGGGTGAGCGGCAATGCGTCGAGGACGACGATCGCGGCGGGAACCATGAACTCGGGCAGTCTTTCGGCGACGTACTCCCGGAGTTCGACGGGGTGCGCCGTGGCACCGGGCGCGGGCACCACGTAGGCGGTCAGGCGCTGGTCGCCGGGCCGGTCCTCACGCACCGTCGCGACCGCGTGCGCGACCGTGGCGTGCCGGGCGAGCGCCGCCTCGACCTCGCCGAGCTCGATCCGGTATCCGCGCAGTTTCACCTGCTCGTCCGCGCGTCCGGCGAACTCCAGCAGTCCGGCAGGCGTCCAGCGGGCCAGGTCACCGGTCCGGTACATCCTGGCTCCCGGCCCGCCGAACGGATCCGCGGCGAAGCGCTCCGCGGTCAGGCCGGGCCGGTTCAGGTAGCCGCGGGCGAGCTGGACGCCGGAAAGATAGACCTCCCCCACCACGCCGGGAGGCACCGGGCGCAGCCGTGCGTCGAGCACGTAGACCCGCATGTTCTGGACCGGACGGCCGATCACCGGCCGGTCGCTGTCGCGTACCCGGGCCCCGACCGCGTCCACCGTGCACTCGCTCGGCGCGTAGTAGTTGTGCACCTCGGTGCCCGGGTACGCGCGCAGCGTCTCCCACAGCGCTGCACCGGTGGCCTCCGCGCCGAGCAGGATCACGCCCGGCCGGTGGCCGGGGCCGTCCAGCATTCCCAGCGCGGCCAGTTCGCGCAGCAGCGACGGCGTGATCCCGAGGTAGTCGACCCGCCGGTCGCGTACGTAGTCCAGAAGGGCGACGGCGTCGCGGCGGGTGTCGTCGTCCACGATGTGCAGTTCGTGGCCGGCGATGAGGCCGAGGATCTGGCCCATGCTCGCGTCGAACGACAGCGACGCGGTGTGCGCCACCCGCAGCCGGCGCCCTTCCACCGCGGCCACGGTGGCCGCTGCGGGGGCGAACACCCGGTCGCGGTGGCTGGCGAACAGGTTGGCCAGCCCCTCGTGCGTCACGACCACACCCTTCGGCACGCCCGTCGACCCGGACGTGTACACGACGTACGCGGCGTGGTCCGCGCGTAACGCCGCCGACGGTCCGGTGCGCGCGCTCGGCCGCGCGACGGCATGGGCGTCCGCGTCCGCCTCGGGAAGATCGTCAGCGTCGGGCAGATCGTCCGCGTCCAGCAGTACCAGGGTGGCCCGGCTCCCGGCCAGGAGTCCGGCCAGGGTCCCTTCGGTCACCACCACGGGCACGGACGCGTCGGCGAGCATGAGCGACAGCCGCTCCGCGGGGTAGCCGGGGTCGAGCGGTACGCACACCCCACCGGCCTTCCACACGGCCAGGACGGCCGCGATCATGTCGGCCGACCTTCGCACGCACAGTCCGACCAGCGTGTCGGGACCGACACCGCGGCCGGCCAGGCGCCGCGCGAGCGTGTCCGCCCGGGCATTCAGTTCCGCGAACGTCCACTCCGTCCGGTCGGCGGTCACGGCCACCGCCTCCGGAGTCCGCTCAGCCTGTGCTTCGAAGGCCTCGGGCACCAGCACCGACGGCGGCTCGCCCGGCGTACCGTTCCACTCCACCAGCACCCGGGCCCGCTCCTGCGGAGTCAGGATCTCCAGGGCGCCGATCCGTCGCCCCGGGTCCGCGACCGCCGCCTGCAGGACCCGGACCACCCGGCCCATGATCGCCTCCGCGGCCTCACGGTCGAACAGGTCGATCTGGTGGTCCAGACGCAGGCGCAGCGGACTGCCGGGCATCACCATGAAGTTGAGCGGGTAGTGGGTGACGCCGTGGCTCCGGCTCCCGGCCACCCGCAGTCCGCTGCCGTGCGCCGCGGCGGCCAGGTCGCTCTCGCCGGCCGGGAGGTTCTCGAACACGGTCGCCGTGTCGAAGAGTTCACCCGAGTTCAGGCTGCGCTGGATGCCGGCCAGCCCCACGTGCTGACAGGGCATCAGGCGGGTCTGATCCTGCTGCAGCCGGGCCAGCATCCCGGACAGCGGCTCCGCCGGGTCGAGGCGGACGCGGACCGGCAGCGTGTTGGCGAACAGGCCGATCATCTTCTCGGCTCCGGGCACCTGGGGCGGGCGCCCGGACACCGTGGTGCCGAACACCACGTCGTCCCGGCCGGTCAGCTGGCCGAGCACGATCGCCCAGGCGCCCAGGAACACCGTGTTCAGGGTCAGGCCCTCGCGACGGGCGAGGCCGTCCAGCGCGGCGGCGAGGTCGTTCGGCAGGTCGCGGAGCACCTGGCCCGGCAGTTCCGGCGCCCGGGACGGGTCCGACGGGGCGACGCGGGTGGGCTCGTCGACGCCCTTCAGCACCTCGCGCCAGACGTCTTCGGCGGCCGCCCGGTCCAGGCCGGCCAGCCAGGCCAGGTAGTCGCGGTACCGGGCCGCCGGGGGCATCCCGTCCTCGCGACCGCCCCGCGTGTAGAGCTGGAACAGCTCGCCCAGCAGCAACTGCACGGACCACCCGTCCAGCACCAGGTGATGGGCGGTGAGGAGGAACCGGTACCGCGCCGGCCCGAGCCGGATGAGCGTGAACCGCAGCAGCGGCGGGCGGGCCGGGTCGAAGCGGCGGAGCCTGTCCGCCACCGCGATCCGCTCCGCCTCGGCCTCCCGCTCGGCGGGATCCAGCGCGCCGAGGTCGGCGTCCGTCCAGGGAAGCGCCACCTCACGCGGGATGATCTGCACCGGCTCGTCCAGGTCCTCGTGCCAGAAACCGGCCCGGAGGGCCGCATGGCGCCGCAGCAGGGCGCGCGCGGCGGCGCGCAGCGCCTCGGCGTCGAGGACACCCTCCAGGTCGAAGGCCATCTGCAGGGTGTAGAGGTCGAGCGCCGCCTCGTCGTAGAGCGCGTGGAACAGCAACCCTTCCTGCAGTGGCGCCAGCGGCAGGATGTCCTCCAGTTCCGCCTGCACATCCGCCTGCGTCATCGTGTTCTCCTCCATGCGGCCTCGAGCTGTTCGAGCTTGTCCTGGCTCAGCCGGACCAGCGGTACGTCGGACGGGGTACGGCCACCGGCGTCGGGCCGGGTGGCGTGGGCGGCCAGCGCGTCCAGTGCGCGCACCCAGGTGTCGGCCAGGTCCCGCAGGTCGGCCTCGGTGAACCGGGCCGGCGGCCGGCACCAGGTGGCGGTCAGCCGCGGGCCGTCCGGGTGCTGCACGGCTGCCGCTCGCACCTCGATCCGGTACTCCGGCTCCATGCCGGGCTCGCCCGGCCAGGAGCCGGAGGGAGTCCGGGGCAGCCGCCCGAGGTAGTGGAAGGCGGCCTGCGGCGAGGGCCGGCCCGCGAGGACCGGGGCGGTTTCGGGGTTGAGGTGGCGCAGCAGGCCGAATCCCAGGCCGCTGTCCGGCAGCGCCCTCAGTTCCTCCTTGACCCGCTTGAGCGCCATGCCGGCGGCGTGCCCGCCGTTCCACAGCTCGTTCCAGTCCACGCCGCCCAGCTCCAGGCGGACCGGATGGGTCGCGGTGAAGCAGCCCACGGTGCGGGACAGGTCGACGCCTTCGGCGATGCCGGTCCGGCCGGTCCTGCGTACGTCGGTCAGCACGGAGTCGCTCCTGATGCCGGGGATGTCCGTGCCACTCGGGTGACCGGGCCCCCGGCGGCGCCGCCAGTCGGCCAGCGCCAGCGCGAACGCCGTCAACAGCACGTCCTCGGCGTCGGCGTGGAAAGCCGCCGGCACGGTGGTGAGCAGCGCCTCGGTGCGTTCGGCGGACAGGGCGACCGTCAGCGTGCCGGTCCCGGCCGCCGTGTCCCCGGAGCTCTCCGCCGGCCGACCGTCGGCATCCCGCCCCGGCTGGTCCGGCTCGGGGCCGGGGGCATGGGGCCCGACCTGTTCGGCGTCGGGCTCAGCGGAACCGTCCGGCTCGGTGAGGACCCCGGTCCACCGTGCAAGCTCCTCGACCCGCCGCGCGTCCCGTGCCTGGGCGCGCAGGTGCTGGGCCCATCGCCGGAACGACGTGCCGACCGCGGCGAGTTCCGGGCGCCGGCCCTCACCGGACGCCGCGCAGGCTGCGGTGATGTCCTGCAGCAGGATCCGCCAGGACTCGGGGTCCGTGACGAGGCGGTGCAGCACGAGCAGCAGCCGCCCGGGCCGGCCGGGGCCGGCGTCGAACCAGACCGCCTGGACCATCACCCCGGACGCCGGGGCGAGGCGGGCCGACGCCGCCCGTTCCTCCGCGGCGGTCAGGTCCTCGGTGCACGCGACGACGACCCGGTGCAGGCAGTCCGCGGCCCGGACCGTACCGGGCGGCGTCACCTCCAGCAGCCACTCGTCCGGGCCCGTCCGCGGGGGCTCGCCGGGGACACGGGTCAGACGCGTGCGCAGCGCGTCGTGATGGTCAAGGACCGCCTGCAGAGCCGCTTCGAGCCGCTCCGCGTCCAGCCCGGCCGGGACCTCCACTGTCATGGCCTCGTACCGGGTGCCGGGGTCCGGGTCCCGCTCGCGCAGCGCGTGGAGGGCCGGTGTCAGCGGCACCGTGCCGATGCCCGCCTGCGGCGCCTCGGCCTCCGCCTCCCCGCCGAGGGTTTGGGCAGCCGCGGCCAGTTCCGCCACGGTGCGGTGCCGGAACACGTCCTGGGGGGCGATCGCGAGCCCTGCGGCGCGGGCCTTGCTGACCACCTGGATGGAGACGATGCTGTCGCCGCCGATGTCGAAGAAGTTGTCGTCGACGCCGACGGTCGGGAGGCCGAGTACGTCGGCGAAGATGTCGCGCAGCAGGCGCTCCCGTGCGGTGGTGGGCGGGCGGCCCGCCGGGGTGCCGGGCTGCTCCGGCGCGGGCAGCGCCTTGCGGTCGACCTTCCCGTTCGGCGTCAGCGGCAGGGCGTCGAGCGTGACGACGGCCGACGGAACCAGGTATTCCGGCAGCTTCTTCCGCAGCCAGGCACGCACCGAGGTGCCCAGCGCCACCGGCGCCGTCACAGCCGCCGGGTCGTTGGTGAAGGCCCTCAGCGACGACCGGTCCGCCACCGCGGGGGCCACCGGCAGGTACCCCCCGGTGACCGCGGTGCCGGCACCGTCGCCGGCGTCGGCGAACAGCACGTCGAAACAGTCGTCCCCTTCCGCGCCCGACCAGGTGACGGCCACCCACAGCCCGAGCCTTTCGCCCAGCTCGCACAGGGTCTCCGGGTCCACGGCCGCGACCGGCGCGACGGTAGCCTCGCCCGCCAGCCGGGCGTTGGGAATGCCGGTGACCCGCAGCCGGTCCGGACGGCCCTCGCCCAGCAGCGCGGCCAGTCCCTCCGTTCCGCCGGCCAGGTCCTGCCAGCGCATCACCGGTGCGTCCCCGAACGGCCGGGGCGGTGACGCCAGCGGCGAGCGGTGCAGCACGGCGTCGTAGCGGTAGCGGGACAGCTCGTTGTGGTACCGCCCCCGCTTGAGGCGGATGTCCACGGAGCCGACCCCCGGCACCACACCGGCCAGGGCCGGGAAGTAGTCCGGATCGACCAGCAGCTCCCGCTCCTGCCCCGCGTTGCCCGTGGCCGCCTGCAGCATCGGCAGCAGCCGCAGGTTGCGGATGTCACCCAGGAACAGGGCACCGCCCGGCGCCAGCAGTCGCATCAGGTTGCCGATCACCTCGGTCAGGTAGTCGGCGTCCGGGAAGTACTGGGCGACCGAATTGAGCACCACGGTGTCGAAGCAGCCCTCGGGCAGCCCGGTGAGGTCGTCCGCGGGCTGTGCCCGCAGCTGCACCTTGCCGGCGATCGCCGGCTCATCGGCGACCTGTGCCGCCAGGGACTCGATCACCGCCGCCGACAGGTCGGTGCCCCAGTACTCGTCGCAGTCCGCGGCGAGCTGGGAGAGGATCAGGCCGCGGCCGACCCCGATCTCCAGGATGCGCCCGGGCCGCAGCTCACGGATCCGCGTGACGGTCGCGTCCCGCCACTGCCTCATCTCGTCTTCCGGGATCGGCTCCCCGTCGTAGCTGCTGTTCCAGCCGGTGAAGTCCTCGCCGAACGGGGCCGGCTCCGACTCGCCGTACAGCGTGTCGTACAGCTGCCGCCACTCGCCCAGCACCCGGTCGGACCCGTCCGGCGCACCACCGGTGTCCGCGGTGGCCGCACCGCTCGCGGTCTCCTCGGTGTCCTTCCCCGGTACGACGTACCCGACCAGGCGGCTTCCGCCGGGCCCGTCCTGGCGGGCCACCGCGACCGCCTGCCCCACGCCGGGATGGGCGGCCATCGCGGACTCCACCTCACCCAGCTCGATCCGATGGCCCCGCACCTTGACCTGCTCGTCGGCCCGCCCGGCGAACTCCAGATCGCCCTCGGAGTTCCACCGCGCGAGGTCCCCCGTGCGGTACATCCGCGTACCCGGCTCGGCGAACGGACAGGCCAGGAACCGCTCGGCGGTCAGGCCGGACCGTCCGAGGTAGCCGCGGGCCAGGCCCGCGCCCGTCAGATACAACTCGCCCACCACGCCCGGCGGCACCGGGCGCAGCCCGGCGTCTAGCACATAGGCCCGGGTGCCGAGGATCGGCGTGCCGATGGGCGGCACGCCGCCCTCGCCGGACAGCGGCCGGCTCATCGTGCCGCAGACCGTCGACTCGGTCGGCCCGTAGGCGTTGACCATCCGCCGGCCGCGGCTCCAGGCCGCCACCGTCTCCGGCGGGCAGGCCTCACCGGCCACCACCAGGGTGGTCACCGTCGGCAGCTGGTCGGGCGTCATCACCCCGAGCGCCACCGGCGGCACCGTCAGATGGGTCACACCGTGCTCGGCCGCCAGCGCGGCGAGGTCCGGGCCGGGCAGCAGCCGTTCGGCCGGCGCCACCACCAGTGCCGCACCGGTCAGCAGCGCCATGCACAGCTCCCAGAACGCCGCGTCGAAGCTCGGCGAGGCGAACTGCAGGACCCGGCTGCCCGGTCCGGCGCCGAAGGCCCGCGTCTGTGTCGCCACCAGGCCGGCCGCACCGGCGTGGGTGACCACCACACCCTTGGGCCTGCCGGTCGAGCCGGATGTGTACAGGACGTAGGCCGGGTTGGCCGGTGCCAGTGGCCGTACCCGGTCGGCGTCACCGGGGTCGGTGCACGCCCGGCCGGCCAGGTCCGCGGTGAGCTGCCCGCCGGCGTCCAGGTCCAGCCTGGGCAGGCCGGCGGCCCCGGGAATCTCGGCGCCGCCGATGCCACCCGTCAGCAGCAGCGACGGGCGGGCGTCGGCGAGCATGAACGCGAGGCGCTCCGCCGGGTAGCCGAGGTCCAGCGGGAGGTAGGCCGCCCCCGCCTTGAGCGTTCCGAGGACCGCGACGATCAGTTCGGCGGAGCGGGGGAAGGCCAGCGCGACGGTCTGCTCGGGCCCGACGCCGCGCGAGATCAGCAGGTGGGCCAGGCGGTTGGCCCGCGTGTTCAGCTCCGCGTACGACAGGGTGAGGTCCCCGGCGATGACGGCCGCCGCGTCCGGAGTCCGGGCCGCCTGCGCCTCGAACAGCGCCGGCAGGCCGGCCAGGGCGATCCGGTCGTCGGCTGCGCCAAGCATCCGGGTCCGCTCGGCGGGCGTGAGGAGGTCGGCCTGGCCGATGGGCTGCGCCGGGTCAGCGGTCACCGCCTCCAGCAGCCGGATCCACCGTGCGGCCATCGACTCGACGGTCTGCCGGTCGAAGAGGTCGGTGCTGTACTCCACGGTGGCGCGCACCCCGCCGAAGGAACCGGCCGGCGCCCCCTGCGGCGCGGGCCGTTCGGTGACGCTGAAGAACAGGTCGAACCGCGACGTCCCCGAACTGGCCGGCTCCGGCGTCACGTCGACACCGGCCAGCGCCAGGCCGGCGGCCGGTGTGTTCTGCAGCACCAGCGCCACCTGGAACAGCGGGTGGCGGTTCGGGGAGCGGACCGGGTTCAGTACCTCCACCAAGTGCTCGAAGGGCACGTCCTGGTGCGAGTACGCGGTCAGAGCGGTATCCCGCACGCGCCGCAGCAGTTCACCGAACGACGGGTCGCCCGTGGTGTCCGTCCGCATCACCAGCGTGTTGACGAAGAGCCCGATCGCGTCGTCGAGCGCCTCGTCGCGCCGCCCGGCGACCCCGCTGCCGATCGGCAGGTCCGTACCGGCACCGAGCCTGGTCAGCAGGGCGGCCAGGCCGGCGTGCAGCACCATGTGGAGGCTGGCTTCCTCGACCCGGGCGAGGCCCGCCAGCCTGCGGTGCAGTTCGGGGCTCAGGTCGAAGCCGAACATCTCGCCGCGGTAGGTGGACACGGCGGGGCGGGGGCGGTCCGCCGGAAGCGCGAGTTGCTCGGGCAGGTCCGCCAGGGTCTCGGCCCAGTACGCCACCTGCCGGGCGAGCAGGCTGTCGGGGTCCGTCTCGTCTCCGAGCAGAGCGCGCTGCCAGAGCGTGTAGTCCACGTACTGGACCGCCGGCGGCGCCCATGACGGTGCCTCGCCCCGGCTCCGCGCGGCGTAGGCGGTCGCGAGGTCCCGCGAGAGCGGGGCCATCGACCATCCGTCGCCGGCGATGTGGTGCACCAGCACGACCAGTACGTGTTCACGCTCGCCCAAAACGAACAGTTCCGCCCGCAGCGGCAGGTCGACCGCGAGGTCGAAGGGGTAGCGCGCCGCCTCGCGTACGGCCGTGCGCAGCCCGGTCTCGTCGAGGTGCCGAACGATCAGTTCGGGGCGGGCGTCGGCCGCGCCGAGGACGAGCTGCCGGGGCACGCCGCCCGCCACCGGGAACACGGTGCGCAGACTTTCGTGCCGTGCCGCGACGTCGGCGAGCGCGGCCCGCAGCGCCTTCTGATCCACTTCTCCGCGCAGGCGCAGGGCGATCGGCATGTTGTACGTCGCGCTCGGCCCCTCCAGGCGGTGCAGGAACCACAGGCGCTGCTGTGCGAAGGACAGCGGCACCACCTCGGGCCTGGGCATGGGCCGCAGGGCCGGCCGCACGTCGTCCTGGTGTGCCTCCGCTTCACTCAGCCGTTCGGCGATCCCGGCGACCGTGGGCGCCTCGAACACCGTCCGGACGGCGAGTTCGACACCGAGGGCGGCACGGATACGGCTGATCAGCCGGGTGGCCAGCAGCGAGTGCCCGCCGAGGGCGAAGAAGTTGTCGTCGACGCCGACCGCCGCGACGCCGAGTACCTGAGCGAACAGGTCGCGCAGCACCTGCTCCCGGGGCGTGGCCGGCCGCCGCGAGCCCGCCAGGGAGCCGAGGTACGGCGCGGGGAGCGCCGCCCGGTCGAGCTTCCCGTGCGCGGTCAGGGGAAGCTCGTCGAGGACCACCACGGCGGCCGGGACCATGTACTCGGGCAACTGCTCCCGCAGCGACATGGTCAGTGAGGCGACCAGTGCGCCGCGCTGCCCGGCCGCCGCCGGGTCGTTGGCGAGCGCCGTCGGCGGCGCGGCCGACGGGGCCGGACGGTGGACACCACCGAGCGCGGTCACGGCCGGGTCCACGAAGAGCACGTCGAGGCTCTCCGCGTCGTCGCCGGACCGGGTCACCGCCACCCGGTAGCCGGCGCGCTCGCCCAGTGCGCAGAAGTCGTCCGGGCCGAGGCGCGGAGCCGACGACCGCTCAGCGGCCCCGAGCAGGGCGAGCAGTTCGGGCAGCGGCCTTCCCTCGTCCAGGGCGCGCAGGGCGGCGGCCTCGTCGGCGACCCGCTCGTCCGGCACCCCGGTCACCCGCAGCGCGGGCACGCGGTTCTCGGCGAGGTCCCGTTCGAGCGCGTCCAGCGCGGTGACGTCGTGGCCCCATCGCAGCTCCGGGGCCGCCTCCAGCTGCTGCAGCCCGGTGGCCGGCTGCTTGTGCAGCACGACGTCGTACCGGTAGCGGCACAGCTCGTTGACGTAGGCGCCGCGCTTGACCTGCAGGTCGACGCCGGCGATGTCGTCCCGCCGGTCCGCGAGCGCGGTGAAGAACGCGGGGTCGAGCAGCAGCTCCTTCTCCAGCAGCACCGCTTGTTCCACCGCGCGGCGTACCACGGCGATGTCGGCCGACGACGTGGCGCGGCGCAGCTGTACCGCCGTGTGCAGACACCGCAGGGCCCGCAGATCACGCACGTCGCCGAGGAACAGGGCGCCGCCGGGGGCCAGCCGCTCCAGCGCCGTGCCTATCACGTCGGTGAGATGGGCGGCGTCCGGGAAGTACTGGACCACCGAGTTGATCACCACCGTGTCGAAGTAGCCGGCCGGCAGCCCGTTGGCGTCCGTGGCGGGCTGGACGCGCAGTTCCACGCGTTCGTCCAGGCCCCGCTCGGCCACCTGGGCCCGCAGTCGTTCGACGGCGTCCGCCGAGATGTCGATGCCCCAGTAGGCCTCGCAGTCGGGCGCGAGCTGGGAGAGCAGCAGGCCACTGCCCACGCCGATCTCCAGCACACGGCGTGGCCGCAGCTCCCGGATGCGCGCGACGGTGGCGTCCCGCCACTTGCGCATCTGCCCGACCGGGATCGGCTCCCCGTCGTAGCTGCTGGTCCAGCCGACGAAGTCCTCGCCGAACGGGGACGGCTCCTCGGCGGCCCGCTCGGTGCCGTAGAGGGAGTCGTACACCTCCTGCCATTCGCCGAGCTGGGCCCGGGCCGCCTCGCCGTCCCGCCGCCCGTCGGCCGCGGGCACGACGTAGGCCACCAGGTGGGCGCCGGACGCCTCGTCCTCCCGGGCTACGACCGCGGCCTGGGCCACGGCCTCGTGCCGGGACAGAGTCGCCTCGATCTCCGCCGGTTCGATCCGGTACCCGCGGACCTTGACCTGTTCGTCGGCGCGGCCGACGAAGACGAGATCCCCGCCGGGGGTCCATCGGGCCAGGTCCCCGGTCCGGTACATCCGGGCCCCCGGCCCGCCGAACGGGTCGGCCACGAACCGCTCGGCGGTCAGGCCGGGCCGGTTCAGGTAGCCACGGGCGAGCTGCGCCCCGGCAAGGTACAGCTCTCCGGTCGCGCCCGGCGGTACCAGCCGCATCCCCGCGTCGAGCACGTATGCCCGCGTGTTCGGGACGGGACGCCCGACCGGCATCGGTCCGTTCGCGATTCCGGCCCCGGGCGGCACGCGGAACGTGACGCAGCCGACCGTGGCCTCCGTCGGCCCGTACTCATTGACCACGGTGGCCTGCGGGTGCGACCGCCGCCATGGCGCGAGCAGTTCACCGGTGAGCTGCTCGCCGCCCACGACCAGCTCCGCGACCGCCGCCTCCTGCCCGGGTGAGACGCCCAGCAGCGCCAGGTGGCTCGGCGTCGCCTTGAGGAACGTGTACGGACCCGGGGCCGACGATCCGTTGGACAGGTCGCCGACCAGCACCCGTCCGCCCGCGGTCAGCGACGCGAACAGCGCCGTGACGGTCAGGTCGAAGGAGACCGGCGAATGCAGCAGCGCCGTCCCTGCTGTGCCGGGGTAGGCCCGGCGGGCGAAGTCCAGGTAAGCCGCCAGGGCACGGTGCTCGACGAGCACGCCCTTGGGGTGGCCCGTGGAGCCCGAGGTGTAGATCACATAAGCGGGATGCGCCGGCCGCAGCGCCGCATTCCGGTCGGCGTCGGACGGGTCGTGCTCCCGCTGTTCGCCGGCGGCGCGTGCCACCTCGGGGTCGTCGACCGCGAGCCAGTGCAGGCCGGTCTCCGGCAGGTCCGCGGCGAGCGTGCTCAGCGTGAGCCCGCAGGTCGCGCGGGCGTCGTCCAGCACGTAGCGGAGCCGCGCGGCCGGGTGGGCCGGATCCACGGGCAGGTACGCGGCGCCCGCCTTGACCACGGCCAGCAGCGCGACGACGAGGTCGGCGGAGCGCGGCAGGGCGACCGCCACGACCTGCTCCGGGCCCAGTCCGCGGCCGATGAGCAGATGCGCCAGCCGGTTGGCCCGTGCGTTCAGCTCGGTGTAGCTGAGGTCGGTGCCGCCGTCGGTCACAGCGACCGCGTGTGGCGTCCGCGCCGCCTGCGCCTCGAACGCCTCCGGCAGCAGCGTCAGCGGGAACTCGGACTCGGTGCCGTTCCACGTCACCAGCAGGCGCTCGCGCTCGGCCGCGTCGGTGAGGTCGAAGGAGCTGATGGACCGGTCCGGCCCGGTCGCCGCGGCTTCGAGCAGTCGCACGAAGCGTGCCGCCAGCGCCTCGGCGGTGCCGTGGTCGAACAGGTCCGCGCTGTACTCGAGTACCCCGTCGACCCGGTCCGGGCCGCCGTCCTCGGTGTACCTGTCGGTGAGGCTGAACAGCAGGTCGAACTTCGCCGCGCCCACTTCGGCGATGTCGGGGGTCACCCTGAGGCCGGGCATGGCGAATTCGGGGTCGGCGTTGTTCTGCAACGTCAGCATCACCTGGAACAGCGGGTGCCGGGCGGCCGACCTGACCGGGTTGAGCAGTTCGACCAGCTGCTCGAAGGGAACGTCCTGGTTGGCGTAGGCGGCGAGGTCGGTCTCGCGTACCCGCTCCAGCAGACCGGCGAAGGACGGGTCCCCCGACGTGTCCAGGCGGAGCGCGAGCGTGTTGACGAAGAAACCCACGAGGTTGTCGAGGGCCTCGTCGGTACGCCCGGCGATGGCGCTGCCGATGGGGATGTCCGTACCCCCGCTGAGCCTGCTGAGCAGGGTGGCGAGCCCGGCCTGCAACACCATGAAGAGGGTCGCTCCGCGTTCACGCGCCAGTTCGGCAAGCCGGAGGTGCAGGCCCGCGTCCAGCGTGAACAGCACCCTCCCGCCGCGGTGGCCGGCCACCGCCGGACGGGGCCGGTCGGTGGGCAGGTCCAGCTGCTCGGGCAGCCCGCCCAGCGTGCGCTCCCAGTGGGCGATCTGTGCGGAGATCAGGCTGTTCGGGTCGTCCTCGCTGCCGAGGAGGTCGCGCTGCCACAGCGCGTAGTCGGCGTACTGGACGGGCAGCGGTGCCCACTGGGGAGGCCGGCCGGAGCAGCGGGCCGTGTAGGCGACCGAGAGGTCCCGGGCGAACGGGACGTTCGACCAGCCGTCACCCGCGATGTGGTGGATCACCAGCAGCAGCACGTGCTCGTCCGGGCCGAGCGCGAACAGAAAGGCCCGCAGCGGCGCTTCGGTCGTCAGATCGAACCGGTATCCGGCCGCGGCGGCCAGCGCCCCGGTGAGCCCGTCCTCGCCGACCTGGTGGAGCGGGAGCTCGACCACCGCCTCGTCCGGGCCGAGTATCGCCTGTCGCGGGTCCCCGCTGACCTCGGGGAAGACCGTGCGCAGGGTCTCGTGCCGGGCGACGACGTCGTTCAGGGCGGCGTGCAGGGCACCGGCGTTCAGGTCTCCGGACAGGCGCAGCGCGAAGGGCATGTTGTAGGTCGGGCTGGGCCCTTCCAGTTTGTGCAGGAACCACAGCCGGCGCTGCGCGAACGACAACGGAAGCACGTCGGGTCGGTGGGCCGCCGCGCGCAGCGCCGGCCGTTCTTCGCCCCCGACATCGATCCGGGCTGCCAGGCCCGCCACCGTGGGCGCCTCGAACAGGTCCCGTACCGAGAGCTCCGCCCCGAGCACGGACCGGATGCGGGAGATCAGCCGGGTTGCCAGCAGCGAGTGCCCGCCGAGATCGAAGAACCCGTCGTCGACGCCGACCCCGGGGACGCCGAGCACCTCGGCGAACAGACCGGCCAGGATCTCCTCCGCGGCCGTGCGCGGAGCCCGGCCGACAGCCGGTGCGTCGACTTCCGGGGCGGGCAGGGCGGCGCGGTCGAGCTTGCCGTTGACCGTGAGGGGAAGGGCATCGAGCACGACGACGGCCGCCGGGACCATGTACTCGGGCAGACTGCGGCCGGCATACGCCCGCAACCCGGCCGGATCCACCACCGCTCCCGACGCGGCCATCACGTAGGCCACCAGCCGCTGGTCGCCGGGGCGGTCCTCCCGGACCACGACCACGGCCTGCGCCACGTCCTCATGCCCGGCCAGCACCGCTTCGATCTCACCCAGCTCGATACGCAACCCACGCAGCTTGACCTGGTCGTCCACCCGCCCGACGAACTCCAACGCCCCGTCCGCCCGCCACCGGGCCAGGTCACCCGTGCGATACATACGGGCCCCCGGCCCCCCGAACGCATTCGCCAGGAACCGCTCCGCGGTCAGGCCCGGCCGATCCAGATAGCCCCGCGCCAACTGCACACCGGCCAGATACAACTCCCCGGTCACACCCGGCGGCACCGGCCGCAAACCCGCGTCCAGCACGTAGGCCTGCGTGTTCCACACCGGCCGACCGATCGGCACCACACCGTCCGAGCCGTCCCCGCACACCCACGACGTCACATCCACCGACGCCTCCGTCGGCCCATACAAGTTGTGCAGAACCGGCCCCAGCACCCTCTGCGCCCGCCCAGCCAGATCCGCCGACAACGCCTCCCCACTGCACAACACCCTGCGCAGGATGCGACCGGCCACATCGGCATCCGGCTCATCGAGGAACGCCCGCAGCATCGACGGCACGAAATGCACCGTCGTAACCCCCTGCTCACGGATCAACGACGCCAGATACGCCGGATCCCTGTGCCCCTGCGGACGCGCCACCACCAACCGCGCACCAGCAATCAACGGCCAGAAAAACTCCCACACCGACACGTCGAACCCGAACGGAGTCTTCTGCAAAACCCCCTCACCAGGCTCCAGCCCATACTCCGCCTGCATCCACAACAACCGGTTCACAATCCCCGCATGCGGCACCACCACACCCTTGGGACGCCCCGTCGAACCAGACGTATAGATCACATACGCCGGATGCGACCCCACCAACGGCACCACCGGATCCGTCTCCGGCCACTCACCACAACCCCGCACCTGAGCCACATCGTCCACCACACACACCGGCCTGGCGTCATCCAGCATCAACCGGACCCGCTCCGCCGGATACTCCCCATCCACCGGCAGATAAGCCGCACCCGTCTTCAACACCGCAAGCAACGCCACCACCAGCTCGGCAGACCGCGGCAACGCCACCGCCACCACCCGCTCCGGCCCCGCCCCCTGCTCGATCAAAGCGTGCGCCAACCCGTTCGCCCGCGCATTCAACTCCGCATAGGAGAACGTGACATCACCGGCCACCACAGCCACCGCGTCCGGCGTCCGCGCCACCTGCGCCTCGAACAACCCCGGCAACGTCACCGGCGCCACCACACGCCCGGTGTCGTTCCACCCCACCAACACCCGCTCACGCTCGACACCGTCGAGAATCTCCAACTCCCCGACGCGCCGACCGGGATCAGCCGCCACCGCCTCCAACAACCGCACAAAGCGCGCCACCAGCAACTCGACCGTGCCATGGTCGAACAGGTCGCTCGCGTAGTCGAGGGCACCGCTGATCCCGACCGCATCGCCATCCTTGCCGTCCTGCTCGGCCACGGTGAAGGAGAGGTCGAACTTCGCCGCCGCGGTCCCGACCGGCAGCGGGTTGGCCTGCAGGCCGGGCAGGTCGAGCCGGGGCTCGGTGTTGTCGTCCAGGACCAGCATCACCTGGAACAGCGGGTGCCGGGCGAGCGACCTGGCCGGTTCGAGTACCTCGACCAGGTGCTCGAAGGGCACGTCCTGGTGGGCGTAAGCGGACAGACTGGTCTGGCGGGCACGGGCCACCAGGTCGGTGAAGGCGGGGTTGCCCGAGGTGCTGGTCCGCAGCACGAGGGTGTTGACGAAGCAGCCGACCGCCTCGTCGAGCGCGTCGTCGGTGCGGCCCGCGATCGGCGTGCCCAGAGGTATGTCGGTTCCGGCCCCGAGCCTGCTGAGCAGAGCGGCAAGCGCAGCCTGCAGCACCATGAACAGGCTGGCGTCGCAGTCCCGGGCGAGCTCGCGGAGCCGGGCGTGTGCCGCCGCGCCCAGGGCGAACGGCACGCGTCCGCCCTGGTGGCCGGCCACTGCCGGGCGAGGCCGGTCCGCAGGGAGTGCCAGTTCTTCCGGGAGGTCTGCCAGTGCATCGGCCCAGTACGCCGTCTGTCGGGAGATCAGGCTCTCCGGGTCGTCCTCACGTCCCAGGAGGTCGTGATGCCACAGGGTGTAGTCCGCGTACTGGACGGGCAGCGGCGCCCACGTAGGGGCCTGACCGGAGCAGCGGGCCGCGTAGGCCTCGGAGAGATCCCGGGCCAGCGGGCCGTTCGACCAGCCGTCCCCGGCGATGTGGTGCAGGACGAGCACCAGCACGTGCTCGTCGGCGCCGAGGGCGAGCAACTCGGCATGGAACGGTGGCCCACTGGTCAGGTCGAACCGGTGGCCGGCCGCGGCGGTGAGCGCATCGGCGAGCCCCGCTTCGTCCACCTCGCGGACCGGCAGTCCGGGTGCGGCCTGTTCCGGGGCGAGAATCACCTGCCGCGGGGTCCCGTCGACCTCGGGGTAGACCGTCCGCAGTACCTCGTGCCGCGTGACCACGTCGGCGAGGGCCGTAAGCAGCGCGGCGTGGTCCACCCCGCCCCGCAGGCGCAGCGCGAAGGGCATGTTGTAGGTCGGGCTGGGCCCTTCCAGTTTGTGCAGGAACCACAGCCGGCGCTGCGCGAACGACAACGGAAGCACGTCGGGTCGGTGGGCCGCCGCGCGCAGCGCCGGCCGTTCTTCGCCCCCGACATCGATCCGGGCTGCCAGGCCCGCCACCGTGGGCGCCTCGAACAGGTCCCGTACCGAGAGCTCCGCCCCGAGCACGGACCGGATGCGGCTCAGCAGCCTGATCCCCTGTAGGGAATGGCCACCGAGGGCGAAGAACCCGTCGTCGACGCCGACCTCGGAGACGTCGAGCATCTCCGCGAACAGGCCGGCCAAGGTCTCCTCCGCCGCCGTGCGCGGGGCCCGTCGGGGCTCCGTCACTGAGGGGTCGGGCAGGTCCCGGCGGGCCAGTTTCCCGCTCGGCGTCAGTGGCAGGGCCTCCAGTGGCATCACCACGGACGGGACCATGAGCTCCGGCAGCACACGAGCGGCATACGCCCGCAACCCGGCCGGATCCACCACCGCTCCCGACGCGGCCATCACGTAGGCCACCAGCCGCTGGTCACCGGGACGGTCCTCCCGCACCACGACCACGGCCTGAGTGACATCCTCATGCCCGGCCAGCACCGCCTCGATCTCACCCAGCTCGATACGCAACCCACGCAGCTTGACCTGGTCGTCCACCCGCCCGACGAACTCCAGCACCCCGTCCGCCCGCCACCGGGCCAGGTCACCCGTGCGATACATACGGGCCCCCGGCCCCCCGAACGGATTCGCCAGGAACCGCTCCGCGGTCAGGCCCGGCCGGTCCAGATAGCCCCGCGCCAGCTGCACACCGGCCAGATACAACTCCCCGGTCACACCCGGCGGCACCGGCCGCAGCCCCGCGTCGAGCACGTAGGCCTGCGTGTTCCACACCGGCCGACCGATCGGCACCACACCGTCCGAGCCGTCCCCGCATGCCCATGAGGTGACGTCGACCGACGCCTCCGTGGGCCCATACAAGTTGTGCAGAACCGGCCCCAGCACCCCCTGCGCCCGCCCAGCCAGATCCGCCGGCAGCGCCTCCCCACTGCACAACACCCTGCGCAGACCCGTGCAGTCGGCCCCAGCCGGCTCCTCCAGAAACGCCCGCAGCATCGACGGCACGAAATGCACCGTCGTAACCCCCTGCTCACGGATGACCGACGCCAGATACGCCGGATCCCTGTGCCCCTGCGGACGCGCCACCACCAACCGCGCACCAGCAATCAACGGCCAGAAGAACTCCCACACCGACACGTCGAACCCGAACGGAGTCTTCTGCAAAACCCCCTCACCAGGCTCCAGCCCATACTCCGCCTGCATCCACAACAACCGGTTGACAATCCCCGCATGCGGCACCACCACACCCTTAGGACGCCCCGTCGAACCAGACGTATAGATCACATACGCCGGATGCGACCCCACCAACGGCACCACCCGCTCACCGTCACCGGGATTGCCCTCCGGCCACCCGTCGACCTCCCGCACCCCAGCCGGATCATCCAGAACACACACCGGCCGGGCATCATCCAGCATCAACCGAACCCGCTCCGCCGGATACTCCCCATCCACCGGCAGATAAGCCGCACCCGTCTTCAACACCGCAAGCAACGCCACCACCAGCTCGGCAGAACGCGGCAACGCCACCGCCACCACCCGCTCCGGCCCCGCCCCCTGCTCGATCAAAGCATGCGCCAACCGATTCGCCCGCGCATTCAACTCCCCATACGACAGCACCACATCCCCGGCCACCACAGCCACCGCGTCCGGCGTCCGCGCCACCTGCGCCTCGAACAACTCCGGCAACGTCACCGGCGCCACCACACGCCCGGTGTCGTTCCACCCCACCAACACCCGCTCACGCTCAGCCCCACCCAGAACCTCCAACTCCCCCACCCGCCGACCCGGATCAGCTGCCACCGCCTCCAGCAACCGCACAAAGCGGACCGCCAGATCCTCCGCCGTGCCGTGGTCGAACAGATCGGTGCTGTACTCGAGGCGACCGCCGAGTCCCTCGGGCTCACCGGCCGGACCACGAGCCTCGACGAGGTCGAAGGTGAGGTCGAACTTTGCCGCGCCGGCCTCGGCCATGTCCGGGCTCACCCGCAGGCCCGGCAGGACGAGCCGGGGCTCGGCGTTGTTGTGCAGGGTAAGCATGGTCTGGAACAGCGGGTGTCGGGCCGCCGACCGGGTTGGGTTCAGCGCCTCCACCAGGTGCTCGAAGGGCACGTCCTGGTGGGCGTAGGCGGACAGCGCGGTCTCGCGCACGCGGGCCACCAGCTCGTCGAAGCCCGGGTCGCCGGAGGTGTCCAGCCGCAGTACCAGGGTGTTGAGGAACAAACCGACGATGTCGTCGAGCGCGTCGTCCGTGCGCCCGGCGATCGCACTGCCCAGGGGGATGTCGGTGCCCGCGCCGAGGCGGGTGAACAGCGCCGCGAGTCCGGCCTGCAGCACCATGAACAGGCTCGCGCCGGACTCGCGGGCCAGCACGTCCAGGCGGGCGTGCAGTTCGGCGTCGATCGAGAGCGGCACGACTCCGCCGGTGTAACTGGCCACCTCGGGGCGGGGCCGGTCGGCGGGGAGGTTCAGTTCCTCGGGCAGTCCGTCGAGCGCGTTCACCCAGTGGGCGATCTGCCCGGCGATCACACTGTCCGGGTCGTTCTCGTGGCCCAGCAGTTCCTGCTGCCACAGGGTGTAGTCCGCGTACTGGACGGGCAGCGGTGCCCATCCGGGGGCCTGACCGGAGCGGCGGGCCGCGTAGGCTTCGGAGAGATCCCGGGCCAGCGGGCCGTTCGACCAGCCGTCACCGGCGATGTGGTGGATGACCACCACCAGCACGTGCACGTCCCGGCCGAGTGCGAACAGTTCCGCCCGCAGCGGCGGTTCAGTGGTCAGCTCGAACCGGTGGGCCGCGGCGGCGGCCACGGCCGCGGCGAGTTCCGCCTCGGCCGCCGGGCCGGTGTCCGCGATCTCGTGCACCGGCAATTCCAGGGCGGCGACGGCCGAGGTGGCCTCGAGGACGACCTGGCGCGGCACCCCGCCGGAATCCGGGAACACCGTGCGCAGGCTTTCGTGCCGGGCCACGACGTCGCCGAGTGCCGCGACGAGTGCGGCACGGTCGAGCTCGCCTTCCAGCCGTACGACGAAGGGCAGGTTGTAGTTCGGGCTCGCCCCTTCCAGTTTGTGCAGGAACCACAGCCGACGCTGCGCGAACGACAGCGGAACCGCTTCCGGGCGCCGCGTGAACGGACGGACCGGGGGGCGCCTGCGGCCGTGGCCGCCGTCCAGCCGGGCGGCGAGTCCGGCCACCGTCGGCGTCTCGAACACTGCGCGGATGGGCAGCTCCGCCCCGAGCACGGTCCTGATACGGCTGACCAGGCGGGTGGCGAGAAGGGAGTGACCGCCGAGGGCGAAGAACCCGTCGTCGATCCCGGCCCTGGGGACGCCCAGCACTTCGGCGAACAGCCCGCAGAGGATCTCCTCCTCCGGGGTCCGCGGCGATCGGCCGGGGTTCACCTGCGCCCGTGCGGGTGCGGGCAGGGCCCGCCGGTCCACCTTGCCGTTCCTGGTCAGCGGCAGCGCGCCGAGGGTGGTGAACACCGCCGGGACCATGACCTCCGGCAACCGAGCCGCCAGGTACGCGCGGAGGGTCTCCGGGTCCGCCCCCGCGGGATCGGCCGGCACGACGTAGGCCACCAGCCGCTGGTCCCCCGGCCGGTCCTCCCGCACGGCGACCGCCGCCTGTGCCACCGAGGGATGGCCGGACAGCGCGGCCTCGATCTCACCGAGTTCGATCCGGTGGCCACGGACCTTGACCTGCTCGTCGGCGCGGCCCGCGAACACCAGCACCCCGTCCGCGGTCCACCGTGCCAGGTCGCCGGTCCGGTACATACGGGAGCCCGCGGGGCCGAAGGGATTCGCCAGGAACCGCTCGGCCGTCAGGCCCGGCCGGTTGAGGTAGCCGCGGGCCAGCTGCGGCCCGGCGATGTACAGCTCCCCGACCACTCCCGGCGACACCGGCCGGAGCCCGGCGTCCAGCACATAGGCCCGCATGGACGTCATCGGGCGGCCGACCGGGACCGCTGGGCCGCCCGGCTCCTCACCGGGGGCGAGGTGGAAGTCGAGACAGCCGACGGTGGTCTCCGTGGGGCCGTAGTGGTTGACCACGGCCACCTCGGGGTGATGATCCCGCCATGCCCGCAGCGCTCCGGCGGGCAGTGCCTCACCGCCGAGCATCAGCTGCTTCACCGGCGCGAACCCGGCGGGCAGCGCGGCGAGGATGCCCAGGTGGCTCGGGGTCGCCTTCATGAAGGTCGCCGGGGTGCGGGCCAGCTGTGCCGCCAGCCAGAGGTCGTCGTCCAGTTCGGCCACGACCACGCACCCGCCGGAGGTCAGCGCGCCGTACAGGCCCGTGACGGACAGGTCGTAGGACAGCGGTGTGGGGATCAGCACCGTTCCGTCCAGGCCGGTGTAGACGCGCTTGGCGCGGGCCACGTAGCCGGCCAGGCCACGATGTCCGACCACCACGCCCTTCGGCCGGCCGGTGGAGCCCGAGGTGTAGATCACGTACGCGGGGTGGTCGGGCAGCAGGGCGGTGACCCGGTCGGCGTCGGTGGGGCGGGTGACGGCCTGCTGTTGAAGCTCCCGCACGACGGCCGGGTCGTCGAGCAGCAGGCGTGCGGTGCCGGAGCTCTGCGGGAGTCCGGCCGCCGCCTCGCCGGTCGTCAGGAGCAGGGCGGGGGCGGCGTCCCCGAGCAGGTAGGAGATCCGGGAGCCGGGGTGCGCGAGGTCGACGGGCAGGTAGGCGGCCCCGGCCTTGAGCACCGCGAGCAGTGTCACCACCAGTTCGGCGGAGCCGGGCAGCGCGACGGCGACCACCTGCTCCGGGCCGACTCCGCGGGAGATCAGCAGATGGGCCAGACGGTTCGCCCGCGCATCGGCCTCCGCGTACGACAACTCGGCGTCCGCCGCGGCGACGGCACGGGCCTGCGGGGTGGCCTCGGCCTGCTGCTCGAACAGCGACGGCAGCAGTACGGGGGACTCGGCCGCCGTGCCGGTGTCGTTCCACTCTTCCAGGAGGCGGTGCTGTTCGGCGGCGCCGAGGATCTCCAGGGCACCGATCCGTCGGCCCGGTTCCGCGGTGGCCGCCTCCAGGAGGCGTACGAAGCGGGCCATCAAGGCCTCGACGGTGCCGTGCTCGAACAGATCGCTGCTGTAGGCGGCGTACCCGGCGATGCCGCCCGGGGTGCCGTGGGCGGTCGAGGACTCGGTGAGGTTGAGTGCCAGGTCGAACTTCGACGTGTCCGACTCGACCTGTTCGGCCGAGGCGCGCAGGCCGGGCAGGTCGACCTGCGCGTCGAGCCCGTTCGTGAAGGTCAGCATCACCTGGAAGAGCGGGTGCCGGCTCAGCGACCTGACAGGGTTGAGCACCTCGACCAGGTGCTCGAAGGGCACGTCCTGGTGGGCGTACGCTGCCAGGTCCGTTTCCCGTACCCGGGCGAGCAGTTCGCCGAAGTCCGGGTCTCCCGAGGTGTCGGTCCGCAGGACGAGAGTGTTGACGAAGAAACCGACCAGGTCGTCGAGGGCGTCGTCGGTACGCCCCGCCACGGGTGATCCGATCGGGATGTCGGTGCCCGCCCCGTGCCTGGTCAGCAGCGCTGCCAGGCCGGCCTGCAGCACCATGAAAAACGTCACCCCGTGGGCCTCGGCCAGCGCCGCGAGCCGCTGGTGCAGGTCGGCGTCGACACGCACCGGCACGGTGCCGCCGCGGTGGCCGGCCACGGCCGGGCGCGGACGGTCACCGGGGAGGTCCAGCTCGGCGGGGAGCCCGGCCAGCGCCCGGGCCCAGTACGCCACCTGCCGGGAGACGAGGCTGTTCTCGTCGCTCTCGTCGCCCAGCAGTTCCCGCTGCCACAGCGCGTAGTCGGCGTACTGGACGGGCAGCGGCAGCCACCGCGGCGCTTCGTCGGTGCAGCGCGCGGCGTAGGCCGCGGACAGATCGCGGGCCAGGGGCACCATGGACCACGCGTCAGCCGCGATGTGGTGCACCACCATCAGCAGTACGTGCCGGTCCGGGCCGAGCGAGAACAGTTCCGCGCGCAGCGGCGTCTGGGTGGTCAGGTCGAAGCCGGTGGCGGCGCCGATGGCCAGTGCCTCGTCCAGATCGGCCTGGCCGACGTGGCGTACCGGAAGCGCAACGGCGACGGCCGCGGGGTCGAGTACGACCTGTCGCGGTGCGCCGTCGGTCTCCGGGAACACGGTGCGCAGGCTCTCGTGGCGCGTCACCACGTCGGTGAGCGCGGCCCGGAGGGCCGCCTGGTCGAGTGCGCCCTCCAGCCGGAGCACGAACGGCATGTTGTAACCGGCGCCGGCCTCGGGTCCCTCCAGCCTGTTCAGGAACCACAGGCGGCGCTGGGCGAATGACAGCGGAAGCGTCTCCGAGCGTTCCGTGGGCCGTACCGGCGGGCGGGCACGCCCGCCTTCCCGCTCCAGCGCGGCGGCGAGGCCCGCGACCGTCGGCGCCTCGAACACTGCACGGATCGGGAGTTCGACGCCCAGGGTGACCCGTATCCGGCTCAGCAGCCGGGTCACCAGCAGCGAGTCCCCGCCCATATCGAAGAAGCTGTCGTCGACCCCCACCCGGTCCGCGCCGAGCACTTCGGCGAACAGGTCACAGAGCAGTTGTTCGTTCGCGTCGCGCGCTGGGCGCTGGGCCTGCACAGCGGTGAACACCGGGGCGGGCAGGGCGGCGCGGTCGAGCTTGCCGTTGACCGTGAGGGGAAGGGCATCGAGCACGACGACGGCCGCCGGGACCATGTACTCGGGCAGACTGCGGCCGGCATACGCCCGCAGCTCCCCGGCCTCGGCCCGGGCACCCGCGACAGGGACCACGTAGGCCACCAGCCGCTGGTCGCCGGGGCGGTCCTCCCGCACCACGACCACGGCCTGCGCCACGTCCGCATGCCCGGCCAGCACCGCCTCGATCTCACCCAGCTCGATACGCAACCCACGCAGCTTGACCTGGTCGTCCACCCGCCCGACGAACTCCAACGCCCCGTCCGCCCGCCACCGGGCCAGGTCACCCGTCCGGTACATACGGGCCCCCGGCCCCCCGAACGGATTCGCCAGGAACCGCTCCGCGGTCAGGCCCGGCCGATCCAGATAGCCCCGCGCCAACTGCACACCGGCCAGATACAACTCCCCGGTCACACCCGGCGGCACCGGCCGCAGTGCGTCATCCAGCACGTAGGCCTGCGTGTTCCACACCGGCCGACCGATCGGCACCACACCGTCCGAGCCGTCCCCGCACACCCACGACGTCACATCCACCGACGCCTCCGTCGGCCCATACAAGTTGTGCAGAACCGGCCCCAGCACCCTCTGCGCCCGCCCAGCCAGATCCGCCGACAACGCCTCCCCACTGCACAACACCCTGCGCAGAACCGTGCAGTCGGCCGCAGCCGGCTCCTCCAGAAACGCCCGCAGCATCGACGGCACGAAATGCACCGTCGTAACCCCCTGCTCACGGATCAACGACGCCAGATACGCCGGATCCCTGTGCCCCTCCGGACGCGCCACCACCAACCGCGCACCAGCAATCAACGGCCAGAAAAACTCCCACACCGACACGTCGAACCCGAACGGAGTCTTCTGCAAAACCCCCTCACCAGGCTCCAGCCCATACTCCGCCTGCATCCACAACAACCGGTTCACAATCCCCGCATGCGGCACCACCACACCCTTGGGACGCCCCGTCGAACCAGACGTATAGATCACATACGCCGGATGCGACCCCACCAACGGCACCACCGGATCCGTCTCCGGCCACTCACCACAACCCCGCACCTGAGCCACATCGTCCACCACACACACCGGACGGGCGTCATCCAGCATCAAACGAACCCGCTCCGCCGGATACTCCCCATCCACCGGCAGATAAGCCGCACCCGTCTTCAACACCGCAAGCAACGCCACCACCAGCTCGGCAGACCGCGGCAACGCCACCGCCACCACCCGCTCCGGCCCCGCCCCCTGCTCGATCAAAGCGTGCGCCAACCGATTCGCCCGCGCATTCAACTCCGCATAGGAGAAAGTGACATCACCGGCCACCACAGCCACCGCATCCGGCGTCCGCGCCACCTGCGCCTCGAACAACCCCGGCAACGTCACCGGCGCCACCACACGCCCGGTGTCGTTCCACCCCACCAACACCCGCTCACGCTCAGCCCCACCCAGAACCTCCAACTCCCCGACGGGTCGTTCGGGGTCGGCGGTGGTGAGTGTCTCCAGCAGGTGGATGAAGCGGTGCAGATGAGCGCTGTTCTCCGCCGCGTCGTACAGGGCGGGATTGGCGTCGAAGTCCACGCGCAGCGTGCCGTCGCCCGCCCGGTCGTCCACGCAGATGGACAGGTCGTGCACCGGCCCGATCGACAGGTTGCGGATGGTGGCTCGGGATGCGCCGAAGACCAGGTCGTAGGCGAAGGACATGATGTTGATCATCGGACCGACGAGGCGGCGGCCCCTGCCCACCATGTTCAGGTCTCGCCTGATGTCCTCGTACCGGTAACGCTGGTGCTTGAGCAACTGCCGCATCTCGGCGGAGACCTGCCGCATGAGTTCCCGGCTGCTCATACCCGGCCGGACCTCCAGCCAGAGCGGCAGCTCATTGGACATCGGCCCGCGGATACCCCGGCCGCCGCCGGTCCGCGCGGCAACGGGGACACCGAGGGCCACTTCCTCGGCGCCGGTCATCCGGCTGAGGTACGCGGCCGTGGCGGCGATCAGTGGAACGGGCAGGCCCACTCCTGACCGGCGTGCCAGCGCCCGCAGGGCATCCGAGGTCGCGGTCGGCAACTGCGCGGTCTGCCGCAGGAAACTCCGCGACAGTTCGCCTGCCCGTCCCGCCAGCGTGACCGCCTCGGGACGGCCCGCCAGCTTGCCCTGCCAGTAGTCCCGGTCGCGCGCGAAGCGCTCCGAGGCGCGGTATGCGGTGTCGTCGGCGAGGAGCAGGTCCAGCGCGCCGCTGTTGTCCTCCCGTTCGGGACTCCCGTTCACCAGAGCCGTGTAGACCTCGGCCACGCGGTGTGCGAACAGTGCGCACATGAACCCGTCGGTGACCAGGTGGTGCCCGCGCAGATAGAAGAAGTGGCGGTCGGCCCCCGTCCGCAGGAGCGCCAGGGTGAACGTCCGGCCGGCCTCGAGGCTCACCGGCCGGGCCATCTCGGCCCTCATCCACGCCTCGGCGGCAGCTCGCGGGTCAGGCTCGGCGCTGACGTCCAGAACGGCGAACGGCCAGTCGCCCGCCGGCCCGTACACCTGCCGCGGGCCCTGGTCGTCCTGGACGAAGCCCACGTTCAGCGTGTCGGTCTCCGCCACCACCCGCCGTACTGCGGTCTCGAGCAGGGGAACGTCGACCGGGCCGTCGATCTCCAGGTACTCCGCAGTGTTGTATGTCGGGCTCTCCGGGTCGAGCTGCTGCGCAAACCAGATGCCGCGCTGCGCCGACGACAGGGGCCAACCGCGGTGCAGAGTACCGGACACTACTCATCCAATCTTCACAGCGCCCGCCGCACGGCAAGGCAGTTGAGACCGTTGGTGACTTCGCAAGGTGAGAAAGCGATGGGCGCATGCCGTCCGGCCGAAGCCGCCTGACCGGGGCCGCGGAACTCGCCATCACCCCGGCCGGCGATTCCCGGCCACGACAAGGCCGCACCGAGCACACCCCGCTCCCGCCCCCGGACATGCCCGACGAACTTCGGAACACCGGTGGACACCGGGGAAAGAGCAGGAAGAGGGACAAGAAGGAAGAGGGTCAAGGACAAGAAAGGGGGACAGGGGTCACGGCCGTCAGTCGGCCTTCGCCGCGATGAGGTTCGCGGGCCGCATGTCCGTCCAGTCCGACCAACACAGACCGCCTGCAGTGTCAAAAGGGTTCATGGCGGGCTGTTTCCTCCGGTCGAACCATGGAACGTCGTGCTCCATCAAGGATCCGCGTGAAGCGGCGCAACCGCATCCGCAATCTCCACCGTTACATCACGCGACCCTCACACGTGACGCGGCGCGTACCCGCCGCTCAGCCGTGCCGAGATCTCCGCCAGCAGCCGCTTCCTCTCCGTGTGCAGAAAGAAGTGACCCCCCGGCAGCAGGCACACGTCCGGCGCCTCCTTGACCAGCTCCGCCCAGCCGTCGAGTTCTTCGGGAGCGGCACGCGGATCGCGGTCGCCGCCGAAGACGGTCAGCGGGCAGGGCAGTGGCTCACCCGGTACGTAGCGGTAGCGGGCGAGCATGGTGCAATCGCCCCGGAAAGCCGGCAGCACCAGACTCATGAGCCCGGCGTCCTGGAGGATCTCCTCCGGGGTGCCGCCCAAAGCCCGTATACGCTCGATCAGTTCGGCGTCGCTGTATTCGGGAGCCGAAGCGCCCGAACCGGTCCGGTCGCCGATCAGGGGCGGCGGCTTGCAGCCGGAGACGAAGACATGACGCGGCAGCAGACCATGCGCGCGCCACATGGACCGGGCGGTCTCCCAGCACAGCAGTGCGCCCATGCTGTGGCCGAAGAAGGCGAACGGGCCGTCAGCATACGGCTCCAGCGCGGGCACCAGTTCGTCGAGAAGCTCCGTGACGTCGTCCAGCGGCCTCTCCCCCAGCCTGTTGTCGCGGCCGGGCAACTGGATCCCGTACACGTCCATGTCGTCCGGCAGCTCTTCGGCCCAGCCTCGGAACGCCCTGGTACCGCTCCCCGCGTAGGGGAAGCAGAAAAGGCGCAGCCGCCCTCCTCGGCCCGCGTGCGCCGTCATCGGCTGGACCCACACCGAGGCCCTCGTTCCCGCATGGTTCATGACGTTCCTCTCCACCTTCCTCAACTCGCACCGACCAGCCCGTGCCACGCCTTCGCCGGTGAATGACGTCCCGGGGACTCGGCCGGGGCGCCGGGGCGCCGTGCACCCGGCTCCGGCTCTCCCTCGGCTGTCACACATCACACCGCCTGCCGGGCCGCCCATGCGGCGACGTGGGTTCGGGAGCGCAGGCCGAGGGTCGTGCGGATGTTGCGGACATGCGTCTCGACGGTGCGTACCGACAGGTGCAGGCGGGCGGCTATCTGGCGGTTGGTCAACCCCGTGGTCACCAGGGCGATCACGTCCCGCTCGCGCGGGGTGAGCGGGACGTCGCCGGCGGTTGCGCCCCCCGTGCCGTCCACGATGCCCTCCGGCCGGGCCGGGACTCCCAGCCGTCCGCGCAGCGCGTACTCCACAGTCTGCCGTGGCTGCAGTTCCCGTCCGGCCACGAGCGCGCCCTCGGCCTGCGCCCTCGGCAGTGCCCTGAGCGCCGTGTCCGCCGCCTCCTCCACCCGCGCCCGGAACCAGGGCGGCAGTGCGGAGGCGTCGAACGCGCCTTGCGTCTCGGCGGTCGCGCACAGCCGCAGCCCGCGCTCGAAGCGGCCGCCGCGCACCGCCGCGACGGCCAGGCCCCAGAGCGCGAGGCTTGCTCCGCCCGGGTGGTCCATGCCGCTCAGAGCCTCGGCGAAGTACGCCTCCGCCGTCGCGGGGTCGTCCCGTTCCAGTGCCAGGGCGCCGACGGTGACCAGCGTCATGCGCAGCGGGGCCGGGCCCGCCTCCGCTCTCAGAACCGGCAGGGCCTCGTCGATCAGCCGTGCCGCCGTGGCCACGTCGCCGGCCGGCAGTGACTGCCACGCGAGGAGGACCAGAGAGAACGCTGTCGTGACCGGATCGCCGACCCTGTCGCTGATCTCCAAGCACTCCCGGAGATCAGTTCTTGCCCCCTGGTCACCGCGGCGCGTCCGGGCGGTGCCCCGCGTCAGCAGTACGCGGCAGAGCAGCGGGTCGTTCGGGTGCGAGCGTCGGCGTTCGAGCGTCACGGCCTCATCCGCCAGCCGGATCGCTTCGTCGTGGTCCCCCTCCTCCGCGGCGAGCCGCGCAGCCTCGCCAAGAGCGATGCTACGGTCGTCCGCTCCCGGGTCCGTACGATCCAGCGCGTCGGCCAGCAGCGCCCGCGCCTTGCCCGTCGGCCGTCCCCGGTGGATGTCCACGACGGCCAGCGCGCTGGTGAGGAGGAGCCTGCGTGGGTCGCCGCCGGCGCTCAGCCACTCCAGCAGACAGGTGAGGTTGTCGCGTTCCTCAGCCAACCGCCTGCGGGTCTCGGCAGGCGTGAGCGCCGCCTCCCGGAGCGGACGCGCGAGTTCCGTGAGCCAGTGGGCGAGTCGGTCGTACGCCGCTTCCTCCTCGTTCTCGGCGCGGAGTCGCTCCTGCCCGTAGCACCGGATGGATTCGAGCATCCGGAACCGTGCGGAACTCCCCCTGTCGGTACAGGGGGTGATGAGGGACTTGGCTTCAAGGGCGGCCAGTAGTTCCGGTACAGCCGACGCGGGGATGTCCTTGCCCACGGCGAGCGCTGCGGCGGCGTCCGGCCCGAAACCGCCCGGGAGCAGCGAGAGCGACCGTAACAGTGACCGCTGCGCCGGCGTCAGCAGGTCGTAGCTCCATTCGATCGCCGACCGAAGGCTCTGGTGACGTGGGTCCGCCGTACGCCAGCCGCAGGTCAGCAGGGAAAGGCGGTCGTCCAACCGGTCGTGGACCGCGGCCGGCGGAAATGCCCGTACGAGCCCGGCCGCCAGTTCCAGTGCCAGCGGCAGCCCGTCGAGCCCGGCGCACAGCGCGGCGACGTGCGGGGCGTTCTCCTCGGTGAGCTCGAACTCGCGGGACGCGGCCCGCGCCCGCTCGACGAAGAGCCGGACGGCGTCCGAGCCGAGCATGCCGGTGAGGGATCCGCCGCCCTGCGCATCCGGCACGCCGAGGCCGCTCACCGAGTACACCGTTTCGCCCGGCAGCCGCAGCGACTCGCGGCTGGTAGCCAGAACGCGCAGGCCCGGATGGCGCGGGAGCAGCGCGCCGAGGGCCAGACCGCAGTCGTCGAGCACGTGCTCACAGTTGTCCAGTACCAGCAGCCGTTCCCGGTCGGCGTCCGCGGCACTCCGAGCCCCCGCGATCGGGACGCGCCCTTCTCCGGCCCCGGCGAGCGCTGCGGTGATCCGCCTTCGGACCTCCTCGCCCGTTCTCGCCGAACCCAGTTCCACCAGCCCGACCTCACAGCGCCCGCCGCGCTGTTCCAGCCCGGCCAGTTCGAGCGCCAGGCGTGTCTTGCCCACACCCGCCGGACCTGCCAGGGTCAGCAGTCGCGTGGTGCGCACAAGTCCTCTCAGCTCCACCAGTTCGTCCGAACGACCGATGAATCCGCTTAATCGGGACGGCAATCCCAGAGAAGTCGCAGCACTCACCGCGTCGGTTTTCAGCCGTCGCCGGTAGGCCCGCTGACGGCAGGCATTTGAGCAATATCTGAGCGACGCTTTTCTGGTCCCCACACTGCCTGCGTCGTCTCTGCGAATCGACTTACCGCACGCATCGCAGGAAAGCAAGGGCGATTCAGCGTCAATCATTCAAGGGCCGCCTTCACCAGGGCACTTCGTGCTGAGCTCTCGCCTCGTATGCTGCACAGGAGCCCTTGGCCAAGTCTTGCTTTCCTCTTGCAGTCACTCTGCAAATGGGCGCTGCTCGACTCTTGCCCCGGTAGACGGAGTCGGTGTGCCACAAGGGCAGGACGACAAGCCATGGATAATTACGACCGCGTAAACATGCTTTGTGCGCCGCCTGTCTGGCGTACGAAGAGAGGGAGAAAAGGAGGATGCCGGCGCCGTAAGGCACCGGTCCTGAGCGTTCATGGCAAGAAACGATCCAACAGAAGGCCGGAAAGCGTCCCAGCTCGGGACCGAGTTCGCGATAGGACTCCTCGGCCCGCTGACCGTCACCCGGGCCGGGGTGCCGCTCGACCTCGGGCCCCGGATGCGACGTGTGCTGGTGATCCGTCTGCTACTGGAGGAGGGCCGCTCCGTGGCCATGGACCGCCTGTGCGAGGATCTCTGGCAGGGCCGTCCGCCGGCCGGCGCCGTTTCCTCGGTCCACGCCCACATCAGCAGGCTGCGTGCAGCTCTCGAACCGGACCGTCGCCAACGCGGCGAGTCCCGAGTCCTGGTCAGCGCGCCCGCGGGGTACGCCCTGCACATTCCCGTCGAGGCTCGGGACAGCGTCCGCTTCGAGCAGGCCGTGGCGGAGGGACGGCGGTTGCTGGACCAAGGGCAGGTCCTGGGCGCCCGTCAGGAGATCGACACGGCACTGGCCCTGTGGCGGGGATCCCCGCTGACCGACGCGGACGCCCACGCGTTCGCCCTGGCCGAGATCGCCCGGCTCAATGAGGTGCGGCTCACGGCACGGGAGATACGCGCCACGGCGATGGCGCGGGCGGGGGAACTCGAACAAGCCGTCATCGCGGCCGAAGAGCTGACCGCCGGCAACCCCCTTCGAGAGACGGCATGGAGCCTGCTGATCCGCACCCTCTATCTGTCCGGCCGGACAGCCGAGGCGCTCCAGCGCTACGAGGCCGTCCGCCGACTCCTCGCGGACGATTTCGGGCTGGAGCCCGGTCCCGCTCTGCGCAAGATACAGCTGGCCATACTCCGCCACGACACCTCCGTGATCTGCCCGAAGGCTGCTTCGGGGCCCGTCCCGCGGTTGAGCGGCGGCGGCACGGGAACGCTCCCCCCGGTCACCGGAGAGAACGGGACCGGTGACCATGACAGCTCCCGCACCCAGGAACCGTCCTCGTCCGTCCACCGGAACGAGGAAGAGGAAACGGACGCCCCGGGCGTCCCGTACCGCCCCGAGGCGCCGACCCCGGCGACCACCGCCGCGTCCCCGCCCTCCTTGACCCGGCCCGCCCAACTACCCGCCGACCTCCCCACATTCGTCGGACGCCGTGCCGAACTCGACCGCGCCCTGGCACTGCTCCCCGAGCCGGGCCGTCAACCCGCCTCCACTGTGGTGATCACTGCGATCAACGGCATGGGCGGTGTCGGCAAGACGACCCTCGCCGTCCACTGGGCACACCGCATCGCCCACCGCTTCCCCGACGGCCAGCTCTTCGTCAATCTGCGCGGCTTCGGCCCCGAGGACTCAGCCATGAGCCCCGCCGAAGCGGTACGGGGCTTCCTCGAGGCCATCGGGGTGGCTCCGCAACGGATCCCGGCCGGACTCGACGCCCAGGCCGCCCTCTTCCGCAGCCTCATCGCGGACAAACGGATGCTGATCGTGCTGGACAACGCCCGGGACGCGGAGCAGGTCCGGCCGCTGTTACCCGGCGCGCCGAACTGTCTGGTGATCGTCACCAGCCGCGATCAGCTCCGGGGTCTGATCGCGGCCAGCGGCGCCAGCCCTCTCGCCCTCGGGCCACTCAAGACCGCCGAGGCACGCGAGGCCCTGGCCCGCCGCCTCGGCTCCGACCGGGTCGCGGCGGAGCCTGACGCGGTGGAAGAGATCGTCGCCCTGTGCGCGAAGCTGCCCCTGGCCCTGGCTGTGGTTTCTGCGCGGGCCGCCGCGCACCCCACGTTCAGCCTCGCCTCCATCGCCGCCGTCCTGCGGCAGACACATGGCAGTCTTGAAGGCTTCCAGGACACGGACGCGTTCAGCGACGCGCGGACGGTGTTCTCGTGGTCGTACCGGGTGCTCACTCCCCCGGCCGCCCGCCTCTTCAGGCTGCTCGCCCTGCACCCCGGTCCCGACCTGTCCGAGCCCGTCGCCGCCGGCCTCGCCGGTCTCCCCGCCCGCGAGACGCGGCAGCTCCTCACCGAGCTGACCACGGCTCACCTGCTCACCGAACATGAACCCTGCCGCTATGTCCTCCACGACCTCCTCCGTGCCTACGCCACCGAGTTACTGGACGCCGGCACCTCGGCCGATGAGCGACAGGCCGCCCTGCACCGGATGTGCGAGCACTATCTGCACTCCGCGCGGGTGGCCACCCGGCTGATCGCCCCCCACTGGGCGGACATCGACCCGGGCCCCGTGGGTGAGGGAGTTCTGCCGGAGGAGCCCGCCGACCACCGGCAGGCCATGGACTGGTTCAGCACCGAGCACAAGGTGCTGATGGCTGTCGTCGCGCTGGCCGGCGAGACCGGCTTGGACTCTCACGCCTGGCAGCTCGCCTGGCTGCTCCAGCCCTACCTCGAGCGGAGGGGGTACTGGCACGACCAGGTCACTGTCCAGCACACTGCGCTGACCGCCGCGGAGCGACAGTCCGACCTCGCCAGTCAGGCCAGGGGACACGAGTGCCTCGGCGCCGCGTACATCCAGTTGGGCCACGATGACGCCCGCACCCACATCGACCGTGCCTTCGAGCTGTACGGCGAGCTCGGGGACACCTCCGCGCAGGCCGGTATCTGTCTCCTCCTCGTCGTGATGTCCCACCGCCGTGGCGAGAACCAGAAGGCACGCGACCACGCCCAGCGGTCCCTGGCCCTTTACCGGGCGGCCGGGAATCGCGCCGGGACGGCCCAGAGCATCTCCGCGATCGGCTGGTGCCACACCGTGCTCGGGGATCACGCACGGGCCATCGCCTTGTGCTGGTACGCGCTCGGCCTGCACAGGGAGGTCGGCAACCTCAGGTGGCAGGCGGCCACCTGGAACACCCTGGGCTACGCCCACCACGGACTCGGGGAACACCGGACGGCCACCACCTGCTACAAGAACGCCATTGGTCTCTTCCGCAACCTTCAGGACACCCCCAACGAAGCCGGGACTCTCGCCCGCCTCGGCGACGCGCTGCAGGCAACCGGCGAGGTGAGCAGGGCTCGTACCGCGTGGCAGCACGCCCTGATCACCCTGGAAACGCTGGGCCGCCCCGAAGCCGACGAGGTCCGCGCCCGGCTCCGCGGCCTCGAGAACTGCGAGTGCGGCAAGGCCGATCTGGAGTGAGACTTCTCCTCGTCGTCCCCGGACGCATACGGCTGGCCTTTGTCTCCGCTCGGCGACGAGACCTTCCGGTGCCATCAATGATCCGCACCGAGGGAAGCCACCGCATCGGCAATGTCCACCGTTACGGGTCTTTGCACACTGCCGAATCATGGCCCTGGAAGGACTGGCCGGACGGCCGTGTGTGCGGGGCATGAGGCCGGGGCCGGGCCAGGTCAGCCAGGTGAAGTGGTAGGTGCCCGGCTTCCCGTCCGGCCGGCTGACCTCGCACTCCTCGCCGTCCGCCGACATCCGCCACGGCCCGTTCGCCGCCGTCACCACCTGCTTTCCCGGCCCCGGGAGACGGCGCACAGTACGTTCGGATCAGGCCACCGTGAAGCCGGCCGCTTTGGTGTCCAGGGTCGTGTCGCCGTCCTTGGCGGTGACCAGGACGGCCACGTGCCGCAGACCCTTCGGGGAGCCTTCGGCGTCAGCATGGATGTACGGCCTGAGCCGGGCCATGTGTGCCAGGGGCGTCTGGATGGTCATCGCCCCCTGGACCGTGGGCAGCAGCCCGGACACCGGAGTGATCGTCAACAACGTCGTCATCGGTGCGCCGGCCGTGATCCTCGGACTGATGTGCGCCGGTACTGCGGCGAAGAGCGCCCCCATGCCCTGATCGGACCCCCGGAAGGGAGGAAGTGGGGCCGGTCCCGGACGGCGGACCGGCCCCGCCGCGTGTTCCGCGGTCAGGTTCCGGCAGGCTCGGCCTCCTGCGCCGCCGGTGTGGCGTAGTCCTCGGTGATCTCCTTCTCCCCGAACGGCCACACCTTCTCCAGCCGCGCCCAGATCAGGTACGCCACGCATCCCAGGGCGAGCCAGGCCAGGGACCATTCGATGGGGTGGCGGCCCGGGGAGTTCTTGTCGGCGTAGCCGTAGATCACGCACCAGCCGACGAAGGCCACGATGCCCGGCACGGGGTAGAACCACATCCGGTAGGGACGGACGAGCGTCGGCCGGCGTTTGCGCAGGACGCTCACCGCGATGATCTGGGCCAGCGCCTGGACGATCACCATCACCGTGGTCAGCAGCTGGATCAGGGTCGCCAGGTCGGTGTGCCGGCCGATCAGGAAGCCGATCGCGGTGATCACACCCATGGTGGCCAGACCCAGCGTCGGGAAGCGGTGCCGGGGGTGCAGTTTCTGGTACGGGCGGAAGAACACCCGGTCGCGGGCCGCGTCGTAGGGCACTCGCGAGCCGCCGAGGAGGCCGGTGAACACCGAGGCGAAGGCCGTGATCAGGATCAGCACGGTCACCGTGTCGGCGGCGCCCTTGCCCCACGTCTCCTCCAGCACCGCCGACGCCACCGAGGTGGAGGCGATGTCGTGCGGGTCGGTCATCCGCTTCCAGTCGATGACGCCGAGGGTGCCGATCTGCAGCAGCAGGTAGATCGCCATGATGCCGAGGATCGAGAAGATGATGGAGCGCGGCAGCGTGCGGCCGGGGTCCTTGATCTCGGCGCCCATGTAGGCGGTGGTGTTGTAGCCGAGGTAGTCGTAGATGCCGATGGTCAGGCCCCCGGCGAAACCGAGCCAGAAGTGGTTGCTCGTCAGGTCGAAGGCCTGGGCGGGGTAGTGGAAGGCCAGGTGCGGGCTGAAGTCCGTGGCGGCCGCGACGATCACCAGGAGCACCGAGGCGATCATCACGGCCCACATGACGGCGGTGATGCGGGCGATGTGCTCGATGCCCCGCCAGAGCAGGAGCACCACCAGGGCGATGACGCCCAGGCCGACCAGGTCGCCCTGGTTCTTGCTCAGGTCCGGGGCCAGGTAGCCCAGGTACTGGACGAAGCCGACCACGCCGGTGGACATGATCAGCGGGATGAAGAGCATCGCCGTCCACACGAACAGGAACGGCATCAGCCGGCCGGTGCGGTACTGGAAGGCCTGGCGGAGGTAGACGTAACTGCCCCCGGAGCCGGGCATCGAGGCCCCGAGCTCGGCCCAGACGAGTCCGTCGCACAGGGCCAGCACCGCGCCCGCGACGAACCCGATGACCGCCTGGGGACCGCCGAACGCGGCGACCATCAGCGGGATTGTCACGAAGGGACCGATCCCGCACATCTGGCTCATGTTGATGGCGGTGGCCTGGAACAGGCCGACGCGACGGACGAAGCCACCCGTGGGTGGCGGGCTACCGGACATGGGGACTCCTGACGCGCGGCAGGGAGAGGGGCTCGCCCGGCGGGGCCGAGTGGCACCGAGTGGCCGATATAGTTAAGGAGACTTACTAGATGCGTCAAGTATGCGCCGTTCATGAACGAGAATGATCCGATGCCCGCCAGCGACGCCGTGGACCAGCAGGACCAGCCCTGGAACCGGCAGCGTCTGCGCAGCACCAACGAACGGCTGCTGCTGGACCGGCTGCGCGGAACCGGTGCGGCCTCGCGCGCCCAACTCGCCCGCGACACCGGTCTGTCCAAGCCGACGGTGTCCAGCGCGCTCGCCTCGCTCAAGGCCGCCGGGCTGGTCCGAGAGGTCGGCACCCACGCCCCGGAGCGTGGCCGGACGGCGGTGCTCTACGCCCCCGACCCGGCGGCCGGGTACGCGCTCGGTGTGGACGTGGGCCGCGGCTGGCTGCGGGTGGCCGTCGCCGATCTGGACGGCACGCTGGTCGCCCGGACAGATGTGCGCAACCGGGCCCGCGGCTCCGAGGCACTGGCCGAACTGGTCGTCTCCACGGCCCGGCAGGTGGTCGCGAGCTCCGGTGTGGACCCGGCCGAGGTGGTGCACGGGGTGGTGGGCACCCCCGGTGTGTACGACGAGAGGCAACGGCGGGTTCGGTACGCGATGCACCTGCCGGGCTGGGGCCGGGCCGGCCTGCTGGACCGGCTGCGTGACGAGCTCGGCGTCCCGCTGGAGGTGCACAACGACGCCAACCTGGCCGCTCTCGGCGAGTACACCTACGGCGTCGGCGCGGGCAGCCGGCTCTTCGCGTACATCCTGATCGGCACCGGTCTGGGCATGGGCGTGGTCAGTGAGGGGCGGCTGTTCACCGGGGCGCACGGCCTCGCCGGGGAGATCGGGTTCCTGCCGTGGCCAGGGCAGCAGAAGCCGGAGCGGTTGGAGGACGCGGTGTCCGGAGTGGCCGTCGTGGAGGCGGCCCGCCGGTTCGGGATGAGCGGGCAGCTCACGGCGAAGACCGTCTTCGACGCGGCCCGGCAGGGCAACGCGGCGGCACGCCGTGCGGTGCAACTGGAGGGCGAGCGGATAGCGCACACCGTGGCCGCGGCGGCCGCCGTGCTCGACCCCGACCTGGTGGTCCTGGGCGGGGGTGTCGGCCACAGCGTGGACCTGCTGCTCGGCCCGGTCCGGGAACACCTGCGCACACTCACCCCGCTGCGGCCCAAACTCGCCCCGAGCCGGCTGGGCGAGGACGCCGTGCTCCTCGGGGCGGTCGCCACGGCGCTGGGTACGGCGCGGGAGACGGTGTTCGAGCGGAGGTCGTCCGCGACGTGAACGCCGCGCCCATTGCGGACGGGCGCTCCGGCCACGGTGATTGACACAGCCCACTCGGCGTCCTAGCTTGAGCGGGTTAGTAAAGTTTCCTAACTTTACCGAGGCTGGAGACCGCCGTGTTCCCTCGCCCCGCCGCCCACCGCCGCCTCGCCACGGCCGCCGTCACCGTGGGCCTCCTCTGCTCGCTGAACACCGGCGCCTGGGCAGGTTCCCGGAGTCCGGCCGAGCCGCACGGGCAGGCCCGGGTCACCCGCGTCCCCTCCGCCGCCGGGACCGGCACCGCCCTCTCCGGCTACGCGATCCAGTCCACGGCGAAGGTGAGCGACTCCCCGTCGGCCGTCTCCTCCCCCGGCTATCCGACCACCGGCTGGTACCCGGCGGGCCCGCGCTCCACCGTCCTCGCCGCCCTGCTCGCCGACGGTGTCCACGCCGACCCCTTCTACTCCACCAACCAGCAGAAGATCCCGAAGGCCGACTTCCAGGTGCCGTGGTGGTACCGCTCCGACTTCACGGTGGACGACACCGGGCAGCGCACCTACCTCGACTTCAGCGGGGTGATCTCGGCGGCCGACGTGTACGTCAACGGCAAGCAGGTCGCCGGGACCGCGGACGTCACCGGTGCCTACACCCACCACGAACTGGACGTCACCCCGCTCGTGCGGGCGGGCACGAACACGGTCGCCTTCCGCATCCGGCCCAACGAGCCGAACAAGAACCTGACCATGGGCTGGATCGACTGGCTGCAGCCGCCCCCGGACCAGAACATGGGCATCGTGCGGGACGTCCTGGTGCGTCGCGGCGGCCCGGTCGCGCTGCGCGACGCGCACGTGGTGACGAAGCTGGACGTGCCGTCCCTGGCCTCGGCCGACCTGACGGTGAAGGCGCGGGCCCGCAACGACTCGGACGCGGCCGTCACCGCGGAGGTCACCGGGAGCGTCGGCGGGACCACCTTCACCAAGGCCGTACCGCTCGCCGCGCACGAGACGAAGAGCGTGACGTTCACCCCGGCCGACACACCCGGACTGCACCTCGACTCCCCCAGGGTGTGGTGGCCGGCGGGCATGGGCGGGCAGCCTCTGTACGACCTGAATCTCACCGCGTCCGTCTCGGGCACGGTGTCCGACACCGCGCACGAGAGCTTCGGCATCCGGGACGTGCAGGCGCCGCTGAACTCCGACGGCGCCCGCCAGTACCGGATCAACGGCCGCCGGCTGCTCGTCAAGGGCGGCGGCTGGTCCCCGGACGAGTTCCTGCGCTGGGACGGCACCTACGTCGAGGACCGGTTGAGGTACGCCCTCGATCTCGGCCTCAACACCATTCGTCTGGAGGGCCACATCGAGCCGGACGAGTTCTTCGACCTCGCCGACCGGTACGGCATCCTCACGCTGCCGGGCTGGGAGTGCTGCGACAAGTGGGAGGGGCAGGTCAACGGCAGCGGCGAGTCCGGCGACACATGGAGCGACGCCGACTATCCCGTGGCCAAGGCCTCGATGGCCGCCGAGGCCGCCCGGCTGCGCGACCACCCGAGCGTGATCTCGTTCCTGATCGGCAGCGACTTCGCCCCCGACGCCACGATCGAGAAGAACTACCTGGACGCCTTGAAAGCGGCCGACTGGCCGAACCCGGTGGTCGCCGCCGCCTCCGACAAGTCCTCGCCGCAGCTCGGCAGTTCGGGCATGAAGATGACCGGGCCGTACGACTGGGTCCCACCGGGCTACTGGTATGCCAAGCGCGAGGGCGGGGCCACCGGCTTCAACTCCGAGACCAGCGCGGGCCCCGACATCCCCACGCTCGACACACTTCACCGGATGATGACACCGGACGAGCTCGACACGCTGTGGAAGAACCCGGGCGTCAAGCAGTACCACCGCTCCCCGTCACCCGTCTTCGGCACCCTCAAGATCTACGACAACGCCCTCACCGGCCGTTACGGCGCCCCGACCGGCCTCACCGACTACGTGCGCAAGGCACAGCTCGCGCAGTACGAGGCGGTCCGCGCCCAGTTCGAGGCGTACCAGCGGGGCGCCACCGACGCCTCGAAACCCGCCACCGGGGTCGTGTACTGGATGTTCAACAGCGGCTGGACGTCCCTGCACTGGCAGTTGATGGACCGTTACCTGGACCAGGGCGGAGCCTACTTCGGGGCGAAGAAGGCGAACGAGCCGCTGCACGTGCAGTACTCCTACGACGACCACTCGGTCGTCGTGGTCGGCAACCGGCACGCCGCCGCCTCCGGTCTCACCGTGCGGGCCACGCTGTTCAACCCCGACGGCACACAGAAGTACGACAGGACCGTCACCGGGCTGTCGGTGAACGGGGACGGCGCCCACAGCACCGTGCTCACCCTGCCCTCGTCGGTGAGCGGACTGGCGACGACGTACCTGGTCCGTCTGACCCTCACCGACTCCGCCGGCAAGGAGGTGAGCCGGAACGTGTACTGGCTCTCCACCCGGCCGGACACCCTCGACTGGGACAGCACCGACTGGTACCACACACCGACGACGAGCTACGCCGATCTGAAGGGGCTCGCGTCGATGGCGCAGGCACCGGTGTCGGCGACGGCGTCCACCGTGTCCTCGGACGGCACGTCGACCACGACGGTGACCCTGCGCGCCACCGGCGACGGGAAGACCCCGTCGCTGCTGACGGACGTGCACCTCGTCGACGCGGCGGGCAAGCCGGTGCTGCCCGTGCGCTGGTCGGACAACGAGGTGAGCCTGTGGCCGGGCGAGTCGGTGACCCTGACCGCCACCTGCCGCACGGCCGATCTGCACGGTTTTGCGCCACAGGTGCGGGTCTCCGGCTGGAACACCGCGCAGCAGACGGTCCCGGCCCGGTGATCGGCGGGGCCCGGCCCCTGGCGGGCCGGGCCCTGGAGGTCAGCTGACGTTGAGCGCCGTGTCGTCGACGACGAACGACGTCTGGAGCTTGGAGCCCTCCGTGCCGGTGAACTTGAGGGTGACGGTCTGCCCGGCGTAGCCGCTGAGGTTGAAGCTGCGCTGGGTGTAGCCGGAGGCGGCGTTGAGGTTGGAGTACGTCGCCAGGGTGCCGAGCACCGACCCGGAGCTGTTCAGCACCTGCACGCTCAGGGTGTCGTAGGCGGTGCTGGTGGTGGTCTCGGCGGTGTCGACGTGCAGGTAGAAGCTGAGGGTCGCGGAGCAGCCGGAGGGGATGGTCACCGACTGGGAGAGGGTGTCGGTGGTGGCGGTGCCGTTTCCGTCGAGCCAGGCGTAGTACGAGCCCGTACGGGCCGGCTCGCTGCTCGAGTTGGTGATGACGCCGCTGCTGGCGCTCCAGGCGGTGCTGCCCGATTCGAAGCCGTTGTTGCCGAGGAGCTGGGCGGCGGTGCAGGTGCCGGTGCCGCCCCCTCCGCTGCTGGTTCCGGAACCGGCCAGCCAGGCCGTTGCGTTGAGAGCGAGGGCCGCGTTGGTGGCGCCGGTGTCGTTCCAGCCGTCGTAGAGGGTGTTGCCGGACTGGCCGGTGCCGTCGTCGACGGGTGAGCTGTCACCCCAGAAGGCGACCCGACCGCTGCCGAAGGTGCTGGTGAGGAAGAAGGCGCCGGTGTTGCCGGAGTAGCCGCTGCGGTAGACCAGGCCCTTGACGGCGGAGTTGTCGGAGGGCTTGAGCGTGGCGGTCGTGCCGTCGGCGATCAGGCTCTTGGTGACCGTACCGAAGGAGCCGTGCAGCACCGGGTCGGTGGAGTCGCTGATCGCGGCCGGGTAGCCGGATTTCACGTCGAGGGAGTCGATGGAGAAGCCGAACGGGTCGGTGGAGTCGACGCTGTTGTTGGTCATCAGGTCGTTGAGGATCTCGACCGCGTCCTCACCGTCGTTGTTGCGGTCGGCGCCGGTGTGGTCGGAGATCATGAACAGTCCGCCGCCGTTCTTGACGAAGTTCATGATCGCCGTCTTCTCGGCGGTGGTGAAGAGGGTGTTCGGCTCCGGCAGGACCAGGGTGTCGAAGTTCGACAGGTCGGTCGTCGACGAGCCGCCGTAGCTGAGGCTGGACCCTGAGGGCAGCGTCTTCAGGCTGTAGCCGCCGGTCTTCTGCAGGGCGACGCCCCAGGAGGAGAGGGCGCCGGTCCAGTCCGTCTCGGCGGACGGGGAGGAGTCCTGGCCGAGCGGGTCGGGCTGGCTGGTGGAGATGATCCAGTCGGCGTTGCCGGCCGTCTCGGCGTGGGCGTTGTCGAACAGGATGCGGTGCGTGGTGGCCGCGTGGGCGGGGGTGGCACTGGTGCTGAGCTGGACGGCGGCTCCCGTGACGAGCAGCCCGAATCCGGCCAGTGCGGTGGTGACTCTGTGGCGAGATCTCCTCGGTCCAAGCATCCGGCGAACCTCCGTGTGGGTGGGGTAGAGGCGGTGCGGCGCCAAGTCTGCGCGCGTAGATCCGGCTTGAGCGTTCTACACGCGTCGATCGATTGAAAGGTACATGGCATGACGGCTCTGTGAACAGAAAGGCCCGGGATTCACAGGCAACGAGCGCAGCGGACTGCTTTCCATGGAAAGCGGGCAGAGTGGACACAGCGGGGACCTCGAGGAAGAGGGCGGAGATGGAGATCTCGGGCATCGTCAGCGCCATCGTCATCGGCGTCATCATCGGAGTGCTGGGCCGCCTGGTCGTCCCGGGACGGCAGCACATCGGCATCATCTGGACGATCCTGGTCGGCATCGTGGCCGCCCTGCTGGGCTCGGCGATCGCCGCCGGGTTCGGTGTGGCCGACACCAAGGGGGTCGACTGGATCGAGTGGCTCATCCAGATCGGCCTGGCGGCACTGGGCGTCGCCGCGCTCGACCGGTCGAGGGTGCGTCGCTGACGGCGGCTCGCGGCCGGGACGTGAGAGAGCGGCTCTGGCCCTTGTGGACGTACGGGGTCGTCGTGGTCAGCGGATGGAAGCCCAGGCGCTCCAGGACGGGGCGGCTCAGGGGCGAGGCGTCGACCTGGAGGTAGCGGTAGCCGAGGGCGGCGGCGGTGCGGGCGCGGTGGGCGACCAGGGCTCGGTAGACACCTCGTCCCCGCCAGGCCTGGACCGTGCCGCCGCCCCACAGTCCGGCGAACCGTGCGCCGGGGGTCAGCTCCATGCGGGCCGCGCCGACCGGTTGGTCGCCGGCCAGCGCGACGACCGCGACGACGGTGTCCAAAGCGGCGGTGAGCCGTGCGAGCAGCCGGTGGCGCAGCCCGGTTCCGTCGGTGCCGAAGACCTTTTCGTGCACGGTGACCACGAGGTCGACGCCCGCCCGGTCGACGGCGGGCACGAGGCGGATCCCGGCCGGTGGTTCGGCGTCGAGGGCCGGAGCCGCCGTTTCGGCCACCATCAGGGTCTCCTCGGGCTCGCGCGCGAACCCGGCCGCCGTGAGCCGGGATCCGGGGTCCGCCGGGAGATCGTGGCCGTAGAGCTTCCACTCGAAGTCGCGCCCCAGGCCGGTGAAGTACGTGATCTGGCCGGCGATCGCCGTGTCCGCGCTCGTGTGGTCCAGATCGGACCAGAGGACACCGTTCCAGCCGTGGGCGTCGGCTACCTGGCGCGTCACGGTGCCGGTGCGCTCGACGCGTGCACCGGGGGCGTCCGGCTGTGCGCCCGCGCGCATGTCCCGGTCGTAGAGGGCGAGCACGGAGGCGTGATCCATACAGCTCACTGCACCATCCGTCCAGGGCCGGCGCAACAGGATTACGGGGTGGCACCCCCGCGGGGTCAGCCCAGTTCGAGCGTGGTGACCCCGAACACCCGCTCCCGGGCGTATTCCCGTACCGGGCCCGTGTACATGCGAGCCGTCTCGAAGGACGGGGCCAGGCCCGCCGCCTCGGCCAGGGCGACGCCCGCCGTGTTCGTCTCCGGCACGTCGAGGGCGACCGCGGTGCCGGCCGCTGCCGCGGTGAGGGCGGTGAACAGGGCGAGGGCGTCGTCGGGGGTGTCCGCGAAGAGGGGGCCGATGCGCAGGCCGTCGTGCGCCGGGCGGATCACGCCGTAGCCGGTGATGCGGTCGCCGTCGTGGTGGACGAGAGCCCGGTGCCCCGGTGCGGTCACCCACTCGGCCACGAAGCGCGGGCGGTCCGCCGGGTGGCAGGCGCTGTCGTAGGCGGTGATGGCCGCCAGGTCCGCGGGGCCGGCCGGGCGGACCCCCGCGGGCACTTCGGCCTCGGGGGCGGGGCCGGCGAACCGTATGGTGCGGTGGGCGAGTTCGAAACCGGACTGGCGGTAGTTGCCCTGCTGGGCGACCACTCCGTCCAGGCCGACGGTACGGTTCCCGGCATGCGACAGCGCGGTCTTCCAGGTGGTGATGCCGTGGCCGTGGCCACGCAGGTCCGGGCGGACCAGGTAGCAGCCCAGGAAGGCGTAGTCGGCGCCGTGGTTGACGACGGAGATGGCCGACACCGGCTCGCCGTCGATCCGGCCGAGGAAGAAGCCCTCGGGGTCCTGGGCGAAGAACGCCGGGCCGTCGGACAGCCCGGGGTTCCAGCCCTCGTCCGCCGCCCACCCGCTGATCACCGGCCAGTCCTCGAGGGTGGCCTGCGTGATGACGAGGTCCTGGGAGGCCGGAGAAGTCATCGGTGCGCTCCATTCCGTGGGCGTCGGGAGGGTCGGGGCCGTGGGTGGTGCCGGGCGGCACGGTGATCGATCACGCCCGCAGCATCCTTCCCGATCACCCGTTGATCCGCTACGACGGGATCGAGCCGTTGGCCCGCCCTCGACGCACTCGCGGTGCGGGCCGCCGCGGCGGCGGAGGAGCTCCTGCCGCCCGCGGACGGCGGTGCCCCACCGGTCGGAGTCCGGTGGGGCGTCCGGCGGGAGAGGTGAGCGGTGTCAGCGCACCGGCCCGGAGCGGAAGCGGCGGTAGAGGACCGCGCCGGCCACCACGAGCGCGGCGCTCGCTGCGGCGGCGGGCGCGATCTCCTCCGTCCCCGTGTGGGCCAGGCTGGACAGCGCCTGCGACGGCGCGGAGCGGGGCGCGGTGGCGCCGGGGTCCGCCTTGGCCCGCGTGGCCGGCGGGGCCACGTGCCTCGACGGGGCGGGGTCCGCCGACTGCGTGGAGCTGTCGCCGGGGTCGTTCACCGACCTGTTGCCCTCGGAGGAGTTGCCGACGCCGACCCCGCTCACGCTGTTGCCGCTGACGTTCACCGGGAGGTCGACGGGGATCTGGACCCCGTTGCCGGACAGCGCGCCCTCGGAGTCCTGCGCGCCGCCTCGTGCGGAAGCGCCGCCGGACGCCGCGCCGCCGGACGCCGTCGTGCCGGACGCCGCGGTGCCGGATCCGTCGGCGTGACCTGCGTTGGCGCAGGTGTTGCCGACGGTGCGGTTGAGCAGCCCCACCACGTTCACGGTGTTCCCGCACACGTTGACCGGCACGTGCACGGGCAGTTGGACGGTGTTGCCGGACACCAGCCCCGGCGAGTCGGCCGACGTACCGTCGGCGGAGGCGCCGTCGGCCGCGAAGGCGGCGCACACCGGCATCGTCACGGCCATCGCGCCGGATACGGCGGCGATGGCGATCACACCGTTTCGGGTAACCCGTCTCATAGGTTGCCTGCCTTCCAGACATGGTCGCGGGCACTCGCCCGCACCGGGCTAAACGCAGGTGAACCAGTGCGAGTTATGGCTTATCGGCCGCTCACCCCATCGAGTGGTGCATTATCGGATCACACACAAAGTGATGGATTGCTCACACAAGGTGCGCAGGATACGGCACCGAAAGCCGTCACGCCCGCCCGGAGGCGTGCCCTCCGGGGCCCGCTTATGGTGATCGGGAGACGCCGTCCCGGTCCGCAACGGGGGTCCCTGGAGGCATCGATGCTGGCGAAGCTGTCCACCCGGTCCGCCGTCCGGCGCTGCACCGGCGTCGGAGCCGTCACGCTGGCCCTGCTGGGGGCGGGGCTGCCCGCCGCGGGAACCGACCGGCCCCAGCCCGACCTGTCCCGCTTCTACCGTCAGAAGATCACATGGTCGGCGTGCAAGGGCCCGGAGATGCCCAAGGATCTGCAGTGCGGCAAGGTCACCGTTCCGCTCGACTACGCCCGGCCCGGCGCGGGAACCCTGGACGTGGCGCTGGCCCGCTACCGGGCCACCGGCCGCTCGCGCGGCTCCGTGCTGCTCAACTTCGGCGGGCCCGGCGGCGCGGGCATACGTGAACTCGCCCTCGACGGCAAGGACTTCATGAGCCTGACCAACGGATACGACGTGGTCACCTTCGATCCGCGCGGTGTCGGCCGGTCCTCCCCCGTCAGCTGCGGCGACGGAACCGACCGGGTCGCCGCCGCCACCGAGGACGGCGCGGATCTCGGCGACCCGCAGGCCGTCCTGGAGCAGGTGCGCAAGGCCGCCGCCGAGTGCACCGCGCACTCCGGCCCGGTCCTGCCGTACATCGGCACCGTCAACGTCTCCCGGGACCTCGACGTCATGCGGCAGGCCCTCGGCGACGAGAAGCTCAACTACCTGGGGTTCTCCTACGGGACCCGGCTGGGCGCGGTGTACGCGGCGCAGTTCCCCGGCAAGGTGGGCCGGCTGGCACTGGACGGCGTGGACACGCTCACCGAACCGCTGGCGGAGCAGGGCCTGGCGGGCGCCGCGGGGCAGCAGACGGCGCTGGACGACTTCCTGGACTGGTGCGCAACCGACATCGCATGCCCCTTCGGGGACGACCGCCGCGCGGCCGGGGAGCGGATCGTCCAGCTGGTGCGCTCGCTGGACGAGGACCCGGTGCCCACGGACTTCGGCGACCGGTTCTCCGGCCAGGACCTCGTGGGCGCGATCGGGCAGGCGCTGTACAGCAGACAGCTGTGGCCCCTGCTGGAGCGGTCCCTCGCCTCACTGGTGGAGGACGGAGACACGCGCGGGGTCGAGAGCTTCGCCGCCGGTGGCATGGCACCCTCCTCCGTGCGCAGCGGGGACGGCGGGCTGGTCGACGAGGACGAAGTCCCCCCGGACAACCTCCCGGCCGCCCTGATGGCGGTCAACTGCGCGGACGACCCCGACCGCCCCGCCGCCGGGCAGATCGCCGGGCAGCTGCGGCGGCTGCGCGAGGAGTACGAGCAGGCGTCGCCGGTCTTCGGCCGGTACCGGCTCACCCAGTTGATGATGTGTTACGGACGCCCCAGGGGCACCGGCTTCGTCCGCGACCGGGTCAAGGACGTCCACACACCGAAGATGCTGCTGATCGGGACCCGGGGCGATCCCGCGACGCCGTACCGCTGGACCGTGGAGACGGCCGCGCGGCTCGGCCCGTCGGCCGTCGTGCTGGACAACAGGGGCGAGGGCCACACGGGTTACTCCTCCTCCACGTGCGTGCACCGCAAGGTCGACGACTTCCTGCTGTACGGCGATCTGCCGGCCAGCGGCAGCTCCTGCGGGGCGGATCGTGAGCCGGGCGTCGGCTGAGCGGCGGCCACGCGACCTCAGGCCACGGACGCGGGACCTCAGGCCGCGGACACGGGACCGACGAACCGGTCGAGCGCGGCGGTCAGTTCGGCCGGCTTCTCCACCGGCAGTTCGTGGCCCGCGTCGATGATGCGGATCACCGCGTCCGGGTAGGCGGTCGCCATCCGCAGCATCTGTCTCACCGGGAGCTGGATGTCGTGGTAGCCGTGCACCAGCAGGGTGGGCGTGCGGATCTCGCCGACCCGGTCGAGTACGTCGAAGGCCCGCATGGCGCCGTACAGCGTCATGACCACTTCGCGCGGGGTCGCCGCCGAGGCCCGGATGTGCTCCTTGATCCGCTCGCGGGGGTACCCGGGGGCGAAGGCCCGCTGGATGTTGGCGGCGACGAACAGCTTGAACGGTACGAGGGTCGAGACGGCCATCAGCAGGCCCCGGCCCCGGCTGAACGCCATCCGGCTGATGGAACCGACCAGGACCAGTCGCTCCACCCGTTCGGGGTGGGAGAGGGCGATGGTCTGGGAGATCATCCCGCCCATGGAGTGCCCGACCAGCACGCAGCGCTCGATCTCCAGATGGTCGAGGAGGGCGAGGACGTCACCGGCCAGTTCCTCGATCGTGGGCACCCCGGCTCCGGTGCTCTCCCCGTGCCCGCGCAGATCGAGCCGGACGACCCGCCGCTTCCCGGCGAAGTGCGCGATCTGGTGGTCCCAGCGGTGCCGGTCGGCGGTCCAGCCGTGTACGAACACCAGGGGCACGCCGTCGCCGTCACGGGGGCCTTCGTCGTCGTACGTCAGCGCTGCGCCGTCGACCTCGAGCTGCGGCATGGGCGTCTCCTGGGGTGCGGTCGGGTTACCGACCGGTACGGTAACGGGCCGGGGGGCCCGTCGTCACTGCTCCCGGCGAGGAGATCCGACCCGGGCGTGCCGCCGCTCGCGCGACGGCGCGTCACGCCCCGATCGGGGCGATTACCCCGAATGCCCGACATGCGATTCAGTCCTATGGTGTCGTCATGGAGCACGCACTCAGTCCCGCGACCCTCGCCGAACTGCGCCGTCCACGCCCCTACCCGGCGGTCTCCGTGCTGACGCCGACGCACCGGCGCGAGCCCTACAACGCCCAGGATCCGGTCAGGCTGCGCAATGTGATGGCCGAGGCCAAGAAGCAACTGGAGACGGACCCGGAGGTCACCCGCGAGCGACGGACCGAGGTCGTCGCGCAGCTCGACCGCGCGCTCGCCGAGGTCGACCTGACGCACGCCGAGGACGGCCTGGTGATCTTCGCCGCCCCGGGTGAGCACCAGGTGTGGTCGCTCGCCCGGGAGGTGCCCGAGCGGGTGGTGCTCTCGGACACCTTCCTGACCCGCAACCTCGTCTCCGCCCGGGCCGCCGAGCGGCCCTTCTGGGTGCTGTCGCTCGCCGCGGACCGCGTCCGGCTGTGGAGCGGCGGCGGCGACCGGGTCGTGGAGAACCATTCCGACGGGTTCCCGCTGACCCGTGGCCGCGAGAACTTCGACGCCGAGCGGCAGGAGCGGATCGGCGACATGCCGAGCACCTTCCGCGACGAGGCCACCCGCCAGTTCGTGCGCGAGGCGGCCACCGCGATGGCCGCGGTCCTGCGCGAACAGCCCCGCCCGCTGTACGTCACCGGCGAGCAGGCGGCGCTGTCCCTGCTGGACGAGGTCGGCGGCGCCAGGGGCGCGGTCCACGTGCGGCACGGCGGCCTCGGGCACGCCGGCGCGGAGGCGGTGTGGCAGGCGGTGAAGCCGGTGCACGACGCACAGGCGAGGCGGGAGACCGCCGCCGTGGCCCGGGAGCTGGACTCGGCACGCGGTCACCGCACCTTCGCGGCCGGCGTCGACGAGGTCTGGCACAGCGCCCGGGAGGGCCGCGTGCGCCTGCTGGCCGTGGAGGAGAACTACCGTGTGACGGTCCGTGACGAGGCCGGAGGCCACCTCGTACCGGCCGTGAGCGGCGAGCCCGAGGCCCGCGAGGACATCGTGGACGAGATCGTCGAGCAGTGTCTGGAGACCGGCGCCGACGTCCGCTTCGTCCCGGACGGCACCCTGGGCGACGCGAGCGGCATCGCGGGAGTCCTGCGCTACTGACCCGCCGGGCCCCCGCCCTCCGCCCGCACCGGCGTCTACGCTACGGCGTGATCGTCGGCGAACAGGGAGAGCGCACGTGGGTGACCTGCTGGGCGTGGCCGTACTGGGTGCGGGGCACATGGGCGCCGACCACATACGGCGCCTCGATCGTGTGATCAGCGGGGCCGGGGTCGCCGCCGTGGCCGACCCGGACGCCGGACGGGCCGAGGCGGCGGTCGCCGGCCTGGACGAGGTGTCCGTGCACACGGACGTGGCGGCCGCGCTCGACGCACCCGGAGTGGAGGCCGTACTGATCGCCTCGCCAGGCCCCGCCCACGAGGAGGCGCTGTTCGCGGCGTTCGCCCGTGGCCTGCCCGTGCTGTGCGAGAAGCCCATGGTGCCGGACTCCGCGGGGGCGCTGCGCGTGGTGGAGGCGGAGGCGCGGCTCGGGCGGCGGCTGGCACAGATCGGCTTCATGCGGCGCTACGACGCCGAGTACCGGCGGCTGAAGGCCTTGCTGGACAGCGGGCGCCTGGGCCGGCCGCTGATGCTGCACTGCACCCACCGCAACGTCTCCTCCCCGCCGGGCTTCACCAGCGCCATGCTGATCGACAGCTCCGTTTCGCACGAGATCGACGCGGCCCGCTGGCTGCTCGGCCAGGAGCCGACCGCGGTGACCGTGCTGCGGCCGGCGCCCTCGTCGGACGCCCCCGAGGGGCTGGCCGATCCGCAGTTCGTGCTCTTCGAGACCGACGGCGGCGCCCTGGTCGACGTGGAGGTCTTCGTCAACTGCGGCTTCGGGTACGAGGTGCGCTGCGAGGCGGTCTGCGAGGCGGGCAGTGCGCGGATCGGCGAGGAGCACACCATGGTCGTCACCACCCGGGGCAGCGCCCGTGAGGACGTGGCACAGGACTACCTCGTACGGTTCGCCGACGCCTACGACCGCGAGGTGCAGGCCTGGGTGGACGCCACCCGGCGGGGCCGGGTCACCGGCCCGAGCGCCTGGGACGGCTACGCGGCCTCCGTCGTGGCCGAGGCGGGGGTCGAGGCCCTGCACAGCGGCCGACGGGTGGCCGTGGAGCCGGCCCCGCGCCCGGAGCTGTACCCGGAGGCCGGCCGCTGACGGAGGCGGCCGCGAACTTCACCGCGTACGGTCAGACGCCGCCGAACAGGGCGCTCAGCCCGCGGTCGACGACCGCCTCGACGTCCTCCCGCCCGGCCGCCACCGCGGCGTAGCTGCGCCGCAGGAACCGGCGCAGCGCGGGCGTGCCGAACTGCAGCAGGGCGACCCCGTACGGCGAGTGCAACTCCAGGACCGTGCGCCCCGGGTCGCACGGCCATATCCGCACGTCACCGCTGCCGGCGGGCACGTCCAGCCCCTGGTCCAGCAGGGAGCGCGCGAAGGTCCAGGTGGCGCCTTCCCCGTCCAGGGTCGCCCGGGGCGGGAAGTCGATGAACACGGCGAGGGGATCCTCGGTGGTGTACCGGAGCGTGGCGGTCACGGGGACCGTGCGGTCCCCGGCGGTGATCAGACGGGCGTGGGTGGGCTGCGCGAAGGTGAAGTCCATGCTTGTAGGACTCCGAGGAGCCTCTCGCATTACGCGAAATCGGGACCGATTTCGTGTGACGTGCATCACTACCGGAGGGGGAGTGGGAGGGTTTCCGCCATGCGTCCGGGGGGCGCGGATTCAGCCGTGACCGGCGGCTCCAGCCGCTGTCACCACCTTTGCGCGCCACCCGCGCCCTCGCGCGCCCCATTCGCATCCGTCCCCCTTGGCCGAGGACGACCCTCATCGACGCGGCACCATAGAACACAGGCACGTCGAACATTCACCTGGACGCTACACCGAGACCCCCTTCGATCGGTCAAGTCACGTACCTCGTCTACGCCTTGCCCGCCCCTCCACCTACGCCATCCGGGCCGGTCAACCGCGTTTCAAAGACTCTGGCATATGCCAGAAGCACCACCGGATCGTGTGTTGCCAAATCCCTTACAGGGCGTCGCGGGCTGTGCAACAGTCGTAACGGCCCTTCCGTCGGCCCTGGCCGTACCGTCCCCGCATCGGAGTGCGTCATGCCGTCCCCTCTCTCCGCGGACCGCCCAGCCGCCCAGCCGCCCGGCCGTGGCTCGGTCGACGCGCTCATCTCGCAGGCCCGGCGGCTCAAGGGCGACGTGGACGCGGTGCGTCGGGACGCGCCGGAAGACGGTTCGGACGCGCAGGAGCGGTGGCACCGCGCCCTCTGTGACCTCGCGCTACACCAACTGAGCGACCTCGACGGGCACTTGGCGCAACTTCGGGACGGCCCGGCGCCCGCTCCACCCGCCCCCGGCGCGGCGTCGGCCGGCGCACCTCCCGCGACCGCGGGCGGCACCCCGAGCGGCTCGCTGCTGAGCCGGGTCGGCAGCGCGGAATGGAACCTGCTGACCGACGAAGCCAGTTGGTCCGGAGAGCTCTACCGGATCCTCGGCCGCGATCCCGCCGCCCCCGCACTCACCCTGGACGAACTGCCGTCGCTGGTCCTCGACGAGGACCGTCCGAAGCTGACGTCGATGGTGACGGACTGTCTCGTCGACGCCAAGCCCATCGACGGGGAGTTCCGCGTCGTACGTCCCGACGGATCCGTCCGGACCGTGCACATGATGGGTGAGCCCGTGCTCGACGCGGACGGCGGCACCGCCTCGATGTGGGCCGTGCTGCGGGACGTCAGCGAACTGCGCCGCAGCCAGCGGGAGGTGTGCGAGACCCGCGACTCCCTGCACCGCCACCAGGAACAGGCACGGACCGAGCGCCGGCTCGCGACCGAACTGCAGGAGGCGGTGCTGCCGCCGTGGCGGGGCTCCCTGCGGCTCCCGCACGGAGGACCTCGAGCACTCGACCTCGCGGCTCGCCACCTGCCCTCCGCCACGGGCTCGCCGATCGGCGGCGACTGGTACGACGCCCTCGAGCTCCCGGACGGCGAAACGTTGCTCAGCGTCGGCGATCTCACCGGGCACGGGGTCGGCGTCGCCTCCGGCATGGCGATGCTGCTGGGCGCACTGCGCGGCATGGCGATGGCGGGCGCCCAGCCCGGGCAACTGATGGCCCTGCTCAACCAGTTACTGGACGCCACCGTGCAGCCGGCACTCGGCAGCGCGGTCTGCTGCCGCTACCGGCCCGCCACCCGCACCCTGGTGTGGGCGCAGGCGGGCCACCCCGCCCCGCTGCTGTTCCGCGACGGGACGGGGCGCGAACTGAACCCCCCCGACGGCGTTCTGCTCGGCGCGACCAGCCGAGCCGGCTACGGGCAGGCCGAAGTGACCCTGGAGCCCGGCGACCTGCTCCTGCTGCGCACGGACGGACTCGTGTCCGGGCAGGGGGGAGCGACGGCAGCCGTGGAACGTCTCCTGGACCTGGGCCCGCGCCTCGGCGCGGCACCGACCGCCCAGGACTGCCTGCGCACGGTCGTGGAGGAGTTCGGCGAGAACGAGCGGCAGGACGACGCCTGCGTGCTCGTCGCCAAGGTGAGCGGGTAGGAGAACGGTAGGAGAACCTGAACCTACGCCGGTGCGGTGCGGGCGCTGTGGCCCTTGGTCTTCGGCAGGGCCAGCCTGATCTCCTCCCGCAGCTCGTTGATCTTCGGGTAGCTCGCGTACTCGGCGGTCAGCCGGTACATCTCACGCAGCCGGTCCCAGGTGCGGTGCGAGGAGTTCGACCCCATCGACATCAGGGCCAGGCGCGCGTACCGGTCCGCCTGTTCGGGATCGTCGGCGATGAAGCAGGCGGAGGCCATGGACAGGAAGTCGAAGATCTTCGACCGCTGGCGTCCGTCGACCCTGAGGGCCAGAGCCTTCTCCGCGTAGTGCTGGGCGTGCCCGGCCGCGTTCGGGTCGTGCTCGGCCAGGGTGCGGTAGGCCAGGGCCTGCATGCCGTAGAGGTCCTCCTCCTTGAACATCTGCATCCAGCTCGGCGGCGGCACGTCGCCCTTGTCGGAGACGAAGAGGTCCTCCGCCTGTCCGAGGGTGCGGCGCATCGCCTGGCCCTTGCCCATGGACGCCTGGGCCCAGGCCTCGATCGTGTACAGCATCGCCTTGGTACGGGGCAGCACCTCGTCGCCGGAACCGGACCGGGCGAGCTTCATCAGGTCGAGTGCGTCGTCGGGCCGGCCGAGGTGCACCATCTGGCGAGCCGCCCGGGAGAGCGCCTCCCCGGCGCGCGGCCGGTCACCACCCTCTCTCGCGGCATGGGCGGCGATGACGAAGTACTTCTGGGCCGTGGGTTCCAGGCCGACGTCGTGCGACATCCAGCCGGCGAGTACGGCGAGGTTGGCGGCGACGCCCCACAGGCGCCGCTGGAGGTGGTCGGGGTGGCGGTAGGCGAGCATGCCGCCCACCTCGTTGAGCTGGCCGACCACCGCCTTCCGCTGCAGCCCGCCGCCGCGGGCCGCGTCCCAGGCTCGGAACACTTCGACCGAGCGCTCCAGTTCCTCGATCTCCTGAGACCCGATGGGTGCGGCCTCGTAGCGGTCGAACCCGGCGGGGTCGGCGTGCAGAGGGTCGTCGAGGACAGGGGCGTCGGCCCTCAGGGTCGGATCGGTGTGCAGCCAGTCGTGCATGGCGCTGCTGAGTGCGGATCCGGCGGCGAGCGCGGCACCCGCGCCCACCAAGCCGCGTCGGTTGAGCATGAGGTCCATTCCCGTGAATTCGGTGAGGACCGCGGCGGTCCGTTCGGGCGCCCACGGCACACCGTCGGGATGTTCCACATTCCCGCCGCCCTGCCGTTTCCCCGCACGCCCGTGCCGTACCAGACCGAGGTCCTCGATGGTCACGACACGGCCGAGACGCTCGGTGAACAGAGCCGCCAGCACCCGCGGCACCGGATCGCGCGGGATCTCTCCCGTGTCGATCCACCGCCGCACCCGGGAGGTGTCGGTCGCCAGCTGCGGGTGGCCCATGGCCGCCGCCTGCTTGTTGACCAGCCTCGCGAGTTCACCCTTGGACCAGCCGGCCAGGCCGAACAGGTCCGCCAGGCGGGTGTTGGGTACTCCGCTCACGTCAAGCCCCCAGGTTCTCGGCTGACTTGACAGTAGACCCGTGGAGGTTGCCGGGCGACTATTCGCCAGGGTTCGCCAGGGTGCGCCAGATGGTGTGCCACTGGTCACCGGGTGTCAGGTAGGAACGCGCCACCCCGACCCGGTTCGCCGGTTCATATGACGGGAGCATTCCCCAGGATGCGCCCGGGCGACCGGGCCGGGTTGTGCGCGAGGAGTCACCAAGGCAGGCACCGCAGGCACACGAAGGGATCTGTTTCCGCCCATGTACGCAGCATCGTCCTCCGTGTCCGCCCCGCCCCGGCCGCTGCGTGCCCGCCCGGCGGGCAGCGGACCCTATCTGGACCCCGCGGCGCGACCGGGGCCACCCGTGCTCGGAACCGGCCGGCCGCGGCGCGTCGGCGGGCCCGGCACCCAACCGCTCAGCGGGAGACTCGACCTGTCCGGCCCCCAGGGGGCGCAGTTGCGCACCGCGATCGCCTCGGTGCACCGGATCTGCCCGGAGTTCGCCCCGGTGCAGGTGCTGCGCCGCAGCGGGCGCTCCGTGCTCCTGATCGGGACGACGGGGCGGAGCACGGCCGTCGCCAAGTGTCTCCTGGACCACTCCCCCGCCTGGGCGGAACGGAGCAGGCACGAAATAGCCGCATACCGCTCGTTCGTCCGGCACCGGCCGCCCATCCGGGTGCCGAGACTGATCGCGGCGGATCCGGACAACTGCACCCTGGTCATCGAGCGGATGCCCGGCCGGGTGGCGGCACTCCAGCGGCACCCTGTGGAGGCCCCTCCCCGGGCGGACGTCCGGGCGGCCCTCGCCGCGATCTGCCGGCTGAACGCCTGGCGGCCTCCGGCGGGCACCTTCGACCGGCCCCTGGAGTACGCGGCTCGCATCACCCGGTACCACGAGCTGGGGCTGCTCACCGACCGCGACCTGGGCGACCTGCAGAAACTCATGCACGGCATCGCGCACGCGGCGGGCCGCCAGGGCATGTGGCAGTTCTGCCACGGCGACGCGCTGCTGTCGAACATCCTCCTGTCACCGGCCGGTCCAGTGCTGGTGGACTGGGAGCACGCCGGCTGGTATCTGCCGGGGTACGACCTGGCGGTGCTGTGGTCGGTCCTCGGAGACGCGCCGGTGGCCCGGCGGCAGATCAGCCAGCTCGCCCAGTCGGCGGGCCCTGCCTCGCGGGACGCCTTCCTGGTGAACCTGATGCTGGTCCTGACGCGTGAGATCCGTACGTACGAGACGGCCGTGCAGCGCTCGATGCACGACACGACCCCGGCGGCACCGGGCGTGGCTCACCCGGGTGCTGCGCCGTCCGGCGAGGAACAGCGGCTGCTGCTCAGGCGGCTGCACGACGACTGCCAGCTCGCCCGCAGGGCGGTACGCGCGGCGGTCGGCACTCGCTGACGGGGACACGGGGTCCGCGGTGCGCCATGAGCGGCGGCGTACCGCGGACCTTGCTGTGTCGGGAGTTTCCGGTGCGGGCATTGGTGTACTCCACTGACGCCCCGCAGGCCCGCGGGCCTGCGCCACGAAACTCCCGCCCCCCTGCGTGACATGGGAAATTCCCTGTCTCCGGGCATGATTGACGGATCGTCGGCCAGCGGGTACCACTGACCCACCGTTCGGCCCCGCACGCCCGTCCGCCCCAGGAGGCTGCATTGCGAGGATCCGCCACCGACCAGACGCCCGCCGCCGGCAGCAGACGTAAGGGCAGGACGGCCGTGGCCGTCTCCTCCGCGGCCCTTCTGATCCCGTTGCTGGGCGCGGCCCCTTCGCAGAGCGCCACGCAGTCCTCCACCGGCGGGTTGCAGCGCGCGTTCGCCTCCGCCGCCGCCGAGTACCGGGTGCCGCAGAGCGTCCTGCTGGCCGTCTCCTACCTGCAGTCCCGCTGGGACACGCACGCCGGAGCGCCGAGCGTCACCGGCGGCTACGGCCCGATGCACCTGACCGACGCGCGCACCGCACTGGCCACGACCGAGCACCTCGCCGAGGGCACCGAGGATCCCCGCGGCGACGCCGCCCGCGCGGCCCTGCACCCCGCGGCGAGGGTCCCGGCAGGCTCCGTGTCGCCGCCCGCCCGTCTGGAGACGCTGCCGAAGGCGGCCGAGCTGACCGGCATCCCCGCCGGGAAGCTGCGCACCGACCCGGCGGCCAACGTGGCCGGCGGCGCCGCCCTGCTCGCCGCCGCCCAGAAGGGCCTGGGCGAGCCGCTGAGCGCGGATCCGGCCGACTGGTACGGCGCGGTGGCCCGCTTCTCCGGAGCGGACGACCGGGCGACGGCGGCGGCGTACGCGAACGACGTCTACGATGTGCTGCGCACCGGTGAGCGGCGCACCACGGACGCGGGCGAGCTGGTCACCCTGACCGCCCGGCCGCGGCTGAGCCCGGACACCGCCCAACTGGGGCGGACGGGACTGCGCACGGTCTCCGACGACGGCACGGAGTGCCCGAGGAAGGTGTCGTGCGAGTGGGTACCGGCGCCGTACGCCGAGTTCGGGGACAACGACTACGGCAACCACGACCTGGGCGACCGCCCGGTGTCGCAGAGCATCAGGTACATCGTCATCCATGACACCGAGGGCACCTGGGACGGCGTCCTGAACCTGGTGCAGGATCCCACCTACGTGTCCTGGAACTACACCATCCGTTCCACCGACGGTCTGATCGCCCAGCATGTGAAGGCGAAGGACGTGGCCTGGCACGCGGGCAACTGGTACGTGAACGCCAAATCGGTCGGCATCGAGCACGAGGGCTTCCTCGCCGCGCCGGACGCCTGGTACACGGAGGCGATGTACCGGTCCTCGGCCCGGCTGGTGAGGTACCTGTCGAAGCGGTACGGCATCCCCCTGGACCGGCAGCACATCCTCGGCCACGACACGGTTCCGGGTCCGACCACGTCCTACATCCCCGGCATGCACACCGACCCGGGCCCGTACTGGGACTGGCGGCACTACTTCGAGCTGCTCGGCCGTCCCCTGCACAGCACCGCGGGCAGGAGGGGCGGGCTGGTGACGATCCGGCCGGACTACGCGGCGAACCGGCCCGTGTACACGGGCTGTGTCACCAAGGGCGAGCCGTGCGCGGCGCACGGCTCCAGCGAGGTGCGGCTGTACTCCGACCATGACGAGAACTCCGCCCTCATCAAGGACATCGGCCTGGGTACGGACCCGACCACCGGGGTGAACGACCTGTCCTCGCGGGTGTCGACCGGCCAGCAGTACGCGGTGGCCGACCGCTGGGGCGACTGGACGGCGATCTGGTACCTCGGGCAGAAGGCCTGGTTCCGCAACCCGCGGCACGAGCCGACGGCGGTGAACGCCGCTGGTCTTGTCGTCACGCCGAAGGAGGGTGCGCAGAGCGTGCCGGTGTACGGCCGCGCGTACCCGGAGAAGGAGGCGTACCCGGCGGGGGTGCCGGTCCAGTCGGTGTCACCGCTGCCGTACACACTGCCGGCGGGACAGCGGTACGTGGTCGGTGACGTGCTGCCCGGCGAGTACTTCTACTCGGTCACCTTCAGCACGGACTCGCACCGGGTCGTGGTCGGCAAGGACCTGTACTACGAGATCCAGTTCGGCCACCGGGTGGCGTTCGTGCGCGCCGCCGACGTCAAGGTGGAACCGTCCGCCGGATAGCCGGTTCAGCCCTGCTGGAACAGCTCCGCCGGAAGCGGCTTCAGCAGGGCGTACAGGTCGTCCGTGATGGGGCGGTCCCAGGCGGCGATGGTGACCAGCACACCGTCGCTGCGGTCGAACTGCACGCAGGAGATCCGGCTCTCGGAGAGCTTCAGCCGACGCACGATCAGGAGGTTGTCGCCCTGGAGCACCGGCATGTCCTCGGTGCCGGTGACGGTGACCTCCTCGTCGTTCTCCAGCGCCAGCAGCAGCTGGGCCACCTCGAAGGGGATCTCGCCGTCGGCGACCTCACGGGCCGGGGAACCCTCCGGAAGGTTGCCGATGATCATGGCGGGGCCCCGGCCGCCGAACAGGTCGTAACGCAGGAAGACGCCCTGGCAGCTGCCGTCGGGAGCGGGCAGCAGTCCGGCGCCCAGGTTGCCGGGCCAGTCGCCCGGGTCCATGGCCAGTACGTCGAAGTCGGGCCCGGCGGGAGTGGCGCTGCGGCGGCGGAGGAACGACATGCGGCCATGGTACGTGCCCGGACGCGTTCGGCGCCGTGTGGGCGGCGTCTCATGCGTCCGCTCCCTCCTGCGTCAGGCCATCACGGCGGCCCTGCGACACGATGACGCCATGGCCCACATCGCCCTGTTCCACTCAGCTCTCGGCCTGCGCCCTGCCGAACTTCTCGCCGCCGAGCGGCTGCGTCGCGCCGGGCACGAGGTCGTCACGCCCGACCTCTTCGGCGGTGAGACCGCGGCCACCCTCGACCAGGGATTTCAGCTGATCGACCGGGTCGGCTGGGCAGCGGTGATCCATCGTGCTCGGCAGACCCTCGGAGGTATGCCGGACGAGACCGTGCTCGCCGGTGTGTCCATGGGCGCGGGTGTGATCGGCGATCTCTGGCCCGAGCGCCCCGCTGCCGCCGGCGTTCTTCTCCTGCACGCCACCGCGGACCTGTCCGCATCCGCCCCTCCAGGTCTCAGGGTGCAGTTGCACGCCGCTGAACCGGACGATTTCGCGCCGCCCGAGCGCGTTGCCGCTCTCTGCCGAGCGGCGCGGGAGAGGAGCGTCGACCTGGAGGTCTTCCGCTATCCGGGCGTCGGCCACTTCTACACCGACCGTGAGCTTCCCGATCATGACCGGGCCGCGGCCGAACTGACCTGGCGTCGGGTGCTGGACTTCCTCGATCGAGGTGTTGAGCGGGCAGGACGACCGCGATGACGCGGTGCCGGGTGCCGACTTCATCGATGGACCCGGCCTCGCCGGACAAGTGCGCCCCGGCTGCCGCACCCGACCGCCCCGACGGCAGCCGGTTGATCGTTCACCGGGACCTAGGTGAGATCGAACTCCCCCTCCCGCGCGCCGGAGACGAAGGCGCCCCACTCGGCGGGGGTGAAGATCAGGGAAGGGCTCTCCGGGCGGTCACTGTTGCGCATCGCGATGAATCCCTCGACAAAGGCGATCTGGACATCTCCCAGGCCTCGGCTGCTGGACCGCCACTCGGCGCTGCTGAGGTCCAGTTCCGGCTTGTCCCAGCCCATGAGCGGCTTCTGCTGGGTGGTGCTCTCGGCCACGTCCGTGCTCCTCCCGGTTCGTCGTCCGCGGCCAGCCTAGCGATCGGTTCCGACCGCCGACAGGCCACGTGAGCGGGACTTTCAGGAGTCGGGCGGCTGGGAGCCCACGAGCCACATGGAGAAGAACTGCGATCCGCCGCCGTAGGCGTGCCCGAGGACCTTCCGGGCCCGGTCCACCTGGTGTTCTCCGGCCTGTCCGCGGACCTGGAGGGCGGCCTCCGCGAAACGGATCATCCCGGAGGCGCCGATGGGGTTGGTGGACAGCACTCCGCCCGACATGTTGACGGGCAGGTCCCCGTCGAGTTCGGTCACGCCGGACTCGGTGAGTTTCCAGCCCTCGCCCTCGTCGGCGAAGCCGAGGTTCTCCAGCCACATCGGCTCGTACCAGGAGAACGGCACGTACATCTCGACGGCGTCGATGTCCCGTCGCGGGTCGGCGATGCCGGCCTGCCGGTAGACGTCGGCGGCGCAGTCCTTGCCGGCCTGCGGGGAGACGAAGTCCTTCCCGGCGAACAGGGTCGGCTCGCTGCGCATGGCGCCGCCGAGCATCCAGGCGGGCGGCCGGGGCGCGCGGGCGGCGCCGGCGCGGTCGGTGAGGACCATCGCGCAGGCGCCGTCCGAGGACGGGCAGGTCTCGGAGTAGCGGATCGGGTCCCACAGCATCGGGGAGGCCTGCACCTTCTCCAGGGTGATGTCGTGCTCGTGGAGGTGGGCGTAGGGGTTCTTCAGCGCGTTGCGCCGGTCCTTGTAGGCGACCAGGGAGCCGACCGTGTCGGGGGCTCCGCTGCGCCGCATGTACGCGCGTACGTGCGGGGCGAAGAAGCCGCCCGCGCCGGCCAGCAGCGGCTGCTGGAAGGGGATGGGCAGGGACAGGCCCCACATGGCGTTCGACTCGGACTGCTTCTCGAAGGCGAGGGTGAGCACGGTGCCGTGGACCCGGGCGGCGACGAGGTTCGCGGCGACGAGGGCGGTCGATCCGCCGACGGAGCCGGCCGTGTGCACCCGCAGCATGGGCTTGCCGACCGCGCCGAGTGCGTCGGCGAGGTACAGCTCGGGCATCATGACGCCCTCGAAGAAGTCGGGTGCCTTGCCGATGACCACGGCGTCGATGTCCGCCCATGTCAACTCGGCGTCTGCCAGGGCCCTTACGGCGGCCTCCCGGAGCAGTCCGGCGATCGACACGTCCCGGCGGGCCGCAACGTGCTTGGTCTGGCCGATCCCTGTTACGGCCACGGGCTCCTTGCTCATCGGGGATCCCCCTCGAGGACGGCGACCAGGTTCTGTTGCAGGCAGGGGCCGGAGGTGGCGTGGGCGAGCGCCCGGTCGCTGGCGCCGCGGTGGACACGGGCGGCGGCCTCGCCGATACGGATCAGCCCGGCGGCCATGATCGGGTTGGCGGCGAGGGCTCCTCCGGAGGGGTTCACCGTGACGCTGTCGTCGAGCCGCAGCGCCCTGCGCAGTACGACTTCCTGCGAGCTGAACGGCGCGTGCAACTCGGCGGTGTCCACGGGCCGTTCGAAGGCTCCCGCCTTCTCTGCGGCCAGCCGGGCGGACGGCGAGTCGGTCAGGTCACGCACGCCGAGGGCGTGGGCCTCGATGCGGTGGTCGATGCCACGGATCCAGGCGGGCCGCTCGCACAGCTCGCGGGCGCGGTCCCCGGCCGCCAGGATCACGGCGGCGGCCCCGTCGCCGATGGGCGGGCAGTCGCCGGTGCGCAGGGGCTGTACGAGGTAGTCGCCCTGCGGCACCGGCCCCCGGAGCTGGGCGTGCGGGTTGGCGGTGGCGACGGCCCGGCTGCGCGCACCGATCGCGGCGAGCGCCGGCTCGTCGGTCTGCCCGGCGTCGATGAGCGCCCGCGCCTGCAGGGCCGCCAGGGCGACGGAGTCGGGCCAGAGCGGGGCGACGTAGTACGGGTCGAGCTGCCGGGTGAGAACGTCGCGCACCGAGCCGGGCGAGGACTTGCCGTACGAGTAGACGAGGGCGGTGTCGGCGTCGCCGGTGAGCAGCTTGGTCCACGCCTCGTACAGCGCCCACGCGCCGTCCATCTCGACGTGCGACTCGGAGATGGGCGGCCAGGCGCCCACGCCGTCGAGGGCGAGGGTGAAGGAGAAGGCGCGGCCGGCGAGGTAGTCGCTGGAGCCGGAGCAGGTGAAGTCGATGTCGGCGGTCTTCAGCCCGGTCCGGTCCAGGACCTCGTGCAGCACGGGCATGAGCATCTCCACCTCGGAGAGCTCGTCGCTGGTGCGCCGGTGGACGGTCTGGGCGAAGGCGACGACCGCGATGTCCCGCGTCATATCAGCTCCTTGTACGTCTCGTAGTCCGCGTCGGGTTCGCCGGTCGGCCGGTAGTGGTCGGGGTAGCGGGCCCCCTCGGTCCACACCGGTTCGACCCGCAGGCCCATCCGCACCTGGTCGTACGGGATGCCACCGATGCGGCCGTGCAGGGGGAGGCCGGCGCCGTCGAGGGCGATGTGGGCGTAGACGTAGGGCACTTCGATGTCGAGGTTCTTCGCCTTGATGTTGACGATGCAGAAGGTGGTGACCGTGCCGCGGGGGCCGACCTCGACCTGTTCGGAGGTGGCGACCCCGCAGGTGGGGCAGGCGCCCCTCGGCGGGACGTACACCTTGCGGCAGGACGGGCAGCGCTCCCCGAAGGTCCGGCGGCCGGAGAGGGCGTTGATGTAGGCGGACTGGGCGCGGCCCGGCGAGTAGGTGTAGTCGAGGCGGGCGTGGGCGACGATGCCGGTGACCGGTTCCTCGAACTCGCCCGCGTGCACGGTGACTTCGGTGTCGTCACCGTCGTACGGCTCGAAGCAGGCGATGTCGGTGATGGCGCCGGAGCGCTCCTCGGCCCAGCGGATCCGGACCCGCATGCCGGTGTGCACGGCGTCGGGGCCGGGGGCGTCGAGGGCGTGCAGCAGGGCGGTGTCGGCGCCGTCGAGGCGGACCAGGGCCCAGGCGAAGGGGGTGGTGAGGGGCTGGCCGCGGCGGGGTTCGGGGTTCCAGGCCCAGGTGGTGACCGTGCCGGTGACGCCCACGTGGACGAGGTCGCGGATCTCCTCGGCGGTCACGGGGTCGTACTCGACGGGTGGGACGAGGACGCGTCCGTCACCGGTGCGCACTCCCAGGACGAGGCGTTCGCGCAGTCCGGTGAGGAAGGCGCTCTGGACGGGGCCGAGGGAGCGGGTGAAGGGGAACTCCACGACGAGGGGCGCTTTGAGGACGTCTGGCATGGAAGGTTCTCCTCCGGGGTCAGGCTCGCTTGTAGACGGGGGGCCGTTTCTCCGCGAAGGCGCGGGCGCCTTCCTTGGCGTCGGCGGTGTCGAAGACGGGCCAGCCGCGCTTCAGTTCGGCCGCCAGACCCTCGGTCTCGGTCAGCTCGGCGGTCTCGTACACCGACGCCTTGACGGCCTCCACGGCCAGCGGGCCGCAGGCGTTGATCTGCTCGGCGATCTCCAGCGCTTTCTCCAGCGCCGTGCCGTCGGGGACCACGTGCCCGATCAGGCCGATGCCGGCGGCCTCCCGGGCGGTGTAGGGCCGTCCGGTGAGCAGCATCTCCAGGGCGTGGGTGCGCGGGATCTGGCGTTGCAGGCGGACCGTCGAGCCGCCGATCGGGAACAGGCCGCGCCTGACCTCGAACAGGCCGAAGGTGGCGGACTCGCCCGCGACCCGGATGTCGGTGCCCTGCAGGATCTCGGTGCCGCCCGCGACGCAGTGGCCCTCGACGGCGGCGATGACCGGTTTGCGCGGGCGGTGGTGGCGCAGCATCGCCTTCCAGTGCAGGTCGGGGTCGGCCTTCAGCCGGCCCCGGTGGTGCCGGCCTTCCATGCCCTTGCCGGCCAGCGCCTTGAGGTCCATCCCGGCGCAGAAGGCGCCTCCGGCTCCGGTGAGCACGATGGAGCGGACCGCGTCGTCTGCGTCGGCCGCGAGCCAGCCGTCGTACAGGCCGACGAGCATCGGCAACGAGAGCGCGTTCCTCGCCTCGGGCCGGTTGAGCGTGAGCACCAGTGTGGCGCCTTCGCGCCGCACGGTGAGGTGTTCGGTTCCACCCATCGCCCATCTCCCCTCTGACAGAACGAGAACAGGTTGCAGTAGTGGAGGGGGCACTTCAAGGGTTTTCTGACAGTCAGTCAGATTTCTGGTCGGCATCTCTTCACAGTTGCCGCCCCCTTTGCTCTGATGACCGGCGAGCCGGCAGATGCCAGGTACGACTGCCCGGGGTCAGGAGGAGCGGTGGAGTACAACCTTGCCGATCTGTTCGAGTCGGTCGTCGACGTGGTCCCGGACCGCGAGGCGCTCGTGTACGTCGACCACCCCGGCACCGGCGCGGAGCGCCGTCTGACGTACGCGGAACTGGACGCCGCCGCCAACCGCGTCGCCCACCACCTGATGGACCGCGGGATACGCCCGGGTGAGCATCTGGGCCTGCACCTGTACAACGGCGTCGAGTACCTGCAGACGGTGCTGGGCTGCCTCAAGGCCCGGATCGTGCCGGTGAACGTCAATTACCGGTACGTCGAGGAGGAGCTGGTCTACCTCTACCGGGACGCCGACCTGGTCGCGCTGGCCTTCGACGCGGAGTTCGGCGGCCGGGTCGCGGCGGCCCTGCCGCGTGCGCCGAAGCTGCGGCATCTGCTGGTGGTGGGCGGGCCGGCCGAGGTGCCCGGCGCCGTCCCGTTCCCCGAGGCCGAGACCGGCGGCTCGCCCGAGCGGGGCTTCCCGGCGCGTTCGGGCGACGACCAGTTCATCATCTACACCGGTGGCACGACCGGGATGCCCAAAGGGGTGATGTGGCGTCAGGAGGACCTCTTCTTCGCGGGGCTGGGCGGCGGGGCGCCGACCGGTGAACCGGTGGGCAAGCCGGAGGAGCTGGCCGAGCGGGTCGCCGCAGGCGGCTCGGGGATCACCTTCTTCCCCACTCCCCCGCTGATGCACGGCACCTCCACCCTCACCGCGTTCATCGGCTTCAACTTCGGTCAACGGGTCGTCATCCACCGCAAGTTCGTCCCGGAGGAAGTCCTGCGCACGATCGAGAAGGAGCGGGTCACCAGCATGTCCCTGGTCGGCGACGCGATGCTGCGCCCGTTGATCGACGCGTTGAGCGGGCCCATGAAGGGCACGGACTGCTCCTCCATGTTCAGCGTCTCCTCGTCGGGCGCGGTCATGTCGGAGACGGTGCGCCGCCAGTTCCGGGAGCTCGTCCCGAACGCCATGCTGCTGAACAACTTCGGCTCCTCCGAATCCGGGTTCAACGGAACGGCGACGGAGGACTCCGGCCCCGAGCGCGGTTTCCGCATCCGTGTCAACTCCCGTACCACCGTGGTGGACCCGGCCACCCACGAGCCGGTCGCGCCCGGTGAGATCGGCCGGGTCGCCCAGTGCGGTCATGTGCCGCTCGGCTACTACAACGACCCGGGGAAAACCGCCGAGACCTTCTTCGAGAGGGACGGCCGGCGCTGGGTGCTGCTCGGTGACATGGCGACCGTGGACGAGCAGGGCGTCGTCACCGTCCTCGGACGCGGCTCCCAGTGCATCAACACCGGGGGCGAGAAGGTCTACCCGGAGGAGGTCGAGCAGGCGCTGAAGTCGCACCCGGACGTGTACGACGCCCTGGTGGCCGGCGTGCCGGACGCCACCTGGGGCAACCACGTCGCGGCGGTGGTGCAGCTGCGCGAGGGCTCCGCCCGGCCGTCCCTGGCCGACATCCAGGCCCACTGCCGTACCCAGTTGGCCGGGTACAAGGTCCCCCGCCAGCTGGTGATCACGGAGTCCATCCAGCGGTCACCGAGCGGCAAGGCCGACTACCGGTGGGCGCGGGAGGTGGCGGCGTCGGCGGACCGGTGACCCGCCCGGACCTACGCGGGTGTGCGGAGGAAGTCGGCGACCCGGCGGACGAACAACTCCGGGTCGTCGAGCCACGGGTAGTGCGCGGCGCCGGGCTGCACCGCGAGTACGCCGTGCGGGAAGGCGTCGGCGGTGCGGCGGGCGAGCTCGGGGTGGGGGTTGCCGTCCAGTTCTCCGGCGAGGACGAGGACCGGGGCGGCCAGGTCGGTGAGTGCTGAGCGGGTCGCGTCGGGGTCGAAGGCGCCGGCGGAGAAGTAGACGTCGGCCGCTTCCTCGTTGGTCTGCTCCTCGGTGGCCGCGTCGTGGACCCGCGCCGCCTCGTCCCAGCGGCCGTAGAAGAACGGAACGCACGCGAGGTCGAAGTCGCCGTCCCCCGCCAGCAAGGACTCCAGCGCCCGGAGCGCCTTCTCGAACCACGGCTCCGCCGCGCGGGACCGGGCGACCGCCAGTCGTTCCTCGACGGTGGCCCGCATGCCGAGGGCCGACGGGTTGGGGGTGATCAGCGCGAGCCGCCGCACCCGTGCCGGCCGGCGCGCCGCGTACAGCGTCGCCAGGCTGCCGGCCGCCGAGTGCGCGAGCAGATCCATGCGCTCGAGCCCCAGATGGGCGCGCATCGCCTCCACGTCGCCGACCATGCGGTCGCACCGGTACGTCGCCGGATCCGCCGGCGGCGCGGAGTCGCCGGTGCCCCGCAGGTCGAGGAGGACGAGCCTGCGGTGAGCGGTCAGTCCGCCCAGGTCGCCGAGGTAGGCGGAGGCTCGCATCGGCCCGCCCGGCAGGACGACGAGGGGCTCTCCCTCGCCGCGGAGGTGATAGGCGAGCTCGGTCCCGTCGGGCGCGGTGAAGGTCGGCATGGTGCCGATCATGAACCGCGGGCCGGCCGGCCGCAACGTAGTTCTCCGAAGTGCGGCCCGGCCTCTTGCCGGGGGCGGGGCGGGCGGCGTTGACTGGCCCCGAGGACTCGACCGAACGATCGGTCGAGAGGACGGACGGCTGAGGGAGAGCATCCATGGTGGAGGCGAGGGACCTGCTCGACGCGGGCGAACGGCTCGACGCGTCCGCGCTGCGGGCACTGCAGCTGGAGCGACTCCAGGCGTCCCTGCGGCATGCCTACGCCCACGTGCCCTTCTACCAGGAGTCCTTCGACAAGGCCGGGGTCCGTCCGGAGGACTGCCGCTCGCTCGCCGACCTGCCCCGTTTCCCCTTCACCACCAAGGCCGACCTGCGGGAGAACTACCCGTACGGGATGTTCGCCGTGCCCCGCGAGCGGATCCGCCGCATCCACGCCTCCAGCGGCACCACCGGACGCCCCACGGTGGTCGGCTACACGGACAACGACCTGTCCATGTGGGCCGACATGGTGGCCCGCTCCCTCCGGGCGGCGGGCGGGCGGCCCGGTGACACGGTCCATGTGGCCTACGGGTACGGGCTGTTCACCGGCGGACTGGGCGCCCACTACGGTGCCGAGCGGCTGGGCTGTACGGTCGTCCCGGCGTCCGGCGGCATGACGGCCCGGCAGGTCCGGCTGATCCAGGACCTCCGGCCCGGGGTCATCATGGTCACGCCGTCCTACATGCTCACGCTGCTCGACGAGTTCGAGCGGCAGGGCGTGGACCCCCGTTCCACCTCCCTGCGGGTCGGTGTGTTCGGTGCCGAGCCCTGGACCGAGGAGATGCGGCGGGAGATCGAGGAACGGTTCGCGATCGACGCCGTCGACATATACGGGCTGTCCGAGGTGATCGGGCCCGGGGTGGCCCAGGAGTGCGTGGAGACCAAGGACGGCCTGCACGTCTGGGAGGACCATTTCCTCCCGGAGGTGGTCGACCCGGTCACGGGCGAGGTGCTGCCGGAAGGTGAGGAGGGCGAGCTGGTGTTCACCTCGCTGACCAAGGAGGCGATGCCGGTGATCCGGTACCGCACCCGTGATCTGACCCGGTTGTTGCCGGGCACCGCCCGGGTGTTCCGGCGCATCGCCAAGGTCACCGGCCGCAGCGACGACATGGTGATCCTGCGCGGGGTGAACCTGTTCCCGACGCAGATCGAGGAGATCGTTCTGCGCACCCCGGGCGTCGCCCCGCACTTCCAGCTGCGGCTCACCCGCGAGGGCCGCCTGGACTCGCTCACCGTGCGTGCCGAGGCCCGTCCCGGCGCCGGCCCGGAGGCACGGGACGTGGCGGCCCGGGACATCGCGGCTGCCGTGAAGGACGGCATCGGTGTGTCCGTCGCCGTCGAGATCGTCGAACCGGAGTCGCTGGAGCGCTCGGTGGGCAAGATCCGCCGCATCGTGGACCTGCGCCCCAGGTAGCTTTCCGGCACCGGCCGACCGTCAACCGCCGGGCGGGGCGCCCGGAGCCAGTGCCGGCCGAAAGGACGCTGACGCTCAGCCGCTGAACCGGTCCCGCAGCTCCCGCTTGAGGATCTTGCCGCTGGCGTTGCGCGGCAGTTCGTCCACGAACAGCACCCGCTTGGGCGCCTTGAAGGAGGAGAGTTTCTCCCGTGCGTGGGCGATCAGTTCCTCCTCGGTGACCTCGCCGCGCCGGACGACGACCGCCGTGACGGCCTCCACCCACCGTTCGTCGGGCAGGCCGATCACGGCCGCCTCGGCGACGGCCTCGTGGGTGTACAGCGCGTCCTCCACCTGCCGGGAGGCGACCAGCACCCCACCGGAGTTGATGGCGTCCTTCACCCGGTCGACGATTCTGAAGTAGCCCTGCGCGTCCCGTACCGCCAGGTCACCCGAGCGGAACCAGCCGTCGCGGAAGGCAGCGGCCGTCTCCTCGGGCTTGTCCCAGTAGCCCTCGCACAACTGCGGTGAACGGTAGACGATTTCGCCGGCCGTGCCGTCGGGCACGTCCTCGCCGTTCTCGTCGACCACCCGTGCGTCCACGAACAGCACGGTCCGCCCGCAGGAGTCCAGCCGGCCCTTGTGCTCGTCGGGTGAGAGGACGGTGGCCAGGGGGCCGATCTCGCTCTGGCCGAAGCAGTTGTACAGGGCCAGTTCCGGCAGCCGTTCGCGCAGCCGCTCCAGAACGGGGACGGGCATGACCGACGCCCCGTAGTACGCCTTGCGCAGACCGCCGAGGTCGCGGGTGGCGAAGTCGGGCCGGTTCGTCAGCCCGATCCACACGGTGGGCGGGGCGAACAGGCTGTCCACGCGGCCCGTCTCGATCAGGTCGAACAGGCGGTCCCCGTCGGGTGCTTCGAGGATGATGTTCGTCGCGCCGACGGCGAGGTAGGGCATCAGGAAGACGTGCAGCTGGGCCGAGTGGTACAGCGGCAGGGCGTGCGCCGGCCGGTCACCGGCGCTCAGGTCCAGTGCGGCGATGGCGCTGAGGTACTCGTGCACCAGGGCCCGGTGGGTCATCATCGCGCCCTTGGGCAGGGCGGTGGTGCCCGAGGTGTACAGCAGTTGCACGAGGTCCTCGGTGCGCGGTTCCGGACCGTCGTACGGCGCCGTGTCCGCCAGCCGCGCGAGCAGCGAGTCGTCGGTGTCCCGCAGCGGCAACACCCGTACGCCGTCCGGCAGTCGGCCCAGGATGTCGGGGTCGGCGAGCACCAGGCCGCTGCCCGACTGCCGGACGATGTACGCCAGGTCGTCGCCGGTCAGGTTCTGGTTGACCGGCACGTGGACGAGGCCCGCGCGGGCGCAGGCCAGGAAGGCGATCAGGCAGGCGTCGGAGTTGTGGGCGTAGACACCGACCCGGTCACCGAGGGCGAGGCCCTCGCCCAGGAGTGCGGACGCCGCGCGCGAGACGGCGTCGTCGAGTTCCTCGTACGTCCACGCGCGCTCGCCGTACTCCACCGCGACACGTGCCGGGGTGCGGCGGGCGCTGCGCCGCAACACCCCGTCGACTGTGCTTCCCTGAACCTGCGTCATGCCACCTGATCTTCGGCCCGCTCGCGGGACAGGTCAAGGAACGGGCGGGGCACGGGCCCGCGACGCGGGTCACACCGGCCGGGTGCGGCCCTCCCAGTACGGGTCGCGCAGCCGCCGCTTGTACAGCTTGCCGTTGGGGTCGCGGGGCATCTCGACGATGAAGTCGACGCTCTTGGGGCGTTTGTAGCCCGCCAGTTGCCCGGCGCAGTGGGCGAGCAGGGCGGCGGCGAGGGCGGGACCGGGCTCGTGGCCGGGGGCGGGTTCCACGACCGCCTTGACCTCCTCGCCCCAGTCGTCGTGCGGGATGCCGAAGGCGGCGGCGTCGGCGACGGCGGGGTGGGAGAGCAGCACGGACTCGATCTCGGCGGGGTAGATGTTCACACCGCCGGAGATGATCATGTCGATCTTGCGGTCGCGGAGGAAGAGGTAACCGTCCTCGTCGAGGCAGCCCAGGTCACCGACGGTGAAGAAGTCACCGATGCGGTTCTTCCGCGTCTTCGCCTCGTCCTTGTGGTAGGCGAAGCCGCCGGTGCTCATCTTCATGTACACCGTGCCGAGTTCACCGGGCGGGAGCCGGTTGCCGTCGTCGTCGAAGACGGCCAGTTCGCTGATCGGCCAGGCCTTGCCGACGGTGCCGGGCTTCTTCAGCCAGTCCTCGGCGGTGGCGAAGGCACCGCCGCCCTCGCTGGCCGCGTAGTACTCCTCCACGCAGTGCCCCCACCAGTCGATCATGGCCCGTTTGACGTGGTCGGGGCAGGGGGCGGCGCCGTGGATGGCGTGCCGCATGCTGGAGACGTCGTACCGGGCGCGCACCTCCTCGGGGAGGGCGAGCAGCCGGTGGAACTGGGTGGGGACCATGTGGGTGTGGGTGCACCCGTACTCGTCGATGAGGCGGAGCATCTCCTCTGGCGTCCACTTGTCCATCAGCACCAGGCGGTGGCCGATGTGCAGGGACGCACCCGCGAACTGCAGGACGGCGGTGTGGTAGAGCGGCGAGCAGACCAGGTGCACGTTGCCGTCGAACGGCTTGATGCCGAAGATGCCGAGGAAGCCGCCGAGATAGGACTCCTCGGGCCGCTTGCCGGGCAGTGGGCGGCGGATGCCGCGCGGCCGTCCGGTCGTCCCCGAGGTGTAGTTCATGACCCAGCCGAGCTCGCGCTCGGCGGGCGCCGACTCCGGTTGGCCGGCCAGGAGTTCGGCGTAGGGGCGGAATCCCTCGACCGTGCCGACCGCGTACCGGTGGGTGGCGGGCAGGCCCGCCTCGTCGGCGGCGTGGCGGGCGGGGGCCGCGAACCGCTCGTGGGCGATGAGGACCTTGGCTCCGGAGTCGGAGACGATCCAGGCGATCTCGGGGCCGACGAGGTGGTGGTTGACGGGGACGAGGTAGAACCCGGCCTGGGTGGCGGCCAGATAGGCGGTGAGGAACTCGACACCGTTGGGCAGGACGACCGCGAAGGCGTCGCCGCGTTCCAGGCCGGCCGCGCGCAGGCCGTGGACGAGACGGTTGGCGGCGGCGTGCAGTCGTCCGGCGGTCCACTCCTCGCCGTCGGGGGCGACGAGGACGGTGCGGTCGGGGTCGGCGGTGGCCTGGGCCCAGAAGCCCGTGGGGGGTGTGCTCACGACTGGCCGCTCCTTCCGGCGATGCGGTTCAGACGGTCGACGGCCTGCTCGAAGCCGCGGGTGAGGTCGTCGAAGACGTCCCGCACACTGCGTTCGCTGTTCATCCGGCCGACGATCTGGCCGACGGGGGTGCCGAGCAGCGGGTCGACCTCGTACTTCTGGATGCGGGAGACCGCCTCGGCGACCAGCAGGCCCTGCAGCGGCATGGGCAGGGTGCCGGGGCCCGCCGGGTCGTCCCAGGCGTCGGTCCACTCGGTGCGGAGCTGGCGTGCGGGCTTCCCGGTCAGGGCGCGGGAGCGGACGGTGTCGCCGGAGCCCGCGGCGAGCAGTTTGCGGGTCAGGGCGGGCGAGTGGAGGTCGGACTCCGTGGTGGTCAGCCACAGCGAGCCCAGCCACACCCCTTGGGCGCCGAGCGCCAGCGCGGCCGCCACCTGTTGCCCGCTGCCGATGCCGCCCGCGGCCAGCACGGGCAGCGGGTCGACGGCCTCGACCACTTCGGGGGTCAGCACCATGGAGGCGATCTCACCGGTGTGACCGCCCGCCTCGTAGCCCTGGGCCACGACGATGTCGATGCCCGCCTCCTGGTGCTTGCGGGCGTGCCGGGCGCTGCCGGCGAGCGCGGCCACCAGGACGTCCCGGTCGTGGGCGCGGGCGACGACGTCCGCGGGCGGGGAGCCGAGGGCGTTGGCGAGCAGCTTGATCGGATAGTCGAGGGCCACGTCGAGCTGGGTGCGGGCGACCTGCTCCATCCAGCCGGTGATGCGCCAGCCGGACGCCTCTCCCTCGGCGAGTTCGGGCACACCGTACTTGGCGAGGGTGTCCTGGACGAACTGGCGGTGCCCCTCGGGGATCATCGCCTCGACGTCGGCCTCGGTCACCCCCTCGACCTTCTTGGCGGGCATGACGACATCGAGGCCATAGGGTCTGCCCTCGATGTGCTCCTCGATCCAGTCCAGGTCGCGTTTGAGGTCGTCGGGGGCCGTGTAGCGGACCGCGCCGAGCACTCCGAAGCCGCCGGCCCGGCTGATGGCCGCGGCGACGGCGGGGAACGGCGTGAAGCCGAAGACGGCGTGCTCGACTCCCAGTTTCTTGCTCAGCTCCGTCTGCATGGGGCGCAGGATGCCGCAGTCCCCCGGAGGACGGAAGGCTCTTTCTGATAGTCCGTCAGATTTTCCTCGACGGACTCGGGCGCACTCAGGCGGACTCCAGCACCGCCATGGCCGCGTTGTGCCCGGGTACGCCGCTCACCCCTCCCCCGCGCACCGCGCCCGCCCCGCACAGCAGGACGTTGGCATGCCGGGTCTCCACGCCCCAGCGGCCGGTTGCCTCCTGGGCGTACGGCCAGGCGAGGGCGCGGTGGAAGATGTTGCCGCCGGGCAGGCGCAGGTCGCGTTCCAGGTCCAGCGGGGTCCTGGCCTCGATGCAGGGGCGGCCTTCCGCGTCGGTGGCCAGGCAGTCGGTGAGCGGCTCGGCGAGGTGGGTGTCGAGCTGGGCGAGGGTCGACTTCAGCAGCTCCTCGCGGACGGCGTCGTTGTCGCGGGCGAAGAGCCGGGCGGGGGTGTGCAGGCCGAAGAGGGTGAGGGTCTGGTAGCCGCGCTCCACGAGTTCGGGGCCGAGGATGGTGGGGTCGGTCAGGGAGTGGCAGTAGATCTCCGAGGGCGGCACGGTGGGGAGTGCGCCGGACGCGGCCTGGGCGTGGGCGGTGGCCAGTTGTTCGTAGCCCTCGGCGATGTGGAAGGTGCCGGCGAAGGCCTCGCGCGGGTCGACGTCGGTGTCCCGCAGTCGCGGCAACCGCTTGAGCAGCATGTTCACCTTGAGCTGGGCGCCTTCGGCGGGTGTCGGGGACGGATCGCCGGTCAGTGCCGCGAGCTCCTGCGGGGAGGCGCCCACCAGGACGTGCCGGGCGGCGACGGTGCCCTCGCCGTCGGCCGTGCGGTAGCCGACCTCGGCGGAGCGCCCGTCGGTGTCGACGCGTACCGCCTCGTGCCCGGTCGCGAGCACCGCGCCGGCCTGGCGGGCGGCGGTGGCCAGGGCGTCGGTCAGGGCGCCCATGCCGCCGACGGGGACGTCCCAGGCGCCGGTGCCGCCGCCGATGACGTGGTAGAGGAAGCAGCGGTTCTGCGCCAGGGAGGTGTCGTGGGCGTCGGCGAAGGTGCCGATGAGCGCGTCGGTGAGGACCACGCCCCGCACCAGGTCGTCGCCGAACTCCTGCTCGATCGTGACGCCGATCGGCTCCTCGAACAGAGCGCGCCAGGCGGTCTCGTCGTCGATGCGGCGGCGCAGCTCGTCGCGGGTGGGCAGCGGTTCGGTGAGCGTCGGGAAGACCCGCTGGGCGATCTGACCGGTCATGCCGTAGAAGCGCTGCCACGCCTCGTACTCCCGGGTGCCGCCGGTCAGCCGGGCGAAGGCCTCCCGGGTGCGCCGCTCGCCGCCGCCGACCAGCAGCCCGGTGGGCCGTCCGGCCCGCTCCGCGGGGGTGTACGAGGAGATGGTGCGGCCCCGGACGCGGAAGGTGAGGCCGAGGTCGCGGACGATCTTCCTGGGCAGCAGGCTGACCAGGTAGGAGTACCGCGACAGCCGGGCGTCGATCCCGGCGAAGGGGCGGGTGGAGACGGCGGCGCCGCCGGTGTGGTCCAGCCGTTCGAGCACCAGCACGGACCGGCCGGCCCGGGCCAGGTAGGCGGCGGCGACGAGGCCGTTGTGGCCGCCGCCGACGATGACGACGTCGTAGGTCCGGGACAGCTCGCGTGGGGGCATGGTTCTTCGTAACACGTGATGATCTACGGCGGCCAGAGGCGTGCCGGTGGCGACCGAGGGTCCGCCGGACGCCCGCCGTCGGCGCAGTGGGCTACCGCCCTGCTTTGTACGGTGCCGGGCGTGCCCCCGGCCCGAGCCTCGCCATGGCGCGCAGGATGTGTCTGGGCGGCAGTTGCCAGCGCAGACGCGCGGGGATCGCGCGCAGCAGGGTGCCGGTGGCGCGCAACCGCCGGGTGACGGTGGCGGGTGCGGGGGCCGCTCTGCCGTACAGCTCGTGGGCGTACGGCGGCAGCGAGGCGTACGCCAGGTGCGCCACCCGCCGCCACAGCACCTCGCGCACCGGGACCAGCAGGGGGTGCGCCGGCGGGCGGAGCAGGAAGTCGTCCACCTCGCGCGCCTCGGCGCCCGCGGCCAGGTGCGGCCGTACCGTCTGGAAGTAGGCGGCCATCTCCGCGCTGTCGCCGGGTACGTCGGCGGGGTCGAGGCCCACGAGGCGGGCGCTGACCCGGTGCTCGGCTATGTAGCGGTCGGCGTGGGCGTCGGTGAGGGGGAAGCCGGAGCGGCGCAGCACGTGCAGGTAGGAGTCGATCTCCGCGCAGTGCACCCACAACAGCAGTTCGGGTTCGTCGACGCCGTACCGCTCCCCCGTCTCCGGATCGGTCGCCTTGAGCATCGCGTGGATCTTCCGCACCCGGGCGCCGGCGCGTTCGGCGGCCTCGGTGGTCCCGTACGTCGTCGTCCCGACGAAGTTCGCGGTGCGCATCAGCCGCCCCCAGGCGTCCTGCCGGAAGTCGGAGTTCTGCATGACACCGCGTACCGCTCGCGGGTGCAGGGCCTGCAGGTAGAGCGCGCGGATCCCGGCGACCCACATCATGGGGTCGCCGTGCATCTGCCAGGTCACGGAGGAGGGCGTGAACAGCCCCGGATCGTCTGCCCGTGTGATCTCCACCCGGGCAGTGTGACCGAGCTCGCTGGTCGGCACCAGGCCACGCTCATCAGCCACAACGGATACGCGGACTTCGATGAGGTAGCCATCCGGGTCGCGCAGAGGTCGGCCAGTCCACGGGCCTGCTCCAGGGTGTCCTGCCGCGCACCGGTACCGAAGCCTGACCACTGCACCGCGCTGCGCTGCTGACCGAATTCGTCAGATACGACGGACCGGGTCCGTGATTCCGCCGGGGCACGCGAGCGCCGCGATGTCCCATCCGGCGCGCCCGGCCCCGGCCTGGTAGGCGCTTTCGTAGAAGGCGAGCACGGCGGCACGTGGATCGGCCTCGGCGCGGGCCGCGTCGTAGCGCAGTACGGCCAGGTGGCTGCCGCCGCGCGCGACCCACTGCGCGGACGCCGGGCTGAGCGGCGCTTCGGCCAGGCCCGTGGGCTCGGGGGCGGTGTACGAGTAGAACGCGGGCTCGGCAAAGGTGTCGTCGCCGAACCAGAAGCCGAAGCTGATCACTTCCGAGGAGTAAGCCTCCCGGGTGACGGGGTCGGCCTGCCTGGGCTGGTCGACCCGGCGTCCGGAGAACCGGCTGTGGGCGATGTCGAAGGTGTGCCAGAAGTGGTGCACCGGGCTGGCCTTTCCCGAGAAGCCCGCCGCGAACTCCTCCAACACGGCCGCCACCTGGCTCAGCACCCGCCAGTAGCGGTTTGCGGCCACCGGGTCGTAGGTCGCGTGCTCGGTGTCCTCGGCGAACGGCCGGTCGGCGTCGGGTAGATCGAAAGGCCTGGGAATGGCGACGTCCACCCGGACGCCCAGCGCGGCCAGAGCGGCCAGGGTCTGGTCGTGGAAGGACGCGACGGACTGGCCCGGAAGCGGAAAGGACCGCTCTTCGCCGTCCAGCGTCATGACGGCGAGCCGGTGGTCGACGAAGTCGAAGTCGACCGTGAAGATCGGATTGCCGTCGACCTGACCCATCGGACGGGTGGTGATGCCGCGCCCAGTGACATGGAACGGGACGTTCCACCAGTGGTTACGACGGACGCTCGCGGCCAAGCGGATCTTGCCGACAATCTGCGCGAAGCGGTGCAGCGTCTCCTTCGTGTCCCGCCACTCCGGCAGCGGCACCGGCGGGAACAGCTCCATCACCTGCCCCTTCCCGCCCGGCGCTCCCGCGGCGGCCGGGCCGTCTCATCATGACCCCGCGGGGGACATCCCGCACGCCGCCGAGGGAGCGGTTCGGCCCAGCCGCCGCACGGGCCGCCGCCCAGGTCCCGCCGTCGTCCGGCCGGCGGCGGGAAGCCGGCGGGCCACGTCATGGACGGTCGCGGGCACGCTAACGCCGCACCCGGGGCATCCCCAGCCCGATCCAGGAGATGATCTCGCGCTGGATCTCGTTGTTGCCGCCGCCGAAGGTGAAGATCACCGCGGAACGGTAGCCGCGCTCCAGTTCACCGTGCAGGACCGCGCCCGCGGAGCCCTCCTTCAGCGGGCCGGCGGCGGCGAGGATCTCCATGAGCGCGGCGTAGGCGTCGCGGCGGGCCTCGGAGCCGTAGACCTTGACCGCCGAGGCGTCCTGGGGGGTGAGCGTGCCGTCCTGGACGGCGGTGACCATCTGCCAGTTCAGGAGCTTCATGGCGTCGAGGCGGGTGTGCGTCCGGGCGAGCAGCCGGCGCACCCAGGGCAGGTCGACGACGCGGCGGCCGTCGGCGAGCTTGGTCTCCATGGCCCAGCGCTGGACGTCGCGCAGGGCGCGGATCGCCATGGTGCCGTGGGCGGCGAGGGTGACGCGTTCGTGGTTGAGCTGGTTGGTGATCAGCCGCCAGCCCTGGTTCTCGGCGCCGACCCGGCGGGAGACGGGGACGCGGATGTTCTCGTAGTAGCTCGCGGTGGTGTCGTGCGAGGCGAGGGTGTTGATGAGGGTGCAGGAGTAGCCGGGGTCGAAGGTCGGCACCAGGAGCATGGTGATGCCCTTGTGCGGCGGGGCGGCGGGGTCGGTGCGGGTGGCCAGCCAAACCCAGTCGGCCGTGTCGCCGTTGGTCGTCCAGATCTTCTGGCCGTTGACCACGTACTCGTCGCCGTCCCGCACGGCGCGCGTCTTCAGGGACGCCAGGTCGGTGCCCGCGTCGGGTTCGCTGTAGCCGATGGCGAAGTCGATCTCTCCGGAGAGGATGCGCGGCAGGAAGTAGGCCTTCTGTTCGTCGCTGCCGAACTGCATGATCGTCGGGCCGACCGTGTTCAGCGCCATCAGGGGCAGCGGGACGCCGGCCTGCGCGGCCTCGTCGAAGAAGATGAACTGCTCCATCGGCGTCAGGCCGCGCCCGCCGTACTCCTTCGGCCAGCCCACGCCGAGCCAGCCGTCGGTGCCGAGCCGGCGGATGGTCTCCCGGTAGAAGCGCTTCTGGGCCACCGGGTCGGCGTACCGCGCGTACGCGTTGTCCGGCACCAGGCCGGCGAAGTAGGCGCGCAGTTCGGTGCGCAGCCGCTGCTGCTCGGGCGTGTGGTCGAGGTGCACGGCGCCTCCAGGCTCCCGGGGCGGGTCGGTCCTGTCGGCGCACACCGTAGAACGTGTTTCAGTAATTGGGAAGCGACAGCGAGCGCCGCCCGGTGTCGCCGCGCACCTCAGCGCAGCGTCGCGATGAACTCCGTGCAGGCCCGCGCACACGCCCGGCACGCGGCCGCGCTCTCCTCGGCGCCGGGCTGCGCGTCGAAGGCGTGCGCGCACTCGAGGCAGACCGTCCGGCACAGCTCCAGCTGGGCGCGGATACCCTCCTCGTCCAGGCAGTTCTGCTCGGACAGCACACGGCAGGTGGCGTCGCACACCTCGGCGCACATGATGCCCCGCCGCCGCGCCCGCTCCTGCTCCTCGCTTCCGCCGGGATCCAGGAGGCTCGCGCGCAGCGCGCACGCCCGGGCGCACTCCGTACACGCCTGCGCACACGCGAAGCGGTCCTCCAGGAACCGGTAGAGCTCCTGTTGGGAAATCGTCGTCGGTGTCACACTCGGCGGGTTGCCGCGACACGGACGGTCAAACCATCACCACGAATGTCCGGTTCGCGCTGTTCTGTGGGGGTATTCAGCCCGTATGAGTACCGCAGCGATGCAGCTGGCCGCCGCGAGTGGCCTGATGAGCCTGTTCCTCTTCCTCGTGGCCGTCGCCGTGCTCGCGATCCTGGCCGGGGGTTTCTGGCTGACCTCCCGCGTCCGGTACAACGAGTCGCCCCGTCCGCGTCCGGAGGAGCAACCGCACCTGCCGCCGGGCGGCGCGGTGCGCGAGGTCCGGGAGAACCGGCAGTCGGAGGAGGTGCCCGTGGTGACCAAGGGCGAACGCCCCATCACGCCCTACGAGCTGAGAAACCAGGACACCAAGCCCAGCGAGTCGAAGGACCGGCCCCGCTGGAGCAGGGGATCGAGCGGTTCGTTCGGCGGCGGCGGTCTCGGCGCCCACTGACGGTCCGGGGAGCCTGACGGCTGGTTTCCGCTGCAGGGCGGCGGGCACCCGGGCGCCGTGCTGCTGAGGAGATCGAGGCCGCGGGCGAGGCGCGTCGCCGACGAGCTGGACGCCCGCCTCCCCCTGTACGAGGGGGGCGGTCTGCTGCGCAAGGCCTTCCCTCACCACTGGTCGTTCTTCCTGGGCGAGCTCGCCCTCTACAGTTTCGTCGTCCTGCTGCTGACCGGTGTCTGGCTCACCCTGTTCTTCCACCCGTCGATGACGGAGGTCGTCTACAACGGCTCGTACCGCCCGCTGGAGGGGGTGCGGATGTCGGAGGCGTACCGGTCGACGCTGCACATCAGCTTCGACGTGCGCGGCGGGCTGCTGATCCGGCAGCGGCACCACTGGGCGGCGCTGGTCTTCGTCGCCGCGATCGGCACGCATCTGCTGCGGATCTTCTTCACCGGGGCCTTCCGCCGTCCCCGTGAGCTCAACTGGATGATCGGCGTGACGCTGTTCCTGCTGGCGCTCGCCGAGGGCTTCGCCGGTTACTCGCTGCCGGACGACCTGCTGTCCGGGACGGGGCTCAGGATCGCCCAGGGCGTGATGCTGTCGATCCCGGTGGTGGGGACGTACCTCAGCATGTTCGCGTTCGGCGCCGAGTTCCCCGGGCACGACCTGATCCCCCGGCTGTACGCGCTGCACATCCTGCTGCTGCCCGGGATGCTGCTCGCGCTGGTCGGTCTCCACCTGATCCTGGTGGTCCACCTCAAGCACACGCAGTGGGCGGGCCGGGGCCGCACCGAGCGCAATGTCGTGGGCAAGCCCATGGTCCCGCAGTTCTCGGCGACTTCGGGCGGCCTGTTCTTCATGGTGAGCGGCGTGCTGACGCTGCTCGCGGGACTCGCGCAGATCAATCCGGTGTGGGTGTACGGCCCCTACCGGCCGGACGTCGTCTCCACGGGGTCGCAGCCCGACTGGTACGTCGGTTTCCTGGAGGGCTCGCTGCGGCTGGTGCCGCCGTGGGAGACGGCGGTCGCCGGGCACACGGTGATGTGGAACGTGCTGCTGCCCGCCGTGGTGCTGCCGCTGGCCCTGTTCGCCGTGCTGTACGCGTATCCCTTCCTGGAGGCCCGGGTCACCGGGGACCACCGGGAACACCATCTGTGCGACCGCCCGCGGGACGTGCCGGTACGCACCGGCCTCGGCGTGGCGGCGATCTGCCTCTACGGCGTCCTGCTCGCGGCCGGCGGCAACGATGTGCTTGCGCACACCTTCAAGATCTCTCTGAACGCGCTCACCTGGACCTTCCGGATCGCCCTGCTGGTCCTCCCGCCGCTCGCCTTCTTCGTGACCCGCGCGGTGTGCCATGCGCTGCGCGAGGCCGACATGGAACGGCTCACCGAGGGCGTGGAGACCGGCGAGATCCGGCAGACCATCACCGGCGGGTACGTGGAGACCAGCGTGCCGATCGACCAGGAGCAGCGGTACGTGCTGGAGGCCTACGGGGTGCCCGAGCGGGACTCCGGGACCCGGCGGGACGGCGCGGAGGACTGAGCCTCCCGGTCGGCGTACTGCAGGACCATTCCGAAGACGCCCGCCGCGAGTACGCCCAGGCCGATCAGGGCCAGCCACAGGCCGAAGACGACGCCGAGGGCCAGCAGGACGGCCCCGAACGCGATGGTGATCGGCCACGGGCTGTGCGGCGGGAAGAAGGCGATCGGCCCGGCGGTCTCTACGACCTCCGCGTCCGGGCGGTCCTGCGCGCGGGCGCCGCGCCGGCGGTGCTGGACGTACAGGAAGAAGGCGACGAGCGCGGCCATCAGGCAGGCCACGGCGAGGGCGGCCGTGCCGGCGGGCTCGGCGGAGCGCCAGCCGTAACCGGCGGCGGTGACGGCGAAGAACACCGCCACGCCGGCGAACAGACGGGCCTCGGTCCGCATCACGCCTCCTTCGGTATCTCGGGGTGGTGCAGGTCGAACGCGGGGGACTCGGACCGGATGCGGGGCAGGGCCGTGAAGTTGTGGCGCGGGGGCGGGCAGGAGGTGGCCCACTCCAGGGAGCGGCCGTATCCCCACGGGTCGTCGCCGTCCGCGCGGCGGCCGTGGTGGGCGGTGCGCCAGACGTTGTAGAGGAACGGCAGTGTGGACAGTCCCAGCAGGAAGGCTCCGGCGGAGCTGATGGTGTTGAGCAGCGTGAACCCGTCGGTGGGGAGGTAGTCGGCGTAACGGCGGGGCATCCCGGCCTCGCCGAGCCAGTGCTGGACCAGGAAGGTGGCCTGGAAGCCGACGAACAGCGTCCAGAAGTGGATCTTGCCGAGGCGTTCGTCGAGCATTCGTCCGGTGAGTTTCGGCCACCAGAAGTAGAAGCCCGCGAACATCGCGAAGACGACCGTGCCGAACAGCACGTAGTGCAGGTGCGCCACGATGAAGTACGAGTCGGTGAGGTGGAAGTCCAGCGGCGGCGAGGCGATCAGGACACCGCTCATGCCGCCGAGCAGGAAGGTCACCAGGAAGCCGCAGGACCAGAGCATCGGTGTCTCGAAGGAGAGCGACCCGTGCCACATGGTGCCGATCCAGTTGAAGAACTTCACCCCCGTCGGCACCGCGATGAGGAACGACATCAGTGAGAAGAACGGCAGCAGCACGGCTCCGGTGGCGAACATGTGGTGGGCCCACACGACCGACGAGAGCATGGTGATCGCTATGGTGGCGCCGACCAGGCTGACGTAGCCGAAGACCGGCTTGCGGCTGAACACCGGGATGATCTCGGTGACGATGCCGAAGAACGGCAGCGCCACGATGTAGACCTCGGGGTGCCCGAAGAACCAGAACAGGTGCTGCCACAGCAGCGAACCCCCGCTCGCCGCCTCGTAGATGTGCGCGCCGAACTTCCGGTCCGCCTCCAGGGCGAGCAGGGCGGCGGTCAGCACCGGGAACGCGGGCAGGACGAGGATCGAGGTGAACAGCACGTTCCAGGTGAAGATCGGCATCCGGAACATGGTCATGCCGGGCGCGCGCAGGCACAGGATCGTGGTGATGAAGTTGACCGCGCCGAGCGTGGTGGAGACGCCGGTCACGACCAGGCCCATGGTCCACAGGTCCCCGCCCGCGCCGGGGCTGTGGACGGCGCTGTTGAGCGGGGCGTAGGCGAACCAGCCGAAGGCGGCCGCTCCCCCGGGCACCAGGAAGCCGGAGACCACCATCAGACCGCCGAAGAGGTACAGCCAGTACGACAGGGCGTTCAGCCGCGGGAAGGCCACGTCCGGGGCGCCGATCTGCAGCGGCATGATCGCGTTGGCGAACCCGGCGAACATCGGGGTCGCGAACAGCAGCATCATGACCGTGCCGTGGATCGTGAAGAGTTGGTCGTACTGATCCTGGCTCACCAACTGCAGTCCCGGCCGCGCGAGTTCGGCCCGCATCAGCAGAGCCAGGACACCGGCGAAGAGGAAGAAGGAGAAGGCGGTCGCCAGGTACAGGTTGCCGATGACCTTGTGATCGGTCGTGGTCGCCCAGCGCAGCAGCGCGCGGCCCAGCGGCGAGCGCCGCGTCGGCCGCGGCGGCACTGGATGCGTCCGGGCCGATGTGTTGTGCACCACCATGCGCCGCCGGGTACCCGGGTGTGGCACACCCATGTGGTCCGGTCAGGCGGGGGTGCGACCGGTCATGCGGGGGTGCGGGCCCCGTCCATCCTCGAAACGTGGGCGACGTTCTGCCGGTCCTCGGCGTCCTCGCTGGGCCGCGCCGCGAACCAGGCGTCGAGGATCTCCTTCAGCACCGCCCCGGAGGTGAGGCGCAGACCGAGGGCCAGCACATTGGCGTCGTTCCAGCGGCGGGCGCCGTCCGCGGTGTACGCGTCCGTGCACAGGGCGGCCCGCACGCCGGGCACCTTGTTGGCGGCGATCGACGCGCCCGTCCCGGTCCAGCAGCACACCACCGCCTGCTCCGCCGTCCCGGCGGCCACGTCACGGGCCGCGGCCTCGGAGCAGACCGCCCACTGCGGGTCCGCGCCGGGGTCGAGGGCGCCGTGGGCGCGCACCTCGTGCCCGCGCCGGCGCAGCTCCTCGACGAGGAGACGGGCCACGGGTTCGTCCATGTCGGAGGAGACGGAGATCCGCATGCTCCGAGGTTAACGCGCCGGTGCCAGGATGCGGCCCGGACCGCCGGGGCGCGATGGCCGGATATCGATGCACGGCCCGGACATCGGGGCGATCGCGCCCTCTGCCCATGTGACCGGCCGGTACGGTGCGGCCATGGAGGATTCCGAGATCAGGATCACCGCGCGCCGCCTGCTGGAGAAGCTGGGCGCCGGCGGGCTGTCCCTGGACGCCGTGGCCCGCGAGGGCGGTGTGGCCGTCGCCGACGTGGAAGCCGTCTTCCCGCACCGGGACGACCTGCTCACCGCACTGGTCGTCGACGCCTACAACGAGTCCGCCGCCGCGATGGAGCGGGCCGACCGGGCCGCGCATGACTCGGGCGCGTCGGCGGGCGCGCGGCTCCTGGCGGTCACGCGCGCGCTGCGGCAGTGGTCCTTCGCCAACCCGGCCGAGTTCTCGCTGATCTACGGTTCGCCCGTACCGGGCTACCACGCCCCGCAGGACACGGTGCCGCCCGCCTCGCGCACTCCCGCGGTACTGGCGGCCATCGTGCGTTCGGCGCTCGAGGCCGGTGAACTCGCCCCGCCCCGGCGGGCGGTGCCCGGCCCGCCCCTGCTGCTGCCGGCGGCCGTGGAGCTCTTCGGCGGTGTGCCCGAGGCTCCGTTCTCGGACATCGTCGAGCGCGGCATCGTGCTGTGGAGCAGTCTGATCGGGCTGCTGGTGTTCCAGGTCTTCAGCCGCACCCACGACAGTGTCCGGGACCAGTCCGCGTTCTTCGACTTCGCCGTCGCCGTGGCGGCCGAGGGGATCGGGCTCGTGGTTCCCGTCGGCGAGGGCACCGGCTGAACCCCGCTCTCCGAACTCCGTTCGCGGATCGCCTCACAGCCTCTTCCGATGCGACCGAAATATGCCCATCCAGGCGTACTTCTGCGTACTCGACCGATAGGCCGCCATATTGACGGCGCCACGCATCGGCGTGTAACACGACGGCGTTTCCCAGACGCTGAAGTAGGCAGAAACAGGCCACGTGCCGAGGCGGAAACGCGCCGTCTTCGGTCGACCCGGCCCGCAAGACCACGCGCCAGACGGGATTTCCTGTGGACGGCACCGGCCCGGCCTCCGGGCGCCGACCACCCGTCTCTTCACTGACCGGTCACGGGATCGCCGCCCGGATCAGCCGGGCCTGACCGAATGCACGGGCGCTCACAGTCTGGGCGACAACGGAAGGAAAAGCGGTGACATTCACCCCGACCACAACACAGCACGCACCGATCTACGAAGAGCTGGTGCGTGAACTGGGTGACGCCATGGCGGAGGCCCAGACGGCCGCCGAGCACACGCAGCACCAGGCGGCGGAGCTGCTGGGACCGGCCGGCACCCAGCCGGGCAACAGCGAGAGCTGACGCCCGGGCCGGCCGGTGGGAGGCGGTGCTGCCCGGTGGCCGTGGCCTTGGCGGACACCTTGGGCCTACGCCGTCCGAAGATGCCGAGGGAGCAGACGGCGGCGGACGAACGGTCAGCGCGCCACGCGGTAGCGGAGGTGGACGACCCTCGAGGTGAAGGTGCGGGTCTCGACGAGTTCCAGATCCACCCGGCGCTCGTGCCGGGGGAAGAACGGGATGCCACCGCCGACCAGCACCGGGTAGACCCTGGGCCGGTACTCGTCGATCAGGCCCCACGCTGCCGCCTCGGCGGCGAGAGTCGCGCCGCCGATCGCGATGCCACCCTCCCCCGGCTCGGCTCGCAACCGCTCGATCTCCTCCGCCAGGCTTCCGGCGGCCAAGCGGGCATTGCCCCGCACCGCCGAGAGCGTGGTGGAGAACACCACCTTGGGGAGCCGCCTCCAGATCGCGGCGAACTCGAGCGTCGAGACGTCGAGCGAGGGATCCTGGTCGGCGGTCTCCCAGTACAGCATCGTCTCGTACAGCCGGCGTCCCAGCAGGTGGACGCCGGCCCTTCGCACCTCGTCGGTGGCGAAGCGAAAGACCTCCTCGTCGGGCGCCGTCCAGTCGAAGCGGCCGTCCGGCCCGACGATGTAGCCGTCCAGGGAGACACCCATCGAATAGGTCACGCTGCGCATCACAAGCCCTCCGCCGATGACCCTTGGTCGCCATTTCACTACTGATCGTAAAACCGGCACGGCCGCAGGTGACCTCCGCTGCCGCAAGGTCGATACTTCCGGTAGAGGGAGGAGCGGCCATCTCCAGCAGGTGACCGCCGACCCCTGACGACCTGTCACCGAAGTCAGCATCGAGTCAGCCACAGACCCGCCCGCGACCGACCTCCGACCCCACTGACCGCCAAGATCAAAGACCATCCTTCACGCCGGTGACCTGCGAATAAGCGGGCCCTGAGCCCGAGGCTCACGTTCACGAGGAGAGTCAGATGAAGATGCTGATCAACGTCCCGGAGACCGTGGTCGCGGACGCGCTGCGGGGTATGGCGGCCGCTCATCCCGAGCTGACCGTCGACGTGGAGAACCGGGTGATCGTACGGCGGGACGCCCCCGTGTCCGGGCAGGTGGCGCTGGTCTCGGGCGGAGGGTCGGGGCACGAGCCGCTGCACGGCGGGTTCGTGGGTCACGGCATGCTGTCCGCGGCCTGTCCCGGTGAGGTGTTCACCTCCCCGGTACCCGACCAGATGGCGCGCGCGGCCGCCGCCGTCGACAGCGGGGCGGGCGTGCTGTTCGTGGTGAAGAACTACACCGGCGACGTGCTCAACTTCGACATGGCTGCCGAGCTCGCCGAGGACGAGGGCATTCAGGTCGCCAAGGTGCTGGTCAACGACGACGTGGCGGTCACCGACAGCCTCTACACGGCCGGCCGGCGCGGCACCGGTGCCACGCTGTTCGTGGAGAAGATCGCGGGCGCCGCCGCGGCCGAGGGCCGGCCGCTGGAGCGGGTGGAATCCATCGGCCGCCAGGTGAACGAGAGCTCCCGCACCTTCGGTGTCGCACTCAGCGCCTGCACCACCCCGGCGAAGGACAGTCCCACGTTCGACCTGCCGCCGGGCGAGCTGGAGCTGGGCATCGGGATCCACGGCGAGCCGGGCCGGGAGCGGCGCGCCATGATGACCTCCGGCGAGATCGCGGACTTCGCGATCCACGCGATCCTGGAGGACCTCACTCCGCGCAACCCCGTCCTCGTACTGGTCAACGGCATGGGCGCCACCCCCCTGCTGGAGCTATACGGCTTCAACGCCGAGGTGCAGCGGGTGCTCGGCGAGCGCGGTGTCGCCGTGGCGCGCACGCTCGTCGGCAACTACGTCACCTCACTGGACATGGCGGGCGCCTCGGTCACCCTGTGCCAGGTCGACGAGGAACTGCTCCGGCTGTGGGACGCGCCGGTGCGGACCCCGGCCCTGCGCTGGGGCATGTGAGGCACACCGGAGCGACCGACCCACCCACCACGCGAGGAGACCCCGTGCTCGACGCCGACTTCTTCCGCCGTTGGATGACGGCGACCGCCGCGTCCGTGGACCGCGAGGCGGAACGGCTCACCGCCCTCGACTCGCCCATCGGGGACGCCGACCACGGCAGCAACCTGCAGCGCGGGTTCACGGCCGTGCGGACCGCCCTGGAGAAGGAGGCGCCGGACACGCCGGGTGCCGTCCTGACCCTGGCCGGGCGCCATCTGATCTCCACGGTCGGCGGCGCCGCCGGGCCGCTGTACGGCACCCTGCTGCGCCGTACGGGCAAGGCGCTCGGGGACGCCGCCGAGGTGAGCGAGGAGCAGCTCGCCGAGGCGCTGCGGGCGGGTGTGGACGGGGTGATGGCGCTCGGCGGTGCCGCGCCCGGGGACAAGACCATGATCGACGCTCTGGTGCCGGCCGTCGACGCGCTCGGTGACGGCTTCTCGGCGGCCCGGTCCGCCGCCGAGGAGGGCGCCGAGGCCACCACTCCGCTGCAGGCCCGCAAGGGCAGGGCGAGTTACCTCGGGGAACGCAGCATCGGCCACCAGGACCCGGGCGCCACCTCGTCGGCGTTGCTGATAGCGGCGCTCCAGCAGGCCGCGGAGGCGGCAGGTGAGTGACGGCGGGCTGGTCGGGATCGTGCTGGTGTCACACAGCGCGGAGGTGGCCGCTTCCGTCGCCGAGCTGGCGAAGGGACTGGCCGCCGGCGGTTCGGCGGTGCCGGTCGCCTCGGCGGGCGGCACCGAGGCCGGCGGGCTCGGGACCAGCGCCGAGCTGATCGCGGCCGCGGCCGCGTCCGTGGACCGGGGCGCCGGGGTCGCCGTGCTCACCGATCTGGGCAGCGCGGTGCTCACCGTGAAGGCACTGCTCGCGGAGGGGGACGAACTGCCGCCGCACTCACGGCTGGTGGACGCTCCCTTCCTGGAGGGTGCGGTGGCCGCGGTGGTCACGGCGGCGACGGGCGCCGACCTGGACGCGGTGGAGGCAGCGGCCGTGGAGGCGTACACCTACCGGAAGACCTGACCCGAAGGGCGGCCCCTCCTGGGGGCCGGTGAGCGAGCCGCCGCGTCCGAGTCCGGCTCAGTCGCCGTTGACGAATCGCCGCGCCAGCCGCTCACCGGCCGCCACCGCCGCCGCGTGGTCCTCGATCGCCTTCACCCGCGAGTCCTTGAAGACGATGTACGTGACACCGGACGGCACCCCGCCGGTGCGCGGGTCGGCCGGGATACCGAGGTCCCGGGCGGTGGCGTACGAGGCCTCACCGATGATGTCGCCCGGCCCGGTGTCGCCGACGACCGCGTACCGCACGGTGTCCCGGTAGACGACGGCGGCCACCGAGCCGCCGCGCACGCCGTGCACGCGGGGATCCCAGATGCGGCTGCGGGCGGGCACGACGATGTAGGGCAGGCGTTCGGCGCTCAGATGGCGGCCGTCGGACTGCTGGTAGGCGGTGGCGGCACAGAACAGCGGGTCGGTGCGGCGGTTGCAGCGGGCGGTGGGCCGGCCGTCGCAGTCGATGTCCATGTCGGCCTTCCAGAACACGGCGTCGTGGGTGGCGCAGACCCGGATCCTCGCGGAACCCGTGGCGTCGGAGCGGTAGCGGCCGTGGGAGACCGGGACGCAGTCGTGCGCCTTGGCCAGCAGGTCCGCGGCCTGGATCCGGCCCTCGCTCCGGGGCTGGGGCGCCACGCGGTGGCGTACGGCGAAGGCGGGACCGGGCTGCGGCGTGGGAACGAGCAGGGCGGCGGCGCCGGCCGCGGCCAACGTCAGTGCCTGGGCACGCACAATGAGAGACCCTCTCGTGGGGGGACGAGGACAGTAACCCGGCCAAATCTGACATATCGGACACCTCATGAGATGCCGGGAGACCGGGGACCCGAGTCCGTGTCGGCCCAGGCCGCCCCGGCCGCCCGCACAGGCGCGGGATCGGCGACGACAGCGTTTCCGCGCCCCAGGCTCGAACTGGTCTGTTCTACAAGGCAGTTCAGCCGTGAGGTTGCTCAGCATACGTAACCCCCACCGCCGGTCGCCAAATAGGACCATCACACTCATCCGACAGGCTTGAGGTGATCACACCAACGGCACACGGGGCGGCGCCCGCCGCGACCTGGCAACGCGTCACCCGGCCGGGTGCGGTCCGCATGCGGGACGGTCCGGACGCACGTTTGCTGACCCTGAGGCAGCACGGACGTTTCCGACCCCCGGCGGCGCATGGGACGTACCGCCAACCGTGCCGCCGGAGGGCAGCCAATGCGCACTACTCGACTTCTCCTCCGCTCCGGCCTCACCGTGGCGGCCGCCGCCGCGCTCCCGATCTGGCTCGCCGGGCCGGCCGGCGCGGTCTCGGGGATCTCCGTCAACACCACAGGCTCCACGGTGTCGGTCACGACCAGCGCCTGCACCCAGGTCAACGGCAGCTGGGGCACCGCCTCGCTGCTCACCAGCAGTCAGGGCAGCTTCGCGCAGGGCCGCCAGGTGGCCCTGTCGGGCACGAGCGTCACCCAGTCCGCCGCCTGGTCGGGGGTGAGCCCCGGGACGTACACCGTCGTGGTCGTCTGCTCCAACGGCATCACCGCCGGCACCCAGGCGGTCATCGTCGCGCCCCCCTCGAAACCGACGATCTCCGCCACGTCCGCTCCCTCGCCGTCACGCGGCGTCATGGGCGGCACGGGCGGCACCGCGCACGACTACGGCCCGGTCACGATCGCGGTGGGCGGGGCGCTGGTGGGCGTCGGTCTCATCGCCACGGGCTGGGTGCTGCGCCGCCGCTCGAAGCCGTACCGGCTCTGACCGGGCCGCTGTCAGGCTCCGTCTCCCGAGGCGTCACCGGGCAGCTCGCCGAACTCGGTCAGGGCGTGGGTGAGCCACTGGGTCCAGAAGGTCTCCAGGTCGATGCCCGCGCGCAGCACCAGATGACGCAACCGGTCCTGCGCGCTGTCCCGGTCCGGCGGGAAGTCGCGTCGCTCGATCTCCCGGTACTCCGCCAGCTGCCGCCGGTGCAGCTCCAGATGACGGCGGATGTCGGCCTCCAGCCCGGCCGTGCCGACCACCGCCGCCGCGCGCAGCCGCAGCAGCAGGGCGTCGCGGTGCGGCCTCGGCTCCTGGGACGCGGAGGTCCAGCGGGCCAGTTCGGCGCGGCCCGCGGGCAGGACCTCGTAGCTCTTCTTCTGCCCGCGGGTCGGCTGCTCGGCCGGAAGGGCGCGGATGTAGCCCTCGGCCTCCAGCTTTCCCAGCTCGCGATAGATCTGCTGGTGCGTCGCCGACCAGAAGTAGCCGATCGACTTGTCGAAGCGGCGGGTCAGCTCCAGCCCCGACGACGGCTTCTCGAGCAGGGCGGTGAGGATCGCGTGCGGGAGTGACATGTCCTCATCCTAGGGACGGCGGTGTGTCGTTCCGGCGTCGTCTACAGGGCCGCGGCCAGCTCCGTGCCCTGCTTGATGGCGCGCTTGGCGTCCAGTTCGGCGGCGACGTCGGCTCCTCCGATGAGGTGCGCGGGGCGTCCGGCGGCGACCAGGTCCTCGTACAGGTCGCGGCGCGGCTCCTGGCCGGTGCACAGCACGATCGTGTCGACCTCGAGGACGGTGCTCTGGTCGCCGACGGTGATGTGCAGTCCGGCGTCGTCGATCCGGTCGTAGCGCACGCCGGGGACCATGGTGACGCCGCGGTGCTTGAGCTCGGTGCGGTGGATCCAGCCGGTGGTCTTGCCCAGCCCGGCGCCGACCTTGGTGGTGCTGCGCTGCAGCAGGTGCACGGTGCGCGGCGGCGCGGGCCGCTCGGGGGCGGTGAGGCCGCCGGGTGCGCGGTAGTCCATGTCGACGCCCCAGGCGCGGAAGTACGTCGCCGGGTCCTCGCTCGCCTTGTCGCCGCCGTCGGTGAGGAACTCGGCGACGTCGAAGCCGATGCCGCCCGCGCCGAGGATGGCCACCCGGTCGCCGACGGGGGCGCCGCCGCGCAGCACGTCGAGGTAGCCCACGACGCGGGGGTGGTCGACGCCGGGGATGTCGGGGGTGCGCGGGGTGACGCCGGTGGCGACGACGACCTCGTCGTAGTCGGCCAGGTCCTCGGCCGCCACCGGGGTGTTCAGCCGTACGTCCACCTCCTGCGCCTGGAGCTGGTGGCGGAAGTACCGCAGGGTCTCGTCGAACTCCTGCTTGCCCGGGACCTTGCGGGCCACGTTCAGCTGGCCGCCGATCTCGCTCGCGGCGTCGAAGAGGGTGACCCGGTGGCCGCGTTCGGCGGCGCTGACCGCGCAGGCGAGGCCGGCGGGACCGGCTCCCACGACGGCCACGCGCTTCGCCAGCCGGGTCGGCGAGAGGACCAGCTCGGTCTCGTGGCAGGCGCGCGGATTCACCAGGCAGGAGGTGATCCGTCCGCTGAACGTGTGGTCGAGGCAGGCCTGGTTGCAGCCGATGCAGGTGTTGATGGCCTCGGGCTTCCCGGCGGCGGCCTTGGCGACGAAGTCCGGATCGGCGAGCATCGGGCGGGCCATGGAGACCATGTCGGCGCAGCCTTCGGCGAGCAGTTGCTCGGCGAGCTCCGGGGTGTTGATGCGGTTGGTGGTGACCAGCGGGACGGACACCTCGCCCATCAGCTTCCTGGTGACCCAGGTGTAGGCGCCGCGCGGCACCGAGGTGGCGATGGTGGGGATGCGCGCCTCGTGCCAGCCGATGCCGGTGTTGATGATCGTCGCTCCGGCGGCCTCGACGGCCTTGGCGAGGGTGACGACCTCCTCCAGGGAGGAGCCGCCCGGGACCAGGTCCAGCATGGACAGCCGGTAGACGATGATGAAGTCCTCGCCGACGGCCTCGCGCACCCGCCGGACGATCTCGACCGGGAAGCGCATGCGGTTCTCGTAGGAGCCGCCCCAGCGGTCGGTGCGGTGGTTGGTCTGCGCGGCGATGAACTCGTTGATGAGATAGCCCTCGGAGCCCATGATCTCGACGCCGTCGTAGCCTGCCTGCCGGGCCAGGCGGGCGGCACGGGCGTAGTCGTCGACGGTCCGCTCGACCTCGTCGTCGGTGAGCTCACGGGGCGGGAAGGGGCTGATCGGCGCCTGGATCGGGCTCGGCGCGACGAGGTCCTTGTGGTAGGCGTACCGGCCGAAGTGCAGGATCTGCATCGCGATGCGGCCGCCCTCGCGGTGGACGGCGGCGGTGACGGCGGCGTGCCGCTCGGCCTCGGCCTCGGTGGTGAGCTTGGCGCCGCCCTCGTAGGGGCGCCCCTCCTCGTTCGGCGCGATACCGCCGGTGACGATGAGTCCCACTCCCCCGCGCGCACGGGCCGCGTAGAACTCCGCCATCCGCTCGAACCCGCGCTCGGCCTCCTCCAGCCCCACATGCATGGAGCCCATGAGCACACGGTTGGGCAGCGTGGTGAAGCCCAGGTCCAGCGGGGTCAGCAGATGGGGGTAACGGCTCATCGGGGCCCTCCGTACGCGGTGTCGTCGCCTGTAGTTGTAGAGGAGGGACGAGGGGTTATGCAACTAGTTGCATAAACCGCGGACAGTGAACCGCGCCACTCTGTACCTACTGGTATGTACACTCGGCACGGTCACATCGCCTCCCCCGTCCGGAAAGGAACTCGCGCCATGCCCTTCGTCCGCATCGACGCGCTCGGTACCGACCGCGACCGCCTGCTATCCCTCGGCCGGGCCGTGCAGGACGCCCTCGTGGAGGCGCTCGGCGTTCCAGGTGCTGACCGGCCATGACGGCGTGACCGGCACCCTGCGGTACGACGACTACCTCGGCATCCACCGGGACGACGGCGTCGTCTTCGTCGCGATCACCATGCGCTCCGGGCGCACCCCGGGGCAGAAGCAGGCGCTGTACCGGCGGATCGCCGAGCTCGCACACGCCTACGCGGGCACCGAACCTCGCAACGTACTCGTCACCGTCACCGAGAACGAGTCGGTCGACTGGTCCCTCGGCTTCGGCCAGACGCAGTACGCCCCGGCCGCCGGTGGGGCGGTCGGGGCGTCCTGACGGCGGGCCGGAACCCGGTCAGCGGCTTTCGAGCCGGAGGTGGAGGTCCCTCTCCTGGTCGCCGGAGGCCGTACAGGTCTCGTGGACGGTGAACATCGAGTCCAGGGTGTGCCGGAACCGGTCGACGGCCCAGTAGCCGCCCTGGACGTCGGCGAGAACCGGCGAGGAGAGCCGGACCGGCGAGCAGGACACGGGATGGGAGTCGGCGACGTCATAGGTACCGAGCCACACCATGGGACGGGTCTCACTGAGTTGCTGCGGCACCTCCTCGGGGCCTCGGTCGGAGGTGAAACAGTGGCTCAGGGCGTCGAAGACGACCCGGGCGTCCTCCTTGGAGCACCCGCTGATCTCCACCGAGACGGTTTCCGGATGCGACCGCTCCGCGTTCATTTTGATCGCTCCTTTCGTGGCCGCGCTGCGGTGGAACGGGGTACCCCGTCGAACCGCGTCCATCCTCAGGAAAGCATTACTCGCACGGGAGCACTACGCCGGAGAGCCGGTGTGGGCGCGGTGGAACGTGTGAGCGCGGTAGAACAAGGAGAGGCGGCACTGGGGAACGCGTGCCGTGTGGACGGCAGGAAGCGGTGCGTGGCATGAGTGCAGCCGAGGCTCCCTTGGGCGGGAGCGGGGAGACCCCGCGCGGGCCGGTGCGGCCCAGCGGCCTCCTCGACGTGCTGGGTGTGGCCTCGGTGGTGCTGGACCTCCGTGGACGCGTCGTGCTGTGGAGCCCCCAGGCGGAGGAGCTGTTCGGCTACTCGGCGCGGGAGGCGCTCGGGCAGTACGCGGCCCGCCTGATGGTCCACGAACAGCACATCGAGCTGGTCGGCGAGCTCTTCGCCGACGTGCTGCGGACCGGCCAGAGCTGGGCCGGGGGGTTCCCCGTCCGGCACAAGGACGGCAGCACCCGTCTGGTGGAGTTCCGCAACATGCGGCTCCTGGACGACCGGGGCAACGCGTACGCGCTGGGTCTGGCCGCCGACCAGTCGACGGTCCGCCGGCTGGAGCAGGACCTGGCGCTGTCCCAGCGCATGGTGCGCCAGTCGCCGATAGGCCTGGCCGTCCTGGACACCCGGCTGCGGTACGTCTCGGTCAACCCGGCGCTGGAGCGGATCAACGGTGTGCCCGCCGCGGAGCACACCGGACGGACCATGCGCGAGGTGGTGCCGGGGCTGGACGCCGACGCGCTGGAGTCCGCGGCCCGCGAGGTCCTGGACACCGGGACGCCCGTCGTCGACCGGTCCACCGTGGGCCGCACCCCGGCCGACCCGGACGAGGACCATGCCTGGTCGGTGTCGCTGTACCGGCTGGAGGACGCCACGGGCACGGTGCTGGGCGTGGCGGCGTCGATGGTGGACACCACCGAGCAGTACCGGGCGGGCGTCGAGGCCGAGGCCGCGCGGCGCCGCCTCGCCGTGATCGCCGACGCCTCGGCCCGGATCGGCACCACGCTGGACCTGGACCGCACCGCCCGGGAACTGGCCGACGTCGCCGTGCCGGAACTCGCCGACGTGGCCGCCGTGGACCTGCTGGACGCGGTCGTCGAGGGCCGCCGCAGCTCGCTGGGGCCGGCCGAACCGGCGCTGATCCGCGCCCTCGCCGTCCGCGCGGAGGGCGGGTCGGACGCCCTGCGCGCCGCCGACCCGCCCGGGCAGATCGCCCGGTACGCACCCGACCGGCTGGTCACCGAATGCGTACGCACGGGCAGCCCGGTCCTGGTGGCCCAGGTGAAGGACGAGGACCTGCCCCGCATCGCCCGTTCGGTCGAGGCGGCCGTCCTGCTCGGCCGGGCCGGCATCCACTCGTATCTGGCCGTACCGCTGATCGCGCGTGGCGAGGTGCTCGGCGCCCTCGACCTCAAACGCACGCGGAACCCCGAGCCCTTCGGCGAGGACGACGTGCTGCTCGCACGGGAACTGGCCGCCCGTGCGGCCGTACAGATCGACAACGCCCGCTGGTACCAGAACGCCCGCAACACCGCGCTCACCCTGCAGCGCAGTCTGCTGCCCAGCCATCCGCCGGAGACCACCGGCCTGGAGGTGGCCTCCCGCTACCAGCCGGCCGGGGCCACCAGCGAGGTCGGCGGCGACTGGTTCGACGTCATCCCCCTGGAGGACGGCAAGACGGCACTGGTCGTGGGTGACGTGATGGGCAGCGGCATCAGCGCGGCCGCGACCATGGGCCGGCTGCGGACCGCGACGACCACGCTGGCCGCGCTCGACCTGGATCCCGCGGCCCTGCTGGAACACCTCGACAAGACCACCTCGGGGCTCGACCACTCCATCGCCACCTGTGTGTACGCCGTGCACGACCCCCGGCTGCGCCAGTGCCGGATCGCCAACGCGGGGCACCTGCCCCCGGTGCGGGTGCGGGCAGGTGGCTCGCCCGAACTGCTGGAACTGCCGACGGGCGTGCCACTGGGTGTCGGGGGCGTGGGCTTCTCCACGGTCACCGTCGACTTCGCCCCGGGGGACGAGCTGGTGTTCTACACCGACGGTCTGGTGGAGACGCGCCGGCACTCGCTCGACGAGCGACTGGACGCCCTCCTGGCCCTGCTCGACGGGCCCGCCCGTCCGCTGGAGGAGGTCTGCGACCTCCTGCTGCGGACGATGCACCACCCCGACAACCACGACGACGTGGCGCTCCTCATCGCGCGGGCGCAGGAACCGGCGTAGGCCCGTGCCCGGTGTGCACGCCGATCACGACATGGGCGTACAGCTCCTCGGACACGGCCAGACGCGTGGTCAGACCGGCGCGGGCGAAGGCCTCGACGGCCGCCGGGGACTGGTGTGCGCTCGTCTCGACGAGCAGGCAGCCGCCGGGGGCGAGCCAGTCGGGGGCCGCAGCGGCGACCCGGCGCAGGACGTCCAGGCCGTCCGGGCCGCCGTCGAGGGCGACCAGGGGTTCGTGCTCGCGTGCCTCCGCGGGCAGCAGTCCGACGTCCCCGGTGGGTACGTACGGCACGTTGGCGGCGAGGATGCCGACGCGGCCTCGCAGGTCGCCGGGGAGTGCCGCGAACAGGTCGCCCTCGTGGACGTGGCCGCCGTACGGGGCGATGTTGCCGCGGGCGCAGCGCACCGCGGCGGGGTCGATGTCGGCGGCGTGCAGCTCGGCCCGGCCCAGGGCGGCGGCCAGGGCCGCGCCGACCGCACCGGAGCCGCAGCACAGGTCGACGACGACGGCCGCCTCCGGGGCCTCGGCGAGGGCCTGTTCGACGAGGAACTCGGTGCGCCGGCGGGGTACGAAGACGCCCGGCTCCACGGTGACCCGCAGCCCGCTGAACTCGGCCCAGCCCACGACGTGTTCGAGGGGCAGCCCGGCGACGCGCCGGTCCACCATCGTGGCGAGCTCCTCCGGGTCGCGGGCGGTGGCGAGGATCAACTCCGCCTCGTCCTCGGCGAAGACGCAACCGGCGGAGCGCAGCGCCGTGACGACGGCGGCGGGGGAAAGAGGGGGAAGAGGAGGAAGAGGAGAAAGAGGTGACATGGAAGCAGAGAGCCTTTCGACGGGCCTGGGGCCGTGGGGCGCTCTCGCGACGCGGTCACCGGTGGCGGTGACCCGTGCCGTCATCGGGAGAGAGCACCCGGGCTGACACAGCGGTAATGGGTCCCACCTCCTCGACAGCCTGCGGCCGGGGACTGTCCTCGGCCGGACGGCAACCTTACCCCAACCCCCCGGACGGCCCGTCGGCCGTGGTGAGTTCACGCCGATGCGAAACTCCGTGGCGCGTACCGGAGGGGCCCGGCTACGCTCACCGCGATGACAACTCACTCCGTTTCCGGATGGGGGGTCCCGTACGCGCAAGGTGAGTGCTGATGCTCACTGCGACCGTGTACGGGGATTCCCGGCTTTCCCTGTGGCTGCGCGTGCGCGAGTTCGCCGTGCCGCCGTCCATGATCGAGACCGCGTCCGCCCGCCGCCGTGCCGGGGACTGGGCGGGGGCGTGCGCCGCCGCCGGTGTCGACGTCGACCTCGATCTGCGTTCCGTCGCCCGCCGCCATGGCCGTGAGCTCGCGGCCCGGGTCCGGGCCGACCTGCGCCGTCTGGCGCCCGACCTGCTGCGCTGGCACATGCCGAGGGTCGCACCCGACGGGCTGCTGCGTCCGGGGACGACCCTGACGCTGGCCCGGTACGACGGCGCCGGGCGTACCGCTGCCGACGCGCCGCACCTGGTGGCCCGGACCCCGCCGGCCTGGGCGGACGCCGGTCAGCGGATCAGCCTGGCACTGTGGGACGGGCCCTGCTCCGGCACCGGGCGGCATCCGCATCCGCGCCCCGACCGGCGCTTCCGGCTGGACCTGCACCGCCACCTGTGGGACGCGCGCAGGTCGGACGAGCTGCGGGTCCGCTCCGGCGCCGACCGGCCGCCGCCCACCGACGGCGGTCCGTCCGCGGATCCGGCCCCGCCGGGGAACGTGCCGCCGGGGCTCGGCCTCGCCGTCGACCGGTGGGCGGCGGAGGCGGGGATCCTGCTCCGGGCCGAAGGGCGGTCCTCCGGGGCCGTCGCCGTACGGTTCGGCGCCCGGCGGCGGCTCGTCCTGGACCTGGCCGCGGCCGAGGACGGCACGCCCCCGGGCGAGGCAGGGGCGGCGACGGGCGGGGCACGGGTCGCGACGGCACCCCCGGACGGCGGGTTCTCCGCGCTGCCCGTCCTGCCCGACGCGGCGACCTGGGTCCTTCCCGACCTGGCGCTCCTCCGCGCCGGACTCCTCGGACCCGACCGGCTGCACCCACTGGTCGCCTCCGCGCTGGCACCGGATCGCACGCCGTCCGGCTCCTCCCCTCCGCGCGCCGCGCCGGGCGGACCACGCCTGATCGAGTGCCGGGGCGCCCGGCACCGCATCGGCCTGGTCGACGGTGTGCTGACCGCCCTGGACCACGAACCGGCCGAGATCCGGCGGGAGGAACTCCTGGCCGCGCTGGGCGGGCCCGCGCTGCCCTGCCTGCAGGTCATCGACGAGGCGCACCGCCGCCCCGACTGTCTCACCGGCGTCCGCGAACGCCTGGACCACGGCGACACCGCCGGTGCGCTCGCCGTCGTCGAGGGCCTCCTCGGCCCCGGGGCGCTGCTGCGCGGCGGGGAGCTGCGGGACGAACTGCGGGCGGCCGCGCAGCGCCGCGTCATCCACGGGCTCTACCGGGCCGATCTCGTCGGCCCCGGCCGGGCCCCCACCCATGGAGACCGCCGCCGTACCCCCGCGCACCGCAGCCGCCCCCGCCTCGCGACCTTCGACTGACACCCCGCCCCGGGCCCCCGGGCTCCCCCGTCACGCCTTCACACACCCAAAGGTGATCACTCATGCCCGCACACGTAACCGCCGTAACCCCTGCCTCGACACCCCGCACCCCTTCCGCCCCCGTCTCCCGGCTGGACGTCGCCGGCGAGCTGCTGGCCCTGCTGGGCGACACGACCACCGAGCCGCGCGCCGACACCCAGCTGGAGGCCCTGACGCTCGCCGTCTACGCCGACCTGCCGGTGCTCCTGTGGGGTGAGCCGGGGATCGGCAAGACCGCGGCCCTGACCCAGCTGGCCGCGGCCCTGGAGCTGCCGCTGACCACCGTGATCGCCAGCGTCCACGAGCCGTCCGACTTCTCGGGGCTGCCCGTGGTGGGCGACGATCCGGCGGAACAGGGCGTCCCGATGGCCCCGCCCGACTGGGCGGTGCGTCTGGTCCGGGCCGGGCGGGGTCTGCTGTTCCTGGACGAGCTGTCCACCGCGCCCCCGGCCGTGCAGGCCGCTCTCCTCCGACTCGTACTGGAACGGCGGATCGGCGCGCTGCGGCTGCCGCCGGGTGTGCGGATCGTGGCCGCCGCCAATCCGCGCTCGTCGGCGGCCGACGGCTGGGAACTGAGCCCTCCGCTGGCCAACCGGTTCGTGCATCTGCAGTGGACCCATGAACACGACGTCGTGGTGCGCGGGCTCGGCGGCACCTGGCCCCGGGCGACCCTGCCCCGGCTCGACCCGGAGCGGCTGCCGGAGGCCGTGTCCTTCGCCCGACGCGCGGTGTGCGGGTTCCTCTCCGCCCGCCCGGGGCTCGTGCACCGGCTGCCCACGAGCGAGACACGCCGGGGCGGCGCCTGGCCCTCTCCCCGCAGCTGGGAGGCGGCCCTTCGGCTGGTCGCCTTCGCGACCGCCGCGGGCTCCTCGCGGGAGGTGCTGTCCCTGCTGGTGCGAGGCACCGTGGGGGACGGTCCGGCGTTCGAGCTGCTGGCGAGCGTGGACCGGATGGACCTCCCCGACCCCGAGGCGCTCCTGGCCGACCCGGCGGCTGCCGTCCTGCCCGAGCGCGGGGACCTGCGGCAGGCGGTGCTGGACGGGGTGGTGGCCGCGGTCCGGGGGCGGCCGGAGCGGGCACGCTGGGACGCCGCCTGGGCGCTGCTGGTCCGCGCGCTGGAGACCGGGGCCCCTGACGTGGTGGTCGTCCCCGCGACCACGCTGGCCGCGCTGCGCCGGGCGGACTGGGACGTTCCGGCGTCGATCGAGCGGCTGGCCGGGGCGGTGTCCCTGTCCCGGCGGGCCGACGCCGCAGCGGCCCGGGCCGAGGCGGCCGGCAAGGCGGGCCGGTGACGGCGGACGCGCCGGCGGCGCTGGACCGCGACAAGCTCTTCGCCGCCCGGCTGCACGCGGCCCGGGTACGGCCGTACCTGGCCACGGCGCTGTTCGCGCTGCACGTGGTGGAGTCCCGGCAGGTGCCGACGATGGCGGTCGACCGGCACTGGCGGTGCTACGTCTCACCGGCGTTCGTGGACCGTATGCCGGTGGAGGAACTGGCCGGGGTGTGGGTGCACGAGGTGTCGCACCTGCTGCGGGACCACCACGGGCGCAGCGACCGGGTCGCCCGGGAGCGCGGGCTGACCGGCCGCGCGGAACGGCTGCGGATGAACATCGCCGCGGACTGCGAGATCAACGACGACGTGTACGGCGACGGGCTGGTCCGCCCCGAGGGCGCCGTCGATCCCCAGCGGTTGCGGCTGCCTCCGGACGAGCTGATGGAGGACTACCTGCGGCAGTTCCAGTTGGGGCCGCTCCTCGGAGAGCTGGCCTGGCTGGACTGCGGCAGCGGCGCCGACGGGCTGGACCGGGAGTGGGACCTGGGGCCCGACGGCGCCCACGGCCTCAGTGAGCAGCAGCGGGACGCGGTCCGGTTCCGGGTCGCGCGGGGCATCAGCGGCCGGCCGGGAAACGCCTCGAAGGGGTGGCGGCGATGGGCGGAGGAGGTGTTCCATCCGCCGCAGCCCTGGCGGGAGTTGCTGGGCGCGGCGGTCCGCTCGGCCGCCTCCGCTCCGGGCGTCGGCGAGGACTACAGCTACGGCCGCCCGTCGCGGCGCTCGGCCGGGGTGCCCGGCGCCGTCCTGCCCAGCCTCAGGCGCAGGCCGCCCCGGGTGTCGGTGATCGTCGACACCTCCGGGTCGGTCAGCGACGCCGAACTGGGCAGCGCGCTGCTGGAGGTCGCCGCGATCGCGCGTGCGGTGGGCGGCCGACGCGACCTGGTCACCGTGCTGTCGTGCGACGCGGCGGCCCAGGCGGTGGTCCCGCTGTGCCGGGCCGAGTCCATACCGCTGGTGGGCGGCGGCGGGACGAATCTCCGCGCGGGGTTCGCCCGGGCGCTGCGGGCGCGGCCCCGGCCCGACGTGGTCGTGGTCCTGACGGACGGCCACACGCCCTGGCCGGACACCCGGCCGTCCTGCCGGACGGTGGTGGGGCTGTTCCCGCGCCAGGGGGCGGGAGGGTCGTGGGCCGAGGACGATCCCGACTACGTCCCGCCGACTCCACCGGAGTGGGCTCGCGTGGTGGCCATCGGATCCGCCGCGCCCTGAACCGGGAACCGCCTCCACCACTAGTTGTAGTATGCAACCAGAGTGGCGGAGGAGGTACACCCGTGACAGCAGCCGAGACGGCCGTCGAGACGATCCAGCGCGAGATGACCATCTTCGCCCGCCGGGCCCGGGCCTCGGCGGGGCGCATGCATCCGGAGCTGTCACTGGTGTCGTACACGCTGCTCGGGCACCTGGAGGAGGTCGGCGGCTGCCGGGCCACCGACCTGGCCGCGCACTACGCCCTGGACAAGTCCACGGTCAGCCGTCAGGTGGCCGCGCTGGAACGGGCCCGTCTCATCGAGCGACGCGCCGACCCGGAGGACCACCGGGTCAGCCTGCTGCACCTGACCGGGGCGGGGCAGGAGATCCTCGCCCAGGTCACCCGGCGTCGCCGGGCGGTCTTCCGGGAACGGCTGGCGGGCTGGCCCGAGGAGGACCTGAGGCGCTTCGCCGCGTACCTGGAGCGGTACAACGCGCGGTCCCCGGAGACCGGCGGCGCCGGGTGAGCGGATCTCCGGGTCACGCCACCGGCACTGCCTCCCGGCCGTCGGCGAGCGGGGCGGGTGCCCGGGCCGCGAGGAAGGCGGTGCGGCGCCGGAGCCGGAAGCCGAGCGACTCGTAGAGCCGTATGGCACCGGTGTTCTCGGCGCTGGTGTGCAGGAACGGGGTCTCGCCGCGTTCCCGGATGCCGTGCGCGACCGCGAGGATCAGCCGGGTCGCCAGGCCCTCGCCGCGGAAGGCAGGGTCGGTGCAGACCGCGCTGATCTCGGTCCAGCCCGGCGGGTGCAGCCGCTCCCCCGCCATGGCGACCAGCGTGCCCTCGCGCCGGATGCCCAGGTAGGTGCCCAGCTCGACGGTGCGGGGCAGAAACGGTCCGGGCCTGGTGCGTTCGACCAGGCCGAGCATCTCGGGTACGTCGGCGGGGCCGAGGCGTACCGCCTCCGCGTCCGGTGCGGCGGCCAGGCCGTCGTCGACCAGCTGGACGCCCTCGATCCGGAACGTGATCTCCCAGCCGTCCGGAACCTGCCCCCGGAAGCCGGGCAGCGGCACCTCGGCACCCGGTCCGGCCAGCGCCGCGAGGTCGGCCCAGTCGTCGGCGTCGGGCTCGTCGGGCAGGGCCAGCCACGGGGACACGTCGACCGGGTAGCGCAGGACCCGGCCGCGCCGCTCGGCGAAGTGGGCGTGCGGGCCGGTCAGTGAGGCGAGGGCGGGGTTGTCGAGGACGTGCTCGCCCACGGTGCTCATCGGGCGACCTCGATCACGGTCTTGCCGCGCGCGTGCCCGTCCTCGACGGCGCGCAGGGCCTGCCCGGCCCGTTCCAGCGGGAAGGTGCCGGTGACGTGCGGGTCCAGATCGCCCTTGACCACGAGTTCGGCCACCGCGTCCAGGACGGCCGAGGTGCGGGCGCGGGCCACCCGGGCGCCACCGAGGTCGGCGACGGTCTGTTCCGGGGCGCCGGCGGTGATCAGCTTCGTCCGGTCGGTGAGCAGCCCGGCGGCCTCGGTCAGCACCTCGGCGCCGACCAGGTCGTACACGCCGTCGACCCCGTCGGGCGCGGCGGCCCGCACCCGGTCGGCCAAACCCGGCCCGGAAGGCACGTGCACGGCGCCCAGCGACTGCACGAACTCCTTCTTGCCCTCGCTCGCGACGCCCACGACCCGCACCCCGAAGGCACGGGCGATCTGCACGGCGGCGGCCCCGACCCCGCCGCCGGCGCCCGTGATCAGCAGCGTGGCGCCCGCGGGCAGACCGAGCTGGCGCACACCGTCGTAGGCGGTGGCGGCGGCGACCGGCAGGGCGGCGGCGTCGGCGAAGGAGAGCCCGGCCGGCTTGTGCGCGGTCACCTCGACCGGCAGCAGCGCGTACTCGGCGTATCCGCCGGCCACGGTGTTGCCGAAGACCTCGTCCCCGGCGGCGAAACCGCTCACTCCCTCCCCGGTCGCCTCGACGATGCCGGAGACCTCGTTGCCGAACACGGCCGGGAACACCCGGTCGCCGCTCTCGCCGGGGCGGCGGTAGCCGGTGCGCAGTTTCCAGTCGACCGGGTTCACGCCCGCCGCGCGGACGGCGACCAGGAGCTGACCGGGGCCGGGGCTCGGCCGGTCGACGTCCACGAGTGCCTCGGTCTCCGGTCCGCCGTACCGTGTGAAGACGTACGCCTTGGGCATCTTCTGCTTCCTCGCTCTCCTTCGCGCTGCCTGCGCCGGGACACCGGCGTCGGCACTCAGCGGCAAGGAGTGGCGCGCGAGGGCTATTCCCGGGCCCGTGCGGAGTTCAGCGAAGTTCATACGGCCGCAATGATCGGCGGGACGAGTCCCGTGGGCGTCCAGCGCCGCTGTAGGGGTCTTTGCCAGGCTCGCTTCGGTGTGCCGGGCTCAAGTGGTGGTCCGCAAGGTGAGCGAGTTGGGCCGTACGGGGTACGAGAGCGGTGTGGACGCTCGCACGCGTGCGACGTGCGCGGGGAGGAACGAGCCGGCTGCGGCGAAGACCGGCCCGCCCTTCTGCTCGGGTGACGGCGAGGAGGTCGAGATGCGGACCCGGGTGCGCGGATGGCGCTGGCGGCGCAATCCGCTACGACGCCGGTCGGACGTCGTGGAGGCGTGGACGGCACTGGCCGTCGCCGTCCTGCTGCTGGTGGGCGCGCCGCTGGCCGGGGCGCTGGCGGGTCTGTGGGCCCATGACCAGGCGCGGACGGTGGCCGCGGCACAGCGCGCCGAACGCCACCGCGTCCGAGCCGAGGTGGTCGGCGCGGCGCCCGAGCAGCTGCCTTCGGTGGGCGACCGGCACGCCTACCTGACCACCGTGCGCTGGACGGAGCCCGGCGGTGGGACCCGTACGGTGTCGGCGCGGGTTCCGGCGGGGGCGCGGCAGGGGGACGTGGTGGACGTGTGGTTCGACTCCCGGGGCCGCAGCGTCGCACCGCCGCCGAACGACGTCGCGGTCTGGCAGCACACCGTCGGCATCGGCCTGTGCGTGGCGGGCGGCGCGGCGGCCGTGGTCCTCCTCGGCCACGGCATCGCCCACCGTGTGTCGCTGCGGCACCGCATGGACGAGTGGGAGCGGGAGTGGGCCCGCACGGGGCCGGACTGGACCCGGCGCAGGGCCTGAACCGGGCCGGGAGACCGCCGCGTGGGCCTGGCGGGTCCTCCGACCACCCACGTACGGTGTGATCATCCGCACGCTCTCACTCAAAGGCGATTGTTGATGGCCCTGTTCGACCTGCCCCTCGACGAACTCCGCACCTACCGCAGTGAGTCCGCCGAGCCCGAGGACTTCGACGCCTTCTGGTCCAAGACACTCCAGGAGGCTCGCGAGCACGACCTGGACGCGCGCTTCGAACCGGTCGACACCGGGCTGTCGACGGTTTCGGTGTACGACGTGACGTTCGCCGGATTCGGTGGCCACCCGGTGAAGGGCTGGCTGACCCTGCCCGCCGGTGCGCAGGAGCCGCTGCCGCTGGTGGTGGAGTTCGTGGGCTACGGCGGCGGGCGCGGTCTGCCCCACGAGCACCTGCTGTGGGCGTCGACCGGCCGGGCGCACTTCGTGATGGACACCCGCGGCCAGGGCAGCGCCTGGGGCGGCGGGGGCGGCACCGCCGACCCGGTGGGCGGCTCGCCCGCGTACCCGGGCTTCATGACGCGCGGCGTCGACGCCCCGGAGAACTACTACTACCGGCGGGTGTTCACGGACGCGGTACGCGCGGTCGAGGCGGCCCGCTCGCACCCGCTGGCCGACGCGGCGCGGACCGTGGCGACCGGCGGCAGCCAGGGAGGCGGCATCACCCTCGCGGTGGGCGGGCTGGTCCCGGACCTGGTGGCGGTCGCCCCGGACGTGCCGTTCCTGTGCAACTTCCCGCGGGCGGTGACCCTGACCGACCGCCACCCGTACCGGGAGATCGGCCTCTACCTCCAGACGCACCGGGGCCGCACCGAGGACGTCCTGCGCACGCTGTCCTACTTCGACGGTGTGCACTTCGCGGCCCGCGGCCGGGCGCCCGCCCTGTTCTCGACGGCGCTGGAGGACCAGACCTGCCCGCCGTCGACGGTCTTCGCGGCGTTCAACGCCTGGGCGGGCGACGACAAGAAGATGGAGGTCTACGACTTCAACGACCACGAGGGCGGCGGCCCGTACCAGCAGGCGGCCAAGCTGCGGTGGCTGCGCTCCTACGCCTGAGCCGCCGCGTCCCCTCGCTTGCCCCGGGCCGCGGTGTCGCGGCCCGGGCTCCTGCTACGGGTGCACGGTGCCGGCGGCGGGGTGAGGGCCGCTGCGCGCCACCACGAGCCGGGCGCGGGGGCTGCCGTCCGGGCGCCGCCCGAACCCGGGCAGGGCGTGCAGGTCCGCCACGAACCCGGCGCGCTCCAGTTCCCTCAGCAGGTCCCCGAACCGGACGGCGCGGTAGTACATGACGAACGGCGGACGCCACACGGCGTTGCGCACCCGCATACCCGTGTCGAAGCCGAGCAGCATCCAGTAGCCGAGGGACGACGGCCGGGGCGGGGCCATGACGGGGAACGCGAACCGGCCGCCCGGGCGCAGCACCGCGTGCACCTGGGCGAACAGACCGGGCAGCTCGCGGGGCAGGAAGTGGCCGAGCGCCCCGAAGCTGACGACCAGGTCGAAGGCGGGACCGAAGGGCAGGGCACGGGCGTCGGCGCGGACCAGCCGGACGGGTGCGCCGGCCCGCGCCCTGGCCTCGGCGAGCATGCCCGCGCTGAGGTCGACGCCGGTGACACCGCCCCGGCACACCTCGGCGAGGACGTCGAGGCCGGCGCCCGTGCCGCAGCACAGATCCAGCCCGTCCTCGTAGGGGGCCGTCCGCCGCAGCACCGCGGCCACCGCGTCGAGCACCGGGCCGGGAGTGCGGAAGGGGGTGTGGTCGAACTTCGGGGCGAGCAGGTCGTAGCCGTGCTCGACCGACGAGAGCGCCTGGACGGCGAGTTCACGCAGGGTGGGGCCTTCGGGGCTGAACATCCGGGTCAGCCCAGAGCCACGCGCTGCTTCAGAATCGCCAGTACCCGCTCGCACCAGCGGACGTTCTCCTCCTCGAAGGCGATGCCGGCCATCAGGGTCAGATACGGGCCGATGCGGTCGTTCTCGCTCAGGTACTGGTCCTCGGTACGGCCGTCGAGGAGCCGTTCGCGTGTACGCAGATAGCGGTCGAGCTTGCCGCGCGCCCAGGACATGCGCTCCTCGACCAGGTCGCGGGTGACGGCCGGATCCACGCCGTCCATCGCCTGGACCTTGATGAGGAGTTCGTCGCGGAGGGCGGTGGGCCTGCGGGGCGGCTCGGCGGCGAAGGAACGAAGGTCCGCGCGCCCCGCCTCCGTGAGGGTGAACATCCGCTTGTTGGGCCGCCGCTCCTGCTGCACCACCCGGGCCTCGACCAGACCGTCCGCCGCGAGCCGCTCCAGTTCGCGGTAGAGCTGCTGCGGGGTCGCCGGCCAGAAGTTGGCCAGGGAGACGTCGAAGACCTTGGACAGTTCGTAGCCCGAGGCCTCACCCTCCAGCAGCGCGGCCAGGACGGCGTACTTCAGCGACATGTGGACACGGTAACAGCAGGTGATTATTCTCGTTGGCACCTATTCAACTAATTGATTATGAGGGTGATCCGATGCGTGCGTTCCGCGAGGCGGTCGAGGCGGGCGACATGGACGCCGTGGAGGCGCTCCTGGCCGAGGACGTCGTCTTCACCAGCCCGGTCGTGTTCAAGCCGTACCCGGGCAAGGCGATCACGGCGGCGATCCTGCGCGGGGTCGCACGGGTCTTCGAGGACTTCCGGTACGAGCGGGAGCTCACCGGCGGCGACGGGCGCGACCACGCACTGGTCTTCGCCGCCCGGGTGGGCGACCGCGAACTGACCGGCTGCGACTTCATCCATCTGAACGAGGACGGCCTGATCGACGAACTGACGGTCATGGTAAGGCCGTTGTCGGGCGCCCAGGCCCTGGCGGCGGCCATGGGCGCGCGATTCGAGGAGATCGCGAAGGAGGCGGAGGCGCGGTCGGCCTTCGCCTCCTGACGCCGGTCGGGGTCAGTCCTTGAGGTTCTCCAAGGTCGCCTTCGTGTCCGTCTTCAGCCAGTCGGTCACCTCGGCGAGCTGCGGCGGGTCCTTGTCCTTGTCGTACGAGGACAGATAGGCGCTGTAGCTCATGGTGTACGTCATCCAGCCGTCCCGTACGGCCAGCGTGGCGTACCGGGAGCCGCTGGAGGAGCCGCTGGTGGTGTCCTCGGTGACGAGGTAGGCCTCGTCACCGATGCCGCTCACGGTCTCCACGTCGTAACCCGAGTGGCTGGCGTCGTAGTTCTTCCAGGTGGCAGTGAACTCGGGCCCGGGGTCGGTCTTCTTGTGCAGGTCCACCTGGGTGGTCAGGTAGGCGTCCGCGTAGCTCGAACCGGTCTTCTTCAGGCTGAGACTGCAGTAGCCCTCGTCGAGGGCGGCGGCCTTCAGGGAGTTGTGGGCCGGGGCGGTGTCGTTCTCCGGGTACTCGTCCTTGAAGGAGGAGTAGTCACCGCCCGAGCAGAGGTTCGAGGGCGCGGAGTAACCGCGCAGGTCCGCGCTGTCCTTGGCGCCGACCACGAAGACCCCGACCCCCCAGGCCGCGGACGCCACCACGGCGCCCACCGCGGCCCAGAGAACAGCCTTTCCGACGCCACCGTTGCCGCCGCCGGACGGTGGGGCCGGCACGGACCCGTAAGGGCCCTGCTGCACATACGGATTGCCGGGTTGCGGTTGCGGCGGACCGCCCGGTTGCGGCTGGGCCGGCTGGCCGACCATGGTCGGCTGGGCGTAGAAGTTCTGGGCCGGGAGCGTCGGGGACGCCGGGGGCGGGAATCCGGCCGGCCCGACGGGCGGCGGCGACTGCGGCGCCGGATAGGGATACGCGGTGGGCTGACCGGGTGCGTCCGACGGCTGGTCGGGGTGCTGCGGCGGCGTGGACATGACGTGAAGATAGAGCATGTGGGCGGTCAAGTCCCGCCCCGTCCGGGATCGTTATGGTCTGGGGACTTGTGGTGGGAACCGGTGACGGCGTCCCGAACGCCGTGAGCGGGCGCCACGGGAATGAATCCGGTCGACGCCATGTTGACGGACGCGGGACCACTGGTACAGTGCGAGCAGCATCGAGGCGCGGCCTTTGTCCGGCGCCGGTGCCGGTTCCATTTCGTTCAGCCGCTTCGCCCGTCGCTTTCCGACCGGCACACCGGCTTCTCCGCACCACCTCGTGAACAGGGCTTCCGCGCGGCTTGCGCGTCGTGCCCCCGTCACCCGAGGTGCTGCTCCCACCGCCGAGGCGTGTTCCTGCGCCCCTCCCGCGCGGTCCGATCCCCTCCCATGCCTTTTTTCCCACCGTCCGGAAGGACCCCATGACCACCACGATCGAACACCCTGCCGCACGACAGCAGCCCCCGGCCGACCAGCTCGTCACCGGTGTCCTCGACATCGACACGCACGGGAAGGGGCACCTGCGCGCCGAGAGCTGCCTGCCCTCGCCCGCCGACCTCCAGGTCTCCCCCGCCCTGATCCGGCGCCACGGCCTGCGCCGGGGCGACCTCGTCGAAGGCGTCCGCGGAGAGCGGCGCGCACTGACCGACGTGGCCCGCGTGGGCGGACGCACACCGGGGGCGCTGCGCGGACGCCGCCACTTCCGTGACCTGACTCCGCTGCACCCGCGCGAGCGCATCCGGCTGGAGCACCCGGCGTCCGGCCTCGCCGGACGCCTCGCCGACCTGTTCACACCCGTCGGCAAGGGCCAGCGCGGGCTGATCGTGGCCCCGCCGAAGACCGGCAAGACCGTGCTGCTCCAGCAGATCGCCGCCGCCGTCGCGGGCAACCACCCCGAGTGCCGGCTGATGGTGGTGCTGCTCGACGAGCGCCCCGAGGAGGTCACCGACATGCGGCGCTCCGTGCGCGGCGAGGTGTACGCCTCGACGTTCGACCGGCCGGCCGGGGAGCACATCGCACTGGCGGAACTCGTGATCGAGCGTGCCAAGCGGCTCGTCGAGGACGGCGAGGACGTCGTCATCCTGCTCGACTCCCTGACCCGGCTGTGCAGGGCCCACAACAACGCGGCCTCGGCCGGCGGCCGCACCCTCAGCGGCGGTGTCGACGCGGGCGCGCTGCTCGGCCCCAAGCGGTTCTTCGGCGCGGCGCGGCACGCCGAGGAGGGCGGCTCGCTCACCATCCTCGCCACCGCGCTGGTGGACACCGGCTCCCGTGCCGACGACCTGTTCTTCGAGGAGCTGAAGAGCACCGGCAACCTGGAGCTCCGTCTGGACCGGGAACCGGCCTCCCGCCGCCTGTTCCCTGCCGTCGACCTGGACCGGTCCGGCACCCGCCGCGAGGAACTCCTGCTGTCCCCGGCCGAATCGACCGTCGTAGGGGGGCTGCGCCGCGCACTGCGGTCGCGGGACGGCGGTCCGGCGAACCTGGAGACCCTGTTGCGAAGGCTGCGTGAGACCCCCGACAACGCGACGTTCCTGCGGCGGGTCCTGCCGACGCTGCCGGCCGACTGACCCGCGTGCGGCATCCGGGTTGCTCCCCGGCGCCCTCCGGCCCGGGCAACGTGGTGCACGGCGCGTCCGTTCCTACGTTGATTCATATGATGATCGGACTCTCTTCCCGGGTGGCCGCCTCGATCTGCGCCCTGTGCGCGGCGGGCGTGCTCGCGCTGATGCCGGCGGCGGCGGACCCCGCCCCGCCCGGCCGGCCGAGGGCGGCGGTCCCGCAGCCGTCGCTCCTGTACCGCTCCGGCATCCAGGTCCGGCCGCACCCCGGGGCGCCCGGGGTGCCGTACGTCTCCGCGCTGTCGTGGCTGGTGGCGGACGCCGGCAGCGGCGAGGTGCTGGCCGCGTCCGACGCGCACCGCCCGCTGCCGCCCGCCAGCACGCTGAAGACACTGTTCGCCCTGACCGTGCTGCCGTCCCTGCCCGGCGGTACCCGGCACACCGTCGACGCCAGGGAACTGGCGGACGTCGGCGAGGGCAGCAGCCTCGTCGGGGTCGTCGAGGGCCACACCTACCGGGTGGCCGACCTGTGGCGGGGGGTCTTCCTCAGCTCCGGCAACGACGCCGTGCACGTCCTGGCCTCACTCGGCGGCGGCTGGGAGGCCACGGCGGCGCGCATGCAGTCCAGGGCCCGTGCGCTCGGCGCGCTGGACACCAAGGTGGTCTCGCCGGACGGCTACGACATGCCCGGCCAGGTGTCGTCGGCGTTCGACCTCGCGGTGTTCGGCCGCGCCGGACTGCGCAACCGCGACTTCGCCCGGTACTGCTCCACCGCCGAGGCGCAGTTCCCCGGTGACGACGGCGGGTCGTACGGCATCGAGAACACCAACCGGCTGCTGACCGGCGAGGACGGCGTGGCGCCGTACCCCGGCCTGATCGGCATCAAGAACGGCTACACCAGCAATGCGGGCAACACGCTCGTCGCCGCGGCGCGCCGGGGTGGACGCACGCTCGTGGTGACGGTGATGAACCCTCAGGAGGGCGGCGGCTTCGCCGTGTACGAGGAGGCGCGGGCCCTGCTGGACTGGGGCTTCGCCGCCTCCGGCCGGGTCGATCCGGTGGGCTCGCTGGACGCCCTGGCCCCGCGCCGGCCCCACCCGGCCTCGTCCGTGCCGCCCCTGGCGGCGCCGGCACCGTCCCCCGCGGACTCCGGGTCCGACTGGCCGGGCGCCGGTGTCATCGCGGGCGCCGCCGGCCTCGGCACGACGGCCGTGGCGTTCGCGCTGCGCGCCAGGGGCAGGCGGAAGGCGAGCGGCTGACCGGCCGGCAGGCCGAGCAGCAGACCGAGCGTGATCCACGTGTAGGTGTTGCTGCCCAGGAATCCGTCGAGGCCCGAGGCGTCGTCGTACCAGAGCCACACCACGCTGGTGCACATCACGGCGTACAGGGCGCCTGCCGAGCGGCGGTGCCCGGCGCGGACCAGTACGGCGAAGGACGGCAGCAGCCACACCAGGTGGTGGACCCAGGTGATCGGGCTGACCAGGCAGGCCGTGAGGCCGGTGAGGGCGAAGGCGGCCGGCCAGTCACCGGCCGCGACCGCCCGGCGTGAGCGCCAGGCCCACACGCACAGCACGAGCAGTACGGCCGTCGCCCACACCGGGCGGCCCGGCTCACCGAGCCGGGCCAGTACGCCCTGGAGGGACTGGTTCGAGACGTAGTCCAGCCGGCCCACCCTGCCGGTGTCCCAGAGCGCCTCGGTCCAGTAGAAGCGGGAAGCGCCCGGATCCGCCCAGGTCGCGAGCGCGCTCGCCCCGGCGGCGACCACCGTCGCCAGCGCGGCGGCCCGCCAGCGGCGGGCGAGCAGCAGCAGGCCGATGAAGAGTGCGGGGGTGAGTTTGATCGCGGCGGCCAGTCCGATACCGGCGCCCGCCCAGCGGCCCCGCCCGTTCGCCAGCAGCCATCCGTCGCCGAGCACGAGGGCCAGCAGCAGGAGGTTGACCTGGCCGAAGCCGAAGGTGTCGCGCAGCGGTTCGAACAGGGCCAGCAGACAGACGGCCAGGGACCAGCGGTACCAGCCGTGCCGTCGCCAGCCGGGCCCGGCCAGGATGCGCAGCACGACCGCCAGCGCGGCCAGGTTCAGCAGCACGGACGTGGCGACCGCGGCGGGCAGACCCATCAGCGCCATCGGCAGCATGGCCAGGGCGGCGAACGGGGGGTAGGTGAACCCGTACGGCGTGCCCGGCATGCGGTAGTCGTAGATCCGGCCGCCGTGGTGGATCCAGCCGTCCACGGTGCCGTAGTAGACGCGCAGGTCGAACCAGCCGCGCAGCAGCGGCACGGTCGCGGTGAAGACGGTGACCGCGACGGCGAGGGCCAGGACGAGCAGCAACCGCCCCCGGTCGGTCTCCGGCCCCCTCACGCCGCACGCCCCAGGACCGGCGTCCGGGCGGCTTGATGGGCCTGGTGGGCCTGCGCCAGGACGACCACCGCGAGAACGCCGCCGGAGACCGCCAGCACCAGTTGCCCGGTGTCCGCCGGGCCGCCGCTCGGCAGGACCGCCAGCGCGAGCACGCCCGTGACGGCCGCCACCCGCCGCCGTACCGAGGTGCTGGGCGCTGCCGCCGCGATCAGGAACAGGCCCCACAGGGCGTACCAGGGGCGGATCGCCGGGCCGAAGGCGGCCACCACCGCAAGGCTCAGACCCAGCGCGTACACCGGGGTGGGCCGCAGCCGCAGCCAGATGAGCAGGACGGCGGCGGCGGTGACAGCGAGACCGAGCACGTGCCACGCCGGGACGGCGAGCGGGGCCAGGCCGCTGCCGAGGCGCGCGAGCAGTGCGCCGCTGGCACGGCCGAGCAGACTGGTCAGCGCCCAGTTCTGTGGGGAGACGGGCGTGTCCAGGGCGGCGATCCAGCCGTAACCGGTGCCGGCGACGGCGGTCGCGACGGCGGTGGTCGCACCGGCCGCGAGCGAAGTCGTCAGGACGGCTCGCAGGGGCCTGCACCCGCCGCGCACCAGTACGACGACGACCGCCGGCAGGCCGAGCGCGGCGGGCGCCTTGACCAGGGCGGCGAGGGTGACGAGGACGGCGCCCAGGACGGGCCATCGCCCTGGAGGGCGGCGCAGCGCCGCCACCAGGCCCAGCCCGAGCAGGCCGAGCATGATGGCGTCGTTGTGGGCCCCGGCCACCAGGTGCAGCAGGACCAGCGGGTTCAGGGCGCCCAGCCACAGGGCGGCGGCCGGGTCGGCGCCGCTGTGCCGGGCGAGGCGGGGCAGCGCGGCAGCCATCAGCGCCACCCCGGTCAGCGCCAGGAGCCGCATCCCGATCAGCCCGGCGGGCAGCTCGCCCCGGGTCAGCCCGGTCAACGCGGAGGCCACCGCCATGAAGGCCGGACCGTAGGGAGCCGCCGTGTTCCGCCACACCGGGGCGACCTCGTCGGCGAGCGGACCGCCCAGGCGGTCCGGGCCGTGCGCGTACACGTCGATGTGGGCGTCGACCATGGCGCCCTGCGCGAGATAGCTGTACACGTCCCGGCTGAACAGCGGCGGCGCCAGCAGCAGCGGGGCCGCCCACACGGCGAGGACCAGCAGCAGGGCGCGCGGGGTGGGCGGACGGTCAGCGCGCACCAGGCGGCCCAGCAGCAGCCAGGCCGCGATCAGCAGGACGACCCCGAAGTACACGCCGACCAGGCCGAGGGCGGCGCGGGCGGAGGCCGGGGCGAGGACGTCCCGGACGGGCAGGGCGCCGGCCGTCTCACCGCCCAGCGCCAGACAGGCGGTACCTGCCAGGCCCAGTGTCCGGCAGCGGCGGAGATCGACGGGAGATGCCATGGCCAACACCGCGGCAGAATCGCAACGCCGGATGGCCGGAAAACGACGTTTCTCCTTCCGGCGGGCGGCCTGCTCGTGACCGGGGTGTGATGGCGCCTCGGGCCCTGTACGGGATCAGAACACCGAGAGTCCGGTGAGGGTCGTGAACCTGTCGAGGGCCGCCACACCCGCCACCGAGTTGCCGCGCTCGTCGAGCCCCGGGCTCCACACGCACAGGGTGCAGCGGCCCGGCACCACCGCGATGATCCCGCCGCCGACCCCGCTCTTGCCGGGCAGGCCGACACGGTAGGCGAAGTCCCCGGCCGCGTCGTACGTCCCGCAGGTCAGCATCACCGCGTTGACCTGCTTGGCCTGGCTGCGGGTGAGCAGGCGGGTGCCGTCGGCGCGGATGCCGTGCCGGGCCAGGAAGGTGGTCGCGAGCGCCAGGTCGGCGCAGGAGGCGGCGACGGAGCACTGCCGGAAGTACTGGTCGAGCAGGACCGGGACCGGGTTGTCGATGTTGCGGTAGGACGCCATGAAATGGGCGAGGGCGGCGTTGCGGTCGCCGTGCGCGGCCTCGGAGGCGGCGACCTCCTTGTCGAAGTCCAGGGCCGCGTTGCCGCTCTCGGCGCGCAGGAAGGCCAGCAGCTCTCCGGCCGCGTCGCCGGTACGGGTCTGCAGTCGGTCGGTGACGACCAGCGCGCCCGCGTTGATGAAGGGATTGCGCGGAATGCCGTTCTCGCACTCCAGCTGCACCAGGGAGTTGAACGGGTTGCCGGAGGGCTCCCGGCCCACGTGCTCCCAGAGTTCGTCGCCCTCGCGGGCCAGGTCGAGGGCGAGTGTGAAGACCTTGGTGATGGACTGCGCCGAGAACGGCCTGCGGCAGTCCCCGACGCCGTAGACCGTGCCGTCCAGCTCGGCGACGGCCATGCCGAAGCTGCGGGGGTCGCAGGCCGCGAGCGCCGGGATGTAGTCGGCGGGACGCCCGCGGCCGGGCGTCCGCGCCATCTCCTCGGCGATGCGCTCCAGGACCGGCAGGAAGGCGGGGGACGACGTCGTTGTCATGATCACCATTGTGCTCCGGCCGGTCCGGGTATGCGAACGTGCCTGCGTCGGCGCAGGTCAGGCGAGGGGCGCCCCGCTGCCGGCGAGGACCTCCGGGCGCAGCAGGCCGGCCAGCGTATCGGCGGGCAACAGGCCCTTCTCCAGGACCAGTTCGGCCACGCCGCGGCCGGTGGCGAGGGCCTCCTTGGCGATGTCGGTGGCGGCCGTGTACCCGATGTGCGGGTTGAGGGCGGTGACCAGGCCGATGGAGTTCTCGACGGTGGCGCGCAGGGCCTCGGTGTTGGCGGTGATGCCGTTCACGCACCGTTCGGCGAGGGTGACGCAGGCACTCTGCAGATGCGTGATGCTCTCCGACAGGGAGTGCAGGATGATCGGCTCGAAGGCGTTGAGCTGGAGCTGCCCGGCCTCGGCGGCCATGGTGATGGCGACGTCGTTGCCGATCACCTCGAACGCGACCTGGTTGACGACCTCGGGGATCACCGGGTTGACCTTGCCCGGCATGATGGACGAACCGGCCTGCACCGGCGGCAGGTTGATCTCGCCGAGGCCCGCGCGCGGCCCGGAGGACAGCAGCCGCAGGTCGTTGCAGCTCTTGCTCAGTTTGACCGCGATCCGCTTGAGCACGCCGGACATCTGGACGAACGCGCCGCAGTCCTGGGTGGCCTCGACCAGGTTGGCGGCGGTGACCAGGTGCAGGCCGGTGATCGCGGAGAGGTGGCGCCGGGCGGACTCGGCGTACCCGGTGGGGGCGTTGAGGCCGGTGCCGATCGCGGTCGCGCCCAGGTTGATCTCATGGATCAGCTCGACGGCCTCCGCGAGCCTGCTGCGGTCCTCGTCCAGCATCACCGCGTACGCCGAGAACTCCTGCCCGAGCGTCATGGGGACGGCGTCCTGAAGCTGGGTGCGGCCCATCTTCAGCACGTCCCGGAACTCCACCGCCTTGCGCGCGAAGGAGTCCTGCAGGACGGCCATCGCCTTGAGCAGCCCGCGCACCGCGAAGATCGTGGCGATCTTGACGGCGGTCGGGTACACGTCGTTGGTCGACTGACCGCGGTTGACGTCCTCGTTGGGGTGCAGGTACTGGTACTGGCCCTTGGCGTGTCCCAGCAGTTCCAGCGCCCGGTTCGCCACGACCTCGTTGGCGTTCATGTTGGTGGACGTGCCCGCGCCGCCCTGGATGACGTCCACCACGAACTGGTCGTGCAGCTTGCCGTCGCGGATCTCACGGCAGGCGGCGACGATGGCGGCGGCCTTCTCCGGCTCCAGCAGCCCCAGTTCCTCGTTGGCGAGCGCGGCGGCCTCCTTCACGGCGGCCAGGGCGTCGACCAGGTGCGGGTAGGTGGATATCGGAGTGCCGGTGATGGGGAAGTTCTCCGTGGCGCGCAGGGTGTGGACACCCCAGTACGCGTCGGCGGGGACGTCACGGTCGCCGAGCAGGTCGTGTTCGATGCGGGTGGCGGCGGCAGTCATGCGGTGCGGGCCTCTTTCTCAGGTAAGGAGGTAGGGCGGGTCGGGTGGGACGGATACGGGCGGGTCGGGAGGGACGGATACGGGCGGGTCGGGCGGCGGGTCTTCGAGGGGGACCGGCTCCGGTGAGGACGGACGGCGGACGGGCTCCGTGGCTCCGCCGTTGGATACCGGGATGCGGGCCGGGGGGCCGGACAGGCCCCCGCGGCGCCGTGTCCCGGACGTGCCGGACGGGCACGCCTTCGGACGGCGGCCGCGCGACGGACACCGGCTCGGCGCCGGGCCCGGACCGGCAGCACGGCCCGGCAGGAGCCGCCGCCAGGACGCCGTGAAACGGCCATCGGCACGACCCGGCGCGACCGCACCGGGCGGGAGCCGGCCGCTCTGTGCGACGGACCCGCGTGCCTGCCAACCGCAGAGCGGTCGCAAGCCGCACGTACGGACACCGGCCCGCCCGGGGTCCGCGCCGTGACACCGCGGAACGGCAGACGGCCGCCCTGCCCGGCACGCCGTGCACACGGCTCGACGGCGTCCCCGGCCGAACCGGTGCGGCAGCGCCCGCACATGCCCGACGACGACGGCATCGCAACCGCCACCGGTGGCCACATCCGCCCCCGAGACCGGGTACCGCACGGCGACGGCACCCGGCCGACACGCCCGGCACCGCACCGCGACGGCACCCGGCCGGCGCATCCTGCGCCGCACGGCAACCGGGCCCGGTCGGCGCCATGAACACCGCCCATCGCGCCGACCGCCCCCGCGTCGCAGACACCCGCACCGCAGTCACCGCCGAAACCGAGCGTCGCGGCTACGCGCAGGCGGGCAGCAGTGCGACCGGGTCCAGCTCGCGGACCGGCTGTACGCAGCCCACGGGCTCCCCGCCGCCGAGCAGCGGCTCACCCGCGAACTCGGCGAGCAGGGCGGGGTCCACACCGGCGCGGATGAGGGCGGCGGCGGTGACCGGGACGCGGGCACGGTTGGCGCCGTCGGCGATCTTGACGGCGACGGCCCGGCCGTCCGGGAGGGCGGCGACCTCGACGCCCTCGAAGCCGTCCTTGGCCAGCAGTCCGGGCACGGCGCGCATCAGGGCGGCGACGTCTCGGCCGGAGCCGGAGGCCATCTCGGCGTGCTCGCGCATGGCGTCGGCGACCTGGCCCTCGGCCGTGCTGGGCGCCGCGGTGGTGATGCGGGCGGCGGCACGGGCGAGGCCGTTCAGGGAGACGGAGAACAGCGGCGCGCCGCAGCCGTCGACGGTCACGCGGGCGATGCGCTGACCCGTCAGGTCCTCGACGGTCTCAGCGATCGCCTGCTGGAGGGGGTGTGCCGGGTCCAGGTAGTCGTCCAGGGACCAGCCGTTGAGCTTGGCGGTCCACAGCATCGCCGCGTGCTTGCCGGAGCAGTTCTGGGCGAGCCGGGAGGGCAGGCGGCCCTCCCGGACCCAGACGTCGCGTACGACGGGGTCGAACGGCAGGTCGGGGACGTTGCGCAGGTCGTCCTCGGTCAGCCCGGCGAGTTCCAGGATCTGCCGGGTCCCGGCGAGGTGGTACTCCTCCCCCGAGTGGCTGGCCGCGGCGAGGGAGAGCAGGGCGCCGTCGAGTGGCAGCCCGAGCCGCACCATGGCCACGGCCTGGACGGGCTTGAGCGCCGAGCGGGGGTAGAAGGCGGCCTCGACGTCACCGAGTTGGAAGCGGACCTCCCCGTCGGTGCCGAGGACGACGACGGAGCCGTAGTGGACGCCCTCGACGATCCCGCCCCGTACGAGGTGGGCCACGGGAGCGTGGAGCGGCTCGCGGGCGATGGGTGCTGCCAGGGGTGAGCTGCTGTACATCATTGCCTGCATCACTGGTCGGTGGTGTGGTGGACCGGCGCCCGGTTCACGCGTCGGCCCCCGTGGACTGGCGCGCCGTTCGGCCACGGACGGCGTACCAGCCCGCGACCAGCGCTGCGACGATCAGCGGCAGGCACAGCACGGTGGTGCGTCCGGCGCCGCCGTCGGCGTACATCAGGACCAGGACGGAGGCGAGGAACGCCAGCGTCACGATTTCGGTCCAGGGGGAGCCCGGCAGCCGGTAACCGGGCCGGGTCAGTTCGCCCTTCTGGGTCTTCCGCCAGAAGAACAGGTGGCAGATCATGATCATGCCCCAGGTGGCAAGGATACCGATCGCCGCGAAGTTGAGCACGATCTCGAAGGCGTCGGCGGGTACGACGTAGTTGAGGCCGACGCCCAGCACACAGATACCGCTGGTCAGCAGGATCCCTCCGTACGGCACCTGACTGCGGCTCATCCGCGCGGTGAACTTCGGGGCCGAGCCGCTGACCGCCATCGAGCGCAGGATGCGGCCGGTGGAGTACAGGCCGGAGTTGAGCGAGGACATCGCCGCGGTGAGGACCACCAGGTTCATCACGCCGCCGGCCGCCGGGACGCCGATGTTGGACAGCACGGTGACGAAGGGGCTCTCGCCGGCCGAGTACCTGTTCCAGGGCAGCAGCATCGACAGCAGGACGACCGAGCCGACGTAGAACACGCCCACCCGCCACATGATCGAGTTGATCGCCTTCGGCATGATCTTCTCGGGGTTCTCGGTCTCACCGGCCGCGACGCCCACCAACTCGACGGAGGCGTAGGCGAAGACGACACCCTGGATGATCAGCAGCATCGGCATCAGGCCGTGGGGGAAGACACCGCCATGACCGGTGATCAGGGACGGGCCGGGGTGGTGGCCGTCGACCGGGTGCTGGGTGACCAACAGGAAGATGCCGATGCACATGAAGACCACGAGTGCCCCGACCTTGACGATCGCGAACCAGAACTCCAGTTCGCCGAACATCTTCACGGATATCAGGTTCACGGTCAGCACGACGGCCAGCGCGATCAGCGCGATCACCCACTGCGGGATGTCGGAGAACATGCCCCAGTAGTGGGTGTAGGTGGCCACCGCGGTGATGTCGGCGATGCCGGTGGTCGCCCAGTTGAGGAAGTACATCCAGCCCGCGGTGTAGGCGCCCTTCTCCCCGAGGAACTCCCGGGCGTACGACACGAAGGCGCCGGAGGACGGCCGGTGCAGCACGAGTTCGCCGAGGGCGCGCACGACGAGGAAGGCGAAGACGCCGCAGACCGCGTAGGCGATGAACAGGGAGGGTCCGGCGTCGGCCAGACGGCCGCCCGCGCCGAGGAAGAGGCCGGTGCCGATGGCGCCGCCGATGGCGATCATGTTGACGTGCCGGGACTTCAGGGACTTGCTGTAGCCCGAGTCGCCGGCGTCGACGTGACGGGACGATGGGCGCGTCTCTTCTTTGAGGTGCTCGCTCACGCCTCGGGTCCGCCTTCCGTGGGAGTGTCCGTGCGCGCTGAGCGCACGATGTCGGTGAGGGTCGTCTCGACGCGGTCGAGATGGTGGGACATGGCCTCCACCGCGTCGTGCTCGCTGCCGTCGACCAGCGCCTCGACGATCGCCCGGTGTTCGCGGTTGGACTGCTCGCGGCGGCCGCCCAGCTCGTTGAGGAAGGCCGACTGACGCGCCAGTGCGTCGCGGATCTCCTCGATGACCCGGCGGAAGACCGGGTTCTGGGCGGCCTCGGCCACGGCGAGGTGGAAGAGGGTGTCCATCGCGACCCAGGCGGTGGTGTCCGTCTCCCGCTCCATGCGGTCCAGCAGGTGGGCGAGGTGGTCGAGGTTCTCCGGGGTGCGGCGCAGGGCCGCGTACCCGGCGACCGGGATCTCGATGTGCCGGCGCACCTCGAGCAGGTCGCTGGCCACGTAGTCGCCGAAGGTGGGGTCCTCGACGGCGTTCGCCACGACGAAGGTGCCCTTGCCCGTCTTGGAGACGGTCAGGCCCATCGTCTGCAGGGCCCGCAGGGCCTCGCGGAGCACGGGCCGGGAGACCTCGAGCGTGCGGCAGAGCTCCGCCTCGGACGGGAGCTTCTCCCCGATGGCGTACTGACCGCGCTCGATGGCACCGCGGAGGTGGGCGAGTACCGCTTCCATCGCACTGACGCGCCGCGGCCCAGGACCACCTGTCTGGCTGTCTGACAGGTTCACGGGCTCGATCCTGCGGGTTGCGGAAGGACGCTGTCAAGACACCTGAAAAGGAAACATTCACGGGGTGTGATGCATGAATCTCTGCATCACACCCCGTGAAAGATCACCGACGGCCCGGCGGCCGTACGCCGGTCAGCCGTCGAGCACGCCGCTGCCCAGCAGACCGAAGAGCGCGAGGCCGACGACGATCCGGTACAGGACGAAGGCGTTGAAGGAGTGCTTGGCGACGAACTTCAGCAGCCACGCGATGGAGGCGTAGGCGACCACGAAGGAGACGACGGTGCCGACGGCCAGCGGGGCGGCGCCCACGCCCGTGCCCAGGGCGTCCTTGAGCTCGTACAGGCCGGCGCCGGTCAGGGCCGGGATGCCGAGGAAGAAGGACAGACGGGTGGCGGCGACGCGGTCCAGGTCGAGGATGAGCGCCGTGGACATGGTGGCGCCGGAGCGGGAGAAGCCGGGGAAGAGCAGGGCGAGGATCTGGGAGCAGCCGACCAGCATGGCGTCCTTGAACGAGGTGTCGTCCTCGCCGCGCTTGTGCCGGCCCATCTGGTCCGCCGCCCACATCACACCGGATCCGACGATCAGCGAGCCCGCGACCACCCACAGCGAGGCGAGGGGACCGTCGATCAGCGGCTTGGCCGCGAGGCCCACCACGACGATCGGGATGGTCGCGTAGATCACCCACCAGGCGAACTTGTAGTCGTGGTGGTACCGCTCCTGCTTGTTGCGGATGCCACGGCCCCAGGCCGAGACGATCCGCACGATGTCCTTGAAGAAGTACACGAGCACGGCCGCGATCGCGCCGACCTGGATGACGGCGGAGAAGCCGACGACGGACTTGTCGTCGACGGGGATGTTCATGAGCCCCTCGGTGATCTTGAGGTGCCCGGTCGAGGACACGGGGAGGAATTCGGTCACCCCCTCGACGACACCGAGGACGGCGGCTTGACCGACGGAGATGGCGCTCATGGGATCCAGTTCTGCTGAGGAGTTGGTCGACAGTGCTGTAGACAGTCTTACTATGCCCGGGTGTGAGTCCCGTGCCTACGCCCCTACCGCCCGGGCGAGTGACACGCCGGCGAAGGCCGCACCGAGTCCCGCCGTCACACTCGCGACGGCGTTGGCGGCAGCGTAGAGCCCCGCACCGGTCTCGGTCAGCCTCAGGGTCTCGTACGAGAAGGTCGAGTACGTGGTCAGCGCTCCGCACAGGCCGGTGCCCAGCAGCAGCCTGAGGTGCGCGTCGGCGGCGGACGCCCCGGTCAGCAGGCCGAGGATCAGGCAGCCGGTGACGTTCACCACGAACGTGCCCCAGGGGAAGAGAGAGTCGTGCCGGGACTGCACCGCGCGGTCGGTCAGATAGCGCAGCGGAGCACCGACCATGGCGCCGAGGGCGACCAGCAGCCAGTTCACAACGACTTCTTACCCTTCCCGTCCGTGCCGACCGGGCCCGCGTACCGGATGACCTCGCAGTCGTCCAGCATCACCAGGCCTTCGGTGACCAGTTCGTCGAGCTGCGGCAGGAAGGCCCGTACCCGCTCCTCGGTGTCGACGATGACGACCGCCACGGGCAGGTCCTCGCTCAGGGACGGCAGCCGCGAGGTGTGGGTCGGGGAGGAGGCGCCGAAGCCCTTGATGCCCCGGAAGACGCCGGCTCCCGCGAGACCGGCCGCATGTGTGGTGCCAGGTGTCGTGCTCGCCGACGAAGACGGTGACGCGCGGCGCGCTGCCGGTCAGCCGGGTCATGGCTGCCTCCGCTTCAGGACACGGCGGGTCGCCGCCGCGGCGGCCCAGACCGCCGTGAGGGCCGCGAGCAGGGTCGCGGCGAGGTAGCCGAGCGCCGTCCGGGGGTGGCCGCCGTCGAGAAGCCTCTGGAGGTCGACGGCGTACGTGGAGAAGGTGGTGAACCCGCCGAGCACACCCGTGCCGAAGAAGGGGCGTACGAGGCGGTGGGCGGCCCGCACATCGGTGATGATCACCATGAACACGCCGATCACGGCGCAGCCGCTGACGTTGGTCCAGAAGGTGGCCCAGGGGAAACCGCCCGGGGCGGTGGGCCAGGCCAGGGACAGTGCGTAGCGGGCCGTCGCGCCGAGGGCACCGCCGAGGGCGACCACGGCGACCACGGGTGTCTGCGCACGCCAGGCCGACGGCCGCGCGGGGCCGGGCTGGACGCGGAGGCTCTCGGCTTCCGGGGCTGTCATGGTCGTGCATCTCCTGGTTCGGCCCCGTCGTCTCGAGCACGGCCGGGCATCAGGGTACCGCCGGGCCGCCGCGGGGGTCACTTCGCGGTGGGTGCCTCGCAGACCGCGATGCCGCGCTCCCGGAGGCTGCCCAGGACCAGGTGGCCGCCGGTGAGGCAGACGCTGGTGACCATGCGGAAGCCGGACCGGCGTCGGGTGAGGTGGTGGACGGTGGTGCCGTCGTCGTCGACGGCCAGGACGCCGGCGTAGCCCGTCGGGCGGAAGGACGCGTGCGCGGCGGCGCGGCCGGCGGCCCGGCGCACGACGGGCGGGGTGCGGTGCAGCAGGTCCAGCGGGGGGACGGGCGGTGCGGCCAGGGCCACCCAGAGCGGGCCGGAGCCACCGGCTCGCCAGATGTTGTCGGGCATGCCCGGGAGGCCGTCGGCGAGGGGCTCGGCGGTACCCGCCCGCGGGCCGGTGAGCCGGTAGCGGGTCAGTCGGCGGGCACCCGTCTCGGCCACCACCAGGCAGGACTCGTCCGCGCTCGGGGCGAGGCCGTTGGCGAACTGCAGCCCTTCCAGCAGCACCTCGGGGCCGCCACCGCCGGGCGGGAGGCGCAGCAGACGTCCCGTGCCGGTGTGTTCGACGAGGTCGGCCATCCAGTGACGCAGGGGGTGACGGCGGCTGAAGACGGTGAAGTACAGGCTGCCGTCGGACAGAGCCACCACGTTGCTGCAGCCCCGCAGCGACTCCCCCGACACCGAGTCGGCGAGTACGTCCACGGAGCCGGCGGCACGACCGCCGAGGCCGACGCGGAGCAGACCGCGTTCGGCGTCGCAGACGACCAGGTCGCCGTCCGGGAGGAGTTCCAGGCCGAGGGGCCGGCCGCCGGTCTCGGCGAGCACCTCCACGCGTGCCGTGCCGGGGTCGGCGAGGCCGTCGAGGCGCAGGATGCGGCCGTCCTCGACACCGGTCAGGACCCGTCCCCGGTCGTCGGCCACCACGTCCTCGGGTCCCCTGCCGCCGATCGCCACGTAGCGCAGGGGGTGCAGGGGTACGGGTGCCGTGGCACGTTCCATGTGCGCCCTGCCCTTCGTGATCCGAGGTGCGGTGGCCGGGGAGTTCATGGTCGCAGGTGCCCCTGCCAGCCCTTCTCGAACATCCGGGCCACCTCGGCGATCCGGACCTCGTCCCGCCGGTAGTAGGTGCGGCGCCGGATCCGCTTGGCCTGCAGCAGACCGATGCGGGTCAGCAGGCCGAGGTGGGTGTCGGCGGCCCGGCGGGAGACGCCGAGCTTGGCGGCGACGGCACGTGCGGTGACGCCGTCCTCGACGGGGTCGGCGTGGCGCTCGGGTGGGAAGTGCGCGGCCGGGTCCTTGAGCCACTCAAGGATGTCCAGGCGCCGATCGCCCGCGGGAGTCCTCAGCATCGCGTCGCCTCCGTCCGCGCCTCCTCATGTTCCGTCTTCCCACTGTCCCGCGGTCTTCACCGTCGCGCACGGGACTCGCCGGCCCTTGTCCGGTACCGAACGCCCCTTCCCGACAAGGGAGTTCCGCTTCCGGCCCAGGCAAGACGCCGAAGGGCCCAGCCGCCCCCACACGGCCGGGCCCCGTCGCGGCGGTTCAGCGGTGGCTGAACCACGACATGGACGACAGCGCCTTGTCGTCGTAGCCGAACAGCGCCTGGTTCTCCCAGCCGTTGCCGGAGGTCGCGTCGGCCGGGTCCCAGCCGTTGCCGGTGACCGCGGTCCAGGTGGCCTCCCAGTAGAAGACGCCGAGGCCGCGGCCGTTCGGGACGGCCTCCACGATGCTCGCCACGTCGTTCATCCACCGGGTCTGCCCGGCCACCGTCGCCGGGTAGCCGGCGACGAGCTCCCCCGTGGTGTCGATCTGGTTGGTGAGCGGGTCGTCGCTGTCCAACCGGAAGGGATAGGCCGTCTCGGCGATGAACACCGGCTTGCCGTAGCGGGCGGCGGCGTCGTCGAGGGTGGTCTGCGCGGCGGCGAGCGAGCCGTGCCAGTAGCCGTAGTAGGACAGGCCGATCACGTCGTAGTCGATGCCGTACGTCCTGGCGTTGTCGAACCACCAGCGGACGGTGGCGTCGTCGCCGGCGTTGGCCAGGTGCAGCGCGACCCGGGTGCCGGAGGAGACCGCCTTGGCGGCGCTGTAGCCGGAGTTGATCAGGCCGGCGAGCTGCGGCCAGTTGTCCGTCGAGCCCTCGGACCACAGCATGCCGCCGTTGATCTCGTTGCCGATCTGCACCATGTCGGCGGTGGTGCCCTGCGCCTTCAGCGCGTTCAGGACGTCGTACGTGTGGTTGTAGACGTCGGTCTTCAACCGGCTGTAGGAGTGCGAGGCCCAGGCGGCGGGCTTGGTCTGCTTGCCCGGGTCGGCCCAGGTGTCCGAGTAGTGGAAGTCGACCAGCAGCTTCATGCCGGCCGCCTTGACGCGCTTGGCCATGGCCAGTACGCGCGCCTTGTTGTTGTAGCCGTCGGCGGGGTCGACCCAGACCTTCAGGCGGGCGTAGTTCATGCCGGCGTTCTTCAGGATGGTGACCGCGTCGCCGGTGCTGCCCGAGCTGTACTTGTACACCCCGCCCTTGGCCTCGCTCTTGGCGAGGGAGGAGATGTCGGCGCCCTTGACGGTCAGACCTGTCCTGCCCGAGGTGAGGCTCAGGTCGTCGACGTTGATCCAGTTGCCGGCGTTGGCGTCGGAGTCGACGCTGATCGTGCACTGGTTGTTCGTCACCGCTATGGAGGTGACGATGCGGACCCAGCTGCTGGTGGACACCGGCAGGTCGGTGCGCTGGGTCGGGCTCCCGCAGTTCTTCAGCGCCAGGTAGGCGGAGTTCTGCCCACCGCTGGAGCGCACCCAGGCGGTGAGGGTGTAGGTGCCGTTGGCCAGCCCGGACAGGTACTGGTACGTCTCCACCTTGTAGGCGGACGACGAGTAGTGGCTCAGCCGGTAACTGCCGCCGTGGCCACCGGACTCGGTGTAAGAGGCGCCGGTGTCGCCGTACTCCGACCAGCCGCTGGGCGTGGCCGCGCCCGTGCCGTCGGACTCGAATCCGCCGTTGGTGAGCGTGCTCGCCGCCTGCGCGGTCTGGGCGGGCAGAGCGGTCAGGGCGAGCCCCGCCGCGAGCGGCAGCAGCAGGGCTCTCAGGGTGCGTCTGGGATGGAACATCGTCGTCCGTCGTCCCTTCGACGTGGTGGGTCGGGGATGTCCTCCCCGGGGAGGGGAGGAGAGCCCCTCCGCCCACGGCTCGTACGGCTCACGCGGGCGGAGGGGAGCCGGTGGGCCCCAGGGGTCTTCGGTCGTCCTCAGCCGTCGAGCCGTACGACCCGGACGGCTCCTGCGGGGACCACCAGGCGGCCCGCGGCGCGTTCGCCCGTCAGCAGTTCGGTGCCGGGGGTCTCCAGGGGCACCTTGGCGTCGGTGGCCGTGTGGTTGATCGCGAAGAGGAAGGCGGGGCCGCCCGAATCGCCGGCGCGGCGCACGACCTCCACGTCCCGGGGCAGATCGGTGCGCGGCGCGATCCGGGCGTCCGCGGCGGCCCGGGCCAGCACCTCGTCGAGGCCGTGGGTGTCGAGGCGGGTGGAGACGTACCAGGCGGTGCCCTCGCCGAGCCGGTGCCGGGTGACTGCGGGGCGGCCTGCGGTGAGGCCGTCGGCGTACGTCCAGACGGTCTCGGCGCCGTGCGGCACCACGAACTCCGTCCACACGTCGCCGGTGAGCTCCGAGCCCTCGGGGCCGGTGACGCGCACCCGCTGGTTCTCCAACAGGGGTGAGAACTCCTCCACGGTCAGACCGAGGACGTCGCGCAGCGGCCCCGGGTAGGCGCCGTCGTGCACGGCGTCGTGCTCGTCGACGATGCCGGAGAAGTACGAGACCACGAGCGTGCCGCCGTTGCCCACGTACTCCTCGAGGTTTTTCCCGGCGGCCTCCGTCATCAGGTACATCGCCGGTGCGACGACAAGGGGATATCTCGACAAGTCGGCTTCGGGGCGGGCGAAGTCGACGGTGAGGTGACGGTCGTACAGGGCCTCGTAGAAGGAGTCGGCGCGTTCCCGGGCGTCGTGGTCCTCGCTGGGGCGCCACTGGAGGTTCTGCGCCCACCAGGAGTGCCAGTCCCAGAGGACCGCCACGTCCGCCTGGGTGCGGGTGCCGCGGATCTGGCTCAGCGAGTCGATGCTCGCGCCGAGTTCGACGACCTCGCGCCACACCCGGGTCTCGGTGCCGCCGTGCGGCAGCATCGCCGAGTGGAACTTCTCGGCGCCGCGCCGGGACTGCCGCCACTGGAAGAACATGGCGCCGTCGGAGCCCCGTGCGACATGCGCGAGGGAGTTGCGGGCCATCTGGCCCGGGGCCTTGGCGGGGTTGCGGGGCTGCCAGTTGACGCCCGAGGTGGAGTGCTCCAGGAGCAGCCAGGGTGCGCCGCCCGCCACCGAGCGGGTGATGTCGGCGGCCATCGCAAGGTTGACGTGGGTGCGGCGGCCGTCGGTGATCAGATAGTGGTCGTTGGAGACGAGGTCGACCTCGCGGCCCCACGCCCAGTAGTCCATGGAGTCGCACTGGCTGAGCGCGGTCATGAAGTTGGTGGTGACCGGGATCCCCGGCGAGATGCGGTGAAGGATGTCCCGCTCGGCGCGGAAGTTCTCCCTGACGGTGGCGTCGGCGAAGCGTTTGTAGTCCAGCGCCTGGGCCGGGTTGCCGACCGTGGGGGTGGCGCGCGGCGGGTTGATCTGGTCGAGGCCGGTGTAGCGCTGCCCCCAGAAGGCGGTGCCCCAGGCCTCGTTGACCGCCTCCACGTCGCCGTAGGTGTCGGCGAGCCAGCGGCGGAAGTGGGCGGCGCAGGAGTCGCAGTAGCAGGCGGAGACGGGGACGCCGTACTCGTTGTGGACGTGCCACATGGCGAGGGCCGGGTGGTCGCCGTAGCGCTCGGCCAGCTTGGCCGTGATGTTCGCGGCGGCGGCGCGGTAGTGGGCGTTGCTGTGGCAGATCGCGCCGCGCGAACCGAACTCGTAGCGCACCCCCTCGGCGGTGACCGGCAGGGCCTCGGGGTGCGCCCGGTAGAACCAGGCGGGCGGCACCACGGTGGGCGTGCCCAGGTCGACGCGGATGCCGTTCTCGTGCAGCAGATCCAGGATCCGGTCCAGCCAGCCGAAGTCGTACTCGCCCGGCGAGGGCTCCAGCAGGGCCCAGGAGAAGATCCCGGCACTCACCATCGTGACCCCGGCCTCCCGCATCAACCGGACGTCCTCGAGCCAGACGCTCTCCGGCCACTGCTCGGGGTTGTAGTCCCCACCGAAGGCGAGCCCGGTGAGGCCGCTGGGGGTGGTCTCCGGCATGGATGTCTCCCGAGATGTCGATCGTTTGGGAACGTGCACACACATGGTCAGCAGTGCGAGGGCCAACATAACCGCACAGCAACAACCATTGACAAGTGTCCGGGATGTTTCTCTACTGTGAACGCTCACAGAAGCGGACAGGGCCTCGCGACGGGCGGGGACCCGGGTCAGAGGGCTTCTGCAGGGCAGGTTCCCGCAGCGGGCGGGAACCCAGGTCAGGGGAGAGTTCCATGCCGCACACGAAGCGCCGTCGCCTCGTGACAACCGCCGTCGCCGTCTCGCTCGGGGCCACCGCCCTCGCCGCCTGCGGCTCCGAAGACGGCAGCAAGGCCGAGTCGGGCCCGGTCTCACTGACGTACTGGACCTGGACGCCCGGTATGGACAAGGTCGTCGACCTGTGGAACAAGGGGCCGGGGAAGAAGGACAGGATCACGGTCACGGTGAAGAAGCAGGCGTCCGGCGACACGCTGGTCACCAAGATCCTCACCGCGCACAAGGCGAAGAAGGCGCCGGACCTGGTGCAGGCCGAGTACCAGGCGCTGCCGACGCTGGTGAGCAATGACGCGCTGGCCGACATCTCCAAGCAGGTCGGCGACGTCAAGGGCAAGTTCGCCGACGGTGTGTGGCAGCAGACCACGCTCGGCACCGACTCCGTCTACGCGGTCCCCCAGGACATCGGGCCGATGATGTTCTACTATCGCGAGGACCTGTTCAAGAAGTACAAGCTGAAGGTCCCCGCCACCTGGGAACAGTTCGCCGAGACCGCCCGCGCCTTGAAGAAGGTCGCTCCCGACAAGGACCTGACCACCTTCTCCGCCAACGACTCCGGTCTCTTCGCCGGTCTCGCCCAGCAGGCCGGCGCCAAGTGGTGGACCACCTCCGGTGACAAGTGGAAGGTCGCGATCAACGACGCGGCCACCCAGAAGGTCGCCAGGTTCTGGGGCGGCCTGGTCAAGGAGGGCGCCATCGACAACCAGCCCATGTACACCCCGGCCTGGAACAAGGCGCTCGACACCGGGAAGCAGATCGCCTGGGTCAGCGCCGTGTGGGCGCCGGGCACGCTGACCACGGCGGCGCCCGACACCAAGGGCAAGTGGGCCATGGCCCCGCTCCCCCAGTGGTCCGACAGCGAGAACGTCACCGGAAGCTGGGGCGGCTCCTCCACCGCCGTCACCACCGACTCCCCGCACCAGGAGGCGGCCGCCGAGTTCGCCGAGTGGCTGAACACCGACCACGACGCGCTCAACGCGCTGGCGAAGGACAGCGGCATCTACCCGGCCTCGACCTCCGCCCAGCTCTCCGGCGCCTTCACCAACCCGCCGGCGTACTTCTCCAACCAGGCGGACTTCTACACCGAGGCCGCCAAGATAGCGAACACCACCGCGCCGTCCGCGTGGGGCCCCGACGTGAACGTCGCCTACTCGTCCTTCAACGACGCCTTCGGGGCCGCCGCTAAGAACAGGACGGACTTCGCCGCCGCCCTGGACAAGATGCAGGGCGACACGGTCGCCGACATGAAGAAGCAGGGCTTCGAGGTCGCTCAGTGACCAGCACAAGCCGGAAGGCGTACGGGGTCAAGGGGGCCCCGTACGCCTTCCTCCTCCCCGCGACGATCCTTTTCGCCCTGTTCTTCGCGCTGCCCATCGGGTATGCGGTCTGGCTCAGCTTCCGCAAGGTGCACGTCTCCGGGCTCGGCCTGGGGTCGGGTGCGCGCAAGGAGGTCTGGGCCGGGCTGGAGAACTACTCCGACGCCCTGCGTGACCACGAACTCCTCGACGGCGCCCTGCGCGTGCTCGGCTACGGCTGCATCGTCGTCCCGGTGATGCTGGGCCTCGCCCTGCTCTTCGCTTTGATGCTCGACTCCGACAAGGTCCGCCTCGCGCCGTTCACCCGGCTCGCGATCTTCCTGCCGTACGCCATCCCCGGCGTCGTGGCGGCACTGCTGTGGGGCTTCCTGTACCTGCCGGACGTCAGCCCCTTCTACTTCGTGCTCGACAAGCTGCACCTGCCGCAGCCGAACCTGCTGGACGGCGGCCCGCTCTACCTCGCCCTGTCGAACATCGCGGTCTGGGGCGGCACCGGCTTCAACATGATCGTCATCTACACCGCGCTGCAGGCCATTCCTGCCGAGGTGTACGAGGCGGCGAAGCTGGACGGCGCCACCCCGCTGCAGATCGCGCTGCGGATCAAGATCCCGATGGTGGCGCCCTCGCTGGTGCTGACCTTCTTCTTCTCGATCATCGCGACGCTCCAGGTGTACAACGAGCCGACCACCCTCAAACCGCTCACCAACTCCCTCAACACGAGCTGGAGCCCGCTGATGAAGGTGTACCAGGACGCCTTCCGCCGCAACGACATCTACTCGGCGGCCGCCGAGGCCACATTGATCGCCCTGGTCACGCTGGTCCTGTCGTTCGGTTTTCTGCGGGCCACGAACCGCCGCACCAAGCAGGAGGAAGCAGCATGAGTTCTCTTGCCGTCCGCAACGCCGCCCAGGCCGCCGGCACCGCCCCCGGCACCGCCCAGGGTCCGCCGCTGCGCCGCCGGATCGCGCTGGTCCCGACGGTCACGCTGCTGCTCGGCGCGCTCTACATGCTGCTGCCGGTCGCCTGGGTGGTGATCGCGGCCACCAAGTCCGGGCACGAGCTGTTCTCGACGTTCACGTTCCTGCCGGGCACCGGTCTCGCCGACAACCTCAAGGACCTGACCGCCTACCGCGACGGCATCTACTGGAGGTGGCTGGGCAACTCCGCCCTCTACGCCGGTCTGGGCGCCCTGCTGTCCACGGTCGTGTCCGCGATCAGCGGCTACGCGCTGGCGACCTACCGCTTCCGGGGCCGCGAGACCATCTTCAACGTCCTCCTCGCAGGCGTGCTGATGCCGCCGGTGATCCTCGCCGTGCCGCAGTACCTGCTGCTGGCCAAGGCGAACCTCACGGACTCCTACCTGTCCGTGCTGCTCCCGCAGATCCTCTCCCCCTACGGCGTCTACCTCTCGCGTATCTACTCGGCCGCCGCCGTCCCCGGTGACGTGGTGGAGGCCGGGCGGATGGACGGCGCCAGCGAGTGGCGGATCTTCACCCGGATCGCCCTGCCGATGATGGTGCCCGGCCTGGTGACGGTGTTCCTGTTCCAGTTCGTCGCCGTGTGGAACAACTTCCTGCTGCCGTTCATCATGCTCAGCGACGACGAGAAGTTCCCGATCCCGCTCGGCCTGTACACACTGCTGGAGCAGGGTTCCAACACCCCGGCGCTGTACACACTGGTGATCACCGGCGCCGGACTGGCCGTCCTGCCGCTGATCGTCCTCTTCCTGGTCATCCAGCGGTTCTGGAGCCTGGACCTGCTGTCCGGGGCCGTAAAGTCATGACCATGAGCAGCAATGCGGCGGGCCGGCGCAAACCGCCGACGATCCACGACGTGGCGCGCGAGGCGGGGGTCTCCAGGGGCACCGTCTCCCGGGTGCTCAACGGCGGTCACTATGTCAGTCCCGCCGCGCAGGAAGCGGTGAACGCCGCGATCCGCAGGACCGGGTACGTCGTCAACCGGCACGCCCGCTCCCTGATCACCGGACGCTCCGACTCCATCGGCTTCCTGCTGACCGAGCCGCAGGAGCGGTTCTTCGAGGACCCCAACTTCAACGTCCTGCTGCGCGGCTGCACCCAGGCGCTGGCCGCCCACGACATCCCGCTGCTGCTGATGCTGGCCGGTACGGAGGACGAACGGCGGCGCATCGCGCGGTACATCACCGCCGGGCACGTCGACGGGGTGCTGCTGGTCTCCAGCCACTCCGGGGACCCGGTGGCCCAGGAGCTGTGCGAGGCGGGCGTGCCGCTGGTCGCCTGTGGCAAGCCGATCGGCCTGGGCTCGAAGGTGAGTTACGTGGCCGCCGACGACCGCGACGGCGCCCGCGACATGGTGCGCCATCTGCTGTCGATCGGCCGCCGCCGGATCGGCGTGGTCACCGGGCCGCTCGACACCCCCGGCGGTGTCGAGCGTCTCGCCGGCTACAAGGAGGTGCTCACCGAGGCGGGTGTCGGCCTCGACGACGACCTCGTCGTCTCCGGTGACTACAGCCGGGCCAGCGGCGAGACCGGCGCGGAGCGGCTGCTGGCGCGGGCCCCGGACATGGACGGCGTCTTCGTCGCCTCCGACCTGATGGCGCAGGGTGTGCTCGCGGCGTTGCAGCGAGCGGGCAGGAGGGTGCCGGACGACATCGCCGTCGGCGGTTTCGACGACTCCCCCGCGGCCACCGCCGTCAGCCCCGCCCTCACCACCATCCGCCAGCCCTGGGACCGGATCAGCGCGGAGATGGTCCGTGTGCTGCTCGCCCAGATCGGCGGCGAGGACCCGGCGGCGGTGATCCTGCCGACGGAACTGGTGCGCCGCGATTCCGCTTGAGCGGACACAGCCCGTGCCCCTTCCGGTGCCTCACCGCTCCCCCGGTCTGACCAGCCCCGTCTCGTACGCGAGCACGACCGCCTGGGCGCGGTCGCGCAGCCCGAGCTTGGCGAAGATGCGGGCGACGTGGGACTTGACGGTCGCCTCGCTCAGCGTCAGCTCGGCGGCCAGTTCGGTGTTGGACAGACCGCGGCCCAGCAGGGTCAGGACCTCGCGCTCCCGGGGTGTGAGCGCGGCGAGGTCGGCGTGGACGACGGGGGCCCGGTCGGCCTCCGCCGCGTACCGCTCGACGAGGCGCCGGGTGATCGCCGGGGCCAGCAGTGCGTCACCGGTGTCCACCAGCCGTACGGCGGCGGCCAGGTGCTCCGGCGTGACGTCCTTCAGCAGGAACCCGCTGGCACCGAGCGACAGCGCGGTGTACACGTAGCGGTCCAGGTCGAAGGTGGTCAGGATCAGCACCCGGCACTCCGGGGCCCGTTCCAGGATGCGCCGCGTCGCCTCCAGACCGTCCATGGCCGGCATCCGGATGTCCATCAGCACGACGTCCGGCCGCAGCTCCCGCGCGGCCACCACCGCCTCGGCGCCGTCGGCCGCCTCCCCCACGACCTCGATGCCCCGGGCGGTGAGGATCAGCCGGAAGCCGGTCCGGATCAGGGTCTGGTCGTCGACGACCAGGACACGGGGCGCCCGCTCGGGCGCGCCCGGGATCACGGGCGGTCCAGGGGTATGCGGGCCCGGACCCGGTAGCCGCCGCCGAGTCTGCGGCGGGCGTCGAGGTCGCCGCCGTACACGGCGACCCGTTCGCGCAGCCCCAGCAGGCCGCGGCCCGCGCCCTCATGGCGCCGCGGCGGCACGGTGCCGGGGGTGCTGCCGGTGCCGGTCAGCACGCTGGGGCCCGTGTTGAGGACCTCCACGCGCAGCGCGTTCTCGGCGTAGCGCACCATCACCTCCGCCTTGCCGCCGTTGCCGTGCCGGAGCGCATTGGTGAGGGCCTCCTGGACGATGCGGTACGCGGTCACGTCGACGCCCTGGGGCAGGGGACGCGGGTCGCCGGACATCCGTACCTCGACGGGCAGTCCGGCGAACGAGATCCGGTCGACGAGCGTGCTCAGGCGGTCGAGGCCCGGTTGCGGGGTCAGGTCCGCGCGGGCCCCGGCCGGGCCGGGGTCCTCGTCCTCACCGCTCGCCGCCGGCGCCAGCAGCCCCAGCAGGTGCCGCAGGTCGGTCATGGCACCGCGCCCGGCGTCCTCGACGGCCCGCAGGGCGGCGGCTGCCTCGTCCGGCATGGTCCCCAGCACCTCCCGGGCCGCGCTCGCCTGGACGACCATGAGGCTGACGTTGTGGCTCACGATGTCGTGCAACTCGCGGGCGATGCGGTCGCGTTCGGCCGCGACCGCGGTGTGCGCGGCGCTCTCCCGCTCCCGCTCCAGCAGCCAGCCGCGCTCCCCCACGGCCGCCTGCCAGCGGCGCCGGGTCCGCAGCAGCGCCACGCCCAGCCATACGACGGCCGCGCACGCCACCCCCAGCGCCGCCACCAACCAGTCACGTTCCCCCATGCGATCACTGTCGCAGACACCACTGACATCCGCATCGGCCTGTGGATCCAGCCGTCTGCATCTGTGGGATGAGACGCGTGCCGTGATGCGGTCCGGGGAGGGATGCCGGCCGGCCGGCCGCACCCCTAGCGTCCTCACCATGGTCACTGAGGTGGGAACGGAAGACGCCGTCGTGCGACTCGACGGCGTACGCAAGGAGTACGGCGAGACGGTCGCGTTGGGCGGTGTGTCGCTGCGGATCCGGACCGGTGAGGCGGTCGCGGTGATGGGGCCCTCGGGATGCGGCAAGTCCACACTGCTCAACATGATCGCCGGGCTGGACCGGCCCACGGGCGGCTCGGTCGTCGTGCACGGCGAGGACATCGGCGCGTTGAGCGAGACGAGGCTCGCCCTGTACCGGCGGCGCCGGATCGGCATGATCTTCCAGTTCTTCAACCTCATCGACGACCTGTCGGCCCTCGACAACGTGGCGCTGGCCGCCCAGTTGACCGGGGCGCCCGCCCGGCAGGCCCGTCGGCGCGCGCTGGAGCTGTTCGACGAGCTGGGCATCGCCGACCGCCGCAACGCCTATCCGGCGGTGCTCAGCGGTGGTGAGCGGCAACGCGTCGCGGTGGCCCGCGCGTTGATGAACCGGCCGGCGCTGCTGCTGGCCGACGAGCCGACCGGAGCACTGGACAGCCGGGCCGGGGAGCAGGTGATGGACCTGCTGATCGACCTCAACCAGATCGGCCAGACGCTGATCATCGTCACGCACGACGAGCATCTCGCGCAGCGCTGCGCGAGCCGGCTGGTGCGGTTGGCCGACGGCCGGGTCGCCGGCGAGCACACCCTGGAGCCGTCCGCGTGAGGGCGGTATGGACGGCCGCCCGGGCGGCCGTCCGCAGGAGGAGACTTCAGACGCTGGTGATCTGGCTGGTCACCCTGGTGTCGACGGGGTCGATCGTGGTCGCGCTGGGGCTGGTGGACGCGGCGTCCGCGCCGTTCGACAGGGTCTTCGGCGCGCAGCGCGGGCCGCATGTGGTCGCCGAGTTCGACCGGGGCAAGGTGACGGACGCCCGGTTGACGGACGCCTCGCGGAGGTCCGGCGTCGAGGCGGTGGCCGGCCCGTTCCCGGCGGCGACGGTGGACGTTCCGCGCGGTACGGAGGACCTGGGTCTCGGCGGCGAGGTCACAGTCGTGGGCCGGCACCGGCCCGGCGGCCCGGTGGACCGGGTGGATCTGTGGGCGGGCCGGTGGCCGGCCCGGCCCGGCGAGATGGTCCTCAACCGCCAGTCCGACTGGTCCCGCGACGCCCTCGGCAAGACGTTCCACCTGCCGTCCGGGCCGACCCTCACCATCGTCGGATTCGCCTTCGAGCTGAGTCACACCGCGGACGCGTGGGTCACCCCGGACCAGGTCGCGGCCCTGCACCCGAACGCCACTCAGATGCTGTACCGGTTCCGGGACGCTTCCTCGCAGGGCGCGCTGCGGGCGGAGCTGGCCCGGGTGACCGAGGGACTGCCCAAGGGCTCGCTGAGCGGATCGCACAGCTATCTGACGCTCAAGGACCAGGTCGGCGGCAGCGCACGCGCGTATGCCCCGTACCTCATGGCGTTCGGGATCCTCGGCATCCTGGTGGCGGTGCTGATCGTCGCCAACGTGGTCGGCGGCGCGGTGGTGTCGGGCTTCCGGCACATCGGCATTCTCAAGGCCCTCGGGTTCACTCCCGGGCAGGTGCTGGGCGTGTATCTCGTGATGGTCTCCGTGCCGGCCGTGCTGGGCTGCGCACTGGGCACGCTTACCGGCAACCTGCTGGCCAAGCCGTTCTTCCGGTTCGTGTTCTCGGGTCCCGGCGCAGGGGTGCTGCACGCAAGCGTCGGCATCGCGCCCTGGGTGAACGTGCTGGCTCTGTGCGGCATGCCGCTGGTCTGTGGGCTCGCCGCGCTCGGCCCGTCCGTGCGCGCCCAGCGGCTGTCCGCGGCGCGGGCGATCAGCGCGGGCAGCGCAACGCGTGCCGGGCGGGCGGTCCGTGTGCAACGGCGGCTCGCGGGGCTGCGGCTGCCGCGGTCGGTGAGCCTGGGGGCGGGGCTGCCGTTCGCCCGGCCCGCGCGCAGCGCACTCACGCTGGCCGCGGTGGTCCTGGGTGTGACCACGGTGACGTTCGCCACGGGTCTGGCGACGACGATGACCCTCTTCGGGAACAGTGGCAGGGAAGCGTACGACGTCACGGTGTACGCGAGCGACCACGTCCATGGCAAGCAGGTGTTGCCGGTGCACGGCGACCGCGAACTCCAGCACCTGCTGGGCTCCTTGCCGGGCGCGGCACGGGTGACGGCCCGGGGCGACGAGGACGCGCGGCTCGAGGGTTCCACACAGCGGGTCGTCTTCGAGGGCAGGCGCGGGCCCGGCCTGTCCCTGGGCGACGTGCTCGTGCGGGGCCACTGGATGCGCCGTCGTGGAGAGGTCGTGGTCGGCACGGCCTTCCTGCGCCGCAACGGGGTGCACCTGGGTGACCGCCTCCGGCTGCGCAAGAGCGGTCACGAGGAGGAGGTCACCGTGGTCGGCGAGCTGATGCAGGACAACGACGAGGTGGTCGCCGGCACCTGGCCGACGTTCACCGCGCTGATCCCGGACGGAAAGGCGTTCGCCTATCACGTCGCACTGCGCAAGGGCGCGGATCCGGCGGCGTACGCGCGCGCCGCCCGAGCCGTCGACAAGGGGCTCAGCACCCAGCTGACCGGCCCGAGCAGCGGCGCCGAGACCATCATCGGCTCGGCGACCGGCCTCACGCTGGTGCTGGCCCTCGTCGCCTCCCTCGGCGTCTTCAACACGGTCGTCCTCAACACCCACGACCGGCGTCGCGACCTCGGCATGCTCAAGTCGATCGGGATGACCCCGCGCCAGGTGACGGTGATGACGGTGACGTCGATGGCGGTGCTCGGCGTGGCCGGGTCGGTGCTCGGCGTCCCGCTGGGCGTCGCCGCCTACGAGGTGGTGGTCCCCCGCATGGCCGCGGGCATCGACATCACCCTGCCCTCGTACATGACGGACGTCTGGCACGCGCCGAAGCTGGCGGAACTCGCGCTGACGGGGGTGGTGATCGCCGTGACGGGCGCACTGGTCCCCGCTCGGCGCGCGGCGCGTCTCACCGTCGCAGAGGTGCTGCACAACGAATGACGGCAGCACACGGAGCCCGCAACCGGTCAGGATCGAAGAAGCCGGGGCGGGCTCCCCGGACCTAGCGTGGGAGCACCGACGGGGAGCCCGTCGGGCCGCCCACCCAGAGGAGTGAGTCCCATGACCGCCGGCCTGCAGACGATCATCTACCCCGTCAAGGACCTCGCCCGTGCCAAGGCCCTGTTCACGGCCCTGCTGGGCGTCGAGCCCTACGCGGACGAGCCCTACTACGTCGGTTTCAAGGCCGCCGGGCAGGATGTCGGCCTCGACCCGAACGGGCACGCCAAGGGGATGACCGGGCCGGTGCCGTACTGGCACGTCACCGATCTGCGGGAGCGGCTCGCCGCCCTGCTGGAGACGGGCGCCGAGCTGCTGCAGGACGCACAGGACGTGGGCGGCGGCAGGCTGATCGCCTTCGTCAAGGACACCGACGGCAACCTCGTCGGGCTCCTCCAGGATCCGGCCGCCTGAGCGCCGTACGGCTGCCCGACATCCGCACTAGTTGCATACTCAACTATTGACCGGATCGGTGTTACCGTGCAGTCATGGCAGTCAAGACGGCCGATGCCCGGCTCGAGGAGCGCTGGCGGGACATCCTGTCCGTCCACGCGCGCACGATGTGCGAGATCGACCGGGCCCTGCATCCGCACGGGCTGGGCGCCAGTGACTTCGAGGTGCTGGACCTCCTGGTCTCGGAGTCGGGCGAGCAGGGTGACCAGTGCCGGGTGCAGAACCTGGTCGGGCGGGTCCATCTCAGTCAGAGCGCGCTGTCCCGCCTGATCGCGCGGCTGGAGAGGGACGGTCTGGTCGAGCGCTCGGTGTGCGCGGAGGACCGGCGCGGCGTCTGGGTCGCGCTCACCCGCAAGGGCCGCGCACTGCACAAGGACGTGCTGCCGCTGCAGCGGGCGGTGCTGGCGCGGATGCTGGAGGAGCGGCAGGAATGACGGGCGGCCGGGGTCGCCCCGGCCGCCCAAGCCTGCCCGCTCAGCCCGCGGACCGGGCGAGCAGGGTGCGCACCCCCTCGGAGGTGAGGGTCAGACTGTGCTCCGAACTGCCGTCTATGGTGAGCGAGATCTCGTCGGCCGGCCACTGGGAGGCGAGCGCGCCCAGGGGCACCAGACGGTAGCGGGAGACGAAGGGCAGCAGTTCGGCCATCGTCGTCTCCGAGGTGAACACGGGCACGACCGGGTTGTCCCCCGGCCTCTCCAGAACCGGCAGCGCCACCGCCGAGGGGTCGGTGGCGTCCTCGGCGGCGGCGTCGTCCGGCACGGGGAGCAGCACGTCGCTGCTGGCGAGCGTGTGCAGCGCGACCGAGTCCTCGGCGTTCTCGGCCAGCGCGTCAAGCGCCCGCTGGGCCGGCGTCGGCATGTCGTCGTACGCGGGTGTCTCCATGGCAGATCCCCTGCTAGCGGCGGTCTTACGTCCGCCCGGGGCGGCTCGGCCCCGGGCGCGGTCCTGGGCGCGTACCCAGTCGGCCCCGCCGCATGCCGACCGGATGGCGCCGGGTGGGTGACGGAACGGTGAACCGTGCGTCGTCCACCGGGCGGGCCTGCACGCCGACCCCATGGCCGGCGCTCTCGGGTGGCGCGGCCGGCCGGGGGCTCAGCCGCCGAGGAGTTCGGCGAACCGCTGGGCGCCGATGTTGCCGCCGGAGAGGACAACACCGATCCGGCGGGGCAGCGGATCCACTCGGTGGGACAGCAGGGCGGCCAGGGCGCTCGCGCCGCTCGGTTCCACGACGGTCTTCAGCCGCTCGAAGGCGAACCGCATCGCCTCGCGGATCTGGTCGTCGCCGACCAGCGTGATGCCGTCGAGCAGGCGCCGGTTGATGGAGAACGTGAGCTCGCCGGGGATGTCCGCGGCCTGGCCGTCCGCGATGGTGCGGGGCACGGGGATGGACACCCGCCGTCCGGCCTCCAAGGACCGCTTGGTGTCGTCACCGGCCTCCGGCTCCACGCCGATCACCCGGATGCCCGGCAGGAGCCCCTTGGCGGCGGTCGCGCTGCCGGCGATCAGTCCGCCGCCGCCGACCGGCACGACCAGGGCGTCCAGTTCGCCGGCCTCCTCGATCAGCTCCAGGGCCGCCGTGCCCTGCCCGGCGATGACGTGGGGGTGCTCGTACGGCGGGATCAACGCCAGTCCCCGATCGGCCGCGAGGGCCTCCCCGATCGCGACCCGGTCGCCGGTGTAGCGGTCGTAGGTGACGATCTCCGCACCGTACCCGGCGGTCGCCTCGAGCTTGGCCCGGGGCGTGTCCTTGGGCATCACGATGACCGCGGTCGTGCCGAGTTCACGGGCGGCCAGCGCGACGGCCTGGGCGTGGTTGCCGGAGGAGTAGGCGGCGATGCCCTGGGCCAGCTGCTCCGGAGTCAGCCGGGAGGCGGCGTTGTAGGCGCCGCGGAACTTGAAGGCACCCGCCCGCTGGAGGTTCTCGCACTTGACGAAGACCTCGGCGCCCACCAGCCCGTCCAGGGTCCGCGAGCGCAGCACGGGTGTCCGGTGGGCGTGGCCCTTGATCCGTGCGGCGGCGTCCTGGACGTCGTACAGGCTGACGGGCGGGGTCTCGGGCATGGGAGTACTCCGTTCTGAGCGCTGCCGACCGCTGTGGTCGCCGGATGTCCGGCCACGCCGGACTGGACTCATTGTCCAACATCTAGACGGAAAGTCCAGAGTCCGTTCCTCGCGCGGATCCGGCAGCGCCCAGCCGTGAGTGCTCCCGTGAGAGCTTCCCGCCCAGGTTCAGTGCGTCTGGCCGGGGTCGCCGGGCCGGATGCGCCCGCGCCACGCGCCGGTCTCGTCGCCCCGGTGCTCGATGTAGTCCTTGAAGCGGCGCATGTCCCCCTTGACCCGCCGGTCGATCATGCCCAGCGCGTCGGCACCCTTCTCCACCATGCCGCCGGGCTCGATGTCCATGACGAGTTCCACGCGCGTGTGGGTGTCGTCCACACGCTCGAAGCGGACGCTGCCCTTCTGCTGGGCCTCACCACCGACGGTGCGCCAGGTGATCCGCTCGTCGGGAAGCTGGTCGACGATCTCGGTGTCGAACTCCCGCTTCACTCCGCCGATCTTGGTGGTCCAGTGGTTGTGGCGGTCGTCGAGCTGCCTGACTTCCTCCACGCCCTCCATGAACTGCGGGAACTGTTCGAACTGCGTCCACTGGTTGTAGGCGGTGTGGACGGGGACTTCGACCTCGACCGTTTCCTTCACCGTGCTCATGGGTGCTACCTCCTTCATCGGTCGGTCATGGCGACCATGGGCCGCCCTTCGTCGGCCGGCCTTCGAGTACCCCCGCGACCGGTCCGATCACAGCTGTTCCGTGCGTCCGCCGGCGGTCCGCCGGCTCGTCCTCCTGAGGGCACCCTCGTGCTACTTGTCCTCGAAGTCGTTCCGGTCGACTCCCGCCTCGTCCAGCGCCTCCCGCATGGTGCGGCTCGACGGTCCGGGGGTGCGGCGCCGCTCGCCCTGCGCCGATCCCCCGACCACCTCGTCCGTGGTGTCCGTCTTCGGGCGGTTCTCCTCGGGAACGGTCATGGCGGGAATCTCCTCACGTGTGCGTGCGCCGTGCGCGTCTTCCTGTGCCTGCGGTGCGGTGAGTACCCGGGAGCCGACCGGGGACACCGGGTCACCCGCGGCCCCGGAAGACCTCCTGTGTCGCGGTGAAGCGCAGCTCCTCCAGCGTGCGCAGTTGCCGTTCGGCGCGTTCCAGCAGCTCGTCCAGCTGCCGCGGGTCGAGGCGCTCGTCCGCCTCCGCCAGGGGACGCAGCATCCGCCAGCCGGCCGCCTTGCCCTCGACTCCCAGCAGCAGGAACTCGAGCTCGAGGACCGTCGTGAGCGGTGAACGGCGCACGACGCGTCCGTTGGGCTTGAACCGCCCCGCCCATTCGGCCGCGGCCCCCGCCAGGACCTTGTACCGGCGCGCCGGTACACCGAGCCGGCCCATGATGGCCAGCAGGCTCCTGCGGTCCTCCGCGATCTCCTTCGCGAGCGGTCGCAGCACCCGCCCCAGCGGGGTGCCCTGCTGGGCCTGGGCGACGTAAAAGGCGCGGCGGGTGCCGATGGTCGCCCCTGCCAGATGGTCGTTGAGATAGATGCCGAGCAAGTCCACCCGTAGCGAACCGGGCCGCCTCACACTCGTCGCGCTCCCCCTGGGGACGTCACTGGTACTCACCGCAGCCTCCTCGGATCGCACTTCCGGCCGGGACGCTCCTGCGGCCGGCGTCCCGGGTACCCACCCGGTACCGATATCAGCAGACGACCGGTTTGCCGCTTATTTCAGAAAGTTACCCTTAAGCTCGAAAAGCTCGCATCGTCCCCCCGCAGGACGGGTACCTGAGCAGTCCGGCGCGCCTTCCGACGGCGTCGGACAGACCCTCGTCGACATCTCACCGCCTGGAGGAACCATGGCGGCTGTCAGGCCCCCTGATCTGCAGAAGGCCCTGTCCGGAGCGGAGTACCCGGCTGACCGGGACGAGCTGCGGAAGGTCGCGGAGAAGAACCACGCGCCGAAGGAGATCACCGAGCGTATCTCCCACCTCGGCAAGAAGGAGTTCCAGAATCCGGCCGAAGTCAGCAAGGCCGTGTTCGAAAACGAGTGATCCGAAACGAGTGACAGCACCCGTGGACAAGGCGGCCGGAGCCTCGGGCTCCGGCCGCCGCCCGCTGTCCGGCCTCACTCCCCCGGCGCGAGCGTGCGGACGAGCACGTGCCGTGTCGGCGATCAGCGCGTCGTCCGCCGTCGCGTCCGGTGTGGCCCCAGGCGACGCCGATGTCGTTGGCGGTGGCGTAGGTTGTCCGCGGTCGGCGTCCGTCAGCGACCGGCCCACGACCGGCCGCGTGAAACTGCCGCCGATCGCCTCCGGCGTGGTGGTGCCGCGCAGGTCGCCGGGAACGGCGGAGTTCAGGTCGGGCTCCCACTGGTCGAGTCAGCTGACCGGGTGCCCGGGGCGGTGTCCGCGCGCAGTTCGCTCGCCGACCGGTGCGCCCCAGATCGGCGTGGGCCGGCGTGGGAGGCCGAGTCCGGTCGCCTTCGAGGCGCTGCGCCGCTGAGGCGTCGGCGGTCACCGGGCCCGCAGACGTCACCCGGTGGCCGCGGCCTTCTTGATCGCTTCGCGGATCCGGGAGTAGGTACCGCAGCGGCACACGTTCTCGATCCGGTCGATGTCGGCGTCGGACGGGTCGGCCGTCTTCTTCAGCAGGGCCGCCGCGGCCATGATCTGGCCCGGCTGGCAGAAGCCGCACTGGGCGACGTCGCAGTCGAGCCAGGCCTGCTGCACGGGGTGCAGGGTGTCACCGTCGGCCAGGCCCTCGATCGTGGTGACCTCGCGGCCCGCGCAGTCGGCGACCGGCACGACGCAGGGCTGGACCTCCTCGCCGTCGAGATGGCTGGTGCAGGCACGGCAGACGCCGACACCGCAGCCGTACTTGGGTCCGGTGACGTGCAGCAGGTCCCGCAGCACCCACAGCAGCGGCATGTCGGCGGGTGCCTCGACGGTGACGGGCTTGCCGTTGAGGACGAAGGAGTAGGAGGGCATCGGCACCTTCTCGCGCGTGTCAGAAGTTCAGGGGGAAGCGGCGGGGCTTGGTGCCGGTGGCCCGGGCGTATGCGTTGGCGACGGCACCGGCCGCGGCCGGAACGCCGAGCTCCCCCGCGCCGCCCGGTTCCCGCCCGGAGGGCATGACGTACGCCTCGAAGTGCGGCGGGGAGTGCCGCTGGCGGGCGTAGTGGAAGTCGGCGTAGCTGCTCTCGCGTACGGCGCCGCGGTCGATGTGGAGGCCGGCCCGGAGGACGGTGGAGATGCCGTCGATGGCGGTGCCCATGAGCTGGGCCTGCAGGCCCCTCGGGTTGACGGCGATCCCGACGTCGGCCGCCATCACCACCTTGGTCACCCGGGGGTCCTTCGGGTCGGTGGCGTCGATCTCGGCCAGGCAGGCGACGCACGAGCCGTACTCCTCGTGGACGGCGACACCCTGTGCCTGGCCGGCCGGCATGGGCCGCCCCCAGTGCCCGGCGGCGGCGACCTTGTCGAGTACGGCTTTGACGGCCTTGTCGCGGAGCGTGGCGCGCCGGAAGGCGACCGGGTCCTTGCCCAGGCTCGCGGCCACCTCGTCCACGAGGACCTCCTCCGCGGTGCGCATCGTCCCGGAGTCCACCGACCGCCACGCGCCGAGCGGCATCGCCAGTTCGACCGAGCCCGAGTCGCCGGAGACGCGGCCGAAGTTGTACAGGCCGCTGCCGCTGGGCAGCGGGCCGGCGGTGCGGGCTCCGGCCGGGGCCCTCCCGCCCAGGGCCGACAGTCCCCGCCCCTCGTACGACTCGCTCACCGAAGCCATGGCGTGGGTGAACGCCACCACCCTGCCCGCGGCGTGGCTGGCCCGGATGCGGTGGTGGCTGGCCGGGCGCATCCTGCCGTGCCGGATGTCGTCGGCGCGGCTCCACATCAGCTTCACCGGGCGGCGTGCCGCCTTGGAGATGAGGGCCGCCTCGATCGCCGCGTCGTAGTTGAGCCGCCGGCCGAACGAGCCACCGCCCCGGATCACATGGACCCGTACCCTGCCCTTGGGCAGTCCGATCGCCGAGGCGATGCCGTCCCGCGCGTCCATCGGTGTCTGGGAGGAGAACCAGATCTCGGCGCGGTCGGGACGCACGTCCGCCACCGCCGTCAGCACCTCCATCGGCGCATGACTGACGAAGGCGAACTCGAACTCGCCCTCGACCTGCGTCGTTCCGCGTGGCGGGGTGCCCTGCCGGGGCACGGCGGCCCGCAGCCGCGAGCGGATGCCGGCGTCCGACAGCGCCACGAGCGGACCGGGGGTCCAGGTGATCCGCAGGGCGTCCCTGGCCTGGAAGGCGTGGTGGAAGGTCTCCGCCACCACGGCGACCCCACCGGCGGTCCTGACCACCGCGTGCACCCCGGGCATCGCGCGAGCCGCCCGGTCGTCGACGGACCCGACCTTGCCGCCGAGCGTGGGCGGCCGGGCCACCACGGTCGGTTTCGCTCCGGCCACCGTCAGGTCTCCGGTGTACTCCGCCTTGCCGGTGACGATGTCCCGGGCGTCGATACGGGTGGTGGGCCGTCCGATCACCCTGTGCCGGGAGGCGGGCTTGGGCCGGCTGGAGACGGCGGGACGGCGGACCCGGGCGGCGCTCGCGGTCAGGGATCCGAAGGTGGCCGAACGCCCGTCCGGCGCGACCACCTTCGTGTCCTTGGTGTACAGCGACCGTGCCGGGAGGTTCCAGCGCCCGGCCGCCGCGGTCACCAGTTTGGCGCGAGCCGTGGCGGCGAGTTCGCGGGCCGGTCCGTACAGCGAACTGACCGAGCTTGAACCGCCGGTGTACTGGTTGCCCTTGGCGCGGGCCTCGGCGAGCGGCACGTCGACGTCGGCGAGCCGGGCGTCCAGTTCCTCGGCGATCATCATGGCGACGGCGGTGGTGACGCCTTGCCCGACCTCGACGCGCGGCAGCCGTACGACGACCTTGTTCGCTTCGGTGACCTCGAGGACCAGCATCTCCTCGTCGGTGCCGGTCACCAGGACGTCGGAGTGCCCGTGGGCGGGCTCGGCGCCTTCCGCGGCTGACGCGTCGCAGGCGAGGGGGGCCGCGACGGTCAGGGTGGACGCGGCGAGCGAATAGACCATGAACCTGCGACGGGACAACTGGCGGGCCAACAGGCTCTCCTTACAGGTTCCGGTTCGGTGCGGCGCTTTCGCCGACTGGTATGAGGTGTCAGCACCCTCCGGGGTTGCCTGCCCGGGCCCGCGGATCCCCGCTGCCCACGAGGCCCTCAAGACCCTCAAGACCCCCGAGAAGACCGCGTAGGCGCTCGGAAAAGACGTCACCGGCGAAATACGGGAAATGCACACCACCCGCCCCTTGGCGATTCCGTGGCGGGCTTGTGTGGATAGCGTGGCAATCGGCCGTGAAGTGTCGGCGTATAAGCCTGTCGGTACGGATTCCGGCCGCTGGGGATCCCGGAGAAGGCTTGCGGGGATATCTTCGGTGCAGTAACTAGGTGAATCATGAACCTGTTCAACCGCGGTGCGTCCCTGCGCCGTTCGGCATCCTCCTCGACCTCCCAACTCACCGCCGAGCCAGAGGCTTTCACCGGCTCCGGCCTGCTGGATCCCGCACTGGCGGCGCTGACCGGAGAGTGGATGATCGACCCGGCGCACAGTCGCATCGGCTTCTCGGTGCGGCACGCCATGGTGACGACGGTGCGCGGGGCATTCACGGAATACCAGAGCCGGCTCTACTTCGACGGGCGCGATCCCGCGCGTTCGCAGGCGGAGATCGTCCTGTCCACCGGCAGCGTCGACACCGGCGTGGAACAACGCGACGCCCACTTGGTGGGCCGCGACTTCCTGGACGCCGCGGCCTATCCGCGCATGCGTTTCGTGAGCACCGCCGTGGAACTCGCGGGAACCGACGTCTACCGCATGACCGGTGACCTCACCATCAAGAACGCCACCCGTCCCGTCGTCCTGGAACTCACCTACATCGGACGGGTCACGGACCCCTTCGGCTACGAGCGGGTGGGATTCGACGGGACCACCACCATCAACCGCTCCGAATGGGGCCTGACGTACAACACCAGACTGGCCGAGGGCGGGGCCATGGTCAGCGAGAAGGTACGCCTCCAGTTCGACATCGCCGCGATCCGTGCCGCGCCCCTGGGCTGACGGGGGGCCGGACGCACCGGTCACATCACCACGGGTCCGGGCCGTCGGCGCGTGGATCGGTGAGCAGCGTCAGATGGGCCAGGTCCCGGGGCGGCGGGGTCGTCACCGACCACAGCGGTGGGGGGCTGCCATCGGCGACGGCGGCCGGGGCGTCGGTCAGGTTCATCCGCTCGCGCAGCCGGCCGTAGAAGTCCATCGGGCCCAGCCGGACCGCCCGCAGCCGGCGCGGCGCCGCGTACACGCCGATCCAGTCCCCCGGGTCCAGCACGCCGCGCAGCTGGCCGTCGATGCTGACCGCGGCCTGTCCCGACCGCTCCAGCACGCGCAGCCCGACGGGCTCGTCCGGGGCCGTCACGACCGATCTGTCGAACGCCATGTGCGGGGCGACCGGGGTGAACACCAGTCCCTCGGCGCGCGGCGAGACCACGGGGCCGCCGGCGGCGAAGCTGTACGCGGTCGAGCCGGTCGGGGTGGCCACCAGCAGGGCGTCGGCGGAGTAGGACGCCAGGAGCCGGCCGGCGACATAGACCCCGACCGACACCTGACGGTCCCTGGACAGCTTCTCCAGGACGATGTCGTTCAGCGCGAAGACGTTCAGGGGGATGCCCCACTCGTCGTCCACCTCGCAGTCGGCGCGCACCCGGGGAGGCGGCAGGAGCGGCCCGCGGCCGAACCGCATCAGTGCCTCCATCTCCGCCGGTACCTTCAGCCGGCACGAGGCGCGCAGGGTCAGCAGCATGCGGTGCTCGACCTCGACCCGGTCCTCCCGTACGGCGTCCAGGGCCGCGCGCACCTCCGCGAACGGCACCTCCGTCAGGAAACCCACCCGCCCCAGGTCGACACCGAGGACCATGGCGTCGTGCTCGGCGGCCAGCCGGGCGCCGCGCAGAAAGGTGCCGTCGCCGCCCAGCGTGACGATGAGGTCGGGATCACCGGCGGCGTCGACCTCCTCCCGGGCGCTGTGCCGCCCGCCGTCCCGCCACACGTCGATGTCCGCGCAGGGCACGCCGTGTTCGGCGCACCACTCGCGTACGGTGCGGGCGGCCTCCGCGGCTCTCTCACGCCCACCGTGGATGACCAGTCCGAGCCGGCTCACCGTCACGCCTGCCTCCCGAAAGCCTCAGGAACGGCCACCAGTACACCGTAAGCGGCACACCGCCGCGGATGCCACGCCGTCGGGGCCCCGGCGGTGCTCGACCTAGGCGGGCGGCTCGTGCGCGGTGACGAACACCCGTACGTCCCAGGCGCCGAGCTCCAGTGCGGTGCCCGCGGCGGTGCGGCTGCCGTCCAGGACGTCGGACAGGTCCACCGGGGTCATGACGCGGGCCGGCTCCCAACTCCAGTTGTGGATCACATGGACGCGGTGTCCCCCGGGTGAGGTGCCGGTCGTCGCGGTGACCGTCGGTGGCAGGTTCCGCCAGCCGCTGACCCCCGACGGGGCCAGCCAGGCGGCCAGCGCCCGGGCGAGGCCGCGGCCCGGTACCGTGCCGACGCAGGTCACCCGGCCCGCTCCGTGGCGGCGGGTGGTGACCGCGGGCCAGCGGCCGAAGTGGGGATGGCGGTACTCGGCCAGTACGTCGGCGTCGGTCACGGTGAGGCCGTCCACCCACCGGGTCGCGGTCGCGTCCTCGGGCAGCCGCAGCGGCCCGTCGGCCACGGCGCGGACCGGGACCTCGCACCGCAGGTCGCCGAACTCCTCGTAGCCGACGCCCGCGGCCTCGGTGAGGCGTCCGGGCGCCGGCCCGCGCCGGGCCCGCGCCTCGTGGTCGGCGTAGCCGGTGCGCGGGCCGAGGACCAGGTGGGCCGAATTCTTCCCCCGCTTCCGCTCGCCGGCGACTGAACGGGCCGCTCAGCCGCCCGTCAGCAGCCGGACCGGGGTGCCGGCGAGGAAGGCCGTGATGTCTTCCACGGCTTGTGTGTAGAAGGTGCGGTAGTTCCGTTCGGTGACGTAACCGAGATGCGGGGTGGCGAGCACGTTCGTCAGGGACCGCAGGGGGTCGTCGGCGGGGAGCGGCTCCGTCTCGAAGACGTCGAGCCCCGCCCCGGCGATCCAGCCCTCCCGCAGAGCGCGCACGAGTGCCGCTCGGTCGACGATGGGGGCGCGGGAGGTGTTGACCAGGAAGGCGTGCGGGCGCATGGCGCGCAGCTCCGGCTCGCCGAGCAGGCCGCGGGTGCGGTCGGACAGGACGAGGTGGACGGACACGAAGTCGCTGCGGCGGAGCAGATCCTCCTTGCCGGAGGCGAGTCGGGCGCCGGCGTCGGCCGCGCGTTCGGCGGTGAGGTTCTCGCTCCAGGCGAGGACCTCCATGCCGAAGGCGGTGGCGACGCGGGCCACCCGGGAGCCGATCTTGCCGAGTCCGAGCAGCCCCAGGGTCCGGCCTTCGAGGTCCTGGCCCACGGTGGACTGCCAGGGGCCGCCCCCGCGCAGGGCCCGGTTCTCGGTGGTGACGTGCCGTGCGAGACCGAGGAGCAGCGCCCAGGTCAGTTCGACGGGCGGGGTGGAACTGCTCGCCGTCCCGCAGACGGTCACGCCCTGCGCGGCCGCCGCGGCGAGGTCGATGGAGGCGTTGCGCATGCCGGTGGTCACCAGCAGACGCAGCCGGGGCAGGCGGCGCAGGAGGTCGGCGTCGAAGGGGGTGCGCTCCCGCATGGCCACGATGATCTCGCAGTCGGCGAGTTCGGCCACGAGCTTGTCCCGGTCGGTGATGTGTTCGCGGAGCGTGCGCACCTCGACCTTGTCGGCGAGGGCGTTCCAGTCCGCCAGGGTCGGGGCGACGCCCTGGTAGTCGTCCAGCACTGCGCAGTTGAGGGTCATACGATCATTCTGCCGGGAGCACACAGACCGTTCACGGTCGCTCTTTACGCAGTGCTTTCCCGTAGGTCGTACCATCCGACCGAGCACCATCGGTGGAACGATTCTCCACGCCTTCGACGCCGTCACCGGACCGAGCGTCCACATCGGCTCAAGCCACCGAACCAGCACACCGGAAAGAGAGATGCGCATGACCGCCGCACGTGGCACACCCGTCGACGTCCCCACCCAGGACGGCTCCGCCGACGCCTACTTCGCGTACCCGGACGACGGCGCCGCCCACCCCGCCGTACTGCTCTACATGGACGCCTTCGGTCTGCGCCCGCAGCTCAGGGCCATGGCCGACCGGCTCGCCGGAGCGGGCTACACGGTGCTGGTCCCCAATGTCTTCCACCGGCACGGGCGGGCGCCGGTGTTCGCCCTGCCCGAGTTCATCAGCGATGCCGACCGGCCGGCCCTGTTCGAGCAGATCGTCCCGGTCGCGGGTGCGCTGACCGGGGATGTGGTGGCTCGCGACGCCGCCGCCTATCTCGACTGGCTGGCCGCGCGTCCCGAGGCCGCCGACGGACCGGTCGGCGTGTCCGGCTACTGCTTGGGCGCCCGCCTGGCCCTGCTCACCGCGGGCACCCACCCGGAGCGGGTGGCCGCCGCGGCCGGCTTCCACGGCGCAGGCCTGGCCACCGACGCCCCCGACAGCCCCCACCTGCTCGCCGACCGGATCACCGCGGAGGTGTACTTCGGCCACGCCGACCAGGACCCCTCGATGCCGTCCGAGCAGATCGAACGCCTCGACAAGGCCCTCACCGAGGCGGGCGTCCGGCACCACAGCGACGTCTACGCCGGTGCCGCACACGGCTACACCATGGCCGACACCGACCGCTTCGACGCCGAGGCCGCCGAACTCCACTGGACTGTGCTGCTGGACCTGTTCCGCCGCACCCTCTGACTCACCGTCCCGACAGGGACGCACGCGGTGCCGGACACACCCTTCCGCGCGGATCAGCGCTCCGGCAGCTCGAGCGTGCGGGTTTCTCCGGGCGCGACGGTGACGGCCCGGTCGGCCAGTACCACGCGGATCGGTGACTCCTCCGAGTCGGGCACACCGATCTCCAGCTGTCCGCTCCGGCGCCGGACGCCGACTCCCCAGTGACCGCGGTAGCGCAGCGAGAAGCCGTACTCGGAGAGCGCCGGGAGGGGGACCGGGTCCAGCCACAGCGCGTCCTCGCGGGCCTGAAGTCCTGTGAGGCCGCGCTGGACGAGGTCGAGGGTCCCGGCCATGGCTCCGAGATGGATGCCCTCACCGGTCGTGCCGCCCTGGATGTCGGCGATGTCCGCCTCCAGGGCCTCGCGCACGTACTGCCATGCCTCGGTTCGTCTGGCCCTGGCGAGGACGAGGCCGTGGACGAGTCCGCTGAGCGTGGAGCCGTGGCTGGTGCGCCGCAGGTAGTAGTCGACGGTTCCGTGCCAGATCTCGTCGTCCAGGCCGTATCCGAGACGCCGGAACAGGCTCCGCAGCTCCCCGGGTGAGAACAGGTAGCCGAGCATGAGGACGTCGGCCTGTTTGGACGCCTTGTAGCGGTTGACCGTGTCACCCTCGGCCTCGAGGATCCGGTCCAGTCGCCGGATGCCGCCGTAGCGGGCCCGGTACGCCTCCCAGTCGAGCTCGACGAGGTCGTCGTAGCCTTCGAACTGGCTGATGACACCCCGGTGGAAGGGCACCCGCAGCCGTCTGGAGACCCCGTCCCACTTCTGGAGTTCGCCGCCGTCCAGCCGCAACCGGTCGAACAGCTCCTCCCGGCGCCACACGGGAAGACGCCGTACGAGGTCCAGAGCACGGGCGAGGACCCAGGCGGCCATGACGTTGGTGTACGCGTTGTCGTCCAGTCCCGGCCGGGCGGCCCCCGGGTAGCCGTCGTGGTACTCGTCGGGGCCGACGACGCCCCGGACACGGTAGCGGTCCGTGGCGGGGTCGAGGACCGCGAGGTCCGCCCAGAAGCGGGCGATCTGCAGCAGCGTCTCGGCGCCCTTGGTGTGCAGGAACTCGGTGTCGCCGGTGGCCTCGCAGTACTGCCACACGTTGTAGGCGACCGCCGAACCCACGTGGTGCTGCAGCCGGGACCGGTCGGGCAGCCAGCGCCCCGAGTGCGGGTTGAGATGCCATTCCGGGGTCTCCTCACGGCCGTCACTGCCGCTCTGCCACGGGTACATCGCCCCGGCCCGACCGGCCTCGGCGGCGGCCCGGCAGGCCCGCGGGAGGCGGCGGTGGCGGTAGTTCAGCAGCGCCCGGGAGACCTCGGGGAAGCGCAGGTTGAGATACGGCAGGACGAACAGCTCGTCCCAGAAGACATGACCGCGGTACGCCTCGCCGTGCAGCCCCCTGGCCGGGACACCCACGTCCAGGTCCGCGGTGTGCGGGGACAACGTCTGCAGGACGTGGAAGAGGTGGAGGCGCAGGACGCGGCCGGCCTGGCCGGGTACCTGGACGTCCGCGCGCCGCCACAACCGCTCCCAGGCCGCGACGTGCGACTCCAGCAGGGCGGGGAAGTCCGCCGCCGCGGACACCCGGTCGACCGCTTCGGCGAGCGGGTCGCTGATCGCCGTGTCGCGTGAGGTGTGCAGCGCCACGGTCTTCTCCACGGCGACGGGCCGGCCGGAGGCGACCGGGACCACCAGACGGTGGACGGCGCGACGGCGGGCGGGGCGAAGCTCCGACGCGGCCGCGGTGGCACCGGCCACGACCGTCCGGGCGGCCAGGGCGACACCGATGTCCGAGGCGCTGGTCCGGCACTTCAGCCAGACGGTGTGGGGTTCCCGCGCCGCCGTGCGCACACGGTTCAGATGGCGGCGGTCGAGGGCACGGTAGCGGTGCACGTTGCCGTTGATCACCTCTGCGTCGAGGCAGGACTCGATCTCGATCTCTCCCGACCAGTCCTCGGCCGTGAACACCGTCCGCAGCGCGGCCAGGTGCGGGTCCCCCATGTGCACCAGGCGGGTCTGTTCGACCCGGAGTACGCCCGCCTCGTCGTCCCGGTGGCGGAAGGTGCGGGTGAGTGTGCCCCGCCGCAGGTCGAGGGTGTGCCGGTGGTCGAGAAGGAGATGTCTGTCCGGGGAGAACCACTGGCCCCACGCTCCCCCGGTGCGGCGCAGCCGGAAACGGAACAGCAGCCAGTTCGGGAGGTTGACCAGGTCCTCGTTCACCACCTGCCGCCCCGCCACGGTCGACTCCAGGCGGTTGTAGCACCCGGCCACGTAGGTGCCCGGGCAGTGCACCAGGCTCGCCCGGCTCTCCGGTACCGCGCCCCGTGTGGCGAAGTAGCCGTTGCCGAGCGTGCACAGCGATTCACGCAGCCGCTCGGCGGCGGGGTCGTAGCCCGTCCACCGCCATGTCCACTCCGTCATCCCCTCAGACCTGCTGGGGGACGACGGCGACCGGGCACTGCGCGTGGTGCAGCAGGGTGTGGGCGACCCTGCCCAGTTGCAGCCCGAAGTCACCTTGGCGTCGCCGCGCGCCGACGACCACGAGGTCGGCGTCGGCGGATGCCTCCAGCAGGACGCGATGGGCGGGGCCCTCCGCCGGGTGACGGTGGACAACGACCCCGGGGTGCTCCGTCACGGCCTCTCGCAGCGCGTCGTCGAGGCCGGCGGAGGCCTGCTCCTCGCGCGACCGTGCGGCGGCGTCGGCGATCAGCATGTGGTTCAGGGGCTCCTGGGCGGGAATGCGCCAGGCCCGCACGGCCGCCAGGGCGCAGCCCCGCGCCTCGGCCTCGCGGACGGCGAAGCGCACGGCGCCCGCACCCCCGGCCGGCTCGCCGACGCCGACCACGATCCGGCCGAGGGTTCCCCGCACATTGGGCTCCGCTCCACGCACCACGACGACCGGGCACACGGCGCGGGCCGCGACCGCGAGGCTGACCGACCCCAGGAGCAGCCCGGCGATCCTGCCCCGCCCACGCGAACCGGTGACCAGGGCGAACGACTCGGGTGCCGCTCTCAGCAACGCGGTCACGGCGTCCTCGGGCAGTACCTCGCCCGACGCCTTCACCTCGGGATCGCGGAGTCCGACGCGTTCCGTGCAGGAGGCGACGATGTGCTCGGCCATGACCTCCTCGGCCGGGCGGTCGGTGCCGAAGGACGGCAGGGCTCCCTCGTAACGCTCCCACAGGGAGGCGTGCACCAGGCGCAGGGGCAGTCCGTGCCGTGCCGCTTCGTCCGCCGCCCAGTCGACCGCCCGCAGACTGGAGTCCGATCCGTCGACGCCCACGACCAGCGGGAGTTCCATCGCTGCCACCACCTTGCGCATCCGGTTGCCGAACGGCCCCCTGTGAACACGGTCGCACCGCAGACGAACCACCGCGACACACGGGACGGCGAAGCACGACCCGGTGGCGCGGACGCCGGCCCGGACGGCCCCGGCGCCACCCGGATGATCACAAGGGCCATCCGGCGGCCTGACGGGGACCCGGCCGGGGCGCGCCCGTGCCCTCCATGTCGCGCTCGGCCGCGTTCAGCAACTGGTGCGCGAGGTCCACCATGGCCCGGCCCGCCGCGAGTTCGTCACCGATCTCCGGAACGTTCGCGTCCGCGGGGTGACAGTGCGCGGATCCGCGTCCGGTGAGTGCCGAGGTGCCGGTGTCCAGCACCGCGTGGGCCTTCGTCGTTCCGTCGTCGTCCTCGAAGAGGTGGAGGCGAACCTTCCACTCAGCCGTGTGCGACATCGCTTCTCTCCTCTGTCTGGCCGGCTGTGCTCTCGATGCGCCACCGGACATCGACCACGAGTACGCCGCACATGCGCCGCGGAGGGGATGGGGGTACTCCTCGAATGAGAGCACACCACACGCGGCACGCACGCGACGTCCGGACCATCCGCGCCACCGGACTCCTCCACCGTCGTTTCCAGCTTCTTACGAGACGGAGGCCACCGCCATGCAACCAGTCGTCATGGGGCAGGAGCGCCGGCCGCCACCGCGCGCAGCGGTGTGCGAGACCCACACCGCGATCCTGTTCTTCGCCGGCGACCGCGTCCACAAGGTCAAGAAGCCGGTGGACCTGGGGTTCCTGGACTACACCACGGTGGCGGCCCGCCGGGCCGCGTGTGAGCGCGAGGTCGCTCTCAACCGCCGTTTCGCCCCCGACGTCTACCTGGGCCTGGGCGAGTTCCGCGGCCCCGAAGCGAAAGAAGGGGCAGACGCCGAACCGCTCGTGGTGATGCGCCGCATGCCGGCGGACCGCCGCCTGTCCCGGCTGGTACGGGACGGGGTCGCCGTCGACGACGTGCTCCGGGCCGTCGCCCGGCGGCTCGCCGCATGGCACGCGGAGGCGCCCCGCGGTCGCGACGTGGACGAACAGGGCACGAGGGACGCGCTGGCATCGCGCTGGGAGGCGAGCTTCGCCCAGGTCCGGGCGCTGGGGGAGGACGGCTCGGTGCCCGACGGGCTCGCGGAGATCGAGCGGCTGGCGCGCCGCTATCTCGTCGGCCGTGAGCGGCTGTTCGACGCCCGTATCGAGCAGGGCCGGGTGGTGGACGGCCACGGCGACCTGCTGGCCGAGGACGTCTTCTGCCTCGACGACGGCCCCCGCATCCTGGACTGCCTGGAGTTCGACGACCGCCTGCGCTACGTCGACGGCCTCGACGACGCCGCCTTCCTCGCCATGGACCTGGAACGACTCGGCGCCCCGGACGCCTCGGCGTACTTCCTCGCCCGGTACGGCGAGTACTCCGGCGACCCCGCACCCCCTTCGCTGTGGCATCACTACGTCGCCTACCGCGCGTTCGTCCGCGCCAAGGTCTCCCTGATCCAGGCACACCAGGGCACGCCGGGCGCGGAGGCCGCGTCACGACGGCTGGTCTCGACGGCGTTGCGTCACCTGCGCACCTCGGCCGTCACCCTGACGCTGGTCGGCGGACTGCCGGGCAGCGGGAAGTCCACCCTCTCCGGAGCGCTGGCCGACCGGCTCGGGGTCACCCTGCTCAGCAGCGACCGTCTCCGCAAGGAGCTGGCGGGCATCCCCGCCGAACAGTCCGCGGCGGCCGGCTACGGCGAGGGCCTGTACACGCCCGAGTGGACGGACAGGACTTACGCCGCCCTGCTCGAGCGGGCGGCCGCCCTGCTGTCCTGCGGGGAGTCCGTCGTCCTGGACGCCACCTGGTCCGACGCGAGCCGGCGCGCGGCGGCACTGCGGGTGGCCGAGCGCACCGGCGCCGACCTGCTGGCCCTGCACTGCCACGTACCGGGCGACGTGTCGGCGGCCCGCCTGGACACGCGCGGCCCCGGGGTGTCCGACGCCGGTCCCGGCATCGCCGCCGCGATGGCGGCCACGGAACCGCCCTGGCCCGAGGCCGTCCCGGTCGACACCAGCGGCCCGCTGGAGTCCGCGGTCACCCGCGCGCTGGCGGCCGTACGCCCGCGGGGCACCGGCCAGGCGCCGGTCTTCCGCCGCCCGGACAGCGGGCCGGGCTGAGCCGCCCGTGCCGGGCGCGCCCTCTCATCAGGCCGCCGGGACGACTTCGGCGTGGGAGGCGCCGCCGAGGACCACCTTGAGCGCACCGGTCTCGGCGGCCTGGGAGAAGACGTCGTACGCCTCCTCCATGTGATCCAGCGGGAAGGTGTGGGTGACCAGTTGTCCGGTGGGCAGCCGTCCGGCGGTCGCCATCCGCAGCAGTGTGGGGGTGGAGTACGTGTCCACCAGTCCCGTCGTGATGGTGACGTTCTTGATCCACAGGTCTTCGAGGTGGAGCGTGGCGGGCCTGCCGTGCACACCGATGTTGGCCACGTGTCCGCCCGGGCGGACCATGCGGGTGCACAGTTCGAAGCTCTCCGGTACACCGACCGCCTCGATGACCACGTCCGCTCCGAGCCCTTCGGTCAGGTCGGCGACCAGTTGGCCCGGTGTCTCGCGGACATCGGCCACGGCGTCGGCGCCGAGCCGCCGGGCGGCCTCCAGCCGGGCCGGGGCGAGGTCCACGGCGATGATCCGCTCCGGGGTGAACAGACGCGCCGTGGCGATCGCCGCCAGCCCGATGGGACCGGCGCCGACGACCGCGACGGTGTCTCCCGGGCGTACCCGCCCGTTGAGGACGCCCACCTCGTAGGAGGTCGGGAAGATGTCCGCGAGCAGGACGGCGTCCTCGTCGCGGACCGCGCCCGGCAGCGGGTGGACGGACAGGTCGGTGTAGGGGACGCGGACGTACTCGGCCTGGGTGCCGTCGATCAGGTGGCCGAGGATCCAGCCCCCGCCGCCGCGGCACTGGCCGTAGCTGCGCTCCCGGCAGAAGCGGCACCGGCCGCAGGAGCTGATGCAGGAGATGAGCACCCGGTCCCCGGGGCGTACGGTGCGCACGTCGCTGCCGACCTCGACGATCTCGCCGACGGCCTCGTGGCCGAGCACCGTTCCGGGGCGTACCTCGGGGACGTCGCCCTTGAGGATGTGCAGGTCGGTGCCGCAGATGGTGACGGCGCCGACCTTCACGATCGCGTCGGTGGGCTCCTTGACGGCCGGGTCCGGGACGTCCTCCCAGGAGGCGTGTCCGGGGCCGTGGAAGACGAAGCCTTTCATCGCGCTCCTCACCCTTCGCTCTGCCGCGGGACCGGGTTCCGGCGCGTACGACGAGGGTCGCGGGCCGGACTCCGACACGGTGCCGGAAATGCCCCGCACATCCAGCTTGTGCGGTGTCGGAGGACCGCGCTTGGGCCGTCCGGCCCTCGTGCGCGACCGGAGGGCGCCCGTCGGTGGGTGCTCCGCCCGGGACGGGGGTCGACCGGGCGCGCGGCGCGAGGTCAGGCGGTGAGCAGGTTCTTCACCTCGACGACGTCGGCGATGCCGTCGATCTCCGCCACCAGCCGGGCCGTCGTCGCCGGGGACATCCGCCCGGTCAGCTCCACCACGCCGTCGTGCACGGCCACCTCCACACTGCCCCGTTCCCCCGGCGGGCAGCAGGCTTCGATCCTGGCCTCGACCTCGGCCCGTATCCCGGCGTCGTCCCTGATGAGCGCCTGCAGCAGGGCTTCCCGGCGTACGACGCCGACCAGCCGGCCCTCACGGTCGGTGACCGGGATCCGCTTCAGCCGGGACAGCGCGGCGAGCCAGGCGGCCTCGGCGACGGTGGCACCGGGCAGCACCGTGATGGCCGGGCTCGTCATCAGGTCGGCCGCGGTCTCACCACGGGCCTTGCCGTGCAGCCGCCGCTCGCGCAGCGTGCCGATGGGTCCGGGCCGGTGGCCGGAGGCCTGGAAGGCGACCTTCGCCAGCAGGTCGTTCTCCGAGACGACACCGACCACGTGGTCCTCGGTGTCCACGACCGGGACGGCGCCGACCTGCTCGCGGGCCAGCAGACGGGCGATGTCCCGGTACGGCAGGTCGTCGCGGAGGGAGGCGGCGGGCACGTCCATCACGTCGCGCACCAGCGGCAGGCCGGTTCCGGGCGTGGGCTCCGGCCGCGGCGTCCCGCCCGCCGGGGCCCACTGGGTGCCGGCGTGTGCGGCCGCGGCCACGGCCACGGCGCCCAGGTGGCGGACAAGCGTGTCCTGCCGTGCGCTCTCCCCGGAGCCCCGGGGGCGGGAGGGCAGGTCCCGCCGGGCCTCGGCGTGAGAGGTGAGGTTCTCGTGCTCGTTCACTGCGGCCTCCGGGTTCCGCCGCATCGCCTACGGTCCCATTCTTCCGCGCGTCCCGGCCCCGCCCAAGCGGCCCAGCGGTGCGATCACTGTCCGGCAGCGACGACGTACCGCCCGTGGAGTGGTCACCGCCGGTCCGCGGGAGGAGGCTGGAGGGAGATCGCCGCAAGGGCGTGACGCCGTGGCGTGGCCGGTGCGAGGGAGGAAGCCATGAAGGTCGGAGTGCTGACCGGCGGCGGCGACTGTCCCGGTCTGAACGCGGTGATCCGCAGCGTCGTCCGCAAGGGCGTCCAGGAGTACGCCTTCGACTTCGTCGGGCTCCGGGACGGCTGGCGCGGTGCGCTCGGCGGCAACGTCGTCCCGCTGGACATCTCCAGTGTGCGGGGAATCCTCCCGCGCGGCGGCACCATTCTCGGCTCCTCCCGCACCAACCCCTTCAAGCACGAGGACGGCCCGCGCCGGGTACGGGACACCCTCGCCGCGCACGGCGTGGACGCGCTCGTCGTGATCGGCGGCGAGGACACGCTCGGTGTGGCCGCCGAGCTGAGCCGGCAGGGGGTCGATCTGGTCGGTGTGCCGAAGACCATCGACAACGACGTGTACGGCACCGATTACACCTTCGGGTTCGACACGGCCGTGGGCATCGCGACCGAGGCGATAGACCGTCTGCACACCACGGCCGAATCGCACATGCGCACACTCGTGGTGGAGGTGATGGGGCGGCACTCGGGATGGATCGCCCTGCAGGCGGGCGTCGCAGGCGGCGCGAACGCGATCCTCATCCCTGAACGGCCGTTCGACGTCGATCAGGTCTGTGCGTGGGTGCAGAGCCGATTCAGGATCAACTACGCGCCGATCGTCGTGGTGGCCGAAGGGGCCGTCCCCAAGGACGGGCAGATGGTCCTGAGGGACCGGACGGTGGACGAGTTCGGTCATGTCCGCCTGTCCGGCGTCGGCGAGTGGCTGGCCCGCGAGATCTCACGGCGCACGGGCACGGACGCCCGCACCACGGTCCTCGGTCATGTCCAGCGCGGCGGAACTCCCAGCGCCTTCGACCGGTGGCTGGCCACGCGCTTCGGGCTGCACGCCATCGACGCCGTCAGGGACGGCGACTTCGGCCGGATGGTGGCGCTGACCGGTACCCGCGTGGTCCGGGTGCCCCTCGCCGAGATCACGGGCCGGACCAAGAAGGTGGATCTGTCGCTGTACGACGAGTTCGAGGTGTTCTTCGGCTGACCGCTTCAGTGACGCGCGAGGCATTGACGTCCACGGTGTCACGGTCGCGGCCCCCGCCGGAGATCGGCGGGGCCGGCAGTGCCGTCGTGGTGCCGCACCGCGACGTGTTCTCAGCCCTCCAGCGGCTCGTAGTCGAGCCAGTCGAAGTGGACGGTGCCCGCCGAGGCGTACAAGCCGATCACACGGCCGGTGAAACCGCCGGCGACCTCGGTGGACAGGTACCGGCCGTCGAGCGCGGCGAGCTCGACGAACGTGCCCTCCGCGTTCTCCACGCCGAGCGAGACGGTGTCGGGTCCCTGGCGCGCGTCGGTGATGTGCTGTGCGACGGCCGTCTCGATCCTGAGCACGACCGGGCCGCCGGTCACCGGGTGGGACGCGACCACCGATCGCAGCGGCCCGATACGGGCGATCACCTGCACTTCCGCCGACGTCGTCTCGATCTCGTAGTGGTGCTGCTCGTCGAGCCGGACGGCCAGACCGCCACGCCCCTCGGCCGGATCGACCAGGGCCCGTGCGCGGCAGGACAGGTGCTGCTGGCGGCGGCCGACGAAAACGGCCTCCGGATCGTCGAGCGAACCGCCCCGGGCGTGCAGACTCAGCCAGCCGGTTCGTTCCTTGGTGGTGCAGTTCTCCTCGGGACGCGAGCGCGGCGAGATCCAGCCCGGGGCGAGTTCACTGAGCTCGAAGTCGTCCCGGACCGGCACGGCGGCAGGCTCCTGAAGCGGCCAGGGCGGCGGGGGCATGGCGGGTGACACCTCGCCGACGACCGGCCAGTCGTCGACCCAGGTCACCGGGGCCAGGAACGTCTCCCGGCCGAGGACGTGCCAGCCCGGCGTACCACCCTGGGGCCGGACTCCGAGGAACACCATCCACCAGGAACCGTCCGGGCCCTGCACCAGATCGCCGTGTCCGGTGTTCTGGACGGGGTGGTCGGTGCCACGGTGCGTCAGGATCGGGTTGCCCGGGCAGGGTTCGAACGGGCCGCCCGGGGTGCGGCCACGGGCGATCGAGACACCGTGGCACCGCTCGGTGCCGCCCTCGGCGATGAGCAGGTACCAGTAGTCGCCGATGTGGTACAGGTGCGGCGCCTCCGGTGCCTTGGCACCGGGCGCTCCGGACCACAGGCGCCGCGGCTCGCCGAAGGTCTCCCCGGTGTGGGGGTCGATCCGGATCTGGCTGACTCCGGCGACGGTGCACCAGCAGTTGCCCTCGTCGTCCCAGGCGAGGTCCGGGTCGATGCCCTGCACTCCGGGCAGCCGGATCGGCTCCGACCAGGGACCGGCCGGATCGGTCGCGGTGAACAGGACGTTTCCGTCACCGCTCACGTTGGTGACGATCAGCCAGAAGCGGCCGTCGTGATGGCGCAACGTGGGGGCGTAGAGACCGCCCGACGAGGTGGAGTCGGGCGGCAGACGCAGTTGGCTCGGCCGGTCCAGGGCGTTGCCGATCTGGGTCCAGTGCACCAGGTCGCGACTGTGGAAGACGGGGACGCCGGGGAAGTACTCGAAGCTGGAGCACGCGAGGTAGTAGTCCTCGCCGGCCCTGCAGATGCTGGGGTCGGGGTGGAATCCCGCAATGACGGGGTTGCTGACGGTGTTGTCCCTCGCGGACGTGCTCGGCAACTCGAGTCCTTTCAGCTGGACTTTCCACCGGAAAAGAAACTTTCGCACAGCGAGCTCGGATAGTTTCCAGGGGAGGCTAGCGACAGCCCTGGCGCGGGTCAACGCTTCGGCGGTGCCGTGCTCTCCCGTACCGTCAGGGTCGTCGCGATCTCCAGCCCGACCTGGGGGGCCTGTTCGCCACGGCCGAGGGTGAGCGCCAGCTCGGTCGCGGCCACGGCCATCTCGGTGAGGGGCTGGTGGACGGTGGTCAGCGGCGGCTCCACCCAGGCCACGACCGGCAGGTCGTCGAAGCCGACGACGCTCAGGTCGTCCGGAATGCGCAGGCCCGCCTCGCGCGCCGCCTGGTACACACCGAGGGCCTGCAGGTCGTTGGACGCGAAGATCGCCGTCGGGCGGTCGGCCAGGGCGAGCAGGGTGCGCGCCGCGGCGCAGCCGTCCTCCCTGGTGAGGCCGGTGTGCACGACGATCTCCGGATCGACCGGCAGGCCGGCGGCCCGCAGCGCCGAGCGGTAGCCGTCCAGCCGGGCCGCGCAGCACAGCTGCTCCTCGGGCCCGCCGATCATCGCGATACGCCGGTGCCCCAGTTCGGCCAGGTGACGGGTCGCGGCCCGGCCGCCGGACCAGTTGGTGGCACCGACGAACGGGACGTCGTCCGGCAGCTCCATGATGGGATCGAAGACGACGAACGGGATGCCCTTGGCGGTGAGTTGCTCGCGTTCGGCCTCGGAGAGCTGCGCCACGGACAAGACGCAGTTCGGGCGCCGGGACACCGTGTCCTCCCAGGCGGGAGCGGCGGTGTCGTGCAACCCGAACTCCGACACCATGACCCCCACGCGGTGCCGGCGGGCCACCCGCTCCACACCCCGGATGATCTCCACCGCCCACATGTCCTTCAGCTCGCGGAACACGAGTTCCACGACGTTGCTGCGGCCCGCTCCGGCCGGTTTGCGGTAGCCGTAGCGGTTGATCAGCTCCTCGACCCGGGCGCGCGTGTCCGCGGACACCCCCGACTTTCCGTTGAGCACCTTGGACACGGTGGGGACCGACACCCCCGCCGACTCGGCGATGTAGGCGATGGTGACGGATTTCGGAGTGCCTTTGGACCTGCCGTCCCCGTCGGCGGGTCCGTCCGCTGTGTAGTCGGCCAAGGTCGCCTTCCCGATCATCGAACCGCTCGCTGTCGGCGTGTCGGACATTCTGGCACCTCTGACCGACCGACCTGTGGCCTTGCACACCTCTTCATGTTAACTTCTCCGCCGCGCGAAACGAAACTTTCTCTCATCGAGCCCAGCACGGTCCCGGCCGCCGACCAACCGGAAGGTGCACGTGATGACGAGGAGACGGACAAGGTTCCTGCCGCGACGGCACCGGTCGTCGCGCCCCCCGCGCAGACTGGCAGCGCTTCTCCTGTCGATCGCCCTGCTCGCGCTGGTGCCGCCCGCCACGGCACAGGCCGCCGGTCCTCCGGCGCCACCGCCCGGTGCCCCGGCCGCCCGGTCCGCGGTGGCGGCCATGCAACCCGGCTGGAACATGGGCAACACCTACGACGCCATCCCCGACGAGACGTCCTGGGGCAACCCGCCCGTGACCCGGGCACTGCTCGGAAAGGTCAGGTCGCAGGGGTTCAAGAGCATCCGCCTGCCCGTCACCTGGGGCATTCACCAAGGTGCCGCGCCCGGTTACACCATCGACCCGGCCTGGATGGCGAAGGTGCGGCAGGTCGTCGACTGGGCACTGGACGAGAACCTGTACGTGATGCTGAACATGCACCACGACTCGTGGATGTGGGTCGACGACCTCGCGACGGACCACGACACCGTCCTCGCCCGCTACACCGCGACCTGGACGCAGATCGCGACGGAGTTCCGTGACGAACCGTCCAGGCTGGTGTTCGAGAGCATCAACGAGCCGACGTTCAGCGGCACTTCCGGTGACGACGAGAACTACCGGCTGCTGGCCGAACTCGACAAGGCGTTCCACGGCATCGTACGAGGCTCCGGAGGCGGGAACGCCAAGCGTCTCCTCGTCCTGCCCACCCTGTACACGAACGCCGACCAGGGCCGGCTCGACGCCCTGGCCGCCGAACTGGCCGATCTGCGCGACCCGATGGTGGCCACGACGGTCCACTTCTACGGCTGGTGGCCGTTCAGCGTGAACATCGCCGGGTACACCCGCTTCGACACCACGTCGGAGCAGGACCTCACCCAGACCTTCGACCGCGCGTACAACACCTTTGTCGCACACGGCGTCCCGGTCGTCATCGGCGAGTACGCGCTGCTCGCCTACGACCACACCCGTCCCGGCATCATCGAACGCGGTGAGGTGCGCAAGTACTTCGAGTTCCTGGGTGACTACGCCCGCGAGCGCGGACTGACCACCATGCTGTGGGACGCCGGCCAGTTCCTGGACCGCGAGACCCTGCGATGGCGGGACCCCGAGCTGTTCGCACAGATCAAGTCGAGCTGGAGCACCCGTTCCGGAACCGCCTCCAGCGACCAGGTGTTCCTCCCCAGGTCGAGCCCCGTCACCAGCCGGACACTCACGCTGAACGACAACGGCACGGACTTCCAGGGCCTGCGGCAAGGCTCCCGGAACCTGGTGAAGGGCAAGGACTACACCGTCTCCGGCAACCGGCTCACGCTGACGGCCGCCGCACTCACCGAGCTGGCCGGCGACCGGGCGTACGGCGTCGACGCGACCCTCGAGGCCAGGTTCTCCCGCGGAGTCCCATGGCGCGTCGACGTGCTCACCTACGACCCTCCGGTACTGTCGAACGCCTCGGGGAACACCGACGGCATGGCGATTCCCACGCGGTTCCGCGGCGACCGGCTGGCGACGATGGAAGCCACGTACGACGACGGCGGCGGCAACGCCGGCCCGGCGAGCTGGACGCCCTACCAGCAGTGGGACGCCGCCTTCTCGGCGTACACCGACGACTCCGTCAAGCTGACCTCCGGCTTCGTCAAGTCGCTGAGGGACGACTCCCCGGTCACGCTCACCTTCCACTTCTGGAGCGGCACCACGGTGACCTACCACGTCGTCAGGACCGGCGGTACGGTGACCGGCACGGCAGCCTGACCGCTGCGGCCGCGTGGGCTGACGACTGCCACCGCTGCGGACCGTTCAGTGGGCCGTCCAGCCGCCGTCGAGGACCAGTGAGGTACCGGTGACGAAGGACGCCTGCGGACTGCACAGGTACGCCACTGCCTCGGCGACCTCCTCCGGCTCGATGAGCCGTTTGACGGCACTGTCCTGGAGGAGCACCTCGGACAGCACACGCTCCTCGGGGATGCCGTGCGCCTGTGCCTGGTCGGCGAGTTGCCTCTCGACCAGTGGGGTGCGCACATATGCGGGGTTCACGCAGTTCGAGGTGACGCCGTGGGACGCGCCCTCCAGGGCGGCCGTCTTGGACAGGCCCTCCAGGCCGTGTTTGGCGGCCACGTACGCCGACTTGTAGGCGGAGGCGCGCAGTCCGTGGACGGAGGACACGTTGACGATCCGGCCCCATCCCTGTCCGTACATGTGCGGCAGGGCGCCGCGGATCAGCCGGAAGGGCGCCTCCAGCATCACCGTCAGTACGGTGTGGAAGGTGTCGGGCGGGAACTCCTCGATGGGGCGTACCAGTTGCAGCCCGGCATTGTTGACCAGGACGTCGGTGCCCGCCGCGGCGTGTTCCGCTGCGTCCAGGTCGGTGAGGTCCAGCACCTGCGGTTCGACGGTGCCCGCCAGGTCCCGGGCCCGCTCGGCCAGGGCGTAAAGGCCCTTCGCGTCCCGGTCGACGGCCCTGACCTCGGCCCCGGCGGCCGCCAGCCGCAGCGCGCAGGCTCGCCCGATGCCGCCCGCGGCGCCGGTGACGAGGGCGGTGCGGCCGCCGAGGTCCAGGGAAAGGGCATGAGGGGCGGGCGGGATGCCGGGCGAGGTCATGAACCCACCCTAGGCGGCGTCCGACCGCGACCGCACATCAGTGCAAGGTGGCGTCGGACGCCATGGGGTCGAACCACGTGGGTGCGTCGTTCATGGCCTGCTTGATCCGGAACAGGCCGAACTCGTGGAGCTCCGGCAGAGCGTCCACCTCGAACCAGCCCACCTCGAGCGACTCGTCGTCATTGACCCGCGCCTCGCCGCCCACGGCCCGGCAGCGGAAGGTGATGTCCATGAACTGGCAGACGTCACCGTTGTCGTAGGTGATGGGGTCCAAGGCCTGTACGAGGACCACCCGTTCGACGACGCAGTGCACCGCCGTCTCCTCGTGGACCTCCCGCACCGCGCAGACCGCCGGCTGCTCACCCGGATCCGGGATGCCGCCGATCACGGACCACTTGCGGGTGTCGGACCGGCGGCCCAGCAGCACTCTGCCCTCGTCGTCGAAGACGATGGCGGTGACCCCGGGGAGCCACAGCAGCTGCTGACCGGCACTGGCCCGGAGCGTACGAATGAACTCAGGAGTTGCCATGGCCCGACCCTAGGGCCTGTCCGGCGGATCAGGTCGCAGGGCACGGGCGGTGCCTCATCGGCGCTGGTGAGCGGGGCGAATGGGGGTGCCCCCGCGCGAGCTCATTCGAGCGTGGGGGAGCGTCCGGCTGCAAGGCGGAGGAGGGCGTCGACGCGATGGGGGTCCCCCCGCGCGAGCTCGTTCGAGCGTGGGGGAGTCGGCAACCGACGACAACGCCGGTGGGGGCACCGCCCGCTCGAGCGAAGCCGAGAGTGGGGCAGGGCGTGCCAAGCCCCGCGTCTGCGGCATGATCCGCCGGACAGGCCCTAGCGAGCCGGTTCGGCCCGCTCCGGTTGTTCCGGCCCGGCGCACCGCCGGGGTACGGCTACACGTCGGCGGCGCGCCGACCGCGCACACCGGCCCCGATCGCCCAGCCGAGCCCGCCCGCGGCGACGATCACCAGGGCGATCTCGGGGAGGATGCCCAGCCGGGTGGCAGGTGTCTCGGTGGTGCGCAGCGGCACTTTCTGGACCAGGTAGGCGGGCACGAACATGCCGGTCCTCTGGGTGATCCGCCCGTCCGGCATGATGATCGCACTGACACCGCTGGTGACCGGCACGGTCACCGTCCGGCTGTGCTCGACGGCACGGATACGGGACATCGCGAGCTGCTGGTAGGTCATCTCGCTGCGGTCGAAGGTCGCGTTGTTGCTGGGCACGGAGATCAGCTGCGCGCCGTCGGTGACCTCGGACCGTACGGCCCAGTCGAAGGCGGCCTCGTAGCAGGTGACGAGGCCGACCTTGGCGCCGTGGATGTCGAACACGCCGGGCTTGGTGCCCCGGCTGAAGTCCTGGCGGACCATGCTGGTCCAGTTCTTGTTGATCGCCCCGATGAGCGACCGCAGCGGGAGGTACTCGCCGAACGGCTGGATCTGCCGCTTGTCGTACGTCTGGGTGGGCCCCTTGGCCGGGTCCCACAGGATCTGCTCGTTGTAGAGCTTGCCGCCTCGCTCGACGACGCCGCCGACCGAGATGGGGACGCCGACCTCCCGGGCCGCCTGGTCGATCTCGATGGCCGCGTCGGCGTTGGCGAACGGATCGATGTCGGAGGAGTTCTCCGGCCACAGCACGAAGTCCGGCTTGGCGACCTTGCCGGCCTTGATGTCGGCGGCCAGCTTCTTGGTCTCGCGGGCGTGGTAGTCGAGCACGGCGCGCCGCTGGGCGTTGAACTCGAGACCGGAGCGCGGAACGTTGCCCTGGATGACCGCGACGGTCGCGGTGCCGTCCTCGGCCTTGTCGCTCACCAGCGGCCGGGCGACGACCGCGCCCACCACGGGCACGGCCACGCTCAGCAGGGCGGCGGCAGCGGCCCCGCGCCGCACCGCACGGGTGCGCCGGCCCTCGACGGCCAGGCGCCCGGCCTCGTACAGGCCGAAGCCGCACAGCACCACCGCGAAGCCGAGCACCGGGGTTCCGCCGACAGCGGCGAGCGGCAGGAAGACGCCGTCGGCCTGACCGAACGCGATCTTGCCCCAGGGGAAGCCGTGGAACGGTACGCGCGCGCGTATCGCCTCCCCGGCCGTCCATACGGCGGCCGCCCAGACCGGCCAGGCGGGCAGCCTGGACACCGCGGCGACGCCGACGCCGACCAGTGCGACGAAGATCGCCTCGATGGCGACCAGCGCGAGCCAGGGCCCGGGACCGACCTCCACGCCGGTCCACACCAGCAGGGGAAGCAGGAAGCCGAGCCCGAAGAGGTAGCCGAGCCCCAGGGCGGCCTTCCAGCCGCGGCCGCGCAGGGCCCAGGCGAAGCCCGCGAAGGCGGGAAGTGCCAGCCACCACAGAGTGCGCGGCGGGAAGCTGAGGTAGAGGACCACTCCACACAGCGCTGCGGTGGCGGCCGGGATCAGACGGGCCGGCCGGCGGCCGAGCCAGGTGGACGGGGTCCGCGGCTGCAGCTGGTCGGGCTGGTCCACGGAAGTTGCGGTGACGGTCACTCCGGGAGTGTACGGCGGACCACATTGACCTTGACAGGACGGTCCGGCGGGCGACGCACGACACACCTACGGTCAGGAACCGCATCTTTCCTGTCCAACTCATCCACAAAAGGGTCATCAGCGGCTACGGTGTGCCCAGCCTCTGTCGTGTGGCCCTGTCGTGGCCCGGCGGCCGGGGTCTGCCACAGGCCGGGGGGCCGGGTACGGGGGCGGGTTCGGGGGGCGAGGGTTGGGTTCCACGCAGACGGCGTCCGCTGCGGGCGCGGAGGCGGACAGCGGCAGGCGAAACGTTTCCGACGCGGCGGGCGTGATCATCCTGGGGGGCTGCGCCGTATGGTCCCTGATCAGCGCGGCGGCGCATGACGGCCGACCGGAGGGCGTGCTCCTCGCGGTGCTCGCCGTGGCCGCCGGCTACGCCTCCGGCCGGATCAGCGGCTCGCTCCTGCCGGTCGCGGCGCCCTGTGCGGGGGCCCTGGCCGGGCTCGGACTGACGGTGACCCTGCCGCACCTCGCCGCCGGACCCGAGGTCAGCACCCCGCTCGGCCACGCCGGTGCCGCCGCGGCGCTGCTGACGCTGGCCGCCGGAGCCGCCTGCTGCGCGGCCTGGGCCACTCCCGCACCGGCACCGCGGTTGGCACTGCGGCTGCTGGCCATGGCCATGGCGGTGACCGGGGCCGCCGTGGGCTCGGCCACCGGATGCATCGTCAGCGGCGCCGTACTGCTGTGCTCGCTCGCCGCCGCCCGGCTGCGCTCCCGGGGCCCCGGCATCGTGGCACTGGCCCTGACGGCGGCCCTGGTGACCGGAACGGTATGGACCCTGACCGGGAACTTCCTGTCGGGCGGGCCGGCCACCTCCCTCGAGGGCCGGCTCACCGCACACCGCGTCCGGTTGTGGCGCGACGCGCTGCACCTGGCCCACCGGGACCCTGTCCTGGGGGTGGGGCCCGGCCGGTTCGGCGAGCTGAGCCCCACCGCGTCCCAGGCGCTCTGGCCCGACGGAAAACCGCACTCGGCGCCGTTGCAGCAGGCCGCGGAGCAGGGGCTGGTCGGGGTGCTGCTGCTCGCGGCGGCGTTCTGCTGGGTGCTGTTCGCCCTGTGGCGCTCGCCCCGCTCGACCCCGGTCGTGCTCACCGCGGGCGCGGCCCTCACCGGGCTCGCCGCGATCGCCGCGATGGGCGACGCGCTGAGTTTCACCACGGTCTCGGCGGGCGCCGGACTACTGGCCGGACTGGCCACGGCCCGGCCGCTCGCACCCGACGGCCCGGCGGGCGCCCCGGACACCCGGGTACGGTGACCGGGCGAGTCGATGGCGGCGGGCTGCTCCCGGGTGACCGTGCCGAGGCGGTCGGGGTCAGTGGGCCCTGCGCGGGGTGACCGCGCGAAGCCGGTCGCGGATGACGCGTACCGCCGACTCCGCGTCGTCCACGGTGACGGTGAACGTATGGCCGTCCCACAGCCGCAGCACGATCCCCTCACCCCGGCGCACCACGACCGCGGTGCCCTTCTCGGGCCGCCAGCGGTACCCCCAGCCGCCCCAGTGCCGCGGGGTGACATGGGCGGCGAACTCGGCGCCGGCCACCTGGGACAGCGGGATGCGGCGGCGCGGCAGGCCCATGTGGCCGCAGCGCACCTCCAGGCACTCCCGGTCGACCTTCAGGGCGACGTGCACGAACGCGAGGGTGCCGAAGAGGACCAGCAGCCCGGCGGCGATGCACCCGACCACGGACATCGCCAGCGGGGCGACGCCGGACGTCCAGGTGGAATCCACGGCCAGTTCGATGCCGAGCGCGAGACAGGCCGCGCCGACCAGGGCCAGCAGCCACTGGACGCGGTTGGTGGCGCGCCCGGTCCACACGTCGGCGTGGTGCGCGCTCTCGTCGTGGGTGTGGTGCCTCATGCCTATGAGACTACTCAGGTTTCGCTGCGCGGGTACCGCGTCGCACAGCGTGACCGGCTTGCGTGCCCGGCTTGCGTGCCCGCATGGCGGGCCGGAGGAGTCCGGCCCGCCGTGACGGGTCAGCGAGCCGGGGTGACGGCCTGCAGGAGCCGCCCTTCGGCGTAGTTCAGCGCGGGTTCGGGCAGCGCGCCCTCACGGCCGCTGAGCAGCACCGTCAGTGTGCCCTCGGCCGGGGCCCCGGGGGGCGGCTGGGCGCCGATCCGGCGCAGCGCCTGGGCGGCCACCGCGCCGGCGGAGCCGTGCAGGACGAGCGGTGCGGCGCCGGGCTGCTGCACCGCGCTGCGGATGCGTTCCGCCACCAGCTCGTAGTGGGTGCAGCCCAGCACGACGGTGGTCACGTCGTCCGGGGTGAGTCCGGCGGCCGCGGCGACCGCGGCGTCGATGGCGGCCTCGTCCGCGTGTTCGACGGCCTCGGCCAGCCCCCAGCAGGGCACCTCGGTGACGGGCACGCCGCCGGCGAAGTCCTCGATGAGTCCCCGCTGGTAGGGGCTGCCCGTGGTGGCCGGCGTCGCCCAGATCGCGACATGGCCGCCGCCGGCCGCGGCCGGCTTGATCGCCGGGACCGTGCCGATGACCGGGATGTCCGGTTCCAGGCGCAGCCGCAAGGCGGGCAGGGCGTGCACGGTCGCCGTGTTGCAGCCGATGATGAGCGCGTCGGGCCCGTGCGCCGCGGCGGCCTCGGCGACGGCGAGCGCCCGGCGGGTGACGTCCTCGGGGGTGCGGGGCCCCCAGGGCATGCCGTCCGGGTCCAGGGAGAGCACGAGGTCCGCGTCGGGTCGCAGGCGCCGTACCGCGGCGGTGGCCGCCAGCAGCCCGATTCCGGAGTCCATGAGCGCGATCTTCACCCGGCCACGATAGACGATGCGCCCTTGAGGGTCCCTCCCGTGGGGCAGACTGCGCGCGTGAGCGCCATCGCGTGGACCGCCGTCGTATCCCTCGCCGCCTGGCTGTGGTTGCTGCTGTGTCAGGGCTTCTTCTGGCGCACGGACGTCCGGCTGCCGCCCCGCCGGGACCCGGAGGTGTGGCCCCCGGTCTGCGTCGTGGTACCGGCCCGCGACGAGGCCGCCGTCCTGCCGGGCAGTCTGCCGTCGCTGCTGGCGCAGGACTATCCCGGGCGGGCGGAGGTCTTCCTGGTCGACGACGGCAGTTCGGACGGCACCGGCGAGCTCGCCCGCGAGCTGTCCCGGCGCCACGGCGGACTGCCGCTCACCGTCGACTCCCCCGGTGAGCCGCCCCCGGGCTGGACGGGCAAGCTCTGGGCGGTCCGTCACGGCATCGCCCTGGCACGCGCGCGTGAACCGGAATACCTGCTGCTGACGGACGCGGACATCGCGCATGCGCCGGACAGCCTGCGGGAGCTGGTCGCGGCGGCGCGCACGGGCGACTTCGACGTCGTCTCCCAGATGGCCCGGCTGCGGGTGGAGAGCCTGTGGGAGCGGCTGGTGGTGCCCGCGTTCGTCTACTTCTTCGCCCAGCTGTATCCGTTCCGGCGGATCGGCGTACGGGGTGCGCGGACGGCGGCCGCCGCGGGCGGCTGTGTCCTGCTGCGCGCGGAGACGGCCGAGCGGACGCGGATCCCGGACGCCATCCGGCACGCCGTCATCGACGACGTGGCACTGGCCCGCGCGGTGAAGGCGGGCGGCGGCCACATCTGGCTGGGCCTGGCCGACCGGGTGGACAGCGTGCGCCCCTACCCGCGGCTGCACGACCTGTGGCGGATGGTCTCGCGAAGCGCGTACGCGCAGCTGCGGCACAGTCCGCTGCTGCTGCTCGGTACGGTCGCCGGGCTCGTCCTGGTCTACCTGGTGCCCCCCGCGGCAGTGGTGGCGGGCGCGGCGGCCGGGAGCACGGCGGCCGTGGTCACCGGCGCGGCGGCCTGGCTGGTGATGACGGCGACGTACCTCCCGATGCTGCGTCATTACCGGCAGCCGCCCTGGCTCGCCCCCCTGCTGCCTTTCACCGCGTCGCTGTACCTCCTCATGACGGTCGATTCCGCGGTACAGCACTACCGGGGACGCGGCGCGGCCTGGAAGGGCCGTACGTACGCCCGGCCTGACGCCGTGCCGGACGAGGGCTGACGCCGCCGGACCGCTATTTGCGTCCGGGCGTCCAGTCCATGCCCCATCCGTAGGCGCGGTCGACCGTCCGCTGCGGGCTCACCCCGTACTCCGGTACGAGATAACGGGCCTCGCGCCGGACGATCAGGTCGCCTCCCGTGTTGGTGATCAGGGCGAGTGCGCACACGGTCGAGGGGACCGTGCACTCGTCGAGCGAGAACTCGATCGGGGCGCCGTGCTGGGGCCGGAGGGTGACCGCGGCGTGCAGGTCGGCGAAGGAGTCGGCGCCCTCGTAGACGGTGACGAAGACGAGGATGCGCCGGAAGTCGCGCTGGTGGTCGAGGTTGATGGTGAGGTTCTCGCCGGCGGTGACGGCGCCGGTGCGGTCGTCGCCGTCGAGGTGGATGTACGGCGGCCGGTGCAGCGATCCGAAGGCGTTCCCGAGGGCCTGTACGACCCCCTTGCGGCCGTCGGCGAGTTCGTACAGGGCGCACAGGTCGAGATCGCGGTCCGCCGCGCCGCCCCGGCCGGCCCGGACGGGGAACCGTTTGCGGGTCTGCCAGTTGAGGTTGACCCGCATGGCGCCGGAGGTTCCGCCCTGCTTGGCCAGGGAGACGGTGGGGGCGGCCTTGGTGAGCGTGACCTTGGTGAGCCGCACTGGCGGGGCCGCGGGGGCCGGCTGGGGCGGCGCGGTGACCGGCGGGGCGGTGGGCATCGGCGGGGCGGCGGGCGGCGCCGGATGGCGAGGCGGGGCCGCCGGGGATGCCGGGGCGGGCGGAGCCGCGGCACGTGCGGCGGCGGGCCGCGCGGGATGCTGAGGCTCGTCCACCGTGATGCCGAAGTCCGTGGCCAGCCCTTCCAGTCCGCTGCTGTAGCCCTGGCCGACGGCGCGGAACTTCCAGCCTCCCTGGCGCCGGTAGAACTCCCCGAGGACGAAAGCCGTCTCCACGGTCGCGCCCGGGCTGTCGAAGCGGGCGACCACCGTGTCCCGGCCGGCGTCCCGGACCTCGATGTAGAGGCCGGGCGCCTGCCCGAACGTACCGCCGTCCGCGGAGGCGGCGAGGACCACCCGCTCGATGACGTCCTCCACGCGCGCGAGGTCGACGAGAAGTGTGTCGGTCACCCGGTCCCCGGCGTCCCGCTTGCCCTCGTGCCGGACCGAGCCGGAGGAGTGCGCGGGCTGGTTGTAGAACACGAAGTCCCCGTCGGAACGGACCTTTCCGACCGCGAGAAGCAGCGCCGAGGCATCCACGTCGGGGACGCCCGGTCCGTGGCGCCAGCCCAATTCGACACGCAGGGCCGTCGTGGGCACCGGCGTATTCGATCCTTTCGCCATTGACATGTCCGCCCCCATCACGGTTCACCGCCGGGCCGTGTCCCGGCCCGGCGCTCGGCATCGCCGGCTCATCCCTGCCCGTCAACCTGTTCGCGGGGACGGCGAACACCATGATGGGCACGGAAGATCGAGGTCAACCATCGGTAACCGGCCCGGAACTCGGCCTTTACAAGATCGATGCCTCGAGTGGCGTCCTATTTTGCCGAGTTCGCTCGGATTGGGGATGCCGGGTCACCACCGACACGAAAAACAACCCTCTTATCGGTCTCCCCAACCAGCACATCGTGGGCTTAACTTATGTGCCATGACCTCCCCCCGCTCCACTTATGGTGGCGGCTACTACTCCGCCTCCTTCCCGGACACTCCGATCTACGACTCGCTCGTCGCCGAGCGGGGTACCCCGCAGATCGCGCCGATCCGGGTCCCCGCCGCGTACGACTCGGGCAGCCACCTGCCCGCGCTGCCGTCGGCACTCCCCGCGCTCCCCTCGGGCCCGTCCCAGCAGGCCCCCGCCTACGGCTATCCGCAGGCGCAGCAGCCCGCTCCCCTGCAGCAGGCGCCCACGGCGTACATCCCGCAGCAGGCCACCGCGCCGCGCGGCTACCCCGGCGCGCAGCCGCAGCAGCCCCGGCCCATGGCCCAGGGCACCGGCTACGAGGCGATGCGCCCGGCGGCCCCGCGGCCGGCCGCTCCGTACCAGGAGCCGTACAACAACCAGCAGTACCGCGGTTACTGACGGCGAACCCCGGTTGTCGGTGCCGCCTGGCACCATGACGTCATGGGGAATGCCGCACTGAAGTCGATCCACATCCATCCGGTCAAGGCGTTCCGGGGCTTCTCGCCCCGGGAGGCGCTGGTGGAGCCCTGGGGGCTGGCCGGAGACCGCCGCTGGACGCTGGTCGACGACGGGGGAAAGGTCGTCACACAGCGCGAACAGCCGCGCCTCGCGCTTGCCGCCGCCGAACTCGCTCCCGGCGGCGGCGTTCGTCTGTCCGCACCCGGTAGGACTCCCCTCACGGTGCCCGTGCCACGGCCGGTGGACACGGTCACGGTGAACATCTTCGGCACCAAGGTGGAGGCCGTCCCGGCCGAGGAGGCCGCGGACGCCTGGTGCTCCGGGTTCCTCGGGACCTCCGTCCGCCTCGTCCACATGGACGCCCCGGCCACCCGCCGTCCGGTGGATCCGGACTACGCCCTCCCGGGTGAAACGGTGAGCTTCGCGGACGGCTATCCGCTGCTGGTCGCCACGACCGCCTCCCTGGACGCCCTCAACTCCCTGATAGCGCGGGGCGGGCATGCCCAAGAGGGTCCGCTCCCCATGAACCGCTTCCGGCCGAACGTGGTGGTGGCCGGCACGGAAGCCTGGGCCGAGGACGACTGGTCGCGCATCGCCATCGGCGAGGTGATCCTCCGGGTCGCCAAGCCCTGCGGGCGGTGCGTCGTGACCACGACCGACCAGGAGACCTCCGAGCGCGGCCGGGAGCCCCTGCGCACCCTGGCGCGTCACCGCCGGTCCGGCAGCGCGCTGGTCTTCGGCCAGAACCTGGTGCCCCTGTCCTCCGGCACGATCCGGGTCGGTGACCCGGTGCGGATCCTGGAGTGACGGACCCGGATCGAGCTCGTGCCGCCGGACGGGAACCGGAGGGCCGGGCCGGGTCGTTGGGGGACATGAGAAGTTCATGAACGGTCCCGGTCGCGGTCCGAGGTGACGTTGATCTCTCTTCGACCGGGTCCGCGGGTGCACGGCTCCGCGGGGGTCTATCACGGAGCGGGAAGGGGGTGCGTGACGGTGCGGGTAATCGGCGGACTCTGGCGCTGGCGGAAGAATCCGCTGCGTCGCACGACCGATCTGGTCGAGGCCTGGCTGGCCCTCGTCGCCCTGCTGCTGATCGTGGTGGCCGCGCCCGTGGTCGGCTCGCTCGTCGGCGCCGTGGCACAGGACTCACTGCAGCGGTCCGTCCGCGCCCAGCACGAGTCCCGTCACCTGGTGACGGCCACGGTGACGCGAAAACTGGACCGTGCGCCGCTGGACCCCGAACCCGACACCACGGCGCACGACATACGCACCCGGGTCGTGGCCGCCTGGACGGCCCCGGACGGCACCCGGCGGCACGACACGGTCCTGGCGCCCCTGAAGTCCCCGCACGCCGGGGAGCACTTCCGGCTCTGGACGGACCGCCACGGGCAGCTGATGACCCGCCCTCTGGACTCGGCGACGGCAACCACGCACGCCGTACTCGCCGGGCTGGGCGCGGCGATGCTGACGGTGGGAGCGGTCGAGAGCGGAAGACGGCTGGTCCTCTGGCGCATGGTCCGCCGCCGGTACGCGGGCTGGGACCGGGCCTGGGACCGGGCGGGTCCGGACTGGGGCAAGGCCGGCACCGGCAGCTGACGGCCTTCCGACTGTGGTCAACCCACTGCCCGCCCGCACGCTACGGTGGACCGGCTGACGCATTCGGCATCGACCCGCGCGCGCGAGCTACAGGGGCAGCGCCCCGCAGGCGAACGAGCCATCAGTACGACGAGGTGGGGGCACAGCAACGCCATGGCACAGGGCACGGTCCAGGTGACGCACACCGGCACATCGAGGTGGCGGCGCCGCACGGGTGAGTACGCTTCGCTCGCCGCCGCCCTGGAGGCCGCGGCCGACGGCGACGTCCTCACCGTCGCCCCCGGCACCTACCGGGAGAACCTCGTCGTCCAGCGGGCGGTCACGCTGCGCGGCCCGGAGGGCTCGCCCGGCTCCGTGCGCATCGCACCGCCGGACGGTGTGCCGTTGACCCTGCGCGCCTCGGCGGTGGTGCGCGACCTGCACGTCGAGGGGCAGGACGCGGCCTCCCCCGCGCTGCTCGTCGAGGAGGGCACGCCGGAGCTGACGGACGTGCGGGTCGTCACCCGGTCCGCCTCGGGGATCGAGGTGCGCGGTGGTGCCCGGCCGACCGTGCGCCGCTGCACCGTCGACAACCCGGCCGGCGTCGGCATCGCCGTACTGGACGGCGGGAGCGGGGTGTTCGAGGAGTGCGAGGTGGTCGCGGCCGGTCAGTCGGGCGTGGCGGTCCGCGGCGGCGGACACCCCCGGCTGGAGCGCTGCCGGGTGCACCACGCCTCGGGCCCGGGTCTGACCGTGACGGGCGACAACTCCTCGCTGGAGGCGGTCGGCTGCGAGGTGTACGAGGTCCGGGGCTCGGGTGTGCAGGTCACCGCACGGGCCACCGCGCACCTGAGCGACTGCGATGTGCACCGCACCACGGCGGACGGCGTCACGCTCGACACGGACGCCGTCGTGACCCTGGCCGACTGCCGTATCCACGACATCCCGGAGAACGCGGTCGACCTGCGCTCCCGCTCGGTGCTGACGCTGACCCGGACGACGGTGCGTCAGTTCGGACGCAACGGCCTGTCCGTGTGGGACCCGGGCACGCGCGTGGACGCCAACCAGTGCGAGATCTTCGACAGCACGGGCGACTATCCGGCGGTGTGGGTGAGCGACGGTGCCACCGTGGTGCTCGACTCCTGCCGGGTGCACGACGTCCCGGACGCGCTGTTCGTGCTGGATCGCGGCTCGCGTGCGGACGTGGTGGACAGCGACCTGTCCCAGGTGCGCAACACGGCCGTGTCGGTGAGCGACGGGGCGACCGCGCAGCTGGACGACTGCCGGATCCGGGAGGCGGCGACCGGTGCCTGGTTCCGCGACCACGGCAGCGGCGGCACGCTCAACAACTGCACCCTGGACGGCACCCAGACGGGCGTGATCGTCACCAAGGGCGCCGACCCCGTCATCGAGCGCTGTACGGTCGACTCGCCCGCGGAGGCCGGCTTCTACGTGTCGGCCGGAGGCCGGGGCAGCTTCCTCGGCTGCCGGGTCACCGGCAGCGGCGGGTACGGCTTCCATGTCATCGACGGCTGCCGTACGACGCTGAAGAAGTGCCGTACCGAGCGGTGTGCGCGCGGCGGCTACGAGTTCGCGGACGGCGGGCCGGACGCCGCGCCCGGCAGCGGTCCGGTCGTGGAGGACTGCACCAGCGACGAGAGCGCGGGGCTCAGACCGCCCGCGGCGGGCGAGCCGGCCGTGCAGACGGCGAGCCAGACCCCCGGCCTGCTGGGCCTGCTGCCCGAGCAGCGGGCCGGCGACCCGCCGGCGCCGTCGGCGCCGTCGGCCGCTCCTGTCGCGCCGGAGCAGCCGGCCCGCACCTCCAAGGCCGTGCTGGGTGAACTGGACGCGCTGGTCGGTCTGGACAGCGTCAAGCGCGAGGTCCGCGCACTGACCGACATGATCGAGGTGGGCCGGCGACGGCAGGAGGCCGGTCTGAAGGCGGCTTCCGTCAAGCGCCACCTGGTCTTCACCGGGTCCCCCGGCACCGGCAAGACCACGGTCGCCCGGCTCTACGGCGAGATCCTCGCCTCCCTCGGCGTGCTGGAGAAGGGTCATCTGGTCGAGGTCTCCCGGGTCGACCTGGTCGGTGAGCACATCGGCTCGACCGCGATCCGCACCCAGGAGGCCTTCCAACGGGCGCGCGGCGGTGTGCTGTTCATCGACGAGGCGTACGCCCTGTCACCTCAGGACGCCGGCCGGGACTTCGGCAAGGAGGCCATCGACACCCTGGTGAAGCTGATGGAGGACCACCGGGACGCGGTGGTGGTGATCGTCGCGGGTTACACCGCGGAGATGGAGCGCTTCCTCTCCGTCAACCCCGGTGTCGCCTCCCGCTTCTCACGGACCATCACCTTCGGCGACTACGGCCCGGACGAATTGCTGCGGATCGTGGAGCAGCAGGCCGACGAGCACGAGTACCGGCTGGGGCCGGGCGCGGCGGAGGCCCTGCTGAAGTACTTCACGGCCATTCCGAAGGGTCCCGCGTTCGGCAACGGCCGTACGGCGCGGCAGACCTTCGAGGCCATGGTGGAGCGGCACGCGAGCCGGGTGGCCCAGCTCGCCGAGCCGACCACCGACGATCTGACCCTGCTCTACGCCGAGGATCTGCCCGAGCTGCCCTGAGGTTCGCCGGGTGTGGGCCGCGGGCCCGGTACCCCGGGGCCCAGCCGGGCCAGCAGGAGCGCCCGTTCCTCGGCGAACACCGGGTCGGCCTGGTAGTCGGAGTGGCCGAGCAGGGGCGCGGGCAGCGGGTGCTCGACGGTGCGGCCGTAGGCGAGGGGGTCTTCGAGCGGGGCGCGGTCGACGGCGGGGCCGCGGTCGCCGGTGAGGCGGACCGGGCCGCCGATGGGGTCGGTGAGCCGGTAGAGGTTGCGCCAGCAGGCGACCTCCCGGTGCAGGGCGGCGAGGGCGGCTGGGCCGAAGTGGGCGGGGAACCAGCGGCCGTACAGGCGCTCCAGCGGGGAGCCGTAGGTGAGCAGGGCGATCCGCGCCCGCGCGGCGGGGGGCAGCTGCCAGGCCGCGGCGGCCGCGAGCACACTGCCCTGGGAATGCCCGGACAGCACCAGACGTCCCCCGGTGCGCCGGGTCCAGGTGGCCATCCGCCAGGTCAGGTCCGGGACGGCGCGCTCGGCGTAGCAGGGCGGGGCGAACGGGTGGGCGGCGCGCGGCCAGAAGGTGCCGACGTCCCACAGGATGCCGATGGTGCGCCGGGCCGAGACGTCCTTGTAGGCGCGCCGTCCCCAGGTGGCGAACAGCAGGAGGCCGAGGCCGGCCAGCCAGGAGCCCAGGGCCTGCGAGGTCTCGGCGGCGGCCCGGACCATCTCCGGGGCCCGCTGTGCGGCCTCGCCGGGGGGCCGGTGGGTCGCCTGGGCGCCGGCCAGGGCCGCGGCGCCCAGTAACAGGGTGGCGGTGGACAGGACGCCGACGACCAGGGGCGCCCGGTCGGTGAGGGTGGCCGTCGCCAGGGCCCGTGCGATACGCCGGGTGCGCGCCGGATCCTCGGGTTCTGCCCGGTGCTCGCGCTCGATCCGGCTCCGTTCGGCGCGGGCGAGCCGACGGGTGCGCAGGACCGGCCGGACGGCCGACGCCGACAGCACCAGCAGCAGGGCCGGGACCGCGGACACCTGCCACGCCAGCGACGCGGGCGGGCCGTCGACGGCGGCGCCGGTGCCGTCCAGCCAGTCGGCCACGCGCCCGGCGACACCGCCCGAGACGACGCCGCCCAGGGCACAGGCGAGCAGCGCGACCGCCGGTCCGCCGAGGCCGCGCAGCGCCGCGCGCGGATCGGGTGCCGTGCGGTGCAGCAGGTGCGCCACCCCACCGAGTGCCACGACCAGCAGGCCCTGGGTCAGGGCGAGTCCCCCGAACACGGTGTCGCCGGGCAGCCGCCCGGCGGAGTTCCAGCCCGGCCGGGACCAGCCGGTGTACAGCAGGGTGAGGCCGAGCAGGAGCAGGGCCCCGAGCGGCAGACGCCGTACGAGGTGCTCGTCCAGTTCCTGGTCGAGGCGGTTCTCGCTGCGGCCCCGGCGGCAGACCACGGCGACCGCTGCCACCGCCCAGGCGAACAGCGCCACCGCCAGCGACCGTCCCAGCGTCTCCAGCACGGCGGGCCCGTCGGACCGGTGGTCGAAACGGGCCGCCGGGAGCAGCACCGCCGCGGCGACCGTCAGCAGGCCCGCGGCGGTGTGCGCGGCGCGCAGCCGTGCCACGAGCCTGCGCCCGTACCAGAAGCCGGGGCGGCCCAGCGAGGTGGGGTCGGTCTCCTCGTCGGGCTCGGGCTCGGACTCGGGCCCGCCGGACTCAGGCTCAGGCTCGGACTCGGGCGAGCGGTCGAGTGGCTTCTGCGACTCGTACGCGCTCCAGGTGCGGTGCGAGAGGTACCAGAGCAGGGTGGTGAGGGCGGTGGGAAGCAGGGCGGCCAGGGCCAGCCGTCGTCCGGGCCGGCTCCACCAGCCGTCGCCGGAGAGGGCCGGCGAGAGGAAACCCAGCCAGGTGTGCCGCCGGGCGCAGGGGCTGGTGCCCGCGCACTGCCAGGCCGTCAGGTCGAGGGCGACCTCGCAGGCCGCCGCCACCAGCAGCACGGTCAGGGTGAGCCCGGCGAGCCGCACCAGCAGCCCGTAGAGTCGCACCGCACGGGTCCGGCCGGGCGCGGCGGGGCGCATCCAGTGGGCGAGGTTGACGATCATGAAGGGAAGCAGCAACAGCCACAGGGCCCGGGTGCCGTTCCCGGAGGTGAGGTTGCACCAGACGTACGCCTCCGGCACGGCCCTGCCGGGGGCCGCCGGGTCTCTGCGCGGCACCGGGGTCCTCGGCGTCGACGTCCTCGGCGCGCCGGAAGACGGCCGCCGTGTCGTCACCGGTGATCCGCACCGTGCGCGGGTCGCCGAGCATCTTCGCGGGTGTGGTGCCTCCGACTCCGTGGAACCAGGAGTTCCAAGGCGGCAGCGCGTTCCTGTGCACGTTCCACTATTCGTACTTCCCCCGCGACGCTCCGATGGCATGTGTCCGTGCATGTACCAGGATCACCGCTTGCCATGTGATGTACACCACTTCGGCCGGAAACTCCCTCGATCCGTGGGGACCGCGGCGATGAGCATGATGTCCGAATGACATGTGCGCGTCGGTGCGGTAGTGGCGCCACCGGGGCTCTCCCGTGACAAGATGGGACGCCCGCGCATCGGGGACGGACGGAACGTCCTGGTCGGAGCAGGTGCGAAGGCGTGACGGACGGCTGACGCGAAAGGACCGGAGCGTACGTGAGCGAGAATCAGAACCTCCTCGCGGAGCAGCGGCGCGCCCTGATCCTCGACGAGGTCCGGCGCCGTGGCGGCGTACGGGTCAACGAACTGACCCGCAAGCTCGGCGTGTCGGACATGACGGTGCGCCGCGATCTGGACGCCCTGGCCCGCCAGGGCGTGCTGGAGAAGGTGCACGGCGGTGCGGTACCGGTGGTGCAGGCCAGCACCCACGAGCCCGGCTTCGAGGCGAAGTCGGGTCTGGAGCTGACTGCCAAGGAGGACATCGCACGGGCCGCCGCCCAGTTGGTCACCCCCGGCACGGCGATCGCGCTGTCGGGTGGTACGACCACCTATGCGCTGGCCCACCACCTGGTCGAGGTGCCCGACCTGACCGTGGTGACGAACTCGGTACGGGTGGCGGATGTCTTCCACGCGGCGCAGCGCTCCTCGGGGCAGCGGCAGGGTGCGGCCACGGTGGTACTGACCGGCGGGGTGCGCACCCCGTCCGACTCGCTGGTGGGACCGGTCGCCGACCAGGCGATCGCAGCCCTCCACTTCGACCTGCTGTTCCTGGGCGTGCACGGCATATCGGTGGAGGCCGGGCTGTCGACGCCGAACCTTGCGGAGGCGGAGACCAACCGCCGGCTGGTGCAGTCCGCGCGGCGCGTGGTGGTGGTCGCCGACCACACCAAGTGGGGGACGGTGGGCCTGAGCTCGTTCGCCGCGCTGGAGCAGGTCGACACGCTGGTGACCGACGCCGGACTGCCCGCGGGGGCCCGCGCGGAGATCGCCGAGCATCTGCGGCGGCTGGTGGTGGCGGGCGAGCCCGGTGAGGGCGTGGAGGACTTCTGACCGACGGGAGCACCGGGGGTACAGACAGCTGATCTCCCGTCAGTTAGGGTGACCGGCCAACAGACCATGCACGTCGGGCACTTCCCGAGGGGGTCCCTCGCCCATGGCTCACCGTCTGCGCCCGGTGGGGGCCGACTTCACCGAGAACGCCCCCGTGCGTCTGGTGTTCACACGGGAGATCACCACGGCCCCCGACCCGGTCTTCCGCGCGCTCGCCGAGGACCTGCCCGGCTGGGCGGGGTGGTTCTCCGCGGTGACGTCCGCCCGGCCGACCGAGAGCGGACGGGAGATCCGGCTGCGGGGCGGCGCCCGCTTCGAGGAGACGGTGCTCGTGGCCCAGGCACCGGAGCTGTACACCTACCGCGTCGACGTGACGAACGTCCCGGGCGCCCGGGCCTGGACCGAGGAGTGGCGCCTCGCCCCGGCCGGCACCGGAACCCGGGTACGGATGACCTTCGCCCTCGACGGAACCACCCCCTTCCGCCTCTTCTGGCCCCTCGCCCGCCCAGCAGTCGGCCACGCCTTCCACGACGCGATCACCGAACTGGACCGGCGGCTGACCAACGCCGGGTGACTCAGCCCGTCCACACCCCCGTGAGCAGCAGCGACTCGATCGCCGAGGTGTACGGCGTGATGTCCAGGCCCTGCTCCGCGAGCCAGACGTCGGAGTAGTACTTGTCCAGGTAGCGGTCGCCCGGGTCGCACAGCAGGGTGACCACGCTGCCCGTGCGGCCCTCGGCCACCATCTCGGAGACGATCTTCAGGGCGCTCCACAGGCCGGTCCCGGTGGAACCGCCCGCCTTGCGGCCGATGACCCGCTCCAGGGCCCGCACGGCGGCGACGCCGGCGGCGTCCGGGACCTTCATCATCCGGTCGATGGCGCCGGGCACGAAGCTCGGCTCCATGCGCGGGCGGCCGATGCCCTCGATGCGCGAGCCGCAGTCGCAGGTGACGTCCGGATCGCCGGTGGTCCACCCGTCGAAGAAACACGAGTTCTCCGGATCGGCGACACAAATGCGGGTGTCATATTGCATGTAGTGGACGTACCGTGCGAGCGTCGCGGAGGTGCCGCCCGTGCCCGCGGTGGCGACGATCCAGGCCGGCTGCGGGTACCGCTCCAACTCCAGTTGCCGGAAGATGGATTCGGCGATGTTGTTGTTGCCGCGCCAGTCCGTGGCCCGTTCGGCGTAGGTGAACTGGTCCATGTAGTGGCCGCCGGTCTCCACCGCGAGGCGGGCGGACTCCTCGTACATCTTCCGCGGGTCGTCCACGAAGTGGCACCGTCCGCCGTGGAACTCGATGAGGCGGCACTTCTCGGCGCTCGTCGTGCGGGGCATCACCGCGATGAACGGCACGCCGATCAGCTTGGCGAAGTAGGCCTCGGAGACCGCCGTCGAGCCGCTGGACGCCTCGATCACCGGGCGACCCGGCCGGATCCAGCCATTGCACAGGCCGTAGAGGAACAGGGAGCGGGCCAGCCGGTGCTTGAGACTGCCGGTCGGATGGGTCGACTCGTCCTTCAGGTAGAGGTCGATGCCCCACTGCTCAGGCAGCGGGAAACGCAGCAGGTGCGTGTCGGCCGAACGGTTGGCGTCGGCCTGCACCTTGCGGACGGCTTCTTTCAGCCAGCCGCGGTAGGCGGTGTCGCTGCGGTCGACGTCAAGGGTGGCGCCGGTTCGGGTCTGTGGGGTGGTGCTCACGGCGGGGCTCCTTACGCTTCGCGCCGACGGCGCCCAGCGCGGCCGACACCAGGATCATAGGCACCTTTCACACTGCTTCCCACCTGCATAAACGCTTCTTTGAGCCACCCCAAGACACCCTGGGGCACGCGCATACGAACCGCCGGCGGCCCCCAGGGGGCGCATTCGCGCGAATGCTCCGGGCGCCGGTCGCACGCGCCCCCTCGCGCACTGGTGCTCGGCGTCGCACGCGGGCAGACTGCACCGACGACGGGCCCTCTGCTCCGGCACCCGGTTGTCCCGGTGACACGGCCGAGGTCCCGCACCAGGCGCACACTGAACGACACGGAAGCACACAGCTCAAGGGCCGGAGCGACCCGGAGGGGATCGGGCCCGGCGAGCGACACGCAAGGGGGCGGCGAAGGATGGCGGAGCCGGAGTTCACGGCCACAGGTGTGCGGATCGGGAAGCGAATGCGTTCACTGACCCGCGCCGGACAGGTCCGGATCAGCGACGGCAGGCTGGAGTTGCTCACCAGCTACGGCAGTGAGATCGACAGCGCGCCGGTCCGGTCGGTGCGCGCCTCCAAGCCCTGGTTCGCCCCGGACGACCGGGCCCTGGCCGACCTCAACGGCAAGCGGTACCTGCTCACCCTCGGCGAGCACGACCCCGCTCCGGGCGAGCCGGGGCCACCCGCGGCACGCCGGTTCATCGAGGCCGTGCGCCGGGCCGCCCGCCACGGCGGCTGAACGGCCGCGTGAGTTGCGGTAGCGCACCCCCTGCGTCACGCTGGTGGCACGTCACTCTGGGTTTACCGGCGATAACGCTGCGAACCAGCCCGCCGGCCACGACAGCAGGCGGACGTTTGGACGCAAGCACCCTGCTGGATCTGTTCTCCGTGTTCCTCCGGGTTCGACCGGACCTCACATCGGGGAGTCGCAGCCGTGATCAGTCATCCAAAGCACTGCACGGTGGAGCTCCAAGCCCTGCCGTCGCGGATCGGCCAGGTCCGCAGAATCGTATCTGCGCAGTTGCGCTACTGGCATCTGGACCAGTTGATAGACCGGGCCTCGCTCGGTGTGACGGAACTGCTGAGCAACGTCCACCGGCACGCCCAGCCCGACAAGTCCTGCACGGTGGAGATGGAACTGGTCCTCGGCCGGCTCATGGTGTCGGTGCGCGACCACGATCCGCGTCTGCCCGTGGTCGGTGACATGCCCGTGGTGGGCGACGTGCAGGACCTCGGACCGCTGGCCACGTGCGGGCGCGGGCTCGCCATGGTGGCGGCGGTGAGTGAGAGCTGGGGGGCGCGGCCGGACGGCGACAAGGGCAAGGTCGTGTGGTTCACGCTGCCCGCCCCGTCGGTCACCGACCGGCAGCCGGCCCGCCCACCGCGGCGCGCCGCCGCGGAGGCGCCCGTGCGCCGTTTCGAGCAGGTCGAAGTGGAGCCCGCGGCCTGTGCGCCCGCCCCGGTCCACGTCCCCGCCCGGCCCGTCGCCACGGGCTGACCGGGCGGCTGCCGTCAGTCCGGTCGGCGCCCGGCGCAGCCGCCGGCCGGCGGGGCGGCCCGCGGCACTCAGGCCACGCCGCCCTTGCCGATACGGCCGAACTGCTCGTCCAGGACGGACAGCCGGCGCCAGTACTCGTCCTCGTCGATCTCGCCGGAGGCGAAGCGGCGGCCGAGGACGGCGATCGGCGAGTCGCCCGCGGGGCGCGCGCCGCCCATCGTCCGCCAGTACCCGCCGCGCTCGCGCCACACGGTGCGGCGCAGGAAGGTGACGGCGCCGATGACGACGACCGCCCAGATCATCGGGAAGAACAGGATCCACGGGCCGGGCCCGCCGTTCGAGTTCGCCAGGGTCTGCATCTCGGTTCCTCTCCATGGTCGGAGGCGTGTGGTGCAGTGATGCTTCAACACTGGTCCGGGGGAGGGGTCCGGGGCGTCGTACGCCCGGCGGCAGTGGGCGTACCCCGCAGGAAGTACGCGGCGATCGCACGAGTACCCGGCGACAGGACTGGCCACTGTAACTACTAGTATGTACAGTGGCGGTATGAGCACCTCGGAGCGGCTGATCGAGTCCACCCGCGAGCTTCTGTGGGAGCGCGGGTACGTGGGGACGAGCCCCAAGGCGATCCTGGAGCGGGCCGGCGCCGGTCAGGGCAGCATGTACCACCACTTCAAGGGCAAACCGGACCTGGCGCTGGCCGCGATCCGGCGGACGGCCGAGGAACTGCGGGCCACCGCCGAGCGGGTGCTGGACGGCCCCGGCACTCCGTACCAGCGCATCGAGGCGTACCTGCTGCGCGAGCGTGACGTGCTGCGCGGCTGCCCGGTCGGCCGGCTGACCATGGACCCTGACGTGATCGCCAGCGACGAGTTGCGCGCGCCGGTCGAGGAGACGCTGGACCGGATCCGCGCGCGGATCGCCGGGATCGTCGAAGAGGGCAAGCGGCAGGGACAGTTCGCGTCCTCGCTGGACGGCGCGGAGATCGCCGCCGCCGTCATCGCGACCGTGCAGGGCGGTTACGTCCTCGCCCGCGCCTCCGGCTCCCCCGCCGCGTTCGACACCGCGGTCCGCGGGCTGCTCGCTCTGCTGGCACCGCAGCACACGGGCTGCGACGACCACCCCGCCTGAGAAAGGTTCGCATGTACGCGCTGCAGTACGAGCTGACATTCCCCGCCGACTACGACATGGACGTCATCCGTGGCCGGGTGGCCCGCATCGGGCACCTGCTCGACGACTGGGACGGCCTCGGCCTGAAGGCCTACCTGATGCGGGAACGCGGTGCGCACGGCTCGCCGGTCAACCAGTACGCGCCGTTCTACCTCTGGAACACCGTGCGGGGCATGAACCGCTTCCTGTGGGGCGGCGCCTTCCAGGGGCTCGTCGACGACTTCGGGCGGCCGGTGGCACGGCGCTGGTCGGGGCTGGCGTACGAGGAGGGCGGCGCCACGGCTTCCCGGGCCGCCGTCGCCGTCCGCCGGCGCGAGCCGGTGCCGGACGGGGCCGGACTGTCCGGGCTGATGGAGGACGCGGTGCGCGAGACCGGACGGCTGGCCGCCGAGGACGGTGCCGTGCTGGCGGCCAGTGCCGTGGACACCCACCACTGGGAGCTGGTGCACTTCTCCCTCTGGGAGCACGATGCGCCCAAGGCGCGTGGGGACGTCTTCCAGGTGCTGCACCTGTCGGCACCGGGCAGGGCCGGCCTGCCGCGCGGGCGGCAGTGGTGAGCGCCGCCGTCCGCACCGTCCTCGGGGACATGCCTCCCGAGGAGCTGGGCGTGTGCGACGCGCACGACCACCTCTTCTTCGGCAGTCCCCAACTGGTCGGCCAGGAACTGAACGACGCCGCCGCGGCGCGCGCCGAACTGGAGGCGTTCCGGGCGGCGGGCGGGGCGAGCGTGGTGCAGTGGACGCCGTACGGCCTCGGGCGCCGGGCCGCTGACCTGCCGGTGCTGTCCCGGGCCGCCGGGGTGCGGGTGGTCTGCGCGACGGGACTGCACCAAGCGGCACACTACGCGCCGGAGTTGCTCGACGAGCTGCGCGGCCGGCTCGCCGCCGTGTTCGTCGCCGAGCTGACCGAGGGCATCGGCACGTCCGGGGTCCGCGCCGGGCTGATCAAGGTGGCCGGCGGCTTCCACGCCCTCGACACGCACGCCCGCTGGACGATGGCCGCCGCGGCGGAGGCGCACCACGCCACGGACGCGCCGATCGCCGTGCACCTGGAACTGGGCACCGGTGCGCTCGACGTACTGGACCTGCTGTGCGGCGAGTTGGAGGTGCCGCCGCACCGAGTGGTTCTCGGGCACCTCAACCGCTCCCCCGACCCCGTGGTGCAGCGGCAGGCCGCCCGGAGCGGCTGCTGGCTCGCCTTCGACGGGCCGTCCCGCGCCCATCACGCCACCGACTGGCGGATGCCGGACGCCGTACTCTCCCTGGTGGAGGCCGGGTTCGGGCACCGGCTGCTGCTCGGCGGGGACACCGTGGTCGCCGGGGCCCGTTCGGTGGACGGCGGGCCCGGGATGCCGTATCTGCTGCGCCGGGTGCGGCCGCGCCTGGAGGCGGTGCTGGGCACGGAGCCGGTGCGGCGGATCCTCGTCGACAACCCGGGGCGGGCCTTCGCCGTCGACTGGCGGTGAGCCGCCCGCCCGCGCCGGGTCAGGCACCGGCCTCCGCGAAATCGCGGACGACGGGCGCCAGGTAGTCCGCGTGCGGGCCGCCCAGAGCCGCCAGTGCGTCCGGTGAGCCGACCAGCGCGATCCGGTCGAACTCCGGATCGCGGCCCTGGGCCGTCTCCGCGTCCGCCAGCGCCGCATGGCGTTCGTACAGCGACGACGCGGGACACGGCGGGGCCAGGAACACGACGCCGACGGATCCGTTGCCACCGCGGGTGGCGAGCCCCAGGGTCAGCGCTTCCGGCCTGGTGTCCGACCCGGTCTCCTCGGCCAGTTCGCGGGCCGCGTGCCGGCGCAGTGCGGCCAGGTCCAGGTCGTCGCCCGCCACCGGTGGTTCGACGGTGCCGCCCGGCAGCTGCCAGCGGCCGGGCGCGGCGGTCCACGCTGCCGCCCGGCCCACCAGCAGGCGCCCGTCGTCGGTCGGCTGCACGACGGAGACGAACAGGGACGGCAGCCAGGCGGTGGCGCCCGGGACCTGACGCAGGGCGCGCAGCCGGTAGCTCGTTCGGGTCCAGGACAGGACCAGTCCGTGCCCTTCCTCCCAGGTCAGCCCCGTGAGGGCGGCCACGGGCCCGTCGAACAGGGCCGGATTGGCCCGTACCGCCTCGTCCCACACGCGGTCCATCGCCGAACGTTCCTCGGGAGGCAGTTCGGGCGGGGGTGTCTCGACCAGCCGGACGCGGTGTGCCCGCAGGAGTTCGACGGCGCGCTCATCGGTCACCGCAGTGCCCCGAGCGGGTCGTCCAGCACCGGCTGCCACGCCAACTCGGCTGCTCCGACCAGGCTGTTGTGGTCGAGGGTGCAGGGCAGGATGGGGACGCCGCCGCTCTGGCCCCACAGGCTGCGGTCGGCGACGACCGCGCGGAGCCGGTCGGGGTCCGCGTCGAGCAGGGTGCGGTGCAGGCCGCCGAGGATGATGCGGTCGGGATTGAGGATGTTCACCAGGCCCGCGAGACCGAGGCCGAGCCGGTCGATCAGCGCCTCGGCGGCGGTGCGCACCTCCGGGTCGGCGTAGTGGTGGCGGATCAGGTCGATGGCCTGCTGGAGCAGGGAGACCTCGGGTCCCGGATCGCGTCCCGCCTCGCTGAGCAGCGCCAGCGGGTCCGCCTCGACGTCGAGGCAGCCGCGGCTGCCGCAGTGGCACGGGCGGCCCTCGGGGTTGACGGTGAGATGCCCCACCTCGAGGGCGAGGCCGGAACTCCCGGTGTGCAGACGGCCGTCCAGCACCAGTGCCCCGCCCACGCCCCGGTGCCCGGTGGCCACGCACAGCAGGTCCCGGGCGCCGCGGCCCGCGCCGTGCCGGTGCTCGGCGAGCGCGGCGAGGTTGACGTCGTTTCCCGCGAAGGCGGGGCCGGTGATCCCGGCCGCGCGGACGCGCTCGGCGAAGATCCGGCGCACCGGCGCACCCACCGGCCAGGCCAGGTGCAGGGGGTTGAGGGCCAGTCCGTCCGGTTCGGCCACCGCCGAGGGCACCGCGAGGCCGGCGCCGACGCAGCGGCGCCCGGTGCCGCGCAGCAGCTCGGTGCCCGCCTCGACCACGGAGCCGAGGACCTTCGCCGGGTCGGCGTCGACGGTCTCACAGCCCGGCGAGGTCGCCACGATCCGGCCGCCGAGTCCGACCAGTGCCGCGCGGAAGCCGTCGGCGTGCACCTGCGCGGCCAGCACGACGGGCCCCTCCTCGGCGACCTCCAGCCGGTGCGAGGGGCGTCCCTGGGAACCGGCCGCCGCGCCGGGCCGGGCGTCGACCCTGATCAGGCCGAGCGCCTCCAGTTCGGCGGCGACCGCGCCGGCCGTCGCCCGGGTGACCCCCAGTTCGGCGGTGAGCACGGCCCGGGTCGGCGCCCGTCCGGTGTGCACGAGCTCCAACGCGGGCCCGAGCGCACCGCGCCCCCGGTCCAGCCGCGTCCTCGAGGTGCTCCCATCCCCCGCCGCCCGGGGGTCCGCCTTCCCGCTCATGAGGGCGAGTCTCCCATGATCCGCATGTCGGCCGGTCCGTGTCGCGCGCAAACGCGGGGACCAGGGGGTGTCTTGTGGATCAGGCCGGCCTGGACCGACGGTGTCTTCCTGCCGACCCCGGCATGATCCACGAGAAGCTCCCTAGAAGCCACTCACCCTGAGGGTGATGTTCAGCCGCCCGGACAGCCCCAGCGCGGGCGGCGCCGTGCCGGCGCGTACCCGGGGGACGCCGTGGTGGGCGAACCGGGACGGCCCGCCGAAGACGAACAGGTCGCCGCTGCGCAGTTCGACGTCCGTGTACGGCCTGGTCCGGGTCTCGGTGTTGCCGAAGCGGAACACGCAGGTGTCGCCCAGGCTGAGGGAGACCACCGGCGCGTCGCACTTCTCGTCGCTGTCGCGGTGCATGCCCATGCGGGCGTCGCCGTCATAGAAGTTGATCAGCGCGATGTCGTACTCCCCCGTGGCCGCCTCCGCGCCGAGCGCGTCGGACACCGCGCGGCGGCCCAGCTCGCCCAGCCAGGGCGGGAAGGGTTTCACGGGGACACCGTCGCCGTCGACGACCGTGCGGGCGTAGCCGTACGGGTACCAGTGCCATCCCAGACACACCTGCCGGGCGGTCATCGTGCCGCCGCCGGGCGTACGGACGGTGCGCAGGCCGGCCGGGGGGCGTGCCCACCCACGGCAGGCGGCCAGCAGCTCACGCTGGGCGTCGGCGTGCAGCCAGTCCGGGACGTGCACGGCGCCCGGCGCGACCCGGGTGCGCCCCCTGGGGAACAGCTCCGCCTCCATACCCCCATCCTGCCCGACGTGCCGCGGGCTGCCGCCCGGCCGTGCCTGACGGGCCGGATAGCCTGGACGCACGATGAACGACCGTATGACGACCGCATGGGGCACGCTCGAGCTGTCCCGCTTCCCCGAGGATCCGCACGAGAAGCTGCGTGCCTGGGACGCCTCCGACGCGTATCTGCTCCGGCATCTGGCCGAGGAGGAAATCCCCCTGTCCGGCACGGTCGTGGTCGTCGGGGATCGCTGGGGCGCCCTGGTCACGGCGCTGGCGGCGCACCGGCCGACGCAGATCACCGACTCCTACCTCAGCCAGGAGGCGACCCGGGCGAACCTCGCGCGCGCCGGGGTGGAGCCCGGTGCCGTACGCCTGCTGACCACCCAGGACCCGCCACCGGGCCGCGTCGACGTCCTGCTGGTCCGGGTGCCGAAGAGCCTGGCGCTCCTCGAGGACCAGCTGCTGCGGCTGGCGCCCGCCGTGCACCCGGACACGGTCGTCGTCGGCACCGGCATGGTGAAGGAGATCCACACCTCGACACTGCGGTTGTTCGAGCGGATCCTCGGCCCGACCCGGACCTCGCTGGCCCGGCAGAAGGCCCGGCTGATCCTCTGCTCCCCGGATCCCGCGGCGGAACGTCCCGCCAACCCGTGGCCGTACAGCTACGCCCTGCCCGACGGCATCGGCGCGGCCTCGGGGCGCACCGTCGTCAATCACGCGGGAGTGTTCTGCGCGGACCGGCTGGACGTCGGCACCCGCTTCTTCCTGCAGCACCTGCCGGGCGCGAACGGGGAGGGGCCGCGCCGGGTGGTGGACCTGGGGTGCGGCAACGGCGTCGTCGGAACGGCGGTCGCGCTGGCGGACCCTGGCGCCGAGGTGCTGTTCGTGGACGAGTCGTTTCAGGCGGTGGCCTCGGCCGAGGCCACTTACAAGGCCAACGGGGTTCCGGGGCACGCCGAGTTCCGCGTCGGCGACGGGCTCGCCGGGGTGGCGCCCGGCAGCGTGGACGTCGTCCTCAACAACCCGCCGTTCCACTCCCACCAGGCGACGACCGACGCGACGGCCTGGCGCATGTTCACCGGCGCCCGGCGCGCGCTGCGTCCCGGCGGCGAGCTGTGGGTGATCGGCAACCGGCACCTGGGCTACCACGTGAAGCTGCGACGCCTGTTCGGCAACAGCGAAACGGTCGCCGGCAACCCGAAGTTCGTGGTGCTCAGGGCCGTGAAACGGGGCTGATGCCGGCGGCTCGCGCGGGCGGGGAGAGGACGCCGATGATACGGGTGACCTCCCGGGCCATCGCCTCGCGGGCCGCGCCGAGGTACTGGCGTGCGTCGACGGCCTCCGGACGGGCCGCGAGGAACTCCTTGATCGCCCTGGTCATCGCGACGCTCAGGGCGGTGCCCACGTTCACCTTGGCGATGCCGCCCGCGACCGCCGCGACCAGGCCGTCGTCCGGTACTCCGGAGGAGCCGTGCAGCACGAGCGGGACCGGCACGGCGCGGGCCAACCGCTGGAGGAGGGCGTGGTCGAGGGCGGCGGTGCGGGTGGTCATGGCGTGCACGCTGCCGATGGCGACGGCCAGCGCGTCCACGCCGGAATCGGCGACGAAGGCCCGGGCCTCCTCGGGATCGGTTCGGGCGCCGGGCGCGTGGGCGTCCCTCTCCTGCCCGGCTTTGCCACCGATCTGACCCAACTCCGCCTCGATCCACAGCCCTTGGGCGTGCGCCCAGGCGACGGCGGCGCGGGTGGCGGCCAGGTTCTCGGTGTACGGCAGGCGTGCGGCGTCGTACATCACGGAGCTGAAACCGGCGCCCGGCGCCTGCCGCAGCAGGTCGTCGCTCTGTACGTGGTCGAGGTGCAGGGCGACCGGTACCCGGGCCCGCTCGGCGGCGACGGCGGCGGCCCGGGCCAGCGGGTGCAGTCGTCCGTGGCGGAACCGGACCGCGTTCTCGCTGACCTGGAGGACCACGGGGGCGTCCGCCGCCTCGGCGCCGGCGATGACGGCCTCGACGTGTTCCAGGGTGATGATGTTGAACGCGGCGACGGCGCAGTGCGCGGCGGCGGCTCGGGTCACCAGCTCACCGGTGGTTGCGAGAGGCACGGCCTGTCCCTTCCTTTCAGGGGTCCGGTCAGTGGTCCTGTCAGGGCGCGAGGACGACCGAGCGGGTGAGGTGACGCGGCCGGTCGGGATCGAGGCCGCGCGCCGCGGCGACGGCGACGGCGAGGCGCTGGGCCCGGACCAGTTCGGCGAGCGGGTCGAGACGTCCCTCGATCCACGACCCGCCGGTGGCGCGGACCTGTCGGTCCAGCCCGTCGGGTGCCGTCCCGAGCATCCAGGTGATCGTGCCCGGGCCGGCGATGCTGATGGGACCGTGCCGGTACTCCATCGCCGGATAGGCCTCGGTCCAGGACAGTGACGCCTCGCGCATCTTCAGTCCGGCCTCGTTCGCCAGTCCGACCGTCCAGCCGCGCCCCAGGAAGGTGAACTGCGTGCACGCGACGAGCTCCGGAGGCAAGGGAGTCGACAGCGCGGTACGTGCGTCGGTGACGGCCGTCTCGGTGTGCAGGCCGAGGTGGGCGCGGAGCAGAGTGAGCGCGCTGGTCGCGAACCGGGTCTGCACGACGGACCGTTCGTCCGCGAAGTCCAGTACGGCGACGTCGTCGGCGGCCGACATCACGGGGGCCTCCGGGTCGGCGGTGACCGCGGTCGTGCGCACACTCCCCCGCAGCCGCTCGAGCAGTCGGAGTACTTCGGTGGTGGTGCCGGACCGGGTGAGGGCGATGACACGGTCGTAGCGGCGTCCGTGCGGGAACTCGGACGCGGCGAAGGCGTCCGTCTCGCCCGCGCCCGCGCCCTCGCGCAGGGCGGCCACGGCCTGCGCCATGAAGTACGAGGTGCCGCAGCCGACGATCGCGACCCGCTCCCCCGGCGCCGGAAGCACCGCGCCGTACCGTCCCGCCTCCTCGGCTGCCCGTGCCCAGCACTCGGGCTGGCTGCTCAGCTCGTCCTCGACATGGGTCACGCGCGCCCCTCCCGAAGATTTTTGCATTTTCCTGCAAGATAGAAGCATCTTTCGAGCAGAATCAAGCATGGTGACCGAATCGGACCGCGTCAGGGTCGCGGAGTCGCCGGGGAACGGAGGCCGCCGATGTCGCGCGACGCCCGCTGGAAGGCGCTGCTGGAACTGCTCGTCGAGCGTGGCCGCCTGGAGGTCGAGGAGGCGGCGGCCGAGCTGGGCGTGTCGCCCGCCACGATCCGCCGGGACTTCGACCGGCTCGCGGAGCAGCAGATGCTGGTGCGCACACGCGGCGGTGCGGTGGTGCACGGGGTGTCGTACGAACTGCCGCTGCGCTACAAGACGGCCCGCCGCGCGTCCGAGAAGCAGCGCATCGCCAAGGCGGTGGCAGACCTCGTCGCGCCGGGTGAGGCGGTGGGACTGACCGGCGGTACGACCACCACGGAGGTGGCCCGCGCGCTCGCCGTGCGCGGCGACCTGACCTCCGCCTCCCCGGCGCTGACCGTCGTGACCAACGCGCTCAACATCGCGGGCGAGCTCGTCGTACGGCCCCAGTTCAAGATCGTGGTGACCGGCGGGGTGGCCCGCCCGCAGTCGTACGAACTCGTCGGCCCGCTCGCCGACGGCGTGCTGGGGCAGATCACCCTGGACCTGGCGGTCCTCGGGGTGGTGGCCTTCGACGTCGCGCACGGTGCGGCGGCGCACGACGAGGCCGAGGCCGCGATCAACCGGCTGCTGTGCGAACGCGCGCAGCGGGTGGTCGTCGCCGCCGACTCCAGCAAGCTGGGCCGACGGGCCTTCGCCCGTATCTGCGCGGCCGAGGCGGTGGACACGCTGGTCACGGACACGGCCGTGGGACAGGACATGGTCCGCCGGCTTGAGGAGGCGGGGGTACGGGTCGTCGCCGTGTGACCCCGCATTCCGCGGGCGGATCCACCAGGGCCGTCAGATCCCGCTGTGGTCCGCGCTGACGAACCCGGCACCCCGCTGGTCGTTGCAGCCGACCGCCGGCCGGTACGTGCCCGGGTCCGGCCAGGTCTGCTGGGCCTGCAGGGCGACGCTCACCAGCGTCAGCAGCAGGTCGACGTCGCTCGCGGCGTCGAGGCGGATGGTCACCCACTGCGAACCCGGGACGATGCGGATCGCCCCGGAGCCCTTGAGGTTCTTGGAGAAGTGCCGGATGGCGCGGGCTGTCAGGCGCAGGTCGACGTCCCGGTCGGAGTGGAAGTGGGCGATCTCGCCCCCGGCCGAACTCACCGCCTGCCCCAGGCCGCAGCTCGGCGCCGCCTGTCTCAGGTCCGGCCAGGTCGCCAGTTGCGCGAAAGCGCGCGAGGCCAACGTCATGGGCCCATCATGACGCGCTTACTCTCCCGCAACCAGCTCGTGAGCAAGCATTAACCGGACTGTATCGGCCAGTTGTCCGCACTCAGGCCGTACGTCCAGCACAAAGAAATGCCCACTGATAAGACAAATCGCCCGTATTCCTGTGTGTGCGGCGCGGCCGGGGACCCGTCAGTCCCCGGCCTGCCGGGCCGGGTCAGGGCTTCACGGGCTTGCCGTGTCCCCAGCCCCAGGCGAGCCGGTCGGCGCCGGACTGGTTGGTGGTCTCCAGCCAGGGCCGGGAGGCGTCGCCGATCAGCGTCTGCATCGAGTAGGTGTCGTCGGTGCGCAGACCCGGCCAGTAGACGGAGCCCATGCCGAGCTTGCGGAACGTGTCGGTGTCGGCCTGGATGAAGTTGACGAAGTTGTTGTCCGGAGCCGGGTGGTCGTAGTCGAGGCCCGTGGTCATCGGGGCGCCGAACTCGTCGGCCACGGTCCGGCTCGCGCAGTCGCCGAGACGCTCCTTGAGGTCGGACACCCACTGGTCGTAGGTGGCGTAGTCCTTCCAGAACCCGTAGTGGTGCAGCGACAGGTAGGTCCCCTTGAGGCGCGGGTCGGCGCAGACGGAGGTGACGTGGTCGTTGTAGCCGGCGCCGCTGACGAAGACCCGGTTGCGCGGGACGGAGGGGTAGGTGGCGAGCCACTTCGCGGCTATGTCGGCCCACTGGGTGTCGGTGTAGCCGTGCGGCTCGTTCATCGGTTCGAAGTAGACCCGCGAGTTGTCCTTGTAGGCCTTCACCACCGTGTCCCACATCGGCCAGTAGGTGGCGGTGTCGTCGATGAAGCCGTCCTTGTTGGCGCCCGTGCCCTCCCAGTAGGAGACGATGACCTTGAAGCCCTTGGCCGTCGCCGCGTCGATGACCCCGCGGTAGGACTTCCAGTACGCGCCGCCCACGGTGTACGGGTTGATGGGCAGCCGGACGGTGTTGGCGTCGAGGTTGGCGCGGAACGCCGAGATGATCCGGCTCGCCTTGGCGTAGGTCTGGGCGTAGGTGTCGGAGGTCGACAGGCCGGACAGCTGCAGGTAGTCGTCGGCGTAGTTGTCGCGCGGGTCCGCCCAGTTGACGCCCCGGAACTGGCCCGTACCGGTCGGGGCGGCCGAGGCGGGGCTGCCGACCAGGGTCGCACCGCCGACCGCGGCGATCGCGACCGCCGCACAGGCGGCACGCAGTCGGGGGGTGAGGCGGTTGCTGGTGGGGGTCTTGCTCATCGACGTGCCCTTTCCGGAGATGGCGTCTCAGCGCCTCGCATGTTTACGTAAACATGACCTGCCGTCGTGGGGGATGTTTACGTAAACTCGGCGGCGCCGGAATCGTGGCATCCGCCTCAGCGGCCGTCAAGATTTCTCACGCGTAACATCCGGTGCATTGCGCAACAGACCCCGGGGGCGGGGAACGGGTCGAGGAGGCACGAGTGGTCGAGCGGGGCGGCTCCGGTGTTCCGGGCGGGCGTCGGAAGCAGCGAGTGTCCATGGCCGACGTCGCCAAGCTCGCGGGTGTCTCCTCCCAGACGGTCTCCCGGGTGTCGAACGGCCATCCCGGGGTGATCGGCTCGACCCGGGAGCAGGTGCTCGCGGCGATGCGGGAACTGGGCTACCGGCCCAACAGCGCGGCCCGCGCCCTGAGGTACGGGCAGTTCAACACCATCGGCGTGATCCTCTTCAGCCTGTCCTCGACGGGCAACAGCCGTACGGTGGAGGCGATCGCCACGCAGGCGGCGGCCGAGGGGTACGCCATCACGCTGATCCCCATCGACGTCCCCACCCAGGACAACGTGCTCGGGGCCTTCACCCGGATGGGAGAGCTGGCCGTCGACGCCGTCATCGTCATCATGGAGATCCATCTCCTCGACACCGGCACGGTGCAACTGCCGCCGGGCGTGCACGTCGTCGTCGTGGACTCCGACGCCGGCGACCGCTACGGCGTGGTCGACACCGACCAGGCCGACGGCGCCCGGAAGGCCGTCCGGCACCTGCTCGACCTGGGCCACCGGACCGTGTGGCACCTCACGGGACCGGAGACGTCCTTCGCCGCCCAGCGCCGCACCCAGGCCTGGCGCGCGGCACTGGAGGAGGCCGGACGCCCCGTACCGCCGCCGATGCACGGCGACTGGTCGGCCGAGTCGGGCTACGCGGCCGGCCTCGCCCTCGCCCAGCACCCGGAGTGCACCGCGGTGTTCGCCTCCAACGACCAGATGGCCCTCGGCCTGCTCCGTGCCTTCCACGAACGCGGCCGCTCCGTGCCCGGGGACATCAGCGTCGTCGGCTTCGACGACATCCCCGACGCCGCGTTCTTCGTGCCGCCTCTCACCACCGTGCACCAGGACTTCGCCGAGGTGGGCCGCCGCTGCGTCCGCAAGGCGCTGGAGCAGATACGCACCGGTGGGGGTTCGCGGCCGGGGACCGACCTGGTGCCGGCGACTCTGGTGGTCCGGCGGAGTACGGGAACGGCGCCGCCGAGGTGACGGGAAGGCCCGTCACAGGACGTCGGCGAGGCGGTCCACCTGGTCCGGGTCGAGGCCGTAGCAGTAGAGCATCACCTCGTCGGCGCCGAGATCGGTGAAGGCGGCGACGGCCTCGCGGATCTCGGCGGGCGTGGTGAGCATGCCGGCCACCATCCGCTCGGGCATGCCGGTGAAGGTGTAGTACGCGTGCATGGCGGCCCGGGCTTCGCGCACCACGTCCTCGGAGCCCAGCGCGACGTTGACCTGCGCGACGATACGCGGTTCGCCGTCGCGGCCGTACTCCTGCCAGAACCTGCGGGCGGTGTCGAACAGGCCGCCCGCCCAGGAGGGGGCCGCGGCGGCGAGGAAGCCGTCACCCCAGCGCGCGACGCGTTCGATCGCGGCGGGCTTGAAGCCGCCGAAGAGCACCTCGGGACCGCCGGACCGGGCGGGCGCGGGACCGATCGGGCCGATGCCGTCGCCGTACGGTTCACCGGACCACAGACGGCGCATCACCGCCATCTGCTCGTCGAGGCGCCGGCCCCGGGTGCGTATGTCGGTGCCCGTGACCTGGTGGTCGTCGTCCCGGCCGCCGACGCCCAGGCCGAGGACCAGACGGCCACCGGTCATCCGGTCCAGGGTCGCGGCCTGCTTGGCGAGCAGGGCGGTGTCGCGCAGCGGGGCGAGCAGCACCTCGGTCTGGACGCGGATGCGGGAGGTGGCACCCGCTAGGACGGCGAGCGCGACCAGGGGCTCCGGGTTGTCGTAGACCATCCGGTCGAGCAGACCGAGCGTGCTGAAGGGCCCGGCGTCGGCGCGCTGGGCCCAGGTGATCAGGGTGGCGGGGTCACCGATGGGCAGGCCGATACCGACGTTCATGGGGAAACCTCCGAAGGGAAGGGTCGACGAAGACTGCTGCCGCCCCTCCGGCACCTCAGCGAGGTGGGACGCTCCGCTCTGCGGCGTGCTTCTGGGAACGTCACTTCGAAGTGGCCTCACCCTAAGGCGAGTTGATTCGGCGGGACAAGCCGATATCGGCGAACCCGCGCGAGGACGGTCCGGCGCGCTCCGCAGCCCTCCACGGAAGCCCTTGCCCGGCCTCGGCCACCCCCCTACCCTGCGTTTGTGCCGCAAATAAACAAAACCCGATCGCACAACGCAGTGCCGGGAGACGGCGACCCGCTCACGCGACTCCGCATCATCCTGACCGTCTTCTTCGCCCTGGACGGCTTCATCTTCGCCGGGTGGGTGGTCAGGATCCCCGCCATCAAGCACCAGGCCCATGCCTCGGCCGGTGCCCTGGGGCTCGCTCTCCTCGGGGTGTCGGCCGGGGCGGTCGTCACGATGATGCTCATCGGGCGCCTGTGCCGCCGCTACGGCAGCCACCCCGTCACCGTGGTGTGCGCCGTGCTGCTCTCCCTCAGCGTCGCGCTGCCCCCGCTGGTCCACTCGGCGCCCGCGCTCGGGGCCGTACTGGTGGTGTTCGGGGCGGCGTACGGCGGCATCAACGTCGCCTTCAACAGCGCCGCCGTCGACCTGGTGGCCGCGCTGCGGCGACCGGTGATGCCCACCTTCCACGCCGCGTTCAGCCTGGGCGGCATGCTCGGCGCCGGTCTCGGCGGGCTGGTCGCGGGATCCCTCTCCCCCGCCCGCCATCTGCTGGGCCTGGCCCTGGTCGGGCTGCTGGTCACAGCCGTGGCAGGGCGTGCGCTGCTGCGGCACGAGTCCCCGGTGCGGCATGCCGTCCGGGCTCCGGAGGATCGCCCGCCGCGCGATGACGGCACCCGGCGGCACCTTCATCGCCCCGACCGCCGTACCCGCGCACTCGTCGCCGTCTTCGGGCTGATCGCCCTGTGCACCGCGTACGGCGAGGGAGCCATGGCCGACTGGGGCGCCCTCCATCTCGAACAGGACCTCGACGCCTCGGCCGGGGTCGCGGCGGTCGGTTATTCCTGCTTCGCGCTCGCCATGACCCTCGGCCGGCTGACGGGTACGACCCTCCTGGAACGCCTCGGCCGGACCCGGACCGTGATCGCCGGAGGCGGCACCGCGGCCGCCGGGATGCTGCTGGGGTCACTCGCCCCCGCCGTCTGGGCGGCGCTGATCGGCTTCGCCGTCACCGGACTGGGGCTCGCCAACCTGTTCCCGGTCGCCGTGGAACGCGCGGGCAGCCTGGCCGGCCCCTCCGGCGTCGCCGCCGTCTCCACCCTCGGCTACGGCGGCATGCTCCTCGGGCCGCCCGCGATCGGCTTCATGGCCGACTGGTTCTCGCTGCCCACCGCGCTGACGAGCGTGGCCGTACTGGCGGCCGTGGCGGCGCTGATCGGCCTGACGGCGGCCCGGTGGGCGGATGACTGCCGCCCGGTCGGCGGTCGGACGCGACACGACCCCGGTGCCGGAACCAGTACGCGCGCCGTGTGACGGATCACGGCCGGCCTCGCTCAGAGAACGCCAAGCCGGACGCCGGTCAGATGACAGCTGACGTCCCACAGCCGGGCCGCGACCGAGAGGTCGCAGAGGTGGCTCCACAACGGTTCGCAGCGGGGCTTGCCGCGCAAGGAGAACATCCGCGGGCCCCAGACCTGCCCTCCGCGCACGGACGGGTCGAGCGCCGCTCGCACCACCGGCCACGCCCCGGCGTCCTTGCCCTGGACGACGAGAGCGGCGGGTGCCGCACGCAGGCCCTCGCCGAGGGTGCGCACATGGACCGGCGGCCGCGACGGAGTGAGGGAGTCCAGGGCGCCGCCCGGGTGCGCCACGACGCTCGTCACCGTGCTGCCGACGGCGCGCAGGCGGCGGTCGAGTTCGAGGCCGAAGTACATCTGCGCCAGCTTGGAACGCCCGTAGGCGCGCCCCGGCCGGTAGTCCCGCCGGGACTGGAGGTCGTCGAGGTCGAGCCGTTCGGACTTCGCGGCGAAACTGCCCACGGTCACGACACGGGCCGCCGGCGCGGCCGAGAGCAGCGGCATCAGACGGTGGGTGAGCGCGAAGTGCCCGAGGTGGTTCGTGCCGAACATGAGCTCGTGACCGTCGGCGGTCTCCCTGCGCGGCGGGGCGTCGAGCGCCACCCCGGCGTTGTGGACCACCGCGTCCAGGCGGTCCGTGTCCAGGGAGGCCACCGCCGCTTCGAGTGAAGACAGGTCGGCGAGGTCCAGCCGTACGGCACTCAGCCGTGCGCCGGGCACACGCGCGCGGATCGCGGCCATGGCGACTTCGGCCCGCGCGGGCTCACGGCTGCCCAGCACCACGGTGGCTCCGGTCGCCGACAACTGCTCGGCGGTGAAGTACCCGATGCCGGCGTTGCCGCCGGTGACCAGGACGACCCTGCCGTCGGCGCGGGGCGGACGCCGTACGTCCCAGGGGGCGGCGGAGGATTCGGACGGCATGGCGCAGGCTCCCTTGTTGCTGGGGACGGGGTCGAGGACGCTCCCGGGGAGCGCGCTCGCCGCCCACACTCCCGGCGTCCACCGACACATCGCCTACGGATCACCGACAGCCCGCGCGGACGGCGAACCGAGGCGGCGGGCGGGAGCGAAATACGGTGCCGTTCCGCCCGGCCCGTCCGGCACACTCGCCCCATGGACACAGCCGACTACCTACACGTCCTCGACCACGAGGGCCGTCTGCTCGCCACGGCCGCCGTCAAGGCGGGGACCGATGCGAAGGTGCCGACCTGCCCGGGGTGGCAGGTGCGGGACCTGCTGCGGCACACGGGCGCGGTGCACCACTGGGCGGCGGGGTTCGTCGCCGGTGGACTCTCCGAGCCGCGTCCGCTGGGGGACGGCCCCGATCTCGACGGGGACGAGCTGGTGAGCTGGTACCTCGACAGTCACCGGCGACTCGTCGGGACGCTGGCCGCCGCGCCGCCCGATGTGGCGTGCTGGACCTTTCATCCGGCGCCGTGCGCCTCACCGTTGGCCTTCTGGACGCGGCGGCAGGCGCACGAGACGACCGTGCACCGGTACGACGCGGAGTCGGCGGCCGGGGGCACGGCGTCCCGGATCGCCACCGACTTCGCCGTGGACGGCGTCGACGAGCTGCTGCGCGGATTCCACGCCCGGCCGAGGAGCGGGGTCCGGACCGACCGGCCGCGTGTTCTGCGGGTGCGGGCCCTGGACGCGGACGCGGTGTGGACCGTACGGCTGTCCGACCGGCCGCCCGTCGCCGTCCTCGGCGAGTCGGGCGACGCGGAGGCCGAACTGGCCGGTCCGGCCGATCAGTTGTACCTGGCGCTGTGGAACCGGCTGTCCGTGCCCAGGGTGACCGGCGACGCCGGGCTCGCCACCCTCTGGCGCGAGACCTCAGCGATCGGCTGAGTCGGTCAGCATCCGGGTCAGCACCGCGCGCTGCACCGGCCGTACCTCGCCGTGCAGCGCGCGCCCCTTCTCGGTGAGGGTCACGCGGACGCCCCGCCGGTCCTCGGCGCACATGGCCCGCTGCAGGAGCCCGTCCTTCTCCAGGCGGGCGATCAGGCGGGACAGAGCGCTCTGGCTGAGGTGGATGCGGTCCGCGATCTCCTGCACGCGATAGGTGCAGCCGCCGTCCGCCGCGGAGCCCTCGGAGAGCAGGTCGAGCACCTCGAAGTCGCTGGCGCACAGGCCGTGTCCGTGGAGGGCACGGTCGAGTTCGCACTGGGTGCGGGCGTGCAGCGCCAGGATGTCCCGCCACTGGTTCACGAGCTCCTGCTCGGCCTTCTTCGCCGCCATGAGCGCACGTTAGCAGAGAAACCCATTTGTTGCATCGTAATTAAATGCGTTTGCATCTCATGCATGCGCATGTAGCCTCTCCGGCATGACCTCTCCGCTCACCACCCCCGCGGTCCCGTCCCCGGCGGTCCGCTGGACCCCCCGGCTGTGGGGCACCCTGCTGGTGCTCTGCGCCGCGATGTTCCTGGACGCGCTCGATGTGTCGATGGTCGGCGTGGCCCTGCCCTCCATCGGCTCCGACCTCCATCTGTCCACGTCGACGCTGCAATGGATCGTCAGCGGCTACATCCTGGGTTACGGCGGGTTGCTCCTGCTCGGCGGCCGCACCGCCGACCTCCTCGGCCGGCGCCAGGTCTTCCTGGTCGCCCTGGGCGTGTTCGCGATCGCCTCGCTGCTCGGCGGACTGGTCGACTCGGGGCCGCTGCTGATCGCCAGCCGCTTCGTCAAGGGGCTGAGCGCCGCGTTCACCGCACCGGCGGGCCTGTCGATCATCACCACGACCTTCGCCGAGGGGCCGCTGCGCAACCGCGCCCTGTCGATCTACACCACCTGCGCGGCCACCGGCTTCTCCATGGGCCTGGTGCTCTCCGGCCTGCTCACCGAGGCCAGTTGGCGCCTCACCATGCTGCTGCCCGCGCCCATCGCACTGCTCGCGCTGCTCGCCGGACTGAAACTGCTGCCGCGCAGCACCCGCGAGAAGGACCACAACGGGTACGACATCCCCGGCGCCGTCCTCGGCACCGCCTCGATGCTCCTGCTGGTCTTCACCGTGGTGCAGGCACCGCAGGCCGGCTGGGCGTCGGCCCGTACCCTGCTGTCCTTCCTGGCGGTCGCGGCGCTGCTGACCGTGTTCGTCGTCGTCGAGCGGCGCTCGCCCGGCCCCCTGATCCGTCTGGGTGTGCTGGGCTCGGGGCAGCAGGTGCGGGCCCAGCTCGGGGCGATGGCGTTCTTCGGCAGCTACGTCGGCTTCCAGTTCCTGGTCACCCTGTACATGCAGTCCCTGCTCGGCTGGTCGGCGCTGCACACGGCGCTCGCCTTCCTGCCCGCCGGTGCGCTGGTCGCGGTGTCCTCGACGAAGGTCGGTTCGATCGTCGACCGGTTCGGCACCACGCGGCTGATCGCGGCGGGCTTCGCGCTGATGGTCGCCGGGTACGCCCTGTTCCTGCGCGTCGATCTCGACCCGGTGTACGCGGTGGTGATCCTGCCGTCGATGCTGCTGATCGGAGCCGCCTGCGCGCTGGTCTTCCCCTCGCTCAACATCCAGGCCACCAACGGGGTCGAGGACCACGAGCAGGGCATGGTCTCCGGGCTGCTCAACACCTCGGTCCAGGTGGGCGGCGCGATCTTCCTGGCCGTCGTCACGGCCGTGATCACCGCCCGCGCCCCGGCCCACGCCACCCCGCGGGCCGTGCTCGACAGCTACCGTCCGGGGCTGCTCGTGGTGACGGGCATCGCCCTCGCCGGGCTCCTGATCACCCTCACGGGACTGCGTGGCCATCGGGTCCCGCAGCGGACCGTCGTGGTCGCCGGGTCCACCGTGGAGAGGGAGGCGGACGCGGAGCGCGTGGCGGTCCGCGACTGACGGGGAACGCCTCCTCGCGTGCGCCCGGCCGGAGTTGGTTGCTCCGCCGGGCGCACGCCTGTGAAACTGGGCGGATGGACGGGTACGGGGGACGACGGAACAAGAGCGAGCAGGACGCCTGGACCGTCGAGATCGGGTACGCGCTGCTCAGCGCGGTGTTGGTGGCGGGGGTCGCCTTCGGAGCCGTCGGTGGGCCGGCCCTCCTCTTCGATCTGCCGCGCATGCTCTCGACGGTGCTGCTGCGCGTCGGCGGCACGCTGGCGGCCCTCGCCTTCGTCGCCCGGGTGGTGGGTGTGCTGGTGAGCTTCGGGCAGCGTGCTCAGCCCAGCCAGCCCGGTCGCACCAGCCCGGACTCGTAGGCCAGCACCACCAGTTGGGCCCGGTCCCGGGCTCCCAGCTTGACCATCGTGCGGCTCACATGGGTCTTCGCGGTGAGCGGGCTGACCACCAGGCGGCGGGCGATCTCCTCGTTGGACAGGCCGATGCCGACCAGCGCCATCACCTCCCGTTCCCGCTCGGTGAGCGCGGCGAGGGCGTCCGCTGCCGCGGGCTCCTTGGAACGGGCCGCGAACTCGGCGATCAGCCGGCGGGTGACGCCGGGCGACAGCAGCGCGTCGCCGTCGACCACGGCCCTCACGGCGCGCAGGAGTTCGTCCGGCTCGGTGTCCTTGACCAGGAACCCGGAGGCACCCGAGCGGATCGCCTCGAAGACGTACTCGTCGAGTTCGAAGGTGGTGAGCATGACCACCTTGACGTCCTTCAGGCCCGCGTCGCCGGTGATCCGGCGGGTCGCGGCCAGGCCGTCCAGCAGCGGCATGCGGATGTCCATGAGGACGACGTCCGGGCGCAGTGCGCGGACCCTGCCGAGGGCCTCCTCGCCGTCCGCCGCCTCCCCGACCACCTCGATGTCCGGCTGCGCGTCGAGCAGCGCCCTGAAACCGGCCCGCACCAGCGACTGGTCGTCGGCGAGCAGTACCCGGATCACTGGCCCTCCCTGGGGTACGCAGGCAGTACGGCGAGCACCCGGAAGCCGCCGTCGGGGCGCGGGCCCGCCTCGATCGTGCCACCCAGCGCGGCGGCCCGCTCCCGCATTCCGGCGAGCCCGTTGCCGCTGCCGCCCGCCTGCGCACCGGTCGGGGGGCCGTCGTCGTCGATCTCCAGCCGCACCACGTCACCGTCGTGCCCGAGGCGTACGCGCGCGTGCCGCGAGACGGAATGGCGTACGACGTTGGTGAGCGCCTCCTGGACGATCCGGAAGGCGGCGAGGTCGGCGCCGGGCGGCAGGCGCGGCGGCTCGCCCTCGACCTCGACCTCGACGGTGAGGCCCGCGCTCGCCGCCTGTTCCACCAGTTCCGGCAGCCGGTCCAGGCCGGGTGCCGGGGCGCGGGGGGCGTCTCCGGGCGCGCGCAGGGTGGCGAGGACTTGGCGCACCTCGCCGAGCGCCTCCTTGCTGGCGTCCTTGATGGTGCTGAGCGCCGCCCGCGCCTGCTCCGGGTCGCTGTCCAGGAGTGCGAGGCCCACGCCGGCCTGCACGTTGATCACGGAGATGCTGTGCGCCAGGACGTCGTGCAGTTCCCGGGCGATGCGCAACCGCTCCTCGTCCGCGCGTCTTTGGGCCGCCTGGGCCCGGTCGGCGCGCTCCCGGGCCCACTGCTCGCGCCGTACCCGGGCCAGTTCCGACAGTGCGAGGACGGCCAGCACCCAGGCGGCGACGACGACCTCCGGGCCGATGCCCGTTCCCTTGTCGTGCGGCGGTGGAAGCAGGCGGTAGAGCCAGAGCGCGACCAGGACGTGCCCGGCCCACAGCAGCCCCAGGGACGCCCAGGCGGCACGGCGGTGTCCGGTGACGACCGCGCTGAAGCAGCTCACGACGACCGCCAGGTACACCGGCCCGTTGGGGTAACCGGCGGCCAGGTAGACCAGTGCGGCCGTGGCGGTGCCGAACGCCACGGCCACCGGGTGCCGCTGCCGCCACAGCAGCAGGCCCGAGGCCACGAGCAGCAGCACCCGCCCGGGGACGCCGAGCGGCTCGCGGCCCGGCTGCTGGTGCTCGGCGAAGCCGGAGCCGACCAGCACGAAGACGGTGAACAGCACGGTGGAGCGCCACGGCCAGTGCGCGCCCGGGACTTCGGTGCCGTCCGGGCCGTGCCACCGGCCGGACCACGGTCCCGGGCCGTGCCACCGGCCGGGCCACGGTCCCGGGCCGTGCCATCGGCCGGACCACGGTCCCGGCCGCTCCCTTCGGCCGGGCCGGAGCCGCCGCCCGCGCTGCTCTTCCATGACCGCCACGCTAGACGCCGGCCGGGCGGGCGGGCGTCCGCCGGGCGTGGTGATCACACGTACTCCCCGGGAAGTACGGCGCCCCGCCGTGCGGGGACCTACCTCAGCCCCACTCCGTGCGCCAGCCCGGTCGCCGCGTGCCGGAAGAAGGGCTCCCGGTCCTCGACCACCCGGTGGAACTGCCCGAACAGTTCGAACCCGACCAGGCCGAACAACTGCGCCCAGGCCGCCACCAGCGCGGTCGCCGCCTCGGGAGGAAGGTCGGGGGCGAAGTCGGCGACCATGCGTTCGGCTTCGGGGCGCAGTTCGGCGGGGAGCGAGAGACCGGCGAGGCCGGGTCCCTGGTGGGCGTCCCGGACGATGCCGATGAGTACGAGGCCCACGCGGGCGGCGGCGCGGACGGTGGTCTGGGGGGCGGAGTAGCCGGGGACGGGCGAGCCGTAGATCAGCGCGTACTCGTGCGGGTGGGCCAGAGCCCAGCCGCGCACCGCTTCGCAGACCGCCGTCCAGCGGGCCACGGGAGCGGCGTCGGAGGCGGCGGCGTCGGCCTGCTCGGCGGCCTCGCCGAGGGAGTCGTAGGCGTCGATGATGAGCGCGGTCAGCAGGTCGTCGCGGCTGGGGAAGTAGCGGTAGAGCGCGGAGGAGACCATGCCGAGTTCCCGGGCCACCGCGCGCAGGGAGAGCTTGGCGGCGCCCTCGGCGGCGAGTTGTCTGCGCGCCGCGTCCTTGATGGCCGCGGTGACTTCGATCCTGGCCCGCGCACGGGCGCCCTTTGCGGTGCTCATGAGGAACAGTCTGCCACGGTGGAGAGCACTGCACACAAGAGAGAGCAGTGCTCTTGCCAAGGTGGCCGGTCTCGTGCAGACTCCTCCTAAAGCGAGAGCACCGCTCTCCCACATGCAGGGGGTCTCATGTCCACGCACGTCAAGAAGCCCGGCTGGTTCACCGTCAACGTCTTCAACCGCTTCGTCGCATGGCTGACCCGTCGCGGCATCAGCGTGTGGGGCTCCCGGGTCCTGGCGGTCCGCGGCCGCAAGAGCGGCGAGTGGCGGACCACCCCGGTGAACCTGCTGACCGTGGACGGGCGGCAGTACCTGCTCGCCCCGCGCGGCCACGTCCAGTGGACACACAACATGCGCGCGGCCGGCGGCGGCGAACTGCACCTGGGCAAGAACGTGGACGTGTTCACCGCGGAAGAGGTCGCCGACGAGGAGAAGGTCCCGCTCCTGCGCGCCTACCTCAAGCGCTGGAAGGCCGAGGTCGGGGTCTTCTTCGATGGAGTCGGCCCCGACTCCCCCGATGACGACATGCGCCGCATAGCCCCCGACCACCCGGTGTTCAGGATCACCGTCAAGAGCTGACGGTGTCACCCGGGGCCGGGTTCCGCCGGTCCAGCGCGGTCAGGGCGCGCTGGGCCATCGGATGCGTGCGGACGAGCTCGCCCAGCGACGTGGATCCCTGCGTGATGTCCTTGAAGGCCTTCCACGCGGGCCGGATGCCGGTGAGGGCCATGTGGAACAGACCGGGCCGGCGCTCGAACGCCGCCAGCATCCGCTTGCCGACGCTCATCTCGACGCCGAGCCCCGCCTTGATCGCGAACGCGTAGTTCAGGGCCTGCCGGCGGGCGTCCACGGCGTCGTGCGCCTCGGCGATCCGGACCGCCCACTCCCCCGCGAGCCGCCCCGACCGCAGGGCGAAGGAGATGCCCTCGCGGGTCCACGGCTCCAGCAGCCCGGCCGCGTCCCCGCACACAAGGACCCGGCCGCGCGAGAGCGGGGAGTCGTCGGCGCGGCAGCGCGTCAGGTGCCCGGAGGAGATGCTCGGCTCGAAGCCGGCGAGCCCGAGGCGGGCGACGAAGTCCTCCAGGTACCGCTTGGTGGCGGCGCCTTCGCCGCGGGCCGAGATCACCCCGACGGTCAGCGTGTCGCCCTTGGGGAAGACCCACCCGTAACTGCCGGGCATCGGCCCCCAGTCGATGAGGACCCGCCCCTTCCAGTCCTCGGCCACCGTCTCCGGCACCGGGATCTCCGCCTCCAGGCCCAGGTCGACCTGGTCCAGCTTCACCCCGACGTGCGCGCCTATGCGGCTGGCGCTGCCGTCGGCGCCGACCACCGCGCGCGCGAGCAGTGTCTCGCCGCCCTGCAGGACGACGGCGACCGTACGGCGGTCCGGCACCGCCGAGCCGTGCTGCTCGACCCGTGTCACGGTGACGCCCGTGCGCAGCTCGGCGCCCGCCTTCTGGGCGTGGTCGACCAGCTGCTGGTCGAACTCGGGCCGGTTGATCAGCCCGAACAGCATCTGCTTGGAGCGGCGGGTACGGGTGAAACGCCCGTTGTTCGAGAAGGTGACCGCGTGCACCCGGTCCAGCAGCGGCAGCTCGAAGCCGGGCGGCAGGGCGTCGCGCGACGGGCCGATGATGCCGCCGCCGCAGGTCTTGTAGCGGGGCAGTTCCGCCTTCTCCAGCAGCAGCACGCGTCGTCCCGCGACCGCCGCCGCGTAGGCGGCCGAGGCCCCCGCGGGTCCCGCGCCCACCACGACGACGTCCCACACCCGCTGCACGTCGTCGTCCGCCGAAGAGTTCTCGCCGCTCACGATGGTCCGCTGCTCCGATCAAGCCGTCTGCCGCACCTGTCCCCCGCATCCTACGGCGCACGTCGCCGCAGGCCACTGTGGGAGGATCGGTGCACTCGCAGGTACAACGTCGCACCCACAAGGAGCGTGCCCATGTCGTCGAATCCGCTCGCCGGGACCGTCGCGGCCCTGATGCCCAGGGCGAGGGCGGAGCTCACCGAGCTGGTGGCCTTCAGGTCGGTCGCGGACTTCGACCAGTTCCCCCGCAGCGAGAGCGAGGGCGCCGCGAACTGGGTCGCCGACGCGCTGCGCGCCGAGGGCTTCGAGGACGTGGCCCTGCTCGACACCCCGGACGGCACCCAGTCGGTGTACGGGTACCTGCCGGGCCCGGAGGGCGCCAAAACGGTTCTGCTCTACGCGCACTACGACGTGCAGCCGCCGCTGGACGAGGCCGCCTGGGTCACCCCGCCCTTCGAGCTGACCGAGCGCGACGGCCGCTGGTACGGCCGCGGGGCCGCCGACTGCAAGGGCGGTGTGATCATGCACCTGCTCGCGCTGCGCGCCCTGAAGGCGAACGGCGGTGTGCCCGTGCACGTCAAGGTGATCGCCGAGGGCTCGGAGGAGCAGGGCACCGGCGGTCTGGAGCGGTACGCCGAGCAGCACCCCGAGCTGCTGGCGGCCGACACGATCGTCATCGGCGACGCCGGCAACTTCCGCGTCGGTCTGCCGACGGTCACCACGACCCTGCGCGGGATGACGATGGTCCGTGTGCAGATCGACACCCTCGAGGGCAATCTGCACTCCGGCCAGTTCGGCGGCGCCGCCCCGGACGCGCTGGCCGCGCTGATCCGGGTCCTGGACTCGCTGCGCGCCGAGGACGGCTCGACCACCGTCGACGGACTCGAGTCCGAGAGCCGCTGGGAAGGCCTCCAGTACGACGAGGAGCAGTTCCGTGCCGACGCCAAGGTGCTCGACGGGGTCGGCCTGATCGGTGACGGCACGGTCGCCGACCGCATCTGGGCCAAGCCGGCCGTGACCGTGATCGGCATCGACTGCCCGCCGGTCGTCGGCGCCACCCCGTCCGTGCAGGCCCGCGCCCGCGCCCTGCTCAGCCTGCGGGTGCCGCCGGGCGTGGACGCCGCCGAGGCGACCAAGCTGCTCCAGGCCCACGTGGAGGCGCACACTCCGTGGGGCGCGCGGGTGAGCTTCGAGCAGGTCGGCCAGGGCCAGGCCTTCCGCGCCGACACCGCCAGCCCCGCGTACCGGGCGATGGCCGACGCGATGGCGGTCGCCTACCCGGGCCAGGAGATGCAGTACGCCGGGCAGGGCGGTTCCATCCCGCTGTGCAGCACCCTCGCGGCCCTCTACCCGCGGGCCGAGATCCTGCTCATCGGCCTGAGCGAGCCGGAGGCCCAGATCCACGCGGCCAACGAGAGCGTCTCGCCGGAGGAGTTGGAGCGTCTGGCGGTGGCGGAGGCGCACTTCCTCACGCTGTACGCGGCGGGCTGAACCGCTCTGCCCACGGCAGAGGGCCCTCGCCCCCGGGCGGGGGCCCTTCCTACGGTCGGCGCATGGACGTCATCGAGCTCTCCCCTCGCCTGCACCTGCTGCGCTTCCCGGTCGGCCAGGCTTATCTCTGGCGCGACGGCGAGGAGTTGACGCTGATCGACGCCGGGGCGCCCGGCGCCGGCGCGGCGATCGCCGACGCGGTCACCGCGCTCGGGCCCAAGCCGTCGGCCCTACGGCGGATAGTGCTGACCCACTTCCACTGGGACCACGCAGGCGCGGCGGGTGAGTTGGCCGCCCTGACCGGCGCCGAGGTGCTGGCGCACGGCCTGGACGCACCGGTCGTCCGTGGGGAAGCCGAAGGCCCCCCACCGGTGTTCGAGGACTGGGAGCGGCCGATCCACGCCGAAGCCCTCACACACCTGCCACCGGATGAGCCGGTCGCCCCGGGACACGTCACCGAACTCGCCGACGGCGACGTCCTCGACTTCGGCGGCGGCGCCCGAATCGTCCACGCCCCCGGGCACACCCACGGCAGCATCGCCGTCCATCTCCCCCGGCACGGAGTGCTGTTCACGGGGGACGCGGTGGCGGCGGCACCGGGCACGGGGGCGGTGATGCTCGGCGTCCTCAACCTCGACCGGGCGCGGACAGTCGCCTCCTTCCACCGGCTGGCGGACCTCGACACGGACGTGGCCTGCTTCGGTCACGGTGATCCGGTTCTCGGGCGGGCATCGGCGATCCTGCGCAAAGCGGCGGACACGTGCGGTATGCCTGGCCGACCATGGCGGTGTGCCCCTCCCCGCACGCCTCGCCGTCCACACCGGGATCGCCACTCCCCTGAGCCTTCTCAGTGACCGGCAACTGGCCGAACGGGTGGCGGCCGGCACAGCGCTGGGCACCGGGATCGGCGGAAGAGCCGTGCGGATCACGGTCGAGGGCAACGAGGTCTTCGTGAAGCGGGTGCCGCTGACCGACCTGGAGCGGCGGCCCGACCACGTACGGTCCACGGCGAACCTCTTCGGCCTGCCGCCGCAGCTCCACTACGGGATCGGCGCCGTCGGCAGTCCCGGCTTCGGCGCCTGGCGGGAACTCGCGCTGCACACGATGACGACGAACTGGGTGCGGCCGGGCACTTCCCGGGCTTCCCGCTGCTGCACCACTGGCGGGTGCTGCCCGACACCGCGCCGCCCCTGCCGGACGAACTGGCGGACCTGCAGCGGGCCGTCGCCTACTGGGGCGGTGGCGAGGGCGTCGCCGATCGCATCGACGGCCTGCGCTCGGCCTCCGCGAGCCTGACCCTGTTCCTGGAGCACATTCCGCACACCCTGCACGACTGGCTCGACGCCCGGCTGCACACCGGATCGGCCGACGCAGCGTGCACCATGGCGGCGGGCCTGGCGGAGCTCACGGACTTCCTCCACGAGCACCGGCTCCTCCACATGGACGCCCACTTCCGCAACATCCTCACCGACGGGCGCCGGCTCTACCTCGCCGACTACGGCCTCTCCCTCAGCTCCCGGTTCCGGCTCGCCGAGGACGAACGCGGTTTCTTCGACCGGCACCGTGGCTACTACCGCGCCTACACCACGTACCAGTATCGCCAAATCGGCGTATGTTCGCCGGAACGTCAGCCGACCGGGACACCCGCCTCCAGATACAGCGCCGCACCGCGCTCCCGCGCCCGCAGCGCCCAGCGCAGCCGCTCGTAGCGGACGGGCGGCAGCATGTCGGCGGCCTCCTGCTCGGTGGCGAAACGCCAGTCGCGCAGCTCGGGTCCCGGCAGCAGCAGCCGTCCGGCCTCGGCGGAGTCCAGCCGCCCGCCGTCGAACAGGAACCGCAGCCCGCCGTACCCGGGGGGCACCGGCCGCTCCCAGTCCACGACGAGCAACCGCGGTACCTCGTCCAGCCTTATCCCCGTCTCCTCCGCCACCTCGCGCATGCCGGCCCGGGCGGGTGCCTCGCCGGGTTCGACCACCCCGCCGGGGAACTCCCATCCGGCCTTGTAGGTGGGGTCGACCAGCAGTACCCGGTCCCGCTCGTCGAAGAGCAGGACGCCCGCGGCGAGGGTCGCCGCGGTGGGCTCCGGGGTCTGCACGATGTCGCAGACCGGCACCTCCCCGCCGCCCACGGCCTCGGCGAGACGGACGGCCGTCTCGTACGGGGTGAGGGCGCTGGTGTCGACGGGATGGGCGTCGACGCTGAGCCACGTGGCCAGGGCCGCGCGATAGGGCTCGATGTGGTCGTACGACCACTGCCTTACCCGCATCTCGCCGTCGGCGAGGTCCGGGGGGACCTCCCGCCCCGCTATTCGCTTACGCAGGATCGTTTCGGCCGGGGCGAGGAGGATGTGTCGCACAGCGATACGGCGGGCGGCGAGACCACCGAAGATCTCGTCGCGGTACTCCTGGCGCAGCAGGGTCATCGGAACCACGAGGGTCCCGCCGAGCTCGGCGAGCATCGCGGCCGCCGTGTCGATCACGAGCCGTCGCCAGATCGGCAGGTCCTGGAAGTCGCCGACCTCGGCGAGGCGCTTGGGCGGCAGCAGGTGCGTGAGCGCTGCGCCGATGACCTCGGGGTCGAAGAGCGCACTGTTCGGGATCAGCTCGATCAGTTCCCGTGCGGTCGTGGTCTTCCCCGCACCGAAAGCGCCGTTGATCCAGACGACGGTCACGGGCTCCCCCTCTTCTGTTGGCCCCCTGTGGCTTGCCCGCTCCACACTGCCACGGAAACCACCGCCAGTAGAGGGCGCGATGCCGCCGCCCCGCCGGACGGGACGACGGCACCGCGCGGTACGAGCGGGCCGGACTACTGCTGGGACGGGGCTTCGTCGTCCGGGGCGGAGCCTTCGCCGATGCCCTTCTCCGCCGTGCCGAGGGTGTGGGAGACGTGCGGGTCCCCATGGACGTCGTGATCCGCTGCGGGCGACGGGGTGATGGCGGCCACCACGAACCCGGTGGCGAGGGAGGCGATGGCGAGCATGCTGCGCTTCTTCATGCCCGGATCAACTGCGCAGCGGGGCCGGGAGTCACGCCGGATCCGGACCATCCCGGTCGAAACGACGGCGACGGCCACATCGTGCGGCTACCTTGTCACCATCAGTGCGCCGGCGCATCGGAGGGGAAGGTCGGTGCCGTGGTGAGGGGACGGGCGCACGTATGAGGGATCCGGACACCCACCCGGCGCAGCCGCAGTCCGATCGGTCGGATCAACGGGGTCACCCGGAGGCCCACGCCTTCGCCTACGACGCGTTCATCTCCTACAGCACGGCCGCCGACGGCGATTTGGCCGCAACGCTCCAACACCACGTCGAACGCATGGGTCTGCCGGCTTACCGGCGCCGACGGCTGCGGCTGTTCCGCGACTTCACCAGTCTGTCCGCGGACGCGGACGCCCAGCGGGTGATCGAGGAGGCGCTCGCCCGCTCCCGGCGCTTCATCCTGCTCCTGTCCCCCGAGGCCAGCCGGTCGAAGTGGGTGGGCAGGGAAGTGCAGTGGTGGCGTGAGAACCGGTCTACCAGCGACATGATCCTCGTCCTCACCGCGGGCACGATCCGCTGGAACGACACCTCGCAAGACTGGGACTGGACCGACGACACGCCTCTTCCGCAGGCGCTGCGGGGTGCGTTCACCGCGGAACCGCTGTGGGTCGACCTGTCGGGCCAGAAGTCCCCGGAGGGACGGCTCAGCCGAGCCCAGCGCGACCGGGCCCGGACAGAGTTGCTGAACGGATGCGCAACCATCGCGGCGCCCCTGCGCTCGATGGACAAGGACGTTCTGTACGGGGACCACATAGTGCAGCTGCGCCGGGCGCGCCAGTTCCTCGTCGGCGGCATCGCCGTACTGTCGGTCCTTCTCGTTCTCGCTGGGCGGTGCCGTCGGGAGCGGCGGTCAGTGTGGCGACCGACCTCGCATGGTGCCCCGGTGCTGGTCTGTTCAAGCGGGCATCCGGGTGTACGCCCTCGGTTTCGCGGAACTGGCCGGTGTCCGGGATCCCGAGCTCATGCTCGGTGACATGCGCGGCGAAGGGGCGATCCCCAGTCCTTCGTCCGGGCGGGACCGAAGAGCGCAGTTCAGGGACTGAAGGCTCCTGCTCGCCCCTGTCAGACCCCCGCCGCCGTAGCGTCCGGTTCGCGGGCCAGTACGGCCGCGGCGGCGCCCACGAGGCCGGCGTCCGTGCCCATCTGGGCGGGGGTCACGGTGAGGCCCTGGACGAAGGAGAGGGTCGCGTAGCCGGCGAGGGCCTTGCGCAGCGGCGCGAAGAGGATGTCGCCCGCCTTGCCCACACCGCCGCCGATCACCGCGACGTCGATCTCGACGAGGGTCGCGGTGGCCGCGATCCCGGCGGCCAGCGCCTGTGCCGCGCGTTCGAAGGAGGCCACGGCGACCGGGTCGCCGGCCCGGGCGGCGGCGGCAACCGCAGCGGCCGAGGCGTCGCCGTCCGGGCCCGGCCGCCAGCCGTTCTCGAGCGCGCGCCGCGCGATGTTCGGGCCGCTCGCGATGCGCTCCACACAGCCGCGGGAGCCGCACGGGCACGGGTCGCCGTCGAGGTCGACGCTGATGTGGCCGATATGGCCCGCGTTCCCGGTCGGGCCGGGGTGCAGCCGCCCGCCCAGCACCAGGCCGCCGCCGACGCCGGTGGAGACCACCATGCACAGCGCGTTGTCATGGCCCCGGGCGGCACCCTGCCAGTGCTCGGCCGCGGTGATCGCCACGCCGTCGCCGATCAGCTCCACGGACAGGCCTCCGGTGGCCGCCCGCACCCGGTCGACCAGCGGGAAGTCCCGCCAGCCCGGCACGTTCACCGGGCTGACCGTGCCGGTGGCGGCGTTCACCGGACCGGCGCTGCCGATACCGACGGCACTCGCACGCGCCCACAGGGGCGACCCGGTCAGCTCACCGAGCACCTTCTCCACGGCCCGCATCACGGTGTCGCCGTCCTCCCGGGCGGGCGTCGCGCGCTGCGCCCGCACCAGGATCTCGCCGTGGGCGTCCACCAGCGCTCCGGCGATCTTGGTGCCGCCGATGTCCAGCGCGGCCACGAGGTCGGTGTACATGAGTGTGATATCTCCCCATCAACCAGGTTAAGAAGGGCGGGCCGGTCACGGTGGGGGCGCGGGCCGGAGATTGCAGTGGACAGTCTCTCCCGGGCCTGACAACGTTGTCTAGGTTCTATGCTCGACGCCACATCCTCATACAAACCGATGAGCGACGCACTACCCCCGTGGAAAACAAGGACGACAGGACAGGACAGCGCATCGTGCCCGACACCATCCGCCGAGCGGATCACCCCTCCGGGAACCGCTACGGCAACCGTCCGACCATGAAGGACGTGGCCGCCCGGGCCGGCGTCGGGCTGAAGACGGTCTCCCGCGTGGTCAACGGCGAACCGGGGGTCACCCCGGACACCGAACGCCGGGTCCAGGAGGCCATCGACGCGCTGGGCTTCCGCCGCAACGACAGCGCCCGGGTGCTGCGCAAGGGCCGCACCGCGAGCATCGGTCTGGTCCTGGAGGACCTCGCCGACCCCTTCTACGGGCCACTCAGCCGCGCAGTGGAAGAGGTGGCCCGGGCCCACGGTGCCCTGCTGATCAACGGTTCCAGCGCCGAGGACCCCGACCGCGAGCAGGAACTGGCGCTGGCGCTGTGCGCACGGCGGGTGGACGGCCTGGTGGTCATCCCGGCCGGGGACGACCACCGGTATCTGGAGCCGGAGATGAAGGCGGGCGTCGCCACCGTGTTCGTGGACCGCCCGGCCGGGAACATCGACGCCGATGTCGTACTGTCCGACAACTTCGGTGGCGCGCGGACCGGTGTCGCCCATCTCATCTCCCACGGCCACCGCCGGATCGGGTTCATCGGTGACATGCCCCGCATCCACACCGCGGCCGAACGGCTGCGCGGCTACCGGGCGGCCATGGAGGACGCCGGGATCCCCGTGGAGGCGTCCTGGATGTCCCTGGGCGCCACCGATCCCGAGCGGGTGCGCCGGGCCGCCGAGGAGATGCTCTGCGGCCCCTCCCCCGTGACCGCCGTCTTCACGGGCAACAACCGGGTCACGGTGACCGTGATCCGCGTCCTCGCCGAGCACGGCCGCCGGGTCGCCCTGGTCGGCTTCGACGACATCGAGCTCGCCGACCTGCTCCGGCCGGGCGTCACGGTCGTCGCCCAGGACGCGGCCGCGCTCGGCCGTACCGCCGCCGAACGCCTCTTCCAGCAGTTGGACGGCACGCTCGTCGCTCCGGAGCGCATCGAGCTGCCGACCCGGCTGATCACCCGCGGCTCGGGCGAGCTGCCGCCGGCGGACTGAGCCACCGGTGAAGGGCCGCACGCTGGAGGAACTCGGCCTGGCCGAGGTACCGCGCGAGGACCCGCTGAGCTATCCGGGCGCCTGGCCGGCCGACTCCGGGCTGCTGCTCGGGGACCGGATGCTGCCGCTCGACCGGCCGGTGCACGAGGACCGGACGCCGGTCGTGGCGGTCGGCTCCAACGCCTGTCCCGGCCAGCTTCGCCACAAGCTGGCCCGGGCCGGGATCACCTCGGCGCTGCCCATGGTCAGGACGCGGGTGACCGGACTCGACGTGGGAGTCTCCGCGCACGTGAGCCGGATGGGCTATGTGTCCGCCTCCCCCGTCCGCGCGCCCGAGGTGTGGCGGGAGTTGTTCGTCATCTGGCCGGACGAGCGGCAACTGGCCGTGATCGACGCCAGCGAGGGCGTGCCGCTGCCCGGGGGCAACTACGCCCGCGCCTGGCTCCCCGCACCGGATGTGCGGATCGAGCCGGCGGACGGCTCCGCACTGCCCGGCGCGTACGTGTACGTCAACCGGCACGGCGTGCTGCACGACGGCACCGGAGCACCGCGTGCCCACCCCGGGCAGCGGGCGCTGCTCACCGAACTGCTGCTGGGATCGGCGCCGTTGCGGGAGCTGTTCGGCGTCACGGCCGAGCAGTTCTGCGCACGGGCACGCGCCGATGCCCGGCTGTGCGCACGGGGCACGCGGCTGTTCGCCGAGCACAAGTGGGTGACGGAGTCCGGGCTCGAACGGTACGTCCGCTGAGGGAGAGGGCTGGGGCCTACCCGGCCGGCGCCGTCAGGCCGCCCCGGCGTGGTGCCGCGAAGGCCTCCAGATCGGCCCGGGTCAGTCCGGTCGGCCGGGTCACTTCTGCCATGTCCAGGGCGCCGCAGTCCAGGCCGCGCAGCAGATAGCCGCTGAGGGCCTTGGCGGTGGCGGGTTCGTCCATGACGTCACCGCCCGCCCGGCCGACGTACCGGGCCAGGCGGGCGGCCGCCTGTTCGAAGCCTTCCCGGTAGAAGGCGAAGACGGCTGCATAGCGGGTGGGCAGGTGTCCCGGGTGCATGTCCCAGCCCTGGTAGTAGGCGCGGGCCAGGGCGCGGCGGGTGAGGCCGTAGTGCAGCCGCCAGGCGTCGTGGACCTTTTCGGTGGCGCCGACCGGCAGGACGTTGGTCGAGCCGTCCGAGACGCGTACGCCGGTACCCGCCGCCGCGACCTGCATGACCGCCTTGGCGTGGTCGGCCGCGGGATGGTCACTGGCCTGGTGGGCGGCGGAGACGCCGAGGCAGGCGCTGTAGTCGAAAGTGCCGTAGTGCAGTCCGGTGGCGCGGCCCTCGGCTGCCTGGATCAGACGGGCGACCGTGGCGGTGCCGTCGGTGGCGAGGACGGCCTGGCTGGTCTCGATCTGGATCTCGAAGCCGATCCGGCCGGGCTCCAGGCCTCGCGTCTTCTCGAACGCCTCGAGAAGCCGGACCATGGCGGTGACCTGTGCGGGATACGTGACCTTCGGCAGCGTCAGCACGAGCCCGTCGGGGAGGCCGCCGGCCTCGGCCAGGCCGGTGAGGAAGACGTCGAGGGTGCGGATGCCCCGGTGGCGCACCGGAGCCTCCAGGGACTTCATCCGGATGCCCATGTAGGGGGCCCCGGTCCCCTTCTCGTAGCCTTCCGTGACGATACGGGCCGCACGGGCCGCCGCCTCGTCCTCCTCGGCGTCGGGGCGGGAGCCGTAGCCGTCCTCGAAGTCGATGCGCAGGTCTTCGACCGGCTCGCGTTCCAGCTTGGCGCGGACCCGGTCGTACACCGGGGCGGCCAGTTCGTCGCCCAGCCCGAGGACGGCGGCGAAGGAGGCGGCGTCCGGGGCGTGTTCGTCCAGGGCCGCCAGGGCCCGGTCGCCCCAGGAACGGACGGTGTCGGCGGCGAGGACGTCGGCGGGGACGTACACGGTGTGCACGGGCTGCCGGGTGCCGGGATCCCCGGGGTAGCGGCGTTCCAGTTCCGCGTCGACCGGGGCGAGGGAGGCACTGATCTCCTCGGTGACGGCACCCGCGAGGCTGGTCGCCACCGGCTCCTGTCGGGCCTGCCCCATGCCACAGCCTCCTGGTTTCCGCCTTACGGAATCAACAATCCGTAGCGCGAAGTTATCGGCGCGTCTTCTCACCGGTCAACACCGCGTCCACGGCCGGAGCCACCGCGTTCACTCCCGACGCCCAGAGATCCTCTGGGCCCTCTTTCGCTGGGCGGCCCACCCCTTCATCCTGATCCATCGGGAGGGAATCACATGCCGGACCCCAGCAGAATGACCCGCCGCGCGGGCCTGAGAACGACGCTGGCCGCCGCGATCACCGTGCCGCTGCTCGGTGCGTTGGCGGCCTCCGCCGCCGGGCAGACCAGCCGTCGTCTGGACGTCATGACGTTCAACCTGCGTGTGGCGGGCACCACCGACCCCAACAGCTGGGCCGTTCGCCGCCCGGTGATGCGGGCGCTGTTACGCCAGGAGGCACCCCACGTCATCGGCACCCAGGAGGGCCTCTACCAGCAGCTGCGCGACATCCACTCCGATCTCGGACCGCACTACGACTGGATCGGCACCGGCCGCCGGGGCGGCAGCCACGACGAGGCCGTGGCGGTCTTCTACGACACCCGGCGCCTGGCTCCCGTCGAGCACGACACGTTCTGGCTCTCCGACACCCCCCAGGTCATCGCCTCGAACACCTGGGGCGCCGCATTCCCCCGTATCGCCACCTGGGTCCGCTTCAGTGATCTGCACGACGGCGGGCGGGAGTTCCACCTCCTCAACACCCACCTCGACCACCGCAGCCAGTACGCCCGCGAACGTGCCGCGGCGCTCGTCGCCCGGCGGATCACGGAACTCGGGCTCTCCAGGCCGTTCCTCGTGACCGGCGACTTCAACTCGGCGGCCCACGGGAACCAGGTCTACGACACTCTGCTGGGCGCCGGACTCGTCGACACCTGGGACGCGGCGGCCGAGCGGAGCGAGGCGTACGGGACCTTCCACGGCTACCAGCCGCTGACCCAGGGCGGCGACCGTATCGACTGGATCCTGGCCGGTCCGGGCGTCACCACGCACCGGGCGGCCGTCAACACCTACGCGCACGACGGCCGGTTCCCGAGCGACCACCTTCCCGTGCAGGCCTCCGTGACCCTGGGGTGAACGAAGACCCCCGTGACCGGCGCGGTCACGGGGGCCTCGGACAGCCTGGCGGCGATCAGCCCTTGCGGGCCTTGATCTCCTCGGTGAGCTGCGGGACGACGTCGAACAGGTCGCCGACGACGCCGTAGTCGACCAGGTCGAAGATCGGGGCCTCGGCGTCCTTGTTGACCGCCACGATCGTCTTCGAGGTCTGCATACCGGCGCGATGCTGGATGGCGCCGGAGATGCCGTTGGCGATGTAGAGCTGCGGCGAGACCGACTTGCCGGTCTGGCCGACCTGGTTGGTGTGCGGGTACCAGCCCGCGTCCACCGCGGCGCGCGAGGCGCCGACGGCCGCGCCGAGGGAGTCGGCCAGCGCCTCGATGATCGAGAAGTTCTCGGCGCCGTTGACGCCGCGGCCACCGGAGACCACGATCGCGGCCTCGGTCAGCTCCGGGCGGCCCGTCGACTCACGCGGCGTACGGCCGGTGACCTTGGTGCCGGTGGCCTTGTCGGAGAAGGACACCGACAGCGCCTCGACGGCGCCGGCGGCCGGGGCGGCCTCGACGGACGCGCTGTTCGGCTTGACCGTGATGACCGGGGTGCCCTTGATGACGCGGGACTTGGTGGTGAAGGACGCGGCGAACACCGACTGAGTGGCCACCGGGCCCTCGTCGCCGGCCTCGAGGTCCACGGCGTCGGTGATGATGCCGGAGCCGATGCGCAGCGCCAGACGGGCGGCGATCTCCTTGCCCTCGGCGGAGGACGGGACGAGTACGGCGGCCAGGGAGCCCCCGGCGGACACCACCTCGACGGCGGCCTGCAGGGCGTCCACCTTCGGGACGACCAGGTAGTCGGTGTACTCGGACGCCTCGTGGGTGAGGACCTTCACCGCGCCGTGCTCGGCGAGGGCGGCGGCGGTGTCGGCGGCGCCGTTGCCCAGCGCGACGGCGACGGGCTCGCCGATGCGGCGGGCCAGCGTCAGCAGCTCCAGGGTGGGCTTGCGGACGGCACCGTCCACGTGGTCGACGTAGACGAGGACTTCAGCCATGGGATTGCTCTCCTGCGAAACGAAGTTGCGGGGCGGTCAGCGACTCAGGGGGCCTAGATGAACTTCTGGCCCGCGAGGAACTCAGCGAGCTGCTTGCCGCCCTCGCCCTCGTCCTTGACGATCGTGCCGGCCGTGCGGGCCGGGCGCTCGTTCGCGGCCTCGACCTTGGTGAAGGCACCGTCCAGGCCGACCTCCTCCGCCTCGATGTCGAGGTCGGACAGGTCCCAGGACTCCACCGGCTTCTTCTTGGCGGCCATGATGCCCTTGAAGGACGGGTAGCGCGCCTCGCCCGACTGGTCGGTGACGGAGACGACGGCCGGGAGCTGCGCCTCGAGCTGCTCGCTGGCGGCGTCACCGTCACGGCGGCCCTTGACGGTGCCGTCCTCGACCGAGACCTCGGACAGAAGCGTGACCTGCGGGACGCCCAGACGCTCGGCGACCAGCGCCGGTACGACGCCCATGGTGCCGTCGGTGGAGGCCATGCCGGAGATCACCAGGTCGTAGCCGGCCTTCTCGATGGCCTTGGCCAGCACCAGGGAGGTGCCGATGGCGTCGGTGCCGTGCAGGTCGTCGTCCTCGACGTGGATCGCCTTGTCGGCGCCCATGGACAGCGCCTTGCGCAGCGCGTCCTTGGCGTCCTCCGGGCCGATGGTCAGCACGGTGACCTCGGCGTCGTCGGCGTCCTCGGCGATCTGCAGGGCCTGCTCGACCGCGTACTCGTCCAGCTCGGAGAGCAGACCGTCCACGTCGTCCCGGTCGACGGTCAGGTCATCGGCGAAGTGCCGGTCGCCAGTGGCGTCGGGCACGTACTTCACAGTGACAACGATCCTCAAGCTCACGCCGGCTCTCCTACTGCATCGTCATTTCCGGTCTGCCTCTTGCAGGCAGCATAGGCGCCTCAAGCGGCCGGTCCCGGTCGGGGCGACCGCGCGCTCCGAACGAAATATTACTCGTCAGTACACTCAGTTCGTTCCCGCTGAGCAAGCGCTTTGAACTGTGACCTTCGCAACGCAGCGTAACCGGAATCGGACCGCTTCGCAGGAGGGGGCGGCGTGATCAATCCCGCAGACCGCTGAAGCCGCCCTGGTGGTAGAGCAGGGGGCGGCCGTCGCCGGTGGGGTCGCCGAGGAGGACTTCGGCGAGCACGATGCGGTGGTCCCCGGCCGGGACCCGCCCGACGATCCGGCAGACCAGCCAGGCCGGCACGTCGTCCAGCACCGGCACCCCTTCCGGGCCCTCGCGCCAGGCCGTGGGCGCGCCGAACCGGTCGGCGCCGCTACGGGCGAAGGTGGCGGCCAGCTCCTGCTGGTGTTCGCCGAGTATGTGGACGCCGACGTGGTCGGCCTGCGCCAGCACGGGCCAGCTGGAGGCTCCGGTGCCGATGCCGAAGGAGAGCAGCGGGGGCTCGGCGGAGACGGAGGCGAGGGAGGTGGCGGTGAAGCCGACCGGGCCCGCGTCACCGGCGGCGGTGATCACCGCGACGCCTGCGGCGTGCCGGCGGAAGGTGGCGCGCAGGAGGTCGGGCGAGGCGAGCTGGATGGTGCCGAGATCGGGCGTGGCCGTCATGGAGTTGTCCTTCTCCGGGAGGTGGCGTGGGGGTCCGTCGTTGCTCAACAGCCCGGACAGCGCGCGCTCGCGGTGCGGGCCAGGTCGACGTGGACCCGTCCGAAGAGAAGGAGTTCCGTAGGCATACGGCCAGGCTGACGATGGTTGGCACGCGCAGTCAAGTACGTCCCGTGATCCGGGAGGTGCCTCGTCCTCCTGCGTCCGGCCGTCACACGGCCTCCCCGAGCGCGGCTATCACATCGGCCTTGCGCGGCTGGCCGGTGGCACGCCGCACCACCCGGCCCTCGGCGTCGAGCACCAGTACGGTGGGGGTCTTCAGGATCTCCAGCTCGCGCACGAGGTCCAGACGGGCCTCGGCGTCGATTTCGACATGGGTGACGCCGGGGACCATCCCGGCGACCTCGCCGAGCACCCGCCGGGTCGCCCGGCAGGGCGCGCAGAAGGCGCTGGAGAACTGTACGAGCGTTGCCCGCTCGCCGAGTTCGCCGCCCAGCTCGGCCACCCCGAGCCGCTTGCCGTCGTCCCGCCCGCGCACCCGCACTCTCCCGCTCCGTCGCCGCTGCAGCACTCCGTAGGCGCCCGCCACCGCGAGCGCCGCGACGCACACCACCAGTCCGGTCATCACCTGCACAAGCATTCACGAGACTGCAAAGATTCCCGCCTCCCCGGTGGGTTTCCCATGCGGAATGCTTGATTCATGGACATCGACGTGAGGGGGCCGCGCTTCGGCGCTGCCGTGACGACCGCAGTGCTGGCGGTGGTGCTCGTCACCGGGAGTGCGTGGCTGCTGGCCTGGCAGACCCTGGCGTTCGCGCTGGGCGCGGCCGGGGGCGTGACCCGGTCGCCGTACGGCCTGCTGTTCCGGAAGGCGGTGCGCCCGCGGATCGGCCCGCCGGCCGAGTTCGAGGGACCTGAACCGCCGCGGTTCGCGCAGGCGGTGGGCCTGGTCTTCGCGGGACTCGGTCTGGTCGGGTACACCCTCGGGCCCGAATGGCTGGGACTCGCGGCGACGGGCGCGGCGCTCGCCGCGGCCTTCCTGAACGCGGCGTTCGGTTACTGCCTGGGCTGCGAGATGTTCCTGCTCATCCGGCGAGTCACGGTACGTACGCAGTAAAGGGGACTTAAAGGGCCGAGGTGGATCATAGGCCGACGTGACGAGAATCTCGCCGCGGCGGGGCGTCAGGGCTGGCTCCCCAACCGTTCTTCGGGCACGATCTGCGAGACGCCGTAAACCTACGGCTGCGTAACCTCCCGCCGGGAGCCCCCTTTCCCAGGCAGAGCAGAAAGGGCCCACCCCGCCCATGGCAGAGCTGGTCTACCGTCCCGTCATCGGTCTCGCCCAGACGTTGTTCAAGGCCTGGGACCTCAAGATCGACTGCAGAGGGTCGGAGAACATCCCGCGCGCGGGCGGCGCCGTGCTGGTGAGCAATCACATCAGCTACCTTGACTTCGTCTTCAACGGCCTGGCGGCGCTGCCGCAGAAGCGGCTGGTGCGCTTCATGGCGAAGGAGTCCGTCTTCCGCCACAGGATCTCCGGCCCGCTGATGCGCGGCATGAAGCACATCCCGGTGGACCGCAAGCAGGGCGAGGCGGCGTACGCACACGCTCTCGACTCGCTGAAGTCCGGTGAGATCATCGGCGTCTTCCCGGAGGCGACGATCTCGGAGTCCTTCACCCTGAAGAGCTTCAAGTCCGGTGCCGCGCGCCTGGCCCAGGAGGCGGGTGTGCCGCTGATCCCGATGGCGGTGTGGGGTACGCAGCGGCTGTGGACCAAGGGTCACCCGCGCAATCTCAAGCGCAGCCACACCCCGATCACCATCCGCGTGGGCGAGGCGTTGGAGGCCTCCCGCGAGCAGTACGCGGGCGCCATCACCCGCCGACTGCGCGAGCGCGTCCAGGAGTTGCTGGAGGCGGCCCAGCGCGCCTACCCCGGCCGCCCGAAGGGCCCGGAGGACTCCTGGTGGCTCCCGGCCCACCTCGGCGGCACCGCCCCGACCCCGGAGGCACTCAAGGCCGCAGAGGCCCACTGAGCCGACGCCGAGCCCGACGCCGCTCCGGCACGGCCGGGTCGGCGACCGCGGTGGATCAGGCCCGCGGCAGGGCGTTCACCGGCCCCGGCTCGTGCGCGGTGACCTGTGCGCCGGGGCTGTACTTCTCCAGCAGGTCGACGAGTTCGGCGGCCGCTGCCACCACTTCGGTGACGGGCATCGGGGCGAGGCTCTCCAGCAGGAAGATGCCGGAGGTGGTCTCCTCGGTGAGCCGGGTACGGGGGCCCTGACGCCAGTTCCAGCGGCGGCAGGTGACGCCCGCATCGTCGCACCACACCACCTCCCCCGCATCGGGGTGCTCGACGGTCCGCTCGCCCCCGGCGACGGTGACGAAGTCCTCGTCACCCGCGGCGCGGATCAGCCGCATCCCGCCCTCGACACGGTCGAGGTCCTCACCGCCGACGGGGATCAGGTGGGCGACGCTGACGGCGTTGTAGAGGTCGACGAGCAGGTTGATCCTGGGCAGTCCGGCCTCGGACAGCGCCCTCCTGGCCAGCGCCTCGGCCGAGTTGCGGGTGCGGGAGGGCTTGGAGCCGAACGCCGAGTAGACCTCGCGCCAGGCGGCCATGTGCGGGTCCTCGTGGGGAGCACGGCCGTCCAGGCGGGCCGCGAGGCGGCGGGCCGCGTCGTCCAGGAGCGCCGAACTCCCCTCGGTGCTCGGTCCGCCGACGAGGCCGTGCGCCTCGATCGCGACATGGGTGAAGCCGGGCGCGAGGGCCCGCACTTCGTCGGCCACGGTGAGCGTGAGAGTCATCTGCCTCGCCTCAGAGTGCGGTGGGGAGCGTCTGCCACAGATACGGCCGGTCCGGCGCGGCCTTCAGTGCGGCGAGCACGACCGGATGAGGTTCAGCATACAGGACCGGATAGTCCATCTCATTGGACTCCGGATCGGGCGCAAAGGCCAGCCGCTCCTCGTTCAGGGAGAACTGCGCGTCCACGCCGGGTTTGTTGCCGCGCGGGTCCTGCCGGTGCCAGGCGCCGTTGAAGCGCACGGCGACCAGGCCGTGAACCGTCTCGAACTTCTGGTAGCAGAGCGCCGTGGGGATGTCCTCGGCCCGCAGCAGGGCGGCTGGCGCGTGCGCCTTGGCGTAGCGGACGCCGGTGCCCTGCTCCAGCACGTCCGAGGCGCGCCAGGTGACCCGCGGGTCACCGGCGTCCCGGGCGAGCCGCGCGGCGGTCCTCCGGACCAGCGGATGGTGGTGGTCGATGGCCTCGTCGGCGGCGAGATAGGCCGAAAGGTCGGGAACCTCCTGGATCAGCTCCATGCCCGCAGAGCATAGAAATGCGATCACCCGATGGTCAATGACTTTTCAGGTGACCGCATATCTATGCACACTTGGACAGATCTAGCCCGCCATCTCCTCCTTGACGGCCGCCACGAACGCGTCCACGTCCTCCTCCGTGGTGTCGAAGGAGCACATCCACCGGACCACGCCCGCGGCCTCGTCCCAGAAGTAGAACCGGAACCGCTTCTGCAGGCGCACGCTCGCCTCGTGCGGGAGCCGGGCGAAGATCCCGTTGGCCTGGACGGGATAAAGGATCTCCACGCCGTGCACCGCCCGCACGCCCTCCGCCAGCCGCTCGGCCATCTCGTTGGCGTGGCGGGCGTTGCGCAGCCACAGATCCCGGGCGAGCAGGGCCTCGAACTGCACCGACACGAAGCGCATCTTCGAGGCGAGCTGCATGGACATCTTGCGGATGTGCTTCATCCGGCGGACGGCGTCCTGGTTGATGACCACGACCGCCTCGCCGAACAGCGCGCCGTTCTTCGTCCCGCCCAGCGAGAGGATGTCGACCCCGACCGCGTTGGTGAACGTCCGCATCGGAACGTCCAGGGAGGCCGCCGCGTTGGCCAGCCTCGAGCCGTCGAGATGCACCTTCATGCCGTGGGCGTGGGCGTGGTCGCAGATCGCGCGGATCTCGTCCGGCGTGTACACGGTGCCCAGCTCCGTGCTCTGGGTGATCGACACCGCCTGGGGCATGGCCCGGTGCTCGTCCTCCCAGCCGTACGCCTGCCGGTCGATCAGCTCGGGGGTGAGCTTGCCGTCCGGGGTGGGCACGGTGAGCAGCTTCAGGCCGGCCATGCGCTCGGGGGCGCCGCCCTCGTCGACGTTGATGTGCGCGCTCTCGGCGCAGATCACCGCGCCCCAGCGGTCGGTGAGCGCCTGGAGCGCGACGACGTTCGCGCCGGTGCCGTTGAAGACCGGGAACGCCTCCGCCGTGGCACCGAAGTGACTGCGGATGATCCGCTGGAGGTGCTCCGTGTAGTCGTCCTCGCCGTACGCGACCTGGTGGCCGCCGTTGGCCAGGGTTATGGCGGCGAGCACCTCGGGGTGCACCCCCGCGTAGTTGTCGCTGGCGAAACCGCGGACCTGCGGGTCGTGATGGCGACGGGCGTCGGTCCTCGGGGGGTTCACGGCTTCTCGGTCAGCCACAGACGGTGTCCGTTCACTTCGGCGGCGGGCTTGCTCCAGACGTCCACGATGGCCTCGGCCAGGTCCTTGACGTCGGTGAAGCCCGCGAACTTCGCGTTGGGGCGTTCGGCGCGCATCGCGTCGTGCACCAGCGCCTTCACCACCAGGATGGCAGCCGCCGACGTCGGCCCCTCGGCGCCCCCGGCCTTCTTGAAGTAGTCACCGAGGGCCAGGGTCCAGGCCTCGGCGGCGGCCTTGGCCGCGGAGTAGGCGGCGTTGCCCGCGGTCGGCTTGCTGGCGCCCGCGGCGCTGATCAGCAGGTACCGGCCGCGCTCGCTGCGCTGCAGCGCCTCGTGGAAGGCCAGCGAGGTGTGCTGCACGGTCTTGACGAGGAGCAGCTCCAGGAAGTCCCAGTCGTCGAGGCTGGTCTTGGTGAAGGTCTCACTGCCGCGCCAGCCGCCGACGAGGTGGACGAGGCCGTCGACGCGGCCGAAGTCCTTCTCGATGTGCGTGGCCCAGTCGCGGGTGGACTGCAGGTCGAGCAGGTCCACCGTGTCCCCGGTGACGGTGGCGCCGCCCCCGGCGTAGCGGGCGGCGTCCACGGCCTCGGAAAGCCGCTCCGGGTCGTTGTCCGCCCCGACGACGGTCGCGCCCGCCTCGGCCAGCCTGCGCAGCGCGGCCCGGCCGGCGGGTCCACCCGCACCCGCGACCGCGATCACCGCACCGCTGAGAGCCCCGTTCCCCATTTTCTTCGCCTCCTGCTGAGCGGTGTTCGTACGGTCGCTCACGCGGCGACCCTCTCGGCGCTGTCCGCCGTGATGCCCTTGGTGGAGGCGATCACGTTCTTCAGCTTCTTGGACAGTGCCTCATAGAACATGCTCAGCGGAAACTCGTCCGGAAGCACGTCATCCACCAGCTTGCGCGGCGGCTGCGTGAGGTCCAGGGCGTCCGGACCCTTGGCCCACCTGGAACCCGGGTGCGGGGCGAGGTAGGTGGAGACCAGCTCGTACCCGGCGAACCAGTGCACCAGCTTCGGACGGTCGATGCCGTCCTTGTACAGCTTCTCGATCTCGGCGCACAGCTGGTTGGTGACCTGCGGGGCACGCTCCCAGTCGATGGAGAGCTTGTTGTCGGTCCAGCGGACGACGTCGTGCTTGTGCAGGTAGGCGAAGAGCAGCTGGCCGCCGAGCCCGTCGTAGTTGCGTACGCGCTCGCCGGTCACCGGGAAGCGGAACATCCGGTCGAAGAGCACCGCGTACTGCACGTCACGGGCCTGCGGGACGCCGTCCGCCTGGAGCCCCACGGCCTCCTTGAAGGCGGTGAGGTCGCAGCGCAGCTCCTCCAGGCCGTACATCCAGAACGGCTGGCGCTGCTTGATCATGAACGGGTCGAAGGGCAGGTCGCCATGGCTGTGGGTGCGGTCGTGGACCATGTCCCAGAGCACGAAGGCCTCTTCGCAGCGCTTCTGGTCGTGGACCATGGCGGCGATGTCCTCGGGCAGTTCGAGGCCGAGGATGTCGACGGCGGCCTCGGTGACCCGGCGGAAGCGGGCGGCCTCGCGGTCGCAGAAGATGCCACCCCAGGAGAATCGTTCCGGCGCCTCGCGCACGGCGATCGTCTCGGGGAAGAGCACGGCGGAGTTCGTGTCGTACCCGGAGGTGAAGTCCTCGAACTTGATGCCGCAGAACAGCGGGTTGTCGTACCGGGTGCGCTCCAGCTCGGCCAGCCAGTCCGGCCAGACCATGCGCAGCACGACCGCCTCCAGGTTGCGGTCGGGGTTGCCGTTCTGCGTGTACATCGGGAAGACGACCAGGTGCTGCAGGCCGTCCGCACGGTTAGCGGCGGGCTGGAAGGCGAGCAGCGAGTCCAGGAAGTCCGGCACGCCGAAGCCGCCGTCGGCCCAGCGGCGCAGGTCCGCCACGAGGGCCTCGTGGTAGGCGGCGTCGTGCGGGAGCAGCGGGGACAGTGCCGTGACGGCGTCGATCGCGCGGTGGACCACGCGGGCGGCCTCGGCCGGGTCCGGCGCGCCGTCGGCCTCGAAGTCGATCGATCCATCCTTGGACTGCCATGGCCGAATCTGCTCCACGGCATCCTTGAGCGCAGGCCAAGCAGGGTGCTCGATGACCCTGGCCACGGAAGGAATCCGCTCCTCCGAACCCACCTGCACAAGAATTTCCGTCATGTCCCATCCTCCACGGGAGAACCTCGCGTAAGGACACCGTACGCATACAGCGTTTCTCCCAGCAAGTAGGGAAGCGGGAAATTATCCCGCCACAACCCATGGTCACCGCTCTTTTTCCTGTCTGACATCGCGTCAGCGCACACTTCCGTTGCGGGCGAAGGTATGGACGACACCGGACGGGGTAGAAGCACCGACCGTGCGGATCCAGCCAGTCGGTCAATCGCCGGGTCCGGCCGTCACCCCAGACGCGCGTGTACGTGGGGGTCCAACCCGAGGCCCGGCCACTAGGCTGCGAGCCTGCCGCGTGGACAGCGACGTCCGTCCGGTCCGCGCGTGCGACGAGCCGCCGTCGACGGAAGCGAGTTGGACCTTGAACTTCCTTACCATCGGTCACCGCGGGGTCATGGGTGTCGAGCCCGAGAACACCCTCCGTTCCTTCGTCGCCGCGCAAGCGGCCGGCCTCGACCTGATCGAACTCGATCTGCACCTGAGCAAGGACGGTGCCCTCGTCGTGATGCACGACGAGGACGTGGACCGCACGACCGACGGCACCGGCGCGATCGCCGAGAAGACCCTCGCCGAGCTGCGCGCCCTGGACGCGGGTGACGGCGAGCGGGTGCCGGTGTTCGAGGAGGTCCTGGACGCCGTGAAGGCGCCGCTGCAGGCGGAGATCAAGGACGTCGCCGCGGCCCGGGCACTGGCCGAGGTGATGCACCGGCGGAACCTGGTCCCCCGGGTGGAGGTGTCCTCCTTCCACGACGAGGCCGTCGCCGAGATCGCCCGTCTGGTGCCCGGTGTCCGCACGGCACTGATCGCCGGCCGGTACGGCACCGACGTCGTGGAGCGGGCCGTGGCGGCCGGCGCCGCCACCGTCTGTCTCAACATCCGCCGGCTGACCCTGGAGATCGTCGAGCACGCCCGCAGGGCGGACCTGAGGATCATCGGATGGGTGGTCAACACCCAGGACCACCTGCGGCTCGTGCGCGCCCTCGGGCTGGACGGCGCGACCACCGACTACCCGGAGATCAAGCGCACGGGCCGCTTCACCGCGTGACCGGCCCGCCGGAACGATTATGCGAGCGGCTTGACCAGGAGCTCGAACTGCAGGTCGTCCCGTTGCGGGACACCGAAGCGCTCGTCGCCGTACGGGAAGGGCGTCATCCGCCCCGTACGGCGGTAGCCGCGGCGCTCGTACCAGGCGATCAGGTCGTCGCGCACGGAGATCACCGTCATGTGCATCTCCGCGACGCCCCAGCTCTCACGGGCCTGCCGCTCCGCCTCCGCGATGATCACCTTGCCCAGGCCCGCGCCCTGCAGCACCGGGCTCACCGCGAACATGCCGAAGTAGGCGTGGTCGCCGCGGTGCTCGAGCTGGCAGCAGGCGACGACCCTGCCGTCCCGCTCGACCGTCAGCAGCCGGCTGTCCGGCGCCTTGATGACCTCCAGCACCCCTTCCGGGTCCGTCCGCTGCCCCTGGAGGATGTCCGCCTCGGTGGTCCAGCCGGCCCGGCTGTCGTCGCCCCGGTAGGCCGACTCGATCAGCGCGACCAGCGCGTCCACGTCGGCGTCGGTGGCATCACGGAAGATCAGTCCAGCAGCGGCGGTGTCCATGGCGAAACGTCTCCTATCTCTGGCGCGGCAGGGCAGAACGAGGGCAAGCCTGCCACTACCCTCCGGGTGCATGGTGCACGTACTCAGCAGCCGGACACTCCTGCGCCCGACCGACCCCGAACGCTCCCGGGACTTCTACCAGCGACAGCTCGGGCTGGCCGTCTACCGCGAGTTCGGTACGGGGCCCGAGCGGGGCACCGTCTACTTCCTCGGCGGCGGCTTCCTCGAGGTCTCCGGACGGTCCGAGACCCCGCCGTCGCCGGCGGTACGGCTGTGGCTCCAGGTCGCCGACCTCGCGGAAACCCACCGGGAACTGCTCGAGCGCGGTGTCGAGATCGTCCGGCCGCCGCTGAAGGAGCCCTGGGGGCTGGTGGAGATGTGGATCGCGGACCCGGACGGGGTGCCGATCGTGCTGGTGGAGGTGCCGGCCGATCACCCGCTGCGGCACCGGCCGGGCATCTGACCTCCCTCAGCGCGGCCGGTGCTCCCAGCCGCGGTCCGTGCGGGTCAGTTCGCGAAAGCCCGCCGTGCGCAGTAAGGCGAGCCGGGTGTGGTCCTCGGCGGGTTCGTAGGCGAGGAGGCGGTCGACGCCGGACAGGCGCAGCCAGTCCGCGGCGTGGCCCAGCAGCCACTGTTCCCACCCGGATCCGTACCGTGCCGGGTCGACGTGCAGGTTGCCGACGTCCGCGAGCCCGGCGGCGCGGGCCTGGCGTTCGGGGCGGGCGAGAGAGGTGTCGACCTCGACGAAGCCGACGCGCTGCCCGGCCTCGCACGCGGTGAGGCGGGTGCCGCACTCCCCGACCGTCCGCTCGACGGTGACGCCGGGGCGGGGTTCGGGGCGGGGCAGCTCGGACACCTGCGCGATCAGGATCACCTCGGTGGGCCCGGTGTGCCGGAAGCCGGCGCGCTCGTAGACGGATCGGACGTGCGGCCAGTTCCGGGGCAGGCCGTAGACCGCTGGGGCGGGCAGATCACCCGAGGCGCGACTGACGCGGACCTGCCAGCGGGCGAGCTGGGCGAGGCAGGCGGCCATGAGCAGGTCGGCGGCCTTGTCGGTGCCCGGACGGAAGGAGGCCGGCGGATGCCACAGGAACCAGGTGATCTCGCCGGCGTCGCGGAAGTCGGCGCCGACCTCGGCGTCGGAGCGGTAGCGCAGCAGATGGGCCGCGGCCACGAGGTGCCGGCGCAGTTCGGCGACGAGGGTGACCCGCTCCGCGACCCACGGGTCGGTGACGCATTCGTCCGGCTGCCGCTCGAGGCTGCTGAGCACGGTGTTCACGGAGACGGACACACCGGGTACGACGGCGGCGGCATGGGCGTTGACCAGCTCGGTCAGCTGGTCGCGATCGTCGCGGCGGAAGGGGCGTACCAGGGACATGCGTGACCTCCGGTCCGGGGCGTGATCGGGAGGCCGCCATGCGATGCGGTACGGGCCGAGCGTACGTCGGTGCCGACGGCCCCCGCGAGCGGTTTCCGGACGTCTGGGCGCTCACGCCAGCGGTGTCACCGTCACCTGGTCGATGACCGGGGCGTGCGCGGAGCGCTGACCGTGGGCGTTCCGGCCGGTGCCGTCGAAGTCGGGGAGTTCGTCGGCGGTGACGAGGACGGTGTTGGCGCCCGCGCGCAGGGTGACGGGGACAGAGAGCTCGAAGAAGTTGTTGAAGTGGAAGGTGGTGGGGAAGAGCACGCGCTGCGCGGGGGCCTCGTTCACGGTGAGGTCCGCGTGGCGGCAGACCGGGTCGGGGTTGTAGTGGGTGGCGGGCGGCTGCTCGCCGTTGGAGTAGCGGATGGTCAGCGCGTGCCGTCCGGCGCGCTCCGCCGTGACGGTCAGGGTGAGCGCGTTCGCCGGTCCGCGGCCGATGCCGTCCACCGCCTTGCCGCCGGTGGCGAAGGTGTGGGCGCCGGTGACCTGCGCCCTGCCGGTCAGTACGCCTTCCTCGGCCGGGTATGCCGTGGTGGGCAGCAGACCGCGGGACGGCCCGACCAGCAGCCGGTCCAGCACGAGCCGGCCCGTGGTGCCGGTGACCGTGATCTTGTTGATGCCGCCGGACAGGAAGAGCGGCACGGCGGAGCGTTCGACCGGCCCGATCTCCTCGCCGTTCACCGTGAGCAGTCCCTCCCCCGGTCCGAGGAGGTCGACGGTGACGCTCGCCTCGCCGTCGGCGGGGGCGTGCACCCAGAAGGTTGCGGTGCCCCCGCGGGGCAGGACGACGGCGCCGGGTCCGGAGGCGCCGCGGTGCGTGTGGTCCACGTGTGCCCCGCCCCCGAGCGAGGCGTACTCGGCGTCGTACAGCGCGGGCGCGGTCACGTGCTCGTCGCGCAGGACCAGGTCCAGCCGGTCGACGACCGCGTCGCCCCGGGTGACTCCCAGGTCGGCGTCGCGGGCGGCCAGGGTGAGGGTGTGGCGGCCCGCGGTCAGCTCCACCCGGGTGTCGGTGCGGCCCCAGACCGCCCACTTGTAGCCGAGGGGCAGCCGCAGTTCCTGCGGTTGTACGCCGTCGACGCGCAGGAAGACGTTGGTGGGGCCCTGTTCGCGCACCCCTTCGGCGAGGTTGTGGGAGTTCGCGAGGACACCGACCTCGTACGTCCCGTCGCACGGCACCTCGACGTCGAAGGCGAGGACCAGGTCGGAGCCGGTGCGCAGGCCGCCGACGTGGTGGCCGCCGGAGGTGGCGAACTTCTCGACGTCGGCCGGGGAGCCCTCGGGCCCGTGCACGACGTGTCCGTCACCGGTGTGCGCGGCGTCCTCCGCCTCGTACGAGCGACGCCAGCCGATCGAGGGCGGCGCCGGAACGGCCCCGTTGCCGCCGGGCGAGAGGATCACCTGGTAGGCGGACATCTCCTGCAGCTCGGGCAGGCCCAGGGTCACCTTGCCGTCCTTGACGGGAAGTTCGAGGTCGGCGAGCCGCAACGGCTGTGCCGAGGCGCCCACCTGTCCCGTCCACGGGATCTCCAGCAGCCGTAGGTGCACGAACGTGCCGAACGTCTCCGCGTCCACACCCGTGAAGACCAGCTCCGCACCGCCGCTTCCGCCGCCGAAGAGCACCCGTGCCTGCCGCTTGTCCCGGTCGAGGGCGGCGAGGCCCTGGAGGGTGTACTGCACGTTGGGCTGCGGGGCGGTGACCTGGACCGTGTGGCCGGTGAGCCCGCCGTAGGCGTTGAACAGCCACCACTGGCCGTTGCCCTTGTTTGCCTCGACCGCGGAGTCGTTCAGGTTGCCGTCGATGTTCCAGTACGCCATGTCGGCGTCGACCTTGGACTCCTCCAGGGCGGCGATCCACTGCACCATCTGGCCGGGCACGGACAGGTGGTAGTTGTGGGCGTACTCGTTGATGTTGACCGGCAGCGGGCCGATCCCCAGCTCACGCTCCAGCTGACGGTATCTGGCGACGTTCCTGCGGATCTCGTCCGGTGACGACAGCTCGTGCCAGGTCACCACGTCGGGGAGGACGCCGTGGTCGCGGGCGAACTCCAGGAAGCCCCGGACCTCTTCGTACAGGATGCAGGTGTTGGGTCCGGCGATGCGCGCGTCGGGGTAAAGGCCCCTGATGAGCTCGCACATGTCCCGCCACGCGGCGAAGTAGTGGGTGGGGTCGTCCCGCCAGGAGACCGTGTCGTAGCTCCACTCGCCCGTGCCGAACATGTTGCCCTCGGGCTCGTTGAAGGGCACGTACACCACGTGCGACTTCAGGGGGCCGAGGGTCAGCACCTGCTCGACCTGGCGGCGGACCCGGTCCCGGAAGTCGGCCAGCCGTTCCTCGCCCGTGGCGCCGGGCCACTCGTAGGGGAAGCCGCGATAGATGTCGGTCATGTAGACGTACACGTCCCGGCCGCCCGCCGCGACGAAGGACGGCAGGATCTCCAGGGCGTCGGCTCCCGGGTGCTGGGTGCCGTCCTGGGCCTTGGTGGCGACCGTGCGGACATGCATGCCCTCGACGACGTTGCGGCTGGGCACACCCTCGCCGTACAGCCCGTACAGGGTGCCGCTCGCGCCGCCGTGGACGGGCCCGGTGTCGGTGCCGAGGTCGACGGTGAGCGTCTGGGCGGCGGAGGTTGCGGTGGTCACGGCACGTCCTGTTCGTCATTTCGTACATCAGTCGGCAAACCGAACGTGTCGACCGTAGGGATCACTCCGGGCCCGCGTCAACGGTCGCGACGACCGCGTCTCAGGCGCCCAGCGCACCCATCCCTCGGGACGGGTCGGCAGCCCTGCCGGCAGGGCCGCCCGTGGGTGTCGCCGCGGCACGCCCCCGCCTGCCGTGCTCCACGGAGTGCTCCCGTGCACCCCGATGCGCTCGCGTGCGCACCGTACGGACGGGGCATCGCATCCCTCGACCGACAGTGGAGCGCGGAGGTGCGCGTGCACGGACCGACTTCGCCCGGCTGGCTGCTGGTCGCGCTGTGCGCGGCGACCGGGGCCTACTGTCTGCTGCGGATGCGCAGCAGCGTCGAGGAGCAACGCCGTGCCGCGGGCGGCGAGGCGCTCATGGGCTTCGGCATGGCCGCGATGGCCGTGCCGGGCGAGGCGTTCAGCCCACCGGCGTGGACCTGGCCGCTCTACGCGGCCGTGTTCGGTGCGGCGGCGCTGCGTGCCCTGTGGGCCGCGCGCGGCAGCCCGCACCATCTGCATCATCTGGTGGGCAGCGCGGCCATGGTCTACATGGCGGTCGCGATGTCGGCCTCCCCCGCATCCCCGGGCTCCCCCGGATCGCACCACGCGCACGGCGGCACGGGGGTCCCCCTGCTGACGGGTGTGCTGCTGCTCTACTTCACCGGCTACGTGCTGATCGGCGGAGTCCGCCTGGTCCCCGCCCCCGCCGCGGCCGGCCCACGGACCGTCCGCTGGGGCGACCGGCCGGAGCTGGCACGGGCGTGCCGGCTGTCCATGGGGATCGCGATGGTGGCCATGCTGCTGACCCTCTGAACACGCCGTGGCCTCGTGCGGCGCGGGCGTTGCCTGCGTCACTTTGCCGCGGCGGACCGTACCGCTCGGTAGCGTGCCGCTCCTAGAGTGCTGCCCATGATGGTCCCCGCGGCACTGCTGCTGCTCGGCGTCCTGGCCGCCGTCGCCGGCCCACGGCTGCTCGCCCGGGCGGACTGGACGGACCGTGAACCGGTGGTCGCCCTGTGGGCGTGGCAGTGCGTCGTCGCGGCCGTCCTGTTGTGTTGCGCGTTGTCGATGACGCTCAGCGCCGCCGCTGCCTGGCAGGCGGTGCGGGGGCACGTGTTCGCTTCGGCGCCGAGGGGTGTCGTGGACGCCTACGCCTTCGGCACGGCCGGGCGCTGGGCGGCGGGGACCGCGGTCGCGCTGGCGTGCGGCGGGCTGTGGAGCGCGGCGATGCTGGTCCGCGAGGTGGCGCTGGCCCGCACCCGGCGGCTCCGGAGGCGGGCAGAACTCCTGGTGCGCGCACCGCTGTTGCCCGGTGAGGAGCCCTCGGGAGGCCGTCTGGTCGTGCTGGAGGGCGAGCGTCCGGACGCCTGGTGGCTGCCGGGCGCCACCCCACGACTGGTCGTCAGTACGGCCGCGTTGCGCCGGTTGAAGGGGCGGCAGCTGGACGCCGTCCTCGCCCATGAGCAGGGACACGCGCAGGCCCGCCACGACTGGCTGCTGCACTGCTCGGCCGCGCTGGCGGGCGGCTTTCCGCAGATCCCGGTGTTCGCCGCGTTCCGTGACGAGATGCACCGGCTGGTCGAACTCGCCGCCGACGACACGGCCTCCCGCCGCTTCGGCCGCCTGACGACCGCGCTGGCTCTGGTGGAACTCAACGAGGACCGGGGCGTCTTCGGCCCCGGCCCCACCCGGCACGCCCACGTTCCGCAACGCGTGCACCGCCTCCTCACTCCCCCGGACCGCCTCACGGCCGTGCGCCGCCTGCGCCTGACCGCGGCGGCGGCCGTGCTACCGGTGATCCCGGTGCTGGTGGCCGTGGTGCCGGGGCTGCGGGCATTGGGGTGACGCGCGGGCCCGCGCGATCGGACCGGCCCGGGATTGGCCTCGTCCCGTCTGCTTCGGCGAAGATCGCAGTATGGCCCACCCGTCCCTGGAGTCCCCGCCCCGCCCGCGGGAGTACCGCGCGGCCGCCCTCACCGCCACGGTCCTCGCGCTGTGTTCCGCGCTCCTGCTGACGCTGGTCGCGAGCAGATGGCATCCCCTGGTGGCCCTGGACGGGGACGTGTCGCGCACCACCCACCGGTGGGCGGTCGAGGAGCACGGTGTGACGCGCACCTTCCGCATCCTGACCGACTGGTTCTGGGACCCGCTGACGATGCGTCTGGGATGCGCGGCGGCCGCGGTGTGGCTGGTGTGGCGCCGCTCGGCGTGGTGGACGGCCGTGTGGCTGGCGGTGACCTGCGCGGTGGCCGCGGTGGTGCAGCAGGCCCTCAAGGACGCCGTCGGACGTCCCCGTCCGGTCTGGCGGGACCCCGTCGACTCCGCCCACTACGCGGCGTTCCCCTCGGGCCACGCCATGACCGCCACGGTGGTCTGCGGTCTGCTGTTGTGGCTGCTCCACCGCTTCGGCGCCGAACGCGCCCTGTGGCGTACGGCCCTCGCCCTCGCCGTCCTCTCGGTGGCGGGCGTCGGCCTTACCCGCGTGTGGCTGGGTGTGCACTGGCCGTCGGACGTGGTCGGCGGCTGGCTGCTCGGGGCGCTCCTGGTGGCGCTGGCGATCGCGGCGTACGAGTCGCCGTGGGGCGCTCGGGCACGCTCTCGCTGACGTCCGCGCGGACGCGGGCCGGCCGCGCGGCGGGTGAGCGAGGCGCGAAGACGTCGTACGGAGGCGCCGGCACCACCACGGTCAACTGGGCGCCGTCGGCGTCCTGCCGCGGCCGCGGGAGCGTCCGTGCCGCAGCAGCACCCCGGCACTCGGGAAGCGGCCACCCCCGCACGCGAAGCCTCCTCCTGCGCCGGCCGGCAGACGAACTTCGGCGGGGACCGTGGCCGCACGTCGCGGGATGCGCGCCGGTGAACGGGCGGCCACGGGCGTCGACGAAGCCGAGCGGCCGGTCCGCCGGCATGTCCGGCCCTCGTTCGAGCCGCACGCCCGGTCGGTCCGCGACGCGGCCGCCCTCATGCGCCGCGACCGCCCTCCTCGGCCGTGAACGCGCGGGTAGAGTCCGGCGCATGACCGCCGTCCTCTTCGACTTCTCCGGGACCCTGTTCCGTGTCGAGTCCACCGAGTCCTGGCTGCGCGCCGTACTGGCCGAGGCCGCGCTGGAGCTGCCCGAGCGCGAACTGGCGGAGACGGCACGCGCGTTGGAAGCCGCCGGGGCGCTGCCCGGCGGGGCCGCCCCGGTCGAGCTGCCGGCGGAGCTGGCCGGACTGTGGGCGGTCAGGGACGAGAGCGCCGCGCTGCACCGGGCCGCGTACACCGGCCTGTCCCGCCGGGTGCCGCTGCCCGATCCGGGGCTGCACGACGCGTTGTACGACCGGCACATGTCCCCGCGGGCCTGGGCTCCGTACCCGGACGCGGCCGCGGTGCTGCGCACCCTGCGTGAGCGCGGGATCCCCGTGGGCGTGGTCAGCAACATCGGCTGGGACCTGCGCCCGGTCTTCCGGGAACATGGCCTCGACGCGTACGTCGACACCTACGTGCTGTCGTACGAACACGGTGTCCAGAAGCCCGACCCGCGGCTGTTCGCCACGGCCTGCGAGGCGCTCGGAGTCGACCCTCCGGGCGTGCTGATGGTCGGCGACAGCCGGCCCGCGGACGGCGGTGCGGCGGCCCTCGGGTGCCGGGTGCACTTCGTGGACCACCTGCCGGTGTCCGAGCGCCCGGACGCCCTGCTGCCGGTGCTGGACCTGGTGGACATGCCGAGCCGCCCGCCTGAGACGATCCCCCGCGTCGCCCCAGACGGACGGCAGCCCTGAGCGAGCCCCGCGCGAAGCGGTGCCCGGTACGTTGAGTATAGTTGGCTGGCAGCCAGTCAACGCAGGAGTTACAGCATGTCCCCGCGCAGCGCCTCGGTCAATGAAGAGTTGCGGCGGCGTTCCCGGGAACGGCTCCTGCAGGCCGCGGTCGAGCTGGTCGGTGAGCACGGGTACGAGGCCACGACCTTGGGCGACATCGCGGACCGGGCGGGCTCGGCACGCGGACTGGTGTCGTACTACTTCCCCGGCAAACGCCAGCTCGTGCAGTCCGCCGTGCACCGGCTGATGCACCGCACGCTGGAGGAGGCGCTGGAGCGCGAGCCGCGCACCGACGACGGGCGGGAGCGGCTGGCGCGGGCCATCGACGCGATCCTGGGCCTGGCCCGGGACCGGCCCGTGCTGATGCGTCAGCACATGGCCGGGCTCCTGCAGGCCGAGGGCCTCGTCCCGTGCCCGGATCAGCGGCGCCTGTCCGAGCTGCTCGGCGACACGGTCGCCAGGTACGGCTCCCATGACGTCCGGGCCGACTATCCCCTGCTGCGCGCGCTGCTGATGGGCGCGGTGTACGCGGCGCTGGTCCCGGGCGTGCCGATGCCGATCCCGACGCTGCGGGACGAGCTGTTCAAGCGTTACCGCCTGGACTGGGAGCTGGGCGTCCCGCCCGGGGCCCAGACCGCCGAGGGTCAGTGCGAGAAGGATCTGTCCCGGTTCTTCGCGACGGAGGAACGGGGCGCCGCCCGCTGAGGCGCGTCACTCCATCGGCTCTGTCCGGGGAGTCGTCCCGGTGGGATGCTGGAGCCATGCGTGTCGCCGTCGTCGGCTCCGGGCCGAGCGGGTGTTACACCGCCCAGAGCCTGGTCCAGCTGGATTCCGAGGTGTTCGTCGACGTACTGGACCGCCTGCCGTGTCCGTATGGGCTGGTGCGCTACGGGGTGGCCCCGGACCACGAGAAGATCAAGTCGCTGCAGGGCAGTCTGCGGACGGTGCTGGAGCACGACCGGGTGCGGTTCCTCGGGGGCGTGCGGGTCGGCGGGCCCGGCGGGGTGCCGGTGCGGCGGCTGCGGGAGCTGTACCACGCGGTCGTGTACTGCGTGGGCGCCGCGACCGACCGGCACCTCGGCATTCCGGGTGAGGAGCTGCCGGGCAGCTGGTCCGCGACCGAGTTCGTGGCCTGGTACAGCGCGCATCCCGATGCGGTCGAGGCCGGTTTCCTGACCGGGGTCCGGTCGGCCGTGGTCATCGGCGTGGGCAACGTGGCGGTGGACGTCACCCGGATGCTGGCCCGCGGCGTGGCGGAACTCAGCCCGACGGACATGCCGCAGGCGGCGCTGACCACGCTGGCGGCGAGCGGGGTGCGGGAAGTCCTGATGGTGGGCCGACGTGGCCCCTCCCAGGCCCGCTTCACCACCAAGGAGCTGCGCGAGCTGGGCAGCCTGCCCGGCACCGAGGTCACCGTGGACCCGGCCGAGCTGGCACTCGACCCGGCGTACGCCGACCCGTCCGGGCTGCCCGCGGCGCAGCGGCGCAACGTGGAGGTGCTGCGCGGCTGGGCGGAGCGACCGCCGGCGGAGGCGGCGCACCACATCCGGCTGCGCTTCTGCCTGCGCCCCGTCGAACTCCTCGCCGAGGGCGGACGCGTGGGCGCGGTGCGCTTCGAGAGGACCGCGCCGGACGGGCGGGGCGGTGTCACGGGCACCGGCCGGTTCGAGGACGTGGCGGCCCAATTGGTGCTCCGCTCGGTCGGCTACCGCGGAGTGCCCCTGGAGGGCCTGCCGTTCGACGCGGCGAGCGGCACAGTGCCGAACGTGCGGGGCAGGGTGGTGCGCGGGTCCGCCGTGTCGCCGGGTGAGTACGTGGCCGGCTGGATCAAGCGTGGCCCCACGGGCGTCATCGGCACCAACCGCCCGTGCGCCAAGGAGACGGCGGCCTCCCTGCTCGCGGACGCCCCCGCCCTCGCCCGCAGGGCCGTCCCGGACGATCCCGCCGCGGTGCTCCGGGCGGCCGGGATCGAGCCGGTGCCGTGGGCGGGCTGGCAGGCGATCGAGCGGGCCGAGGCGGCGCTCGGGGCCTCGCTCGGGCGGAGCGTGGTCAAGCTGGCCGACTGGGAGTCACTGCTGGCGGCTGCACGGACGGCGACGCCCTGAGAACCGGGCCCCACTGATGACCGGGCGCCTGCGACCGGTTGCCAGGGAACGTCTTGCCGATCATGTGTCGAGCCAGACGGGTGTGCTGGCCGGGGTGATCGCGGCACTGTAGCGCCGGGCTGTTTGTCATAGCGGGTGGCGATGCCGCGCCATTGCTCTCGAGCGCGGCCTTTGATCGACGGCCGGTTCACGCCGTTGCAGCAGCTCGGCGGCGGGGGTCTGGGAGTGGTCTGGCGGGCGTACGACACCGCCCTGACCGGGAGGTGGCGCTGAAGGAAGTCCGCCCCGCCGATCCGGCGACCGCCGCCGCGGACCCCGAGGGCGCCCGCACGATGCGCGAGCGGGTCCTGCGCGAGGCGCGGACCCTGGCCCGCCTCCAGCACCCCCACGTGATGACGATCCACCACATCATCGACACCGCCGAGTACCCGCATCCCTACCTGGTGATGGAACGGGTCCACGGCGGAAGCCTCGCCGACCGCCTCGCCTCCGGCCCGCTGAGTCTGCCCGAAGCCGCCCGCATCGGCCGCGGCGTGCTGGCCGCCCTGCGCGCCGCCCACGCCGGCGGGATCCAGCACCGCGACGTCAAACCCGGCAACATCCCGTTCCGCAGCGACGGCACGCCGGTACTCACCGACTTCGGCATCGCCACCCTGCACGACGCGACCGCGCTCACCATGACCGGATCGCTCGTCGGCTCCCCCGAGTACATGGCCCCCGAGCGGATCCGCGGCCACGAAGGCGGCCCCGCCTCCGACCTGTGGTCCCTGGCCATGACGCTCTACGTCGCACTCGAAGGCCACCACCCGCTGCGCCGCCCGAGCACGCGTGCTTCTGTCTGCCCTGACGGCCATCTGCACAGGTGCAGCCTGTCGTCACCGTTCCGTCACAAGTAGTCGCCGCACGGAACCCTGCCGCTCTCCCGCCCCGTCTGCACTCACGTACCACGACCACCGCGGGGCAACAACCGACGACCGAAACCCGCGGACGAGACGACTCAGGGGGACGACAGCATGCGTCACAACAACGGCATTCGCAGGGCGGCTCTGGCGACGACGGCGGTCACGGCCGTCGCGGCGGCGGTGACCGGCATCCTGCCCGGCACCGCCATGGCGGCGAGCACCACCACCTCCACCCCGCCGCCCGCCTGCCCGGCCTCCGCCCTCCAGGTCAGCGCCTGGCAGGCCGTCCACCGGCCCGTCGGGACCGGGACCGGGGCGGCGGTCGTGCAGTTCACCAACGTCTCCCGGAAGACGTGCGTCCTGAAGGGCCATCCGACGGTCGCGGGCGCCGGCAACGGCTCCCCCGCCCACAACACCCCGCTCACGGTCACCCCCACCGGCAAGGCGGCCACCGTGACGGTCCGGCCGCACGGCAAGGCGTGGGTGAAGCTGACCTTCGTCCAGGTCCAGGGGGAGGCCGACGGCTACTGCGTGTCGGGCAAGGCCCCGGTGACGTATCCGACGATGGTCATCGGGCTGCCGCACTCCGGGAAGCACCAGGTCGCCCTGAACGACGGGGTGTGGGCCGAGTGCGACAACAAGGTGACCGTCACCCCGGTCTCGGCGGTCAAGCCTTCCTGACCCCCAGGTCCCCACAAATCGAGCAGCCTGCATGACGATAGCAAGGCTATGACCTACACGTTTACGAGGAACTGCACATAAGTGCAGGTCAGCGACTCAGCACACCGAAGGTGCGCTGAGTCGCTGACCTGCGGTGATCGCGGTCAAGATCCAGTGGCACGGGACAGGCCGCACCGGCTTGGTCGGCCTCATGGTCGAGTCAATGGCGGGCCGCCGCCCTGCTCATCTCGCTCGGCGACAACCCTGAGCGACTCGCCAGTGAGGCGTCCTTCGCAGCCTATGTGCCGTCTGCGCTGGGACGACCGGTCCCAGGGCTCTCTGCGACGACGTCTTGCCGAGGGCAAGACACGTCGCGAGATCGTCCGCTGCCTCGAACGCTATGCCGCACGGGACATCTACCGGCTGATCAGGCCGGTCCGGACCGACGGTGTCGTCCAGTCGGTCCGTGCGGGGGCGATGGGGGTGCCCCCGCGCGGGTCTGTTCGAGCGTGGGGGAGCGTGCAGATACAAGGCGGAGGAGGGCGTCAGCGCGATGGGGCCCCCGCTCGAGCGAAGCCGAGCGTGGGGGAGTGCGTGCCAGGCCCCGCGACCCCGGCATGATCCTCAAGACACCCCCTAGAGACCTGCCGCGGTCCGGACGAGGCCGGCGACGGCTCTGGACCGGCTGTGGGGTGGCCACGCGATCACCGTGGTGACCGCCGGCGCGTCCAGCACCGGCACCGCGGCGAGGGCGTCCCCCAGATGCGCCCGGGACGACTCCGGCAGGATCGCGCAGGCGCGGCCGAGCGCGATCAGCTGGAGCAACTGCGCATGGTCGCGGACCTGCGGGCCGGGACCGTCCGGGTAGGTGCGGCCTGGGCCGGGCCAGCGTGGCATCGGCAGGCCGGGCAGGTCGGCGACGTCGGCCATCCGCACGTGTGTCCGCCTCGTGAGGGGGTGTCCGGCCGGCAGGATCACCACCTGCCCCTCCGTGCGGAGCTCTTCGGTGTCCAAGCCGGCCGTAGTGTCGAACGGCCGGTGCAGCAGGGCCACATCGGCCCGGCCGTCGCGCAACAGCCGTTCCTGCTCGCCGATCCCGCACAGGAGCACGTCGACGGTGACCGCATCGGGTTCGGCGGCATAGGCGTCGAGCAGTCGCGCCAGCAGCTCGCCGGCCGCGCCGGCCTTCGCGACGAGGACCACGCCGGCCTGGCCGGTCGCGGCGAGCGCGGCACGGCGGGCGCGACGTTCGGCGGCTTCGACCGCGTCCAGCGCCGCCCGGCCCTCCTCCAGGAGCACCGCCCCGGCGTCGGTGAGTGTGACGGCGCGACTGGTGCGTTCGAGCAGCGCCGCCCCGAGGCGTCGTTCCAGCTGGCGGATCGCCCGCGACAGCGGCGGCTGCGCGATCCCCAGCCGCTGTGCCGCCCTCCCGAAGTGCAGCTCTTCCGCGACGGCGACGAAGTACCGCAACTCCCGTGTCTCCACGCCGCCATGCTATCCCCACCTGTGGCGATACCCGAGCGGTATCGCTGCCCACCCGATCGGTGTTGGCCGGCCCCCGGCGGACCGGGACAGGATCAGTCCCATGAGTGAACAGAGAACCGCGCTGGTGACCGGCGCGAACAAGGGCATCGGGTACGAGATCGCGGCCGGTCTGGGCGCCCTCGGCTGGAAGGTCGGTGTCGGCGCCCGGGACGAGGAGCGTCGCGAGGCCGCCGTGGCGAAGCTGCGTGCCGCAGGCTTCGACGCGTTCGGCGTGCCGCTCGACGTGACCGACGATGCGAGCGTGGCGGCCGCCGCCGAGCTGATCGAGGACGGCGTCGGGCGCCTCGACGTGCTGGTCAACAACGCCGGCATAACCGGCAGCGCACAACAGATGCCCACCACGGTCGATCCGGCGACGGTGCGGGCGGCCGTGGAGACCAACGTCATCGGCGTCATCCGCGTCACCAACGCGATGCTGCCGTTGCTGCGCCGCTCGGCGTCACCACGGATCGTGAACATGTCCAGCAGCGTCGGCTCGCTCACCCTGCAGACCACTCCCGGCGCCGAAGTGGGCCCGATCGCCGCCGCGTACTCACCGTCGAAGACGTTCCTCAACGCCGTCACGGTGCAGTACGCCAAGGAGCTGCGCGAGACGAACATCCTGATCAACGCCGCGTGCCCCGGCTACTGCGCCACCGACCTCAACGGTTTCCGCGGGTACCGCACCCCGGAGCAGGGCGCGGCTGTCGCGATCAGGCTCGCGACCCTGCCGGACGACGGCCCGACCGGCGAGTTCTTCGACGACGCGGGGACCGTGCCCTGGTGACCTGCGGCGGCCACCGGCGCCGGTGCGCCGGCACGGGGCGGTGGGCTCCCTCCCACCACTCGTGACCGGCGCGGTGCCCCTCCGGCAGGGCAGCCCTCACCCCTTGCGGAACAGCCCGGCCGGCACCGCGGCGGCCAGCTTCCCGTACCCCGTCGGGTTCAGGTGCAGCCAGTCGCCGTCGTGCAGGGTGGGCTGCAGACGGCGCGGGTTGTCCGGGTCCCGTACCGCGCGGTCGAAGTCGATGACCGCGTCGAAGTGGCCGGGGGTGCGGATCCAGTCGTTGACGCGCTGCCGGGAGGCTTCGCGCTCGCCCGCCGTGTCGTCGTAGAAACTGCCGCCGAAGGGCGTCACGGTGGCGCCGTAGACGTGGATGCCCTGGGCGTGGGCGCGGACGACGATCTGCCGGTAGGCGGCGATCAGGTCGTCGGTGACCCGGCGCTGGGCAGCGGGCGTGGCGTCGGCGGTGCCGATGTCGTTGACGCCCTCGAAGACGATCAGCCACGAGACACCGCTGCGGGAGAGGACGTCGCGGTCGAGGCGGGCGAGGACGTTGGGGCCGAGCCCGTCGTTGAGGACGCGGTTGCCGCCCGCGGCCTGGTTCAGCACGGCGATGCCGGAGGTCGCGGCGCGGCTTTGGAGCCGGTCGAAGAACTGGTCGGGCCAGCGGTCGTTGCCGTTGGTGGTGGAGCCGCGGCCGTCGGTGAGGGAGTCGCCCAGGATCGCCAGTGCCTCGGTGGCCGCGGGTGCCAGGACCTCCACGTCGCTCAGCAGGTACCAGTGGTTGACCGGGGTCGCGCCCGGCAGGTCCTGGTCCTGGGTGTGGTCGCCCCCGATCAGGTACGAGGTGGTGCGCGAGCCCGGGTGGGAGGTGAGCGCGAGCGACGGCTGGCCCTGCGCCAGGTAGGCCGTGACGGTCAGGACGGATCCGGCCGGCAGGTCGAGGGCCAGGGGGTCGGAGACGACCTGGGCGCCCACGGGAACGGTCGTGGAGGCGTGCCCCGAGAAGGTCGCCCGGCGGGTGCTGCCGGGCTCGATCGCGCTGACTCCCGCCTGTCCGCCCTGTGGCAGCGCCACCGTCACCGCGGTGAGCGGCAGCGGGGTGTCACCGTAGGCGTTGGAGAAGCGCAGCCGGATGCGGTGGCCTCCGGTGGACACCCGCAGGGTCTGCCGCAGGGTCGTGTCGGCCAGGACGGACTTCTCACCCGTGAACGGTGCGGGTGGCAGGTTGGCGGGTTCGGTGAGCTGCGGCATCGCGGTCCAGGTGTTCACCCAGTGCTGACCGGAGGGCTGGTGGGCGGTGGCTTGCGGTGCGGTGGACCGGGACCTGACCAGCGCTGTGAGCGCCGACGACGTCACCAGAAGGGCGAGCGTGAGGACGCAGGTGCTGATCAGGGTGGCGAGCGGGACACGTCTGGGCGGCTTCACTGTGCCCTTCCTGTACGGGGTCGGGTGGGGGGTGCGCGCCGTACTCCCCTCCGGCGCGCACCCGGGTCTGTCAACTGACGGTGCAGGCGGTTCCGTTGAGCGTGTAGGCGGTGGGCGCGGCGCTGTTGCCGGTGTGCGTCGCCTGGTAGCCGATGCTGACGCTCGCGTTCGGCGCGATCGTGCCGTTGTAGGAGACGTTGGTGGCCGTCACCGCCCCGGAGGACGGGCTGTAGGTGGCGTTCCAGCCGCCCGTGATGGTCTGGCCGGAGGGCAGGGTGAAGCCCAGTTTCCAGCCGGTGACCGCTGCCGTCCCGGTGTTGGTGATGGTCACGGAGGCGGTCAGGCCGGTGCTCCAGGCGTTCGTGGTGACCGTCACCCTGCAGGGCCCGGCGGGAGGCGGGGGTACGGTGCCGCCGCTGTCGAGGCCGAAGAAGTGCAGTGCGCGGGCCCCCATGCCGTAGGTGTACAGGTTGTGTCCGACGCCCTGGAGGCTGATGGCCTCGACGGGGGCCCGGTCACCGGTGGAGCCGTAGCGAGTGCGGGTCCAGCCGGACTGGGGCGAGTCGGTGGCGGCGGGTGTCTGGCTCACGCCGAGGACGTCGGTCCACTGTTTGATCGCCTCCCCGAAGTTGGGGTAACGCAGCACGTCGTCCTCGGTGCCGTGCCACAGTTGCATCCGCGGCCGGGGGCCGGTGTAGCCGGGGTAGGCGGCCCGGACCAGGTCGCCCCACTCCTTCGCGGTGTGGGTGAGATTGCCGCCGGAGCAGGTGCTGTTCCACTCCGAGCCGTCGGTGGTGGCGAAGCAGCCGAAGGGCACCCCGGAGAACGCGGCGCCCGCGGCGAAGACGTCCGGGTAGTCGCCGAGCAGGACGTTCGTCATCATCGCGCCCGACGAGATGCCGGTGACGAACACCTTTCCGGTGTCGGCCGAGTAGGTGCGGGTCGCCCAGTCCACCATCGACCTGATGCCGACGGGGTCGCTGCCGCCGCCGTGGCGCAGGGCCTGCGGGGAGGAGACGTCGAAGCACTTGCCGGCCCGGGTCACCGACGGGTACACGACGACGAACCCGTACTGGTCCGCCAGTTGGGCCCACTCGGTGCCCGAGTACATCGCGGAGGCGGACCCGCCGCACCAGTGGACGGCCACCACGATCGCCGGGTGGGCGGTGACGCCGCTCGGCACGTACACGTACATCTGCAGGTTGCTCGGGTTGTCGCCGAAGCCGGTGACCTCGGTGAGCTGGGCCGTGGGCACGGCGGCGGGGGCGTCCGTGCGGGCGGCGGCCGGCGGCGCGGTGAGGAACACCGCCGCGAGCAGCGGGAGCAGCGCCGCGAGGAGCGCGCTCAGGGCGCGGCGTAAGGGCACTGTGGGGGGCATCTCCTCGTCCCTTCCATGAGGGGAACGTCCGGGGCATCGTGGCATGGACATGGCCTTCATGGAAGCGCTCCCACGCCACTTCTCCCGATGGCCGGATCGGCGCGGCCGAGCCCGGACCCCTTCTGCGCGAGGCGTTGACTAGAAAGCGCTTACCCCCTACGGTCCGTTCAGCAGTGTGACCGCGCGAACCGGCGTGCACCACATATAGTGATCGGTTCCAATGCGGCGTTCCACATGACGCACGTCGTTCATGTACATGGCTGCATACAGCAGCGCGAACACGGCACGGTTCCGTACCCCCACAACCAGGAAGAAGGAATCGGGACATGACTTCTTCGACACGACCACGCGCCCGCGGGCGCGCCCTGACCGGCACACTGGCCGCCGTCGGGGTCACTGCTGTCATGATCATGACAGACGGCGCTCTGACGCCCGCGAACGCCGCCACCTGGCCCACCCCCAACGGCAGCCAGGCGGTCACCGCAACCATCTCCGTCTCCGGCACCAAGGACTACGGGATGAAGCGGCTGTACGGCAGCGGGGACCTGGGCACCGGCGGCCAGAGCGAGGACCAGGACCCGATCCTCGAACTGGCCCCCGGTGCCGTTCTCAAGAACGTCATCATCGGCGCCCCCGCCGCGGACGGCATCCACTGCCTGGGCAGTTGCACACTGCAGAACGTCTGGTGGGAGGACGTCGGCGAGGACGCGGCGACGTTCCTCGGCTCCTCCTCGTCGAACGTGTACACCGTCTCCGGCGGCGGCGCGAAGGAGGCCAGCGACAAGGTGTTCCAGTTCAACGGCGCCGGAACGCTCAACGTCTCGAACTTCGCGGTGCAGAACTTCGGCAAGCTGGTCCGTTCCTGCGGCAACTGCAGGACGCAGTACAAGCGGACCATCAACCTCAACACCATCGAGGCGACCTACAAGGGCAGCGCGCTCGTCGGGATCAACACCAACTACGGCGACAGCGCGACCCTGAAGAAGATCACCATCGTGGGTGATTCCGGCAAGAAGATCGTTCCCTGCCAGAAGTACATCGGCAACAACACAGGCAAGGAGCCGCCCAAGAACGGCTCGGACCCCGACGGGACGTACTGCAAGTACTCGTCCTCCGACATCACCTACAGGTAGTCCGACATCACCTGCGGGTAGTTCCAGGTCCTCCAGGCGGCTCCCCCTGCGGCGGTCGTACGAGGCGCACTCGGCGGCGCTTCGTACGACCGCCCCCGTCTGCGCCGTTTCGCGGTGGTGACGGTCCCGCTCTCAGCCGGTCATCCGCCCCCACTGCGGGCCCAGTCGGGCCCATTCGGCGTCCCAGTCGGCCATGCGGCGGCGTTCCAGGCGTCCCCGCAGGGCCATGCCGGAGACGAAGGGGACGGCGGCGGCGCTGACCCCGACGAGGGTGCCTATCAGGCCGGCGCGCAGATGGGCCTGGGAGGCCGAGGCGGGACGGGTGACCAGGCTGCCCTGCGGGTCGGTCCACACCGTGACCGGGGCGCCCGCCCCGCTGCCGGGTGCGACGCGGGCCTGGCCGGTGTGCGAGGAGCCGTCCGCCGCTTTCCAGCGCACCTCGGCCCACACCTGGTCACCGCTGCTCGCCTTTCCGGGGGCCTTCTCGGTGACCCGGGCCACGACCGGACGCCATTCGGCTCGCTCCCGGGCCAGCCCGTGCTCGATGGAGCCGGCCGCCGCCAGTCCCGACAGCACACCGGTCAGGACGGTGAGCAGCCAGACGCCGAGCACCAGCCAGGCCTCCATCATGTCGGCACGGCGTTTGAGCGGGTTGCGCCGCCACCGCCACAGCCAGACCTTCGGACCACGGAACGCCTTCAAAGGCATCCTCCTCACGAGCGCACGGACAGACCGGCCGCCTTCCCGGCCGCCTTCCCATACGGGGGACACCCCCGTGTTGCTCAGGTCGAGTCCCCCACTCGACGGTCGCACGAGAGCCCGGTTCGCGGGGGCGTCTGGCCGGAAGACGCCCCACTGTTCTTGACGGCAGATCGACGCGACCCGCCTGACCTGCGGCGATGTCACGTGCAGAGGTGTCTGTCAGTGCGGGGGTGCAGACTGGCCCGTGTCTGAGAACTGCGTGTGACAAAGACGTCCCGGAGGTGATCGGCATGACCGAGGTACTGCTCGCCGTGGGCACCCGAAAGGGCCTGTTCATCGGGCGGCGGCGAGGTGGCGCCTGGGAGTTCGACGCGAGTCCCTGCTTCAACGCACAGGCGGTCTACTCGGTCGCCCTGGACACCCGCGGCGGCACCCCGCGGCTGCTGGCCGGTGGCGACAGCGCGCACTGGGGCCCGTCGGTGTTCCACTCCGACGACCTGGGCCGCACCTGGACGGAACCGGCCCGGCCGGCCGTCAGGTTCCCCAAGGACACCGGCGCCTCACTGGAGCGGGTCTGGCAGCTGCACCCGGCCGCCGCCGAGCCGGACGTGGTGTACGCGGGCACCGAACCGGCCGCCCTCTACCGCTCGGAGGACCGCGGGGAGAGCTTCGAGCTGGTGCGCCCGCTGTGGGAGCACCCCACCCGCTCGCAGTGGGTGCCGGGCGGTGGCGGTGAGGGTCTGCACACGGTGGTGACCGATCACCGCGACCCGCGGGCGGTGACCGTCGCCGTCTCGACCGCCGGAGTGTTCCGGACCACGGACGGCTGCACGAGCTGGACGCCGTCCAACTCCGGTGTGTCCGCGGTGTTCCTGCCGGACCCGAACCCGGAGTTCGGCCAGTGCGTGCACAAGATCGCCCAGGACTCGGTGAATCCCGACCGCCTCTACCTGCAGAACCACTGGGGGGTGTACCGCAGCGACGACACGGGCGGGCACTGGACGGACATCGGCGCGGACCTGCCGTCCACCTTCGGCTTCGCGGTGGCCGCCCACCCGCACCGCGGTGACACGGCCTATGTCTTCCCGATCAACGCCGACGCGGACCGGGTGCCCGCCGACCGCCGCTGCCGGGTCTTCCGCACGGCGGACGCGGGCAAGACCTGGGAACCGCTGACCACCGGGCTCCCCCAGGAGGACCACTACGGCACGGTGCTGCGCGACGCGCTCTGCACGGACGACGCGGACCCGGCCGGCGTGTACTTCGGCAACCGCAACGGCGAGGTGTATGCCTCGGACGACGACGGGGACAGCTGGCGGCTGCTCGCGTCCCACCTGCCCGACGTGCTGTGCGTGCGCGCCGCGGTCGTGGGCTGAGGTGTCCGGCCCGCCCCGGGGTCTCGGCCAGGGTCAGGCCCCAGGTCCGGGCCACCGGCGGGTCGGGGCGTCGGGTGCGCCCTGGGCTACGGCAGTCGCCAGTCCACCGGCTGCGCACCCTGCCGCAGCAGCAGGTCGTTGGCCCGGCTGAACGGGCGCGAGCCGAAGAAGCCACGGTCCGCCGACATCGGGGAGGGGTGCGCGGACTCGATCGCCGGAAGATCCCCCAACAGCGGCCGCAGATTGCGTGCGTCACGCCCCCAAAGAATGGACACCAGCGGTTTGCCGCGCGCGGCCAGCGCCCGGATCGCCTGCTCCGTGACCTCCTCCCAGCCCTTGCCCCGGTGGGCGCCCGGCTTGCGCGGGGCCGTCGTCAACGCCCTGTTGAGCAGCAGCACGCCCTGCCGCGTCCACGGCGTCAGATCGCCGTTCGACGGCCTGGGCAGCCCGAGGTCGGAGTGCATCTCGCGGAAGATGTTCTCCAGACTTCCCGGCAACGAGCGCACCTCGGGCGAGACCGCGAAACTCAAACCGATGGCCATTCCCGGGGTCGGATAGGGGTCCTGACCCACGATCAGCACGCGAACGTCGTCGAAGGGCTGCTGGAAGGCCCGCAGGACGTTCGCCCCGGACGGAAGATACGTCCGGCCCGCCGCTATCTCGGCCCGGAGGAAGTCCCCCATGGTCGCGATGCGTTCGGCGACAGGTTCAAGAGCCTTCGCCCAGCCTGCTTCGACAAGTTCGTGCAAGGGTCGTGGTGCCACGGCGCGTCACTCTACTGGTACGCGCCGTCTCCCTGCACAAACGCGGAAGCTCTCAGGCACGGACGCCGCTCCTGGCACTACCCTGTCCGCTCACCGGGAAGGAGCGGAGAGGCCACTGATGTGCATCCTGCGGCGCCGAAACGCCCTCGGCCGGAGCGATGACCAGCTGATCCGGCATGCGGGACAGCCGGTGGACCGGTGCCTGCCGTGAACCGTGCGGGAGCCGGGCCGGGCTTCCTGGCCGTCGATTCGGGGGGCTCCGGCCTGCGGGTCGCCGTGGGGGGTCTGGGAGGCGGCCCGTCCGCGCAACAGGAGTCGCGGGAGCCCGTCCGCACCGGTGCGCGGGGGATCGACCCGGGACACCTCATGGAGCAACTCGTGCCCACGGCCAGGGCGCTGATGGCGCGGACCGGGGTCAGCGGCCTGGAAACGGCCGTCGTCGCAGCCGCCGGGTTCGCCTCCCTGGGCGGCGCGCTGCGGACGGATCTGCCGGGCGCACTGACCCGGGAGCTCGGGGTGCGGGCCGTCGCGCTCGCCGCCGACGCGGTCACCGCCTATGTGGGCGCGCTGGGACCGCGGGCCGGCGCCGTCGTCGCCGCGGGCACGGGGCTGATCGCGCTCGGCACCGATCTGACGAGCTGGCGGCGGGCGGACGGCTGGGGGCATCTGCTGGGCGACTGCGGCAGCGGCGCCTGGATCGGCCGGGCGGGACTGGAGGCGGCGCTGCGCGCCCACGACGGGCGGGACGGCGGCTCCGTCCCGCTGCTGACGGACGCCGAGCGGCACTTCGGCCCGGTGCGCGGGCTGCCCGGCCTGCTCTATCCCCGTGCGGACCGTGCCGCAGTCCTGGCCTCCTTCGCGCCCCGGGTGGCGGCCTGCGCCGGGGACGATCCGGTCGCGGCCGGGATCCTGCGTGCGGCGGCCCGGCACATGGCCGAGTCGGCCGTCGCCGTCTGCCCGCCCACCGGGGCACCCCGGGTGGCCGTGACCGGGGGCCTGGTCGGGCTGGGCGCCCCGCTGCTGGAGCCGCTGGGTGAGGAGTTGGCCCGCCGGCTGCCGCACGCGCGTCATGTCCCGGCCGCAGGAGACCCGCTGCAGGGCGCGATGCGACTCGCGGCCGAGCTGGCGGGCGGGCAGCTCGACCTGCCGGGGGACGAGGCGCTGTTGTACGTGGTCGCCACAAAGGCGGATTGACTCCTCCGGCGGATGAAGTGTCCGGAAAGTGCCCGAAACGTGAAGGGTTCACTTCCGATCCGTCCGTAACTCATCAGACAAAACCGGACGGATACCGCTCACCTGCACCCTCCCCGAACAGAGAAGCCCAGGAAACCAGTAACATGCGGCGCCATGAGCTCCCCCACTGGGCCCGCGTCCGGCCTGCCAGTACGAATGCCGCGACCCCGCCAGCCCGGACGGCACCGCCGCCCCGAACCGCTGGTGGCTCCCGAGGGCGCGCCCGCGCTCGTCCTCGCGGTGCCCGGCACGCCCAGCGCCGCCACGCGCGGTCTCGCCGACGAGGTCGTGAGCATCGCCCGCTCCGAGCTGCCCGGCCTGGACGCCCGGATCGGCTACCTGGACGGGGACGACGCGGAGTTCCCGACCCTGAAGTCCGTGCTCGTCCGTGCCGCCGACGAGCGCACGGCCCGTTACGAGCAGGCCGTGGCCGCGGGGGTCGACGTCAAGGAGCCCGACGGCCCGGTCGCCGTGGTCGTCCCGCTGCTGGCGGGCCCGGACAGCGCGCTGCTGCGCCAGGTCCGGCAGGCCCTCATGGAGAGCCGGGTCGCGGCCGAGCTGACCGACGTCCTCGGCCCGCACCCGCTGCTCGCCGAGGCACTGCACGTGCGCCTGTCCGAGGCCGGGCTGGCCCGCGCCGACCGGGCCCGGCTGTTCACCGTGGCGACCGCCGCGGACGGCATCGTCCTGGCCTCCATCGGCGGTGACGAGGCCGTGCAGGCGGCCGGGATCACCGGCATGCTGCTCGCCGCGCGGCTCGCCGTGCCGGTGATGGCGGCGGCCCTCGACCAGGAGGGCTCGATCGCCTCCGTCGCGGACCAGCTGCGCTCCTCGGGCTCGCAGAACCTGGCGCTCGCGCCGTACCTCGTCGGGCCGGAGATCGACGCCGGTCTGCTGCAGGAGGCCGCGGCGGAGGCCGGCTGCGCCATCGCGGAGCCGCTGGGCGCGTACCCGGCGATCGGCAAGCTGGCGCTGGCCAAGTACACGACGGCCCTGGGGATCGCCCCGCCGCAGCCGCAGGGCACGCCGGTCCGCTGAGGCGTCGCCGCCGCCGCAGGCTCCTGCGGCGGCGCGGCCGAAGGCCCGTTCCTCGCCGAGGCACGGGCTTTTCCCATGTCCGGGCGGGGCCGGTTCCCGGTCGGGTCCCGGTTCAGTCGAGGACCACGCAGGACGCGGCGGGCACGTCCACGGACCCTTCGTAGCGGGGCATTCCGGTCGTCCGGTCGACCGTGAACCAGGTGACGTTCCCGGAGCGTTCGTTGGCCACGTAGAGGACGCCCCGGGACTCGGCCAGGGCGCGCGGCCAGTCGCCGCCGCAGGGGACGGTGCCGATCAGGCGCAGGATCTCGCCCTCGACGGCGAACGCGGACAGCACGTCCTCGCCGCGGGTGGCGATCCAGACGTGGCGGCCGTCGGGCGAGACGACGATGCCCGACGGGTAGGCGTCGCCGACCGGGACGTCCGGGAGGACCTGGGTCTCGACCAGCGGCTGCAGGGAGCCGCTGTCGCCGTCCCAGCGGCACACGGTGACGGTCGGGGTGAGTTCGTTGACGACGTAGGCGTACCGGCCGTCCGGATGGAAGGCCAGGTGGCGGGGGCCGGAACCGGGGCGCAGCGCGAACTCCCGGTGCAGCGCCGGGGTGCCCCGCTGGAGGGTGCACACCCGGACCGAATCCGTACCCAGGTCGACGCTGACGGCCCAGCGGCCGCCTGGGGCGGGTTGCACCTGGTGGGCGTGCGGCCCGCGCTGGCGTTTCTCGTGCGGGCCGGACCCGGTGTGCTGGAGGCAGCCGGACGGCGCGGCCGCGAGGGTGCCGTCGGCACGCAGGGGTACGGCGGTGACGCTGCCCGAGCCGTAGTTGGCGGTCAGGACGTGCCCGTCGTGGAGGCTGAGGTGCGTGGGTCCGCTGCCCCCGACCCGCACCGGGGGGCCGGCGAGCTCCGGCCGGTCACCGTGCACCCGGTAGGCGGCCACCGCGCCCTCGGTGGTCTCGCTGACCGCGTAGAGCGTGTCCCCGCCGGGCGAGAGGGCCAGGTACGACGGGTCGGGAACGCCGTTCGCACTGCCGAGCAGGCTCAGCGCACCGCTGTGGGGGTGAACCGCCGCCATGACGACCCCGGGCCCGCCCGCCGCCGTGAACGACCCGATGAACGCCCTGCGCCGCCGCGTGCCGTCCTCTGTCACTGCCGCCCCTTCCTCGCCGCGCCCGTGCATGCTCGCTCGGCCCGACGGTAGCAGTCGATCACGGGCGGTCTAGACCAGGGCGGAGGGCCTTGGCGCGGCGCCCGGAGGGGGCACTCCGCGGCCCCCGTCCCGCGGAGTGCCCCCTCAGACCCCGGCCAGTCCTGCCCGCGGCGGGGTCCGCAGGGGCTCCGCCAGTTCGGCCAGGGCGCGTTCCACGCCGTGGATGTGGGCCAGGGCCGGTCCGGCGGGCGGATCGGCGAGGTGGGTGACGTGGCCGGTGCCGCCCTCGGTGAGCGCCTCGACCGCCGCCTCCACCCGCCGGCAGGCCGCGGCCAGCCGGGCGTCGTGGGAGGCCTCCGGGTCGGCGGCGACCACCGCCAGGCCGCGGATCTCGCGGGCGCAGTCGTCGAGCAGGGCGAGCACCCGGCGGGCGCGCCGCTTGCGGCCGAGGGCGGGATTGAGGGGGTGCACGAGCGGGGCGACCGAGAGCCGTACCCGGCCGAGAAGCTGCTCCAGTTCGGTCACGCGGCGCGCGGGATCCGCCGTCCGGTGGCCCGCGAGGCGGGCGGCGGCCTCGGCGGTGCAGACGTGCACGCAGCGCAGGGCGCGCTGGATCCAGGCGTCGGTGGTGCTGTGCGTGGTGACGGGGAGCACCAGCAGCACGGCCAGGACGGCCCCGAAGGCGCCCACCGCGGTCTCGGCCAGGCGCAGCGCGAGCAGGCCGGGACCGAGCACGCCGAGGAGGCCGTAGAGGGACTCGGCGAGCAGTGTGACCCAGAGCATCATCCAGGTGTAGGACACGGCGGCGGTGTAGAAGATGCCGAAGACCGACACGGCGACGAGGACGGCCGTGGCGAGCGGCGCCCCGTGCAGCGGGACGACGACCAGCAGGCCCAGGGCGATGCCGATGACCGTGCCGAGGATCCGGCGGAAGCCGCGGACCAGCGTCTCGCCGCGCGAGGCGGTGTTCACGAAGATCCACCAGGTGGCGCCGACGGCCCAGTACCACCGCTGCCCGGACACCAGTTGGCCCACGACGAGCGCGAAGGCGGAGCCGGCGGTCGCCTGGACCGCCTGCCGGGTGGTCACGCGGGCCAGTCCGCTACCACCGGGCACGGCCGGCGCCGGGGCCGGCGGCAGCCGCCGCTCGTAGCACCACAGTCCGAAGCGCACCGCCGCCGCGGTGAGCAGGGAGAGCAGGACGGCGGCGTACAGCTCGGGAAGCAGTGCCGGGGTGGCGTGCAGGAACTGGGCCACGAAGAAGGTCATGAAGGCGAACACGCCGAGGCTGTGGCCGCGCGGCCCCCAGCGGCGCGCGTACACGCCCGCGCCTACCACGGCCAGGAAGGCGAGGTCCCGGGCCACCGGGTGGTCGTGCAGCTCGGCCGCCGCGGCGAGCACCGGCAGCCCGGCCACGGGCAGCAGCGCGGTCGTGACCGCCTGCCCCCGCACGGTTGCGTCGGTGACGGTGAACAGGGCGAGGAGGGCGGCCAGCCCGCCGGTGACGGCGCCCACGAGGGAATGCCCGGCGAGCCCGCACACCGTGACCGCCGACCCGATCCCGAGCACGGCCCGCGCGGCGAACCTGAACCGCAGCCGTCCCGGGTCCGAGGCCACGAACGCCCTCTTCAGCACCGCTTCCCACCTCTTGCACTCCGGCACACAAAAGGCGCCGCGGGGATCCGCAGCGCCATCGACGCGTACATGAGAGCACCCACTGGGTCACTGGCTCAAGTCCAGCCCGCAAGGCTGGTCCAATGGCACAGCGTCAAAGTCGCCCGAGCATCCACCGACACGCCAACGGACCAGGTCGTGCGGTACACGCCGACCGGACTGCGCTGAGCCATTGGTACAGTCGTACGTCATGGCCGTGGACGGACTCGACACCCGCATCCTGCGGCTGCTGCTGGAGCAGCCGCGCACCAGCGTGCGCGAGTACGCCCGCATCCTCGGTGTGGCCCGCGGCACGCTCCAGGCCCGCCTGGAGCGTCTCGAGAGGGACGGCGTGATCACCGGCACGGGCCCCTCGCTCTCCCCCGCCGCGCTCGGCCACCCGGTGCTGGCGTTCGTGCACATCGAGGTCACCCAGGGCCACCTGGACGACGTCGGGGACGCGCTGGCCGCCGTGCCGGAGATCGTGGAGGCCTTCTCGATCACGGGCGGCGGGGATCTGCTGACCCGGGTCGTGGCGCGGGACAACGAGCATCTGGAGGATGTGATCCAGAAGCTGATCAGCCTGCCGGGTGTGGTGCGCACCCGTACGGAGGTGGCCCTGCGCGAACGCGTTCCGCATCGGCTGCTGCCGCTGGTGGAGTCGGTGGGCAGGGCCGCCCGCGGGGTATGACCGGCTGAGCCGTACCGGCCGCCGACGAGGGGTCATGGGTGCGGCGGAGCCGGGCCCGCGTTCGGTCGCGGTGTATGTCGAGGGGGACGATGCGCACGCCGGGCGGGGCCGACGAGGCCGTGCCGCCCGGCGACGGCGGCTCGCCTTCGGACGGCTCGGCGGGACCGTACGGCGGCGGTCCGCTCACCCTCCGGGCCGCCCAGTAATCCCGGGGTGTCGCACAGCGAGACGACCGGCAGACCGAACGCGTCGCGCCCCGCCCGCGCGGTGCCGACTTCGCACGGCTGTGGGTCACGGCATGGGCCTGGAGGGCGCCGTCCGGCTCGGCCATCGCGGGGAACGCGCGACGATCGCGGGCGCGGATGCGTGGACACCTGGTCACCACCGCCCGGCGGCGCTCCCCGTGCGGCGGACGGCGGCGCATGCCAGCGTGGCCCCATGACCACACTGCAGGCACGGTCGTCCGTGCCCATCGTCGACGAGCGACGGTGGCGCGCGCTCGGGGTGTGTCTCACCGGCGGGTTCATGACGGTGATGGACACGTCGATCGTGAACGTGGCCCTGCCGTCGATGCAGCGTGGCCTGGGGGCGGCCCAGGCCGACCTGTCGTGGGTGGCCTCCGGCTACGCGCTGACGTACGGGCTGTCCCTGGTGCCGGCGGGCCGGCTGGGTGATCTGCGCAGCCGCAGGGAGACCTTCCTCGTCGGGGTCGCGCTGTTCACGCTGGCCTCGGCGGCCTGCGGACTCGCCTCGGCCGCCGGGTGGCTGGTGGTGTTCCGGCTGCTCCAGGGTGCGGCGGGTGGCCTGATCGCGCCGCAGAGCTCGGGGCTGATCCAGCAGATGTTCCAGGGGCGGGAACGGGCGCGGGCATTCGGCATGTACGGCAGCGTCGTCGCCGTCGCGACAGCCGTCGGCCCACTGGCGGGAGGCCTGCTGATCCAGGCGTCCGGCGGCGACGACGGCTGGCGCTGGGTGTTCTACATCAACCTGCCGATCGGCGTGGCGGTGTTCGCGGCGGCGCTGCGGCTGCTGCCCCGCGCCCCTGCGCGGGAGGGCCCGCGGGAGGGGTTCGACCTGCCCGGTGTGCTGCTGCTGGGGACCGGTGCGCTCGTGCTGATGCTGCCGCTCGTGCAGGAACAGCAGTGGCCCGGGCGGCGCAAGTGGGCGCTGGTTCCCGTGGCAGCGGTCATCCTGTTGGCGTTCTGGGCGTGGGAACGGCGGCAGTTGCGGCTGCGGCGGGGACCGCTGGTGGACCTGCGGCTGTTCAGACGGCGGTCGTTCTCGCTCGGCGCGCTGGTGAGCTTCCTGTACTTCGCCGGGTTCACCTCAATCTTCTTCGTCTACACGCTGTTCCTGCAGAACAGCCTGGGCTACGGCGCGCTCGCGGCCGGGGCGGCGGCGACGCCGTTCGCGGTCGGTTCGGCGGCCGGTGCCCTGGCCGGGGGCCGGCTGGTCATGCGGTACGGGCGCATGCTGGTGGTTCACGGTCTGTGCGGTGTGGCGGTGGGACTGCTCGGGGCCGTCGTGGCCGTGCAGTTCGCGCCGGGCCGGGGGGTGGCGTGGGCGGCGGCGCTGCCCCTGCTCGTCGCCGGGATCGGGTCGGGCCTGACCGTCTCCCCGAACACCACGCTCACCCTCGGCCGTGTCCCGGTCCGCCGTGCCGGGGCCGCCGGGGGCGTGCTGCAGACCGGTCAGCGGATCGGCTCGGCGGCCGGTATCGCCGCCGTGGGGGCCGTGTACTTCGCCCACCTGGCCGGCCACGGCCACGTTCCCGCGGCGCTCCAGCTGGGCCTGGGTACCGCTCTGCTGTTCGTGCTGATGGCGCTGGGGCTGGCGGTGGCGGATCTGCGGGAGTGATCCCGTACGGGGCCAGGCAGGCCGGTGCGCGGCCCGGACCTCGTTCCCGGGTCAGGACCGGCGTCGCGGCTTCCCCCGCTTGGGGCTCTTCGCGCCGGCGGCGCGGCTCCTCGGATTGCGGCCGCTCGTCTTGCCGGCGGCGGGCTTCTGCCGGGCGGCGGCGGTGTCCGGGCGCTTGCGGCCCGGCTGGGTCTCGGGCTGCGCGGTGCGGCCTCGCGTGCTGTTGACGGTGCGGCCGCGGACGATGCCGATGAAGTCCTCGACCAGGTCGGTGGTGGCCTCCTCCGGCCAGGACAGGGCGATGCTCGACCGGGGGGCGTCCACGACCGGCCGGTAGGTGAGGTCGCGACGGTGGTGCAGACGGGCCAGCGACTGGGGGACGACGAGGAGGCCGACGCCGGCGGCGACGAGTTCGACGGCGTCCGCCGTCGTCGCGGGGCGCTCGAAGGCGGGCTCCCCGGGCGGACTGTCCCAGTCGAACACGTCATCGAGGGGGTGGAAGAGCACCTCGTCGGCGAGGTCGTCGACGGACACCTCCTCGGCCGCCGTGATCAGATGGTCCTTGGGGACCACGACCACAGAGGTCTCGGTGTAGAGGGGGATCGCGCTGAAGAACGTACGGTCCACGGGCAGCCGTACGAAGCCGGCGTCCGCCTCCCCCGCCCGCAGTACCCCGGGGGCCTCGGCGGCCGTCACCTGGAGGAGGGTGAGCGGGATGTCGGGCAGGCGTTCGTTCCAGATCCGCACCCATTTGGCGGGCGTCACTCCGGGGACGTACGCGAGCCGGAACGACGGTGATTCCTGCGAGCCTGTCACACCGCCAGGGTATCGGCCGTGTTCGGAAGCCCCGAACCCGGCCGATACCCTTGTCCTCATGAAGTCGCAAGCGAACACCCAGACGATGAAGCCCGCCACCGCGGCGAAGAAGCTGGGTGTGTACCTCCCCGCCACCCCCGCCGAGTTCCAGGAGGGTGTGGTCACGCGGGCCGAACTGGGCGAGCTCCAGGCCAACCCGCCCGAGTGGCTGCGGGAGCTGCGACGCACCGGCCCGCACCCCCGTCCGGTGGTCGCGGCGAAGCTGGGCGTGTCCATCGCGGGCCTCGCGCGCGGCGGTGTGACCGAGGCGCTCACCACCGAGCAGATCGAGGCGCTGAAGCAGGCCGGCCCCGAGTGGCTGGAGAAGGAGCGCGCCACCCAGGCGGAGGTCCGCAAGGAGACGGTGCGGATCAAGAAGAAGAACGCCGAACGCGCCGAGCGCTCTCGCCCCTGAGACCGGAGCCGGTCACTTCGGCTCCCCCGACACCGACGCCCCCGTCGCCGATTCCCGGCGGCGGGGGCGTCGTGCTGTCTGTGGGCTTGGCCACGTCGATCATCCGCCGCCAGGTCTTCGGTGCCTTCCGGCCGAGCTTGCTCAGCCAGTCCTTGCGGATCATCAGGGTCATCGCCTGGCGGGAGTACGGGATGCCGTAGTGCTTGCCGTCCCGGCCCACGGTGGAGGCCCACGACTGTCCGCTGATCCGGCCGTGACCAGGGACGGCACCGGGGACGATCGGCTTCAGCAGGCCCTGGCTCTGGTAACTGCCCATCAGTGCCGTGTGGTTGATCATGACGTCGGGCAGGTCCTTGGTGGACGCCCGCGCCTGGAGCTGCTGGTCGAAGTTCATGACCGGCTGGTAGTCGATCTTGATACCGGTCTTCTTGGTGAACGCCGCGAAGACGCGGCCGTAGGTGACGGCGGAGTCCGGGTCGCTCCGGGTCCACAGCTCGAGTGTGTTCGGATCAGCGGACCCGGCCGCGGTGGAGCTCGACCACGACGTCCTGGACCGGCTGCACCGGCTGTATGGGGACTCCGGTGTGCGCAGCCGCGACGACACCGGGTACATGCGCCGGATCCACCCCGAGTACGAGCTGCGGCTGCCGCGATGGTGACTCCCCCGCCCGTGGGGCGTTGTCAGTGGCCTGCCCTAGAGTTCCCGTCACTTGATCACAGTGGTGCGGGGAGGCACGCATGGGGTGGGTGCAGGCGGGCGACTACGAGGTCGCCCTGGACGGCGGAAAGGTGGTGTGCCGCAACGCGTCGGGGCGGCGGCTGAAGTCCGTCCCCGCGAAGCTCGCCGACGATCCGTCGGTGGTGGGGCTGCGGCAGCTCGCCGAGTGGCTGGAGCGGCACGAGCGCCAGTGCCTGGCCGACGTCGAGCGGTGGATGGTCCGCTCGCTCCCGGTGCCCCTCGCCGTCATCGCCCGGGTGTGGCCGGACCCGGCCTGGCGGTCCGCCCTGCGCGACCTGGTGGTCACCGACGCGGACGGCGCGGTCGCGGGCTTCCTGCGGGACGCCGACGGCGAGCGCGGCCTCGGCCTGGTCGACCTCGACGGCGACACCGTGCGCGTGGCCCCCGACCTCGTCCGTGTCCCGCACCCGGTGCTCCTCGAGGAGCTGGAGGAGCTGCGGGAGTTCGCCGTGGAACTCGGCGTGGAGCAGCGGGCCCAGCAGCTCTTCCGCGAGGTGTTCCCCCGCCCCGCCGCCGTCGACGGCGACAGCACGCACGTCGAGGACTACGCGGGCGGCTCGTTCAAGGAACTGCGCTTCCTGCACGGCAGGGCGACCCAGCTGGGCTACCGCGTGCGCGGCGGCAACTGCGTGTACTCCGTGCTGGAGGACGGCCGCGGCGTCGAGGCCCGGGTGTGGATCGGCGACTACGACGGCTACGAGGAGACCGAGACCGGGCCGCTGATGTGGACGGACACCGCGGGCCGGGCGCTGAAGCTCGCTCGGGTCGGCCCGGTGGCCTGGTCGGAGGGCATGCGCATGGCGGCCGCGCTGTACGCCGGGCGCGACATCGAAGACGAGGAGCGGGCGGCATGACGACGTACGACGAGACCACCATCGCCGCGCTGCTGGACTCCGGCGCCGTCCTGCCCCCGGGCAGCACCGCCCGCGAGGACGCCGACACCCTCACCGTCCGCACCTACACCCACCCCGCCCTGGACGATCGTCAGGTGGTCCGGCTGGTGCCGGGCACCCTCGGCGAGGCGGAGGACCTCGCGCTGGAGTTCCTCGGCCTGGCCCGGGAGGCGGAGACACCCGAGGTCGGCCAGGTGCGCCGGGAGACCCTGGGCTTCCCCGCCTGGGCGCTGGTCAACGACCCGGCGAACGGGCACCACGCCCTGGCCCTGGTCAAGGACGTCGAGCGGCTCGCCCGCCAGGCCAAGTCCCGCCCCGGCAACGCCAAGGACGGTTTCGAGGCGCTCGGCGTGCGGCTCGGCCGGGCCGTGCCGCACTTCCTGCCGACCTTCTACGAGCAGGCCGCCCGGGTCTTCCTGCAGCACGAGAACACCACCTACGCCGCCGCGTTCTTCGGCAAGGCCCGCGAGGCCGAGCGGGTGCACGCGCTGACGGTCGACGAGGAGCGGCAGCGGGCGGTGTTCCTGGAGTTCGCCTTCGCCGGGGCGCTGACGGTCAAGGCGCTCAAGGAGCATGTGAAGGATCTCGCGCGACGGCTCGACCCGGTCGCGGCGTGGGCGCAGTTCCGGCAGCTCACCGTGGAGCGCTGCGCGGCCGGGATGCCGCCGTACGCCTCCCTGCCGCAGGACGCGCGCGGTCTGATCAGGGCGGCCGGCCTGGACCGGGTGACGGAGGAGTGCGCTCTCCTCGCCGACCTGCTCGCCTCGCCCGCCGCCGTGCGCGCCCCCGCCTCCTTCTGGACCGCCTACCGCGCCACCCTGCCGGTCCTCGCCGAACAGCGGCCGGCGGTCCGGGCGCGGCTGCTGGAGATCATGCCGGCGGGGCTCGGCCGGGCGGTCGAGGACGACGAGTTCTGGCTCACGCTGCTGGCGGAGTGCGGCGCGGACGGACTGCTGACCGGAGTGGACGAGGCGGGCGACGGCACGGGGCCCGGTGTCGACGCCGCCGACTGGCTGGGCCGTTGGGCGCTGCACCGCAAGCACGGCAGCGCCTACACCCGGCGTTCACCGGCCACCCTGGCGCTCGTCGCGCGGATGGCTCCGGGGCTGCGCGCCGCCGGGCGGCCCGTCGATCTGTTCAGCGGCCGCTGGCACGCCGGTGCGGACCTCGACCTGCTGGACCTGTGCGCGGCCGAGGGCGTCCCGCTCGCCGTGCCCGACGCCGAAGTGGACGTGTACCTGGCCCTGGAGCGCTGGCTGCCCGACACCGCGCCGCCCGGACGGCGGGATCTGGTCGCCACCGCGGCGGACCCGCGGCTGCGGCGCCTGCTGCACGGGTCCATCGGCACACTGGGCAACGGACGGCAGGTCACCGCCGAGGTGCTGGCCGCCCTCGCCGCCCATCCCGTGCTCGGTGACGTCCTGCGCGAGTGGCTGGACGAGGCGGCCGGGGAGTTCACCCGCGCGGTGGGCCTGCCCGGCGCCCGCACCGCCCTCGACCGGCTGCGTCCCTTCCGGTCGGTCGCTCTCCAGGCCGCGCCCGAAGCCGTCGCCCGGATCGCGCGGCACGCGGTCGCGCCGCTGCTCGGCCGTACGCTGCGCGCGGGCATCCTGGACGAGCTGGGCTGGCCCGCTCTGGAGGAGGGGCTGCGGCTGCTCGACGGCAAGCCCAGGAAGGGCGAGGACAACACGCTCACCGTCACCGAGGCCTGGCCCGCGCTGATCCTCGCCCGCAAGCACAAGGCGGTCGTCGTCGGCTCGGAGGGGATCCTGCTCGAGCACGAACTGCGGCTGCCCGACGACCTCGACCGCTGGCAGCGCCCCCGGTTCCGGTACACCGACGGTGAGCTGCTGGTGATGTGGCGGCAGGGCAGCAAGCAGTCCGGCTACTGGTCGGCCCGGCCGTCCGAGGTGTTCCCGCTGGCCGGCGAGCAGCTGCCGAGCTACTGGTCCGGCGGCTACACCGACACCCCCTCGATCCCGCTGCCCGGCGGGGGCCGGGCCACCGGAGGCCGCACGCTGCACGCCGGGGACACCGTCCTGCCGGCCGGCCGTGCCGTCCTCGGCGACGGCACGACGTACTGGCGGCAGGGTCGACAGGGCAGGCAGACGGTGTGGCTCGAGTACGACCCGGCCACCGGTACTCACGGCCGCGCCTCACTGCCCGCCTTCCTGCGGTCCGGCATCCGCGAGGACGCTTCCCTGCTGCCTGGGGACTGCGAGGTCCTGCCGCTGCAACCGGGCCTGGAGAACAGCCCGTTCGGCACCGACGGCACGGTCCTCGGCCGCTGGGTGCGCACGGAGGGGAAGGGCGCCGAGGAGGTGACGACCGCGGGCACCCCCGATGGCCGGACCGTCAGCCTGCCCGTCGAGCGGGGATGGCGGCGGGTGCCGCTCGGCGCGCTGCGGCTGCCCGGCGGCGCCGAGCCGGTCGTCGGGCAAGGCCATCGGACGGTGTTCCTGTACGCCGGCGAGGACACCTCCGCCGCCGGGGTGCTCGGCCGGGTGACCCTGCACGAGCAGGGCGGAGAGTTCGCCGCCGGGACCCGGTTCGTGCCGCCGGTCGCCTTCTGGCACGCCCTGCGGCCCCGCGACGAGCGGTCGTCGGCCGTGCTGCGCGCCCTGACGGACGAACAGACGGCCGGGGTACTGCGCGTGACGGCCGAGGCACTGGCCGAGCGGCTGGAGCAGGTGGCCCGGGCCGGTGGTCCCGGGTCGTCCACCGACGCCGCCGGCACCAAGCCCGCCGTGCCGACCGCCGACGTGGTGGCCCGGCGTGCCGTGGCCCGCGCCCTGCCCGGCGTTGTCGACGAGCGGATACTCATCGGCGTGGCCGCGCTCGTGCGTACGGCACTGCGGATCGCCGAGTCGGCCGCTGCCTTCGCGGCACCGCCCGTGGAGCGGTCTCGGCCGGACCGCCGGCGGACCGAGGGCATGTTCGCCGACTACGGTCCCGAACTCGGCGACGACCGCGCGCTGTCCACGGCCTCCGCCGGACTGGCCCACCTCGGCTCGTGGTGGGGCGGCCAGCGGTGGAGCGCGCTGCGTCAGATCCGGTCCGTGAACCACGTGCTGTCCGGCAGGCCGGCCGACGGCAAACCGCTGCCGGACCGTGAGCGGATCGCCGCGCTCGGCGACGGCTGGCACACCGATGAGCACACGATTCCCGGCATCGGCATGGTGTGGACGAACCTGCTGTCCGTGCTGCGGCCGCTCGCCTACCGCGCCGCCTGTGCCGCCCTGCCCGACACCGAGCGGGAGGCACTGCTCCTGCTGTTCGAAGCGTTGACCGAGGGGCCGCTCGTCACCGCGTCCGGGGACACGCTCCGCGAGATCGTGCTGAGCGAACCGCACGACAAGCAGGAGCGGGCCGGTCAGGTGCTGCGCCGGGCCGGCCGCACGGTCGTGATCCTCGGCTGCCAGAGCATCGACGTCCACCACGATCGCGTCAACTGGCTGGCCCTCGACCACGACCCGGCCGGCGCGTTCGGTGCCGTGGCCCACTTCACCCTGGGCCGGGAGACCCGGCACACGCCGGAGATCTCCGCGGACCGGCTGGCCACGCTCACCCGGCTGATCCGGGACAAGGGCGCCATGCCCTGGTGGCCGCAGGCCCCCGCCGCGCTCGCCGCCGGGACACGTGACGGACTGGGTCCCGTGCAGGCCACCGTGCTGCTCGCCGGACTGCCGGACCGTCCGGGCGCGGAGGTGTTGGCCACGATCGGGCTGAAATCGCGCCAGCTCGACTTCGGCAACCGCATGCTGGCCCCGCTCGGCGTGGACGGCCGCACGTCGCTCGTCGCCGCCCTGCTGCCCGAGGATCCGGCCGACCTGTGGGTCTCGGGTCCGGACATCGGGGCCGCCGGCCGGGTGTGGGCCGAGCGCCACGGCTCGCTCGTGCGCCTGACCGAGGAGCTCGCCGCCGAGCTTCCGGTGGGCGCCGGTGCCGCCGAGCAGGTGCTCAACCCGGGCCGCACGCCCTGGCTGAGCCGCACCACGGTCCTGCGGCCGGACAAGGACGGCGACCTCGTCTGGTCGGACCCGGCCGCGATCCCCGGCCGCCACGACCTCACCGGCGCCGTCACCGCCCTGGCCGCGCTGGCCTACTGGCTGCCGTACGGGCACCCGCTGCGCGCCGCCCTGCCGGACGGTCTGGCCGCGCTGCGCCGCCGGCTCACCGATTCCGAGCTGCTGCTCGACCTGGACGTCGCCTGGGCCGAGAAGGGCGGGCCGACCGCCGTCGAGCTCCGCAAGGCGTACGGGCTGCCCGCCACCGGCGGCGCGGACCCCCACGGACGGACCCGGGTGGGCGAGGCGCTCGTCCTGCGCCCCTGGTACGGGGACAGCGAGAGCGTCCTGGTCCGCCCGGCCGCGCTCACCGGCCCGGACGACGACGTCCTGCTGCTCCTCGAAGGCCTGGTCGGGCCCGCGCGCGGCGAGGGCCTGCGGGCCCTGCGCACGGTCCTCGGCGACGAACTCGCCCTGGCCGTCGCGGCCGGCGGCGACGGGCCGGCGGGCCACGCCCAGGATCCGGGCGTCAGCGTTCCCGCCCTGGTGGCCGAGGTCGCCGCCGCGCACGGCCTGGGAGAGGACGCGGCGGCGCTCTACCTGCAACTGCTGGCCCTGCCCGACCCGACGGACCGCAACTGCGCCCGCTGGACCGGGTGGAAGCCCGCCCGGCTGAAGAGGGCCCGTGCCGAACTGGCCGGCACCGGCCTGGTCGTCGAGGCCAAGCGCCCGCGCGCCGGGCGCACCCTGTTCCTCCCCTGCGGCTGGTACGACCTGAAGTCCCCGGCGCTGCCGGTGGAGACCTGGAAGGAAGGGCTGTACCCGGTCCCACCGCACCACCGTGCCGTGCCGCTGCTCCCGGTGCCCGCGCTGTTCGCCCGCGCCTGGGACCGGGTGCGCGCGGGCGACGCCCCCGCGTACGAGGAGCTGACCACGCGGGCCACACGCAGGGGGCACCGCCGATGAACGCCAGTGACGAGCGACCGACGCCCACCGGGCCGCCGATGAGCGCCCGTGACGGGCGGCCGACGCCCACCCTCCGTACCCGCGCCCCGAAGGACCGCCGCCGATGACCACCACCCTCGTCCCCGACGCCACCCGGCAGATCGTCCCGCCCGAGGACCGGTTCGCCACCGAACTGGCCTTCCTCGCCGCGTACGACGACGGGCCGCGTCCGCCCGCCTGGCGGCTCACCCCGCGTGCCGTCGTCACGTTCGTCATGGGCAGTGACGGCCGGGCGCTGCGGCTGCCCGACGGTGCGCAGGTGGCCGAGGGGGTGCCGCGCCGGCTGGTGGTGGAGGGCAAGTTCGTCGGCGACCGGGCGCTCGTCGAACGGTGTGTGGTCACACTCGCCGGTGAGCGCGGTCTGCTGCTCGTCGGCGAGCCGGGCACCGCCAAGTCCATGCTGTCCGAGCTGCTGTCCGCCGCCGTGTGCGGCACCAGCGGTCTGGTCGTGCAGGGCACCGCGGGCACGACCGAGGACCAGCTCAAGTACGGCTGGAACTACGCCCTGCTGCTGGCCAAGGGACCCAGCCGGGAGGCGCTCGTGCCCTCGCCCGTGCTCGCCGCGATGCGCCGGGGCGCCATCGGCCGGGTGGAGGAGGTCACCCGATGCCTGCCCGAAGTGCAGGACTCGCTGGTGTCGTTGCTCTCCGAGCGGCGTATCGCGGTCCCGGAGCTGACGGGCACCGAGGACGCCCTCGCGCACGCCGCGCCGGGTTTCAACCTGATCGCCACCGCCAACCTGCGGGACAAGGGTGTCTCGGAGATGTCCGCCGCGCTCAAGCGGCGTTTCAACTTCGAGACGGTCGGCCCGATTCCGGACCTCGACGCGGAGACCGCGCTGGTGCGTCAGCAGGCGCGGGCCGCCGTGGAGCGGGCCGGGGCGCCGTTCCAGGTGGACGACGCCGTCCTGGAGGCCCTGGTCACCGCCTTCCGTGACCTGCGCGAGGGCCGCTCGGCGGAGGGCTGGGAAGTCGAGCGGCCCTCCACGGTGATGAGCACGGCCGAAGCGGTGTCCGTCGCGGGCGCGCTGGGGCTGGCCGCGGCCTACTTCCCGGGGGACCGCGACGTGCTCGGGCTGCTGCCCGGCCACCTGCTCGGCGTGGTCCGCAAGGACGACCCGGCCGACGCGGCCCGGCTGCGCGGCTACTGGGACGGCCCCGTGCGCCGCCGCGCCGAGCAGGGGTCCGCCACCTGGCGCACCCTGTGGGACCTGCGCACGGTCCTGGAGGGCTGACGGCCGTGCCCCTCTCCCCTCTGCTGTCCCCCGACGAAGCCGTCGCGGCCCTCACCGGTCCGGTGGCGCCCTACCTCATCGGCGTACGGCACCACTCGCCCTCGCTGGCCGCGGTCGTGCCGGCGTTGCTGGATACGGCGAAGCCGGACGTGCTGCTCGTCGAACTCCCCGCCGAGTTGCAGGAGTGGCTGCCCTGGCTCGGCCACGAGGAGACCCGGGCCCCGGTCGCACTCGCCGCCGCGCCCGGCGACTCGGGCGGCGGTCCGGCGTTCTACCCCTTCGCCGACTTCTCCCCGGAACTGGCCGCCGTCCGCTGGGCGGCCCGGCACGGGATCCCGGTCGTCGCCTGCGATCTGCCGCTGGGCGACCGGGCGTGGGGTGAGGAACGGCGTGACCAGGGCAGGGCAGCCGGGCCGGGACTCGTCGGCGCCCTGCGGTCCCGGCTGACCGGCCGTCCCGGCGACGACCTGTGGGACCGTCTCGTCGAGGCCACCGCGCCGGGCTCCCCGCCCGAGGCGGTGCGCCGGGCCGCGCTGCTCGCGGGGTGGGCGCTGCGCGAGGACGCGGCGGGGTCGGGCGGGGTCCCCGAGGTGGACCTGCGGCGCGAGCGGTGGATGCGCGGCCGCCTGGCCGACGCCACGGCGGGTGGCGAGCGGGCGGCCGTGGTCGTCGGTGCCTTCCACGCACCGGCATTGCTGCCCTCGCCCGAGGAGGCCGCACCGGACCGTGCCACGCCGGCCGGGACCGGTGACGGCCCCGTCTGGACCACCTCGCTCATCCCGTACACCTACGCGCTGCTGGACGAACGCTCCGGTTACCCCGCGGGCATCCGGGACCCGGAGTGGCAGCATCTGGTCCTCGACGCGGCGGGTGATCCGGCCGCGCTGGAGGAGGCACTGACCCGCGCGGCCGTGCGGGTGTGCGCCCGGCTGCGTGCGCTCGGCCATCCGTCGGGGCCCGCCGACGCCCGGGAGATCAGCCGGCTCGCCGGAGACCTCGCGCGGCTGCGCGGACTGCCCGCGGCGGGCCGCGGCGAGCTGGTCGAGGCGGTGCAGACGGTGCTGGCCCAGGGCGAGCCGTACGGCCGGGGACGGGCCGTCGCCCGGGCCATGGAGCAGGTGCTCGTGGGCACGCGCGGCGGACGCCCCGCACCCGGCGCGCCGCGCAGTGGCCTCGCCCCCGCCGTGGAGGCGGAGCTGTCCGCTCTGGGGCTGCCCGGGCCGCAGGACGGCGCGTCCGGCGCGGCCCGAGACCTGCGCCTCGACCCGCTCCGCTCCGACCTCGACCGGCGCCGCGAACTCCTGCTGCGCCGGCTGACGGTGTGCGGTGTGCCGTACGCGGAGGCGAAGGAGGTCGTCGGCGCGGGCGGCGCGGAGGCGCTCACCTCGCGCTGGGAGGTGCGCTGGACGCCGGCCTCCGCGGCCGTGCTCGCCACGGCGGGAGTGCGCGGGGTGACCCCGGCGCAGGCCGTCGAGGGCCTGCTGCGCGAGCGTCGGCGCGCGGAGCGGGACGAGGGCGGGCCCACCGCCGCCCAGGCCCTGAGCGGTCTCGAGCAGGCGGCTCAGTGCGGGCTGCCCGGCCTCGCCGACGAGCGGCTCACGGACACCGCCGAGGTGCTGCCGCAGGCCGGGACGCTGCCCGAACTCCTCTCCGGGCTCGCCCTGCTGGACCGGCTGCGGTCCGGGCACATCGCCGGGCTCGGTGCCGACGAGGAGCGTACGGCGCGGGCCGCGGCCGTGACCGAGGCGCTCACCGCCGCCGCGGTGCGCCAGGTGGACGGGCTCACCGGATCGGAGGACCCCGCCGACGCCCACGCCCTGCTGGCCCTCGCCCACCGCGCCGACCGGTTGGGCGGCATCCGGCTCGCCGACGCCCTCGCCCGGCTGGCCGCGGACGGTTCCCCGTTGATGCGCGGCGCCGCCGGGGCCGTACGCGTCCTGCTCGGCCACGAGGACGCGGAGGCGCTCGGCGGACGCGTGGCCTCCTGGGTGGACACCGCCTGCGATCCGCAGTCCCGGTCCGCGCTGACCGCCCGGCTCACCGGGCTGCTGACCGCCGCCGGCCAGCTCCTGGAGGCCGCGCCGCCCGCACTGGAGCCCCTGCTCGCCCGGGTGTCGGAGCTGTCCGACCAGGACTTCCTGGACCGGCTGCCCGCACTGCGGGGAGGTTTCGACACGTTGAGTCCGGCCGCCCGGGACCGGCTTCTGGCCGGTGTCGAGGAGCGCCTGGACAGCAGCCGTGTGGCGGACACCGGTGAGGTGGGCCCGGCGGCCCTCGCCACGTGGACGCGCGCGGACCTGGCGGCCCGCGAGGTGCTGCGGACGCTGGGGCTGCTTCCGCCGCCCGGTGTCACGGACGGGCGCGGGCCGGCCGACGGCGCCTCAGGAACCGGCGTGTCCGCAGCGTCGGACACGCCGGGCGAGGACCACCGGCTCGCCCCCGTCGACCGCTGGCGTCTGCTGCTGGGCCGCCGCACGGACCGCCTGCCCCGGGATGCGGCCGCCCTGGCCACCGCGCTGGACGAGTTGTACGGCAGCGGACGCGGCGAGGGCAGCCGGGGCGACCTCACCGGAGCGGGCCGGGGCGGCGGGCGCGAGGCGCCGTATCCCGGAGTGCGGGAGTGGTCGCAGGAGCTGGCGGCGCTGTTCGGGCCCGGCATCCGGGAGGAGGTGCTGGCGGCGGCCGCCGCGGCAGGCCGACGGGACGTGTTCGCCGAGCTCGACCCCGACGCCGTACGGCCCTCGGTCGACCTGTTGCGCAGTGTGCTGCGGCATGCGGGCGGGCTTCCCGAGGCCCGGCTGGCCGCACTCCGGCCGCTGGTGCGGCGCCTGGTCGACGCGCTGACCCGGCAGCTGGCCACTCGGCTGCGCCCCGCCCTGCACGGCACGGTCCTGCCCCGCCCCAGTCGGCGCCCGGGCGGCGGCCTCGATCTGGCCCGCACGCTGCGCGCCAACCTGCCGACCGCGCGGCGCGGACCGGACGGCACGGTCCAGGTCGTCCCCGAGCGGCCGGTCTTCCGCACCCGTGCCCGCCTGGCCGCCGACTGGCGGCTGATCCTGGTCACCGACGTGTCCGGGTCCATGGAGGCGTCCACGGTCTGGGCCGCTCTCACGGCTTCCGTGCTGGCCGGGGTGCCGACCCTGTCCACGCACTTCCTGGCCTTCTCCACCGAGGTCATCGACCTCACCGACCATGTCGAGGACCCGCTGTCGCTGCTGCTCGAGGTGAGCGTGGGCGGCGGCACGCACATCGCGGCGGGGTTGCGGCACGCCCGCGAGCTGGTGACCGTGCCGTCCCGCACCCTCGTCGTGGTCGTCAGCGACTTCGAGGAGGGCTATCCGCTCGGCGGGCTGCTCGCCGAGGTCCGTGCCCTGGTCGGGGCCGGCTGTCATGTCCTGGGCTGCGCGAGCCTCGACGACACGGGCCGGCCCCGGTACTCGACCGGCGTCGCGGGACAGCTCGTCGCCGCGGGGATGCCCGTCGCGGCCCTCAGCCCGCTCGAACTCGCCCGCTGGGTAGGGGAGAAGATCTCATGAACCCGGACCTGCCTCCGGTCGCGCCGTCCGTGACCGCCGAACTCGTCGGGGCGCTGTCGCCCCGGTTGCGGGGTCGGCTGGACGCGGGCGTCACCAAGCTGGCCGCCCGGCCGGTCGTCGTGGACGGCGACCTCGTGCGCATCGCCCTCGACGACGACACCGAGCTGGAACTGCACGCGCCCGGCGGCCTGGTGGGCAGCGCGGACGCGATCCGCTGCGGATGCCTGCTCGCCCCCGCCTGCCTGCACCGCGCCGCGGCCGCTTCGGCGGCGCCGGTCGCCGAACCAGGACCGTCCGGCCCCACGGAGGCGGTGCCCCCCTCCCCCGCCGGGCAGGAGGTGCCCGCGGAGCCCGGGACGGCCACCCCCGGCCAGTGCGCCGCCGCCCGGGCGGTGCGTGAAGCGGCGGCGGCCGTGCTGGACGCGGGCACGGACGGCGCGGGCGCGGTGCTCCAGGCGGAGTTGCTGCGCGCCGCGCACACCGCGCGGCTGGCGGGTCTGCCCCGGGCCGCCGCCTCGGCGGTCTCCGCGGTCACGGCGGTGCGCGCGGCCCGCGCGGCCGATCCGGCGTACCGGCTGACCGACCTCGTCGCCGACCTGCGCGAGGCGTTGTCCGTGGCGCACCGGCTGCCCGCCGCCACCGGCCCGGAACTCGCGGCCCTGCGTGGCACGGTGCGGCAGCCGTACACACCCGACGGTTCACTGCGCCTGTACGGTCTGTTCTCCGAACCCGTCCTGACGGCGACCGGCTACGCGGGCGCCGTCACCTGGACCGCCGACGCCGACGGCCGGCTTCACACGGTCTCCGACGTCGCCCCGGGCGGCGCCGGGCGGGCGGTGGGCGCGGCGGACCGTGCGGTGCGCATCGGTGACACGACCCTCACCCACCGCGAGTTGTCGCGTGCCGGGCTGGCGGTGTCCGGTGCGACGGTGTCGCCGACGGGACGGCTGGGTGCGGGGGCGGGGGTACGGGCCGTCCGCGCGTCCGGTGCCGACTGGGGCGGTGAGCCCCTCGACCGGCTGTGGGCCGTGCCCGTCGGCGACCAGGTCCGGCGGGCCCTCGAGGGCGGTCACGATCTGCTCTTCCTGGAGGTCACCCTCGCCGGTACGGTCCGTGAGGCGGCGGGCGACTGTCTGCTGGCCGACTGCGGCGGACGGATGCTCCGGCTGGCCGCCGCCCACGACCACCCCGCGCTTCCCGACCGCGACAACCTCCGTCTGCTGGCCGCCGCCCGGGGCAGCCGGCTGCGGATCGTCGCCCGCCTCGTCCCGGCCCCGCAGCCCCGGGCCCTGCTGCTCGCCACGGAGCACCCCACTGCCGCGGGGACGCGTGTGGACCTCGGTCTGGACCGCCTCCAGCGCGCCGACCTGCCCACCGAGGCGCCCTCGGCCGCCTCCCTCCCCGTGGCCGCACCGGACGAGCCCCCGCTGCATCTGCTGCGCCGCCGCGTCCACCAGGCCGCCTCGGGGGGCCGGCGCGTGCTGGCCTTCCCCGGGGAGGGCGGCGGCGACGGTCGCCGACTGCGCGACCACGGTCTGGCGACGGCGGGCGATCTGCTCGACGAGCTCCGGTCCGCCGCCGCGGACCGCGGTCGCGACGCCTTCGGCCGGCTGCTGCCGGCCGACACGGACCGTTTCGCCCGCGCCTGGCTCGCCGCCGCGCTCTACACGGAGGAGGTGGACCGCGCGCTGTGCGCCGCGGCGTGGGCCTAGGGGACGTCTTGTCGATCATCTGTCGAGCCAGCTGATCGACAAGACGTCCCCTAGGCCGGGCCGTCGAGGGTGGTGAGCGCGCCGCGGAGGATGGCCGGTGGTGCCCCGCGGCGGGGATGCCCCCGCGCGTGCGGGCCGGCGACTACTGCGACTGCGCCCAGTGGCGATAGGCGGCCACGGCGGTCGGCAGTGTCGGGAAGATCCGGTCGGTGCCCACGGAGTCCGTCAGGCCGTATGCGTCCAGGTCGTCCAGCAGGTCCTGTTTGACGCGGGCGAGGGCGAACACCACGCCGCGCCGGACCAGTTCCGCGCGCAGTGCGTCGACGGCGTCCAGCGCGGTGATGTCGACCTCCACATTGGCCTCCGCGTTGAGAACGAACCAGCGCACCGCGCCCGTCTGCTCGTCCACGGCCGCCAGGGCCCGGCGTCGGAAGTTCTCCGCGTTGGCGAAGAACAGGGGGGAGTCGTAGCGGTAGACGAGCAGGCCGGGGATCGTCCGAGCCTGCGGGTAGTCGTCCACATCGTGCATGCCCGCCACGCCGGGGACGAGGCCCTCCACGGCGTCGTGCGGGCGGGCCACCCGTGTGAGCAGCTCGGCCACCGACAGGCCGACGGCGACGAGCACCCCGTTCAGGATGTCGAGGGTGAGTACGCCGGCCAGGCAGCCGAGTGCCAGCATGAGTTCCCGTCGGCGGAACGACGCGAGCCGTCGGAAGCCCGCCACGTCGATCAGGCGGATGGCGGCGTAGACCACGAGTGCGCCGAGCACGGCCGACGGTGTGCGGGACAGCAGAGGGCTGAGGAAGAGCAGGACGGCGAGTACGGCCGCACCGGCGACGAGTGAGTACGCCTGGCTGCGGGCGCCCGCGGAGGACGCGAGCGCGGTGCGGCTGGCGCTGCTGCTCACCGGGAAGCCCTGCAGCATTCCCGCGCCGAGATTGGCCGCACCCAACGCCAGCAGTTCCTGGTCTGCGTCGAGTTCCCGGCCGTCGGTGCGGTCCGTGAAGGCCCTGCCGGTGAGGATGAAGTCCGTGTAGCCGACGAGGAGTACGCCGAGCGCGGGCAGCACCAGATGGGGCAGTGCGGCGAGGTCCGGCAACCGGAACCCCGGCAGCCCGGACGGCACTTCCCCGATCACCTCGATCGAGTAACGGTCGTCGAGGTCGAAGACGGCCACGGCCGCCGTGCCGAGCACCACCAGCAGCAGGGGGGCGGGAAGTACGCGGAAGAGATGCGGCACGGCGAAGAGGAAGCCCACAGCGGTGGCGGCGAGGATCACGGTGGCCGCATGCGCCTGCGACAGGTGCCGCACGAAGGACCACAGCTGGGGGAAGAACGCGTTCCCCGTCGTCCGTACACCGGTGACCCTGGGCAACTGGTCGACGATCATGATGCAGGCCACGCCCGCCAGATAGCCCACCAGGACGGGCCGCGAGAGGAGATCGGCGACGAACCCGAGCCGGGCCGCCCGGGCCGCCACGCACAGCAGGCCTACCGTGATCGCGAGGGTGGACGCCACTACGGCGTACCGGCCCGGGTCCCCCGCGGCGAGCGGGCCGATCACGGTGGCCGTCATCAGCGCGGTCGTCGACTCCGGGCCGACGGACAACAGCCGGGAGGAACCCAGCAGCGCGTACAGGGCCAGGGCGGGCAGGATCGCCCAGAGCCCGGTGACCGGCGGCAGCCCGGCCACGCCCGCGTACGCCATGACCTGCGGCACGAGGTATGCGGCCACCGTAGCTCCGGCGAGGAGATCGCCACGCAGCCACGAGCGACGGTAACCGGCCGCCGCGGCGATCCCCGGTGCCAGGCGGCGCCACCTCGGTTCGTGCCCGCCCCTCTGCTCGGCCATCGGGTTCCTTCCGCCACGTCCCGGCATCGTCCGCCTTCGGGGCGGCTGGGATCATGGTGCGCGATCTCCCGCCGCCGCCCTGGCTTCGACGCCCGTCCCGACGGTGAAACCACGCCGTCCGGCGCCTCGGCCCCCCCCCGACGATCAGGCACGGTAAGACGGTCGAGCCGGCCGGGAGGCGCTCCCACCCGCCCTCCAGGGCCGCGCTGCGCCCGGCCGAGCGCCGGTCCTCGCCGGCGCACGTGCCGAGCGGGCGGATCACCACCGCCTCAGCGCAGGGCGCCCTTGGTGGCGTCGGCGATGAAGCCGCGGGCGAAGAAGGCGAACACCAGCAGCAGCGGGATCACCGACAGCAGCACCCCGGACATCACCATGCTGTAGTCGGTGGAGTGGCCGGCGTATAGCTGGGCCAGCGCCACCTGGAGGGTGAGACGGTCGGGGTTGACCAGCATCACCAACGGCAGGATGTAGTCGTTCCAGGCGCCGATGAACGTGTAGATCCCGAGGAACGCCAGGGCCGGGCGGACGCACGGCAGCACCACGTTCCAGTACAGCCGGAAGAACCCGGCGCCCTCGATGCGGGCGGCGTCCAGCAGTTCGTCGGGGACGCTGCTGCTGGTGTACTGGCGCATCCAGAAGATGCCGAAGGCGTTCGCGGCGGCCGGCACGATGAGCGCCTGCAGGGTGCCCAGCCAGCCCAGCTGAGCCATGATCTCGTACTGCGGGATGATCGCCAGCTGGGTCGGCAGGATGTACATCGACAGCAGGACGCCGAAGAGGAACTTCTTGGCCGGGAAGTCGTACTTGGCGAAGGCGAACGCCGCCAGGGAGTCGAAGAACAGCACCAGCGCCGTCGTACAGACCGCGACGATCACCGTGTTGAGCAGCGACCCGAAGAAGTCCATCTTTTCGAACAGGTGCCGCAGGTTGGTCATCAGGTTGCCGCCGAACCACAGTTTCGGCGGGTAGCTGTAGATGTCCTGCGAGGTGTTCGTCGCCATGACGACGATCCAGTAGAACGGGAAGACCGAGATGACCACGCCGAGCATCAGCAGCGCATGGACGCTCAGCCCCCGGACACGCTTGCGGTACAGGCCGTTCATGACCGTGGCTCCTTACGCTGCACCAGGCGCCAGTTGATGAGGACGATGAGCAGGATCAGCAGGAAGAAGGCCCAGACGATCGCGGCGCCGTAGCCGAAGTCGTTGTTGTCGAAGGCCTGGTGGTAGAAGTAGAGCAACGTGGTCAGACCGGCCTGGCCCGGCCCGCCGGAGTTGGGATTGGTCGCCGCCTCGCTGCCGAACAGCACCTGTGGTTCGGTGAAGCTCTGCAGGCCGGTGACCGTGGAGATCACCACGGTGAACAGGATGATGGGCCGCAGCAGCGGGATCGTGATGGAGAAGAAGATCCGCGCCGGGCCGGCGCCGTCCATCCTGGCGGCCTCGTAGAGCTCCGAGGGAATCGCCTGGAGGCCGGCGAGATAGATGATCGCGTTGTAACCGGTCCACTGCCAGGTCATCAGCGCCGCGATCACCAGCTTGATCGTCCACTCGTTGCTCATCCAGGGCACGGCCGACAGGTGCAGGGCCCTCAGGATGGCGTTGATCAGACCGAAGTTGTTGCTGAAGATCGCGCCGAAGAAGATCGCGATGGCCACCAGCGAGGTGACGCTCGGAATGAACAGGGCGACCCGGTACAGGGCCGTGAACCGCCGGGTGGAGTTGACCAGTACCGCCAGCACCAGTGCCATGAAGAGCATCGGCACGGTCGACAGCACCCAGATGATCAGGGTGTTGCGGATGGACAACCAGAACACCGGGTCGTCCCACAGGAAGCGGAACTGCTGGAACCCGACGAAATGCATCGCCCCGATGCCGTCCCACTTCTGGAACGCCAGGTACACGGTGTAGATCACCGGGAAGAGCATGAAGACCGAGAAGAGGATGTAGTAGGGCGAGATCGCCAGGTACTGCGGCCAGAACCGGGCGACGCGCCGCCGCGGCCCGGGCCGGGCCCCGGCCGACACCGGCCGGATCCGGCGGCCGTGCCGGCCCGGGCCGCCTGTGCGGCGGCCCGGAGCCCGCCCGCCGGCGGGACCGGTGCCGGATCCGGAGGACGGTCCGGTGTGGGCCGGGCCGGCTACCGGGCTTGACGTCATGTCACTTCACTCCCTGGCGCTGGGCGATCTGCTTGGCCTGGCTGACCGCGTCCTTCCATGCCTGGTCGGGGTCCTTGCCCTTGGCCTCGATGGTGGTCAGCTCGCTGAAGTAGGGCGCCGAGACCGCCGCGTCGGCCGGGGCCTCGTAGGCGGCGGGGATCTTCTCCGCCGCCGGGCCGAAGATCTCGATGGTCTTCTGACCACCGAAGAAGGGGTCGCCACCGGTGAGCGCGGGCAGTTTGTACGCGGCCGGGGCGGTCGGGAAGAGAGCCGCGTCGGTGAAACCGCGGGCCTCGTTCCCGGGGTTGAGGATCCAGGCGATGATCTTGAATGCCTCTTCGGGGTTGCCGCTGGTCGCGGGGATGGCGAGGAAGGAACCGCCGAGGTTGGACGGCCCGCCGGGGAGGTTCGCCACCCGCCATTTGCCCTTGGTGTGCGGGGCGGCGTTGCTGATGTCCAGGGCGTGCCACGCGGCGCCTATCTCGGTGCCGAGGGTGCCGTTGCTGATGGCCGCGTTCCAGGTGTTGTCGTTGATCTTGGCGTCGATGCCCAGGGTGTAGGGCTTGACCGCGGTGGTCCAGGCGGTGCGGATGTGGTCCTGGTCGCCGATGAACTTGTTGTTCTCGTCGATGAACCTCTTGGTGCCCTGTCCGATCATCATCGTGAACACCGAACTGATGTTGTTGACCAGGAAGGTCTTGGGCAGGGCCTTGTGCAGTTCGACACCGGCCTTGAAGTAGTCCTCCCAGGTGGACAGTTCCGCGGAGACCTTGGCCGGGCTCGTGGGCAGTCCGGCCTTCGCGAACAGGTCCTCGCGGTAGAAGGTGGCGCAGGGGCCGATGTCGATGGGGAAGCCGATGAGCTTGCCGTCCTGCGTGGTGGCCTGCTTCAGCTTCCATGACAGGTAATGCGGCATCAGCTTGTCCGCGCCGACCGTCTTGAGGTCGATGAAGCGGTCCGCGTTGGGCAGGAAGGAGGCGATGTCCTCGCCCTTGATGCCGGTGATGTCCGGGGCGCTCTGAGCGGCTCGCAGACCGGTGAGCAGCTTGGTCTTGAAGTCACCACCGACCACGGCGGTCTTGAGGGTGACGCCGGAGAAGTGCTTCTTGGCGTCCGCGACGACCTTGTCGCTCAGGCCGCCGGACCAGTACCAGAGGGTCAGGTTCTTGCTGTGCTTGCTGCCGCTCGAACCGGATTGGCCACCGCATGCCGCGGTGGCGCCGGCCGTGGCGGCCGTCAGTGCGGCGGCCTGAAGGAATCGTCTGCGGGAAAGGTCCACGATCTTCTCCTAGTTTTCGGCGTGTCCGACAGGACCTGTGGTCGTGGGCTACGAGGGGGATGGGGCAGACCGGATGGCTGAAAAGCATCGGCGTGGTGGGAACTCTTCAGCCACCCGGGGCTTTTGACCTGGTCCTCTCGGACGGTGCCGACGCGTCTTGACGGCGGAATGCACCGTTGATCCGCTTCGACCGGAGTGGGGTCCGGATCTGGCTCCGAATTACGCAAGAGATTGCACCCGGTGCGCAGCTTTGACAAGAGGCAAGCAGGTATCGAGACATTCATGCGCGACTTTGCTTGAGTTTGGCGAGTTCGCGAGTATGGTCAGCGCATGCTCTCTGACCGAAGGCACCAGCTGATCCTGCGCTTCCTGCGTGCGGACGGGCCTACGACGGTGGTCTCCTTGGCCGAAAAGATCGGTGCGAGTCAGGCCACGATCCGGCGAGATCTCGTGCAGCTGGAGGACGAGGGACTGCTCAAGCGGGTCTACGGCGGCGCCGCGCCCCTCGACGGTGAGGACGACCCTTTCGCCGACGTGGCCATGGTCCGGGTCGAGGCGAAGGACGCGCTGGCCGTGTGGTGCGCCGACCTGGTCAGGGACGGCGAGACGATCCTGCTCGACATCGGCACCACAGCCCTCAGGGTGGCCCGCAACCTGCACGGCCGCACGCTGACCGTGATCACCAGCAACCTGGCCGTCTACGAGGAACTCCAGGACGACAAGGGCATCCAGCTGATCCTGCTGGGCGGCGTGGTCAGGCGCGACTACCGCTCGCTGGTCGGCTTCCTCACGGAGGACAACCTGCGGCAGATCCACGCCGACCGGTTGTTCCTCGGCACCAGCGGGGTCCGCCCCGACGGCCAGGTGCTGGACACCACCGCCGTCGAGGTTCCCGTGAAACGGGCGATGATCTCCGCGAGCGCACAGGTGGTCCTGCTGGCGGACGTCGGCAAGTTCCCCGGCACCGGCATGGCCCGGGTGTGCGGCCCGGAGGAGCTGGACATCGTGGTGACCAACGCCCCGGGGGACGAGAAGACGTGTAATCGACTGCGTGAGGCGGGAGTTGAGGTGGTCGAAGTATGAGACTCACGATCCTGGGCGGCGGAGGTTTCCGGGTCCCGCTGGTCTACCGGGCGCTGCTGAGCGACCGCGGTGAAGAACGTGTCACCCACGTGACCCTGTACGACCTGGACGCCTCCCGGCTGACGACCATCCGCAAGGTCCTCACCGACCAGGCGGCCGGGCACCCCGATCCGCCCGCCGTCACCGTCACCACCGATCTGGACGAGGCGGTGACCGGGGCGGACTTCGTGTTCTCCGCCATCCGCGTGGGCGGGCTCGCCGGACGGGCGGCGGACGAACGGATCGCCCTGGAGGAAGGCGTACTGGGCCAGGAGACCGTCGGCGCGGGCGGCATCTCCTACGGGCTGCGCACCATCCCGGTGGCGCTCGGTATCGCCCGTCGCATCGCCGCCCTGGCGCCCGACGCGTGGGTCATCAACTTCACCAATCCCGCCGGCATGGTCACCGAGGCCATGACCGCCCGCCTGGGCGACCGCGTGATCGGGATCTGCGACTCTCCGGTTGGTCTCGGCCGTCGCGTGGCCGGAGCGCTGGGCGTCGACCCGGCGCGCACCCGCCTCGACTACGTGGGCCTGAACCATCTGGGCTGGCTGTGCGGTCTGTACGCCGACGGCCGGGACCTGCTGCCGTCACTGTTCGGGAACGAGGCCGCGCTGACCTCCTTCGAGGAGGGCAAGCTCTTCGGAGCCGATCTGCTGCGCACGCTCGGCGCACTGCCCAACGAGTACCTGCACTACTACTACTTCCACCGCGAGTCGGTCGGCGCCGCGCGGGCCCTGGGACAGACGCGCGGCGCCTTCCTCCACTCCCAGCAGCAGCGTTTCTACGACGCCATGGACACCGTCGGCGTCGACTCGCCCGCTCCCCGCGCCGCCTGGAACGCGTGGGACGCCACCCGCCTGGAGCGCGAATCCACCTACATGGCCGAGAACCGCGACGCCGTCGGCATGGGCGAACGGGACTCCTGCGATCTGGAGTCCGGCGGGTACGAGCAGGTGGCGCTCGCCCTCATGCGGGCCATCGCGCTGGACGAGCGCACCACGCTGGTCCTCAACGTCCGCAACCGCGGCCGGATCCCCGTCCTCGACGACGACGCCGTCGTCGAGGTCCCCTGCCACGTGGACGCCAACGGTGCCCGGCCCATCGCCGGAGCCCCGTTGCCCGACCACGGCCAGGGCCTGGTGCACGCGGTCAAGGCCGTCGAACGGGCGGTGATCCAGGCCGCCACCACCGCCGACCGCGCCCACGCGGTCAAGGCACTGACCATCCACCCGCTGATCGACTCGTACATCGTCGCGAAGCGTCTCCTCGACGCCTACCAGCGGCACTTCCCCGAACTCGGTTACCTGGGCTGGTGACGACTCTCAGCGGCAGTCGAGCAGGCCCGCGTGGCGCTTGGCGTCGAGTATCCGGCGCACGCTGTCGTCGACCTTGGCCCGAAACGTCGCGTCCTGCCGCATCCGGGTCTGGATGGCCTGTGCCATCGCCGGTACGGTGCTCGGCTGCACCGTGAGGACCATGTCTCCGCCTGCCGCGACGAAGTTCACGGCCCGCTGGGCGGGGCTGAAGGAGCGTACCGCGACCGCGTTCCCGAGGTCGTCCGAGATGACCACTCCCTTGAAGCCGAACCGGCCGCGCAGCAGGTGTTCGATGACCGTCGGTGAGAAGGCCGCCAGATGGCTGGGATCGATCCTGGTGTAGGTGGCCGACGAGACCATCACGAAAGGTGCTCCTGCCCGGATCCCGGCCCGGAACGGCGTGAGGCTGGAGCTGTCGGCGGTCGTCACCGAGTCCACGACGTTCGCGGTGGTGTCGGTGTTGCCGATCACCTGGCCCAGCCCGGGAAAGTGCTTGAGCGTGGTCATCACGCCCGACTGTGCGAAACCGGCGGCGAAGGCCCCGGTGTGGGAGGTGACGGTGTCCGCGGTATGGCCGTACTCGCGCTGGAAGGAACCGATGGGGATGTTGCGGGTGCCCAGAGCGGCCGGGACCACGTCGGCGACCGGTGCCAGGTTCAGGTCGACCCCGGCGGCCTTGAGCTGCTCGGCCCATCCCGCGACCTGGGTACGCAGCGTCGCGGTCGGCCAGCTGCCCTGGGTCAGGCCGCTGGGCATGGCCGAGAAGCCGGGGCCGTGGAGCACCTGCACCCGGCCGCCCTCCTGGTCGGTCGCGACCAGGAGGCCGACCCGCCGGCCCGCGACCTGGTCCGCTTGGCCCCGGAAGCCGTCGACGAGCCTTCTGGTAGCCGTCGTACCGGCGGTGCTGCGGCCGGTCAGCATGACGGACCCCACATGGTTGTCGCGCAGAGTGCGCAGCTGGGCCTGGGACGGCTGGGCCGCGGAGATGCCCCCCATGAGGAGCTGTCCGGCTCGTTGAGCGGCGGTCATGCCGGACAGGTACCGATCGGTGCAGGTGGCGGCCGGTGTCGACGGGACGGTGCTCGCGGGGGCCGGGGCGGCGTCGCCGCTGGTGCGGCTCGGCAGCGCACTGGCGGAGCCCGGGTCCCGTGTGCCATGGCTGGCAGAGGGGGATCGGGGGGACTGGGCTGTTCCCCCGGGCGCGGCTGACGCACCGCAGCCTGTGACGGCGAGCGCCAGCGTGATCAGCGGGACCCCGGTGCGCAGGGCTGTGCGGCGGCTCCTGGGCTGCTGCCGGACACGTATCGTCATGCTTTCTCTCCCGGCGTGGACGAGCCGGGCTGCCGCGTGCTGCGCAGCCGCTTCTGTCATGGCGAGCCCGGCTTGCTGCATCCCCCACACCGTACGTTATTGGGCATTTGTTCGCCCCCGGAGGGCGTGCGCGGCGGACCGGTGCGGCGGCAGACAACCGCACCGAACCGCCGACCGGGCTCTGAGAACAGTCGCTACTTCGGCGCCTGGAAGCCGCCGATCTTCTGCTCGAGCAGCTCGGCCAGACGCAGCGGGGTGCGGTCCTCGAACATCGGGCCGATGAGCTGCACCCCCACCGGCAGACCCTCCGGGGACCGGCCCGCCGGTACGGCGGTGGCGGGCAGGCCGGGCATGGTGGGCAGACCGGCCCAGACGAGCTGGTCGAGGTACGGGTACTCGACGCCGTCGATGTCGATCCGGCGTTTCATCAGGTCGGGGTTGTGATCGTGCGGGAACGCCGGAGTGGGCGTGATGGGGCACACCACGGCGTCGAACTCGGCGAAGAACCGCCGCCAGCCGTGGCGGTGGCGCTCGCGACGGTCGTTCGCCTCGATCCAGTCACGGTGACTGAACACCATGCCGCGCAGCCGCGCCGCATCGAGGCTCTGGTCGTCCGCGCTCAGTGCGGCGGCGTGGGCCCGCAGCTGCTCGTACACCTCGACGGGCAGACGCGCACTGGTGCTCGAGAACAACAGGTGCGCGTAGACCATCGCGGCCTCGGTCAGATCGGGCAGCAGTGGACTGTGCCGCTCGACGCGGGCGCCGTCGTCGGCAAGCGCGTCGGCCACCCGGTTCACGCCCGCCCGCACCGCGGCCCCGGTCGGAATGAGCGGATGGTCGTCGAGGACCAGCACCCGGAAGTCGCCGAGCCGCTCATGGCGCGCGGTCGGCAGCTTCAGGTCGTACGCCACGCCGTGCGTCAGCGGGTCCGGGCCGGCCATCACGTCGAGCAGGAGCGCGAGGTCGCGGGCACTGCGCGCCATCGGGCCGACTACGGCGAGGTCGGCCTCGGCCGGGAACGCCGGCGCGGCCGGCGGGACCATGCCGCGGTTCGCCGCCAGCCCGAGTGTCGGCTTGTGTGCGTAGACACCGCAGAAGTGTGCGGGGGTGCGCAGCGAACCGGCGAGGTCGGAGCCGATGGACAGCGCGCCGAACCCGGACGCCAGGGCCGCGGCCGAGCCGCCGGAGGATCCGCCGGACGTACGACGGTGGTCCCACGGGTTGTTGGTGGTGCCGTAGATCTCGTTGAAGCTCTGGATGTCCTGCAGCCCCAGGGGCACGTTCGTCTTGCCGAGCACCACCGCGCCCGCGGCCTTGAGCCGCGACACCTGCACCGCGTCCTCGGCCGGCATGTGGTTCCGGTGCGGCGGCATGCCCCAGGTCGTGGGCAGCCCGGCGATGTCGTAGGACTCCTTGACCGTCACCGGTATGCCGAGCAGCGGCAGGTCCTCACCCCGGGCGCGTGCCTGGTCGGCATCGCGCGCGGCGGCCCGTGCGCGGTCGAAGTCCGGCACACAGATGGCGTTGATCGCCTTGTCGTCCCGCTCGATACGGGCGATCGCCTCGTCGGTCAGTTGCTCGGAGGTCACTTCACCAGCGCGTAAGGCGGCCGCGAGTTCTTCGGCCGTCTGAAGACTCCATTCCATGCGCCAGACCGTAGCGGCCTCCGGTTCGGGTCATGAAATGCCCTCTGGCGCAAGAGAGTTGACGTCCCGATACCGCCGCCCCCGCTGACGGTGAGCCAACTGAGGCCTACCGAAAAGCTCTGGGGGTTCCTGCCTCGACGATGTGTGCCGTGTCACGCCTTTCCACTAATGCCTTAGTTGTCCACATCACAGCGGAAATGTCCATTTATCGTCCATGCTCGACACGGATGCCGACTCCCGAAGTGGAGCCTATCCGCAACACCTTGGGCACGAAGTTCCGAAGTGACCCATGACACAGCATTCGCGACATTCCTCAACGTTCCCCCGGAAAGGTGCCTCATCATGGCCGCTTACCTCTGTCCTCCTGCCGTGATACACGGCGAGCACGCCGTGCAGACCAGTCAGATCGTGGCGGAGGTGCGCGATCGGCATCCCCATGCGGCGTGGGCGCCGCGGATCGACGGCATCGCGGCGAGCACGGGAATCGAGACCCGCGGGTGGATGCTGCCGCTGGAGGACGCCGTCGCGCCCGGCAACGGCGGCGGCCTGCGGGCCGTCGGCATCGCATCGGCCCAAGAAGCGCTGGCACGCGAAGGGTTCACCCAGCAGGACGTGGACCGCGCGATCGCCGCACTCGAGGCGATACCCGCGCCGCAGACCGTTCAGGAACGGACCGCGCCCGCCTGGGAGGCGGTGCAGGCCTACGGGGAGCGTGCGGCGCGCGGGGCCCTGCAGATCGCCGGGCTGGACGCCGCGGACGTCGACTGCCTGATCACCAGTCACTCCACCACGCCCGCACTGCCGGGTCTGGACATCGCCCTCACCAACAGGCTTCCGCTCCGCGACGACGTGATGCTGCTGCCGGCCACGCAGTGGGCCTGTATCGCGGGGACCCGCTCCCTGGCGCTGGCGGCGGATCTCGTGGCCGCGGACCCCGACCGTGTGGTCCTCGTCGTGATCGCGGAGGCGCTGAGCACGACCTACCAGCCCGCGGACGACACTCTGGAGTCCCTGATCGTCCGGTTGCTGTTCGCGGACACCGCGGTCGCCGTGGTGGTCACGGGCCGCCCCAGGCGCGAGTCGACGCTGCGGCTGGACGCCGCCTGGCACCACACCCTGCCCGGCACCCAGGACCTGCACCGCCTGGACACGCGGGCGGACGGCACCCACTTCGTGATGGACCGGCGCGGGCCGCGCGCCGTGCAGGAGACGGTCACCGCGATGTGGGAGTGGCTGCGCGTCCGCTACCAGGACGAGCCGGACTCCTGGCATCCCGACGTGCTGCTCGCGCATCCCGGCGGGACCCGGGTGCTGGAGTACATGGAGCAGACGATGCCCGACGCGTGGCCGTCCGGGCTGCTGGATCACAGCCGGGACAGCTACACCAGCGGCAACCGCGGAGGCGCCGCAGTGTTCGACATCATGCGGCGGGCGTACGACGCCGGGCAGAAGCCGGGCGATCGCGCCGTCCTGTACGCGGCGGCACCGGGCCTCACCGCCACCGCCCTGGAAGGGGAGTGGCTGTAGTGCGCCCACCGACGCGCACGCCGCCCCCACCGTCGCCCTGTTCGCACGTCACTGGCCGAGCCCCCGCCCCACGGGTTCGTCACCTCGCGACCTCCGCCCACACCACCTTGCCACCGTCCGTCCACCGGACCCCCCACCGGGTGGTGAGTCTGTGCACGATGTGCAGGCCACGACCGCCGTCGTCGAGGAGAGCGCCCCGGCTCAGCCGTGGCCTGCCGTTGCCGGTGTCGCCCACCTCGCACAGCAGGCCGTGACCGGCCCTGATCAGCCGTACCGTGACGGGGCCGGTGGCGAAGCGCACCGCGTTCGTGACCAGCTCGCTGACCAGGAGCAGCACGGTGTCCCGGGTGTCGTCCCTGGTTCGCCACTTCCGCAGCAGCGCGGAGACCTGCGAGCGGGCACGGGCTGGAGCGTCGTCGCGGGCGGGCAGCCGCCAGGTCGCGGTGTCCCCCTTGCGGTAGCCGATCGTTCGCGCCAGCAGCAAGGTCACATCGTCGCGCCGGCACACGGGTGCCAGCGCGGAGACGACATGCCGGGCGGCCTGCTGCAGGGAGTCCCAGGGGTGCACCCTGGAGACGGCGTCCGCCAGCCTGGCGATGCCCTCGTCGATCGATTCGACCGGATCCTCCACCAGGCCGTCGGTGTAGAGGGCGAGCAGGGAGCCCGGGGGTGCGTCGAACGTGTGCACGTCGAACGGCTCTCGCAGCGCGAACTCGGCGCCGAGGCCGGGGTGAGGGCGGACCGCGAGTGGACGCGCGTGCCCGTCCGGGGAGACCAGGACCGGCGGGAGGTGGCCGGCGCTCGACAGCGCGACCTGGTGGCTGACCGGGTCGTAGAGGGCGATGCAGCAGGTCGACCCGAGGGCGCTGTAACCGGCCGCCAGCCCGGACTCCGCGTCGTCCAGCAGCGTCACGGTCTTGTCCAGGTGCTCCAGTACCTCGTCCGGCGCGAGCCCAGCGGACAGCAGCGCACGGGCCTCCATGCTCAGCTGGCCCATGGTGGCCGCGGCTCCCAGGCCGTGACCGACGACGTCGCCGACCACCAGTGCGGTACGGCCGTCCGGCAGCGGAAAGCTGTTCACCCAGTCGCCGCCGACGCCCGCGCTGTCGGGCGTGGCGGGCTGGTAGACGCTGGCGATCTCGACGGTGTCGCCGCCGGTCCGGGGCAGCAGCCGGCGCTGCAGCGCCAGCACCTGGGTGTGCTCGCGCTGGTGCTGACGGGCGAGGTCGACGTGATGGGCGGTCCTGGCGACCAGTTCCTGAAGGTCGAAGAGCTCGCTGTCGCGGAAGGGGCAGTCCGCCCGCCGCCAGACCTCCGCCACGCCCAGCACGACGGGCGGCGCGTGGTCCAGGACCAGCGGTATGCACGCCACACCCGCCGACCGGTCGCCGGGCACCAGGGCTCGCATCACTCGCGGACTGCCGAGCACCCGCTCGACCGTCTCCCGGTCGGGTATGACGATGGCCTGCGGTGCGTCGTCCCGCCGTACCGCCTGCGCCAGCAGGCGACTCGCGTCGCTGGGGAGGTCGTCGCCCGGGGTCACGTAGCCCTCGGGCCACGCCCGGTCCGGCACCAGGGCCGCCCGCCGCAGCCGGATACGCCCCTGCCCCTGACCGGTGACCCCCTCGCCCGTCCACACGGCGAAGTCGAGGTCGACGGCGGCCACGTCCCCCCAGGCCAGCAGGGACTGCGCCAGTGACTGCGCGGTCTCGCCGATGTCCAGCGAGGTGCCGATCGCGGTCTCGGCGGCGTACAGGTGCAGCCTCCTGGCCATGGCGATCAAGGAGACGGTCAGGCCCTCCTGGGGCGCCGCGGCGGGCAGGATGCTCAGCGAGACCACCAGTTCCGACCCGTCGCCACGCCGCAGGCGCTGGATCCGGGCGACGTGTGCCTCACCGGTCTCCAGCACCTGCCGCAGCCGTCGGGTGACCGTCGGTACGTCCCTGGGGGGCAGGAGATCGACGAAGGAACTCCCGGCCACGGCGTGCAACCCCGCGAACACGGGGGCGTCCAGATTGCAGCGGGTGATGATCAGGTCCCGGTCCAGGTTGACCGCGCCTAGAATCTGATCCTGCTGACCGGCCGCCGGGTCGCCGGTTACGGGACGGCGGCCGGCACGGTCGCCCTGCGCCTCGGCGGGTCCGGCGGCCGCGGCCGCTCCGCCGCGCGGGATGTAGCGCCCCAGAGCGCTGCTGACCAGGCCGAACGCCGAGGAGGACGAGGGAGAGGGTGTGGAGTCCATGCGGCTCTCTCAGCAATCCCCGGCACAGCGCCGGGGCCGTACTCGAAAACCATGCGCCGGGGCCCCGAGCCCCCTGACCGCACACCTCATTGAATAACACCGGGGGTCGCTTCGCCCACACCAGCGGATCGCGCGGTGGCCGCGGACAGTGAGGGAACGCCGCGGCCGGGCCGCACGTGGGCGATCTTGTCAACGCTCGGTGCAACCGGAGGAGCACAACCGGTCACGGGGCTGCCCGTCCAAGAGAAACCCTGCCACCGCATCGCGGACAGAGTGGAGGTCACCGAGTGGAAATCACCGCGGGCCTCGTCGTCCCGGATGTCGAAAGGGTCATGCTGCTGACCAGCGTCGTCGAGTCCGCCGAGCGCGGCTCACGATGACCGACGGCCGCGTCCCGGAGGGACACCTGTCCGGGGCCTCCCAAGTCCGTCACCAAGTGGACGCCAAGACCGCTGAGGAAGGTGGGACGCGTCTTACCCGTCCCTCATGTTGGAGCAAACAGGCGTGTCCCGCAGTACGGCTTTTCCCTCCCCGTCCGACCAACAGCCCTACACGCACGAGATGGTGGTCGTCCACCGGGTCTTCCGACGCGAGGCGGCGCTCGCGCCCCGCCTGGTGCGGGCGGTACCGGACGGCGACACGGCACGCGCGGCGCGGATCGCCGCCCACCTGGACGACTACGTGAGGGGACTGCACCATCACCACTCCCTCGAGGACGAGTTGGTCTGGCCCCTCCTGCACGCCCGGGGCGCAGGCGGTGAGTTGGTCGACCGGATGGAACGACAGCACCAGGGCATCGACCGGACGCTGGCGATCGTCGCCGAGTGGCTGCCCGCGTGGCAGCGGGAGGCGAACCACATCGCCCGGGAGGAACTGGCCCTGGCGCTGCTCGAGCACCACAGGGTGCTGCTGGACCACCTCGACGACGAGGAGCGGCTGGTGCTGCCCCTGGTCGCCGAGCATCTGACCGTCGCCGAGTGGGAACTGGTGGGCCGACGCGGGCTGGAGCAACTGCCCAAGAACAAGGTGATGCTGGCCCTCGGTGCGATCCTCGAGGAGGCGACGCCGCAGGAACGCACGTACTTCCTCGGCAAGGCCCCGTTCGCCGGCCGCCTGCTGTGGAAGATCGTCGGTCGACGGCAGTACACCGCCTCGTGCCGTGCCCTGCGCGGCGTGCTGCACGAGGAGGCGGGCCGGTGACGTCACTCGATGCCGCCCCCCTCGACGTCCTGGACGCCTACCGGACCTGCGAGTTCGTCACGCTCGGCCGGAACGGCGCACCGGTGGTCTGGCCCGCCGCGGTCCGGCGCCGGGCCGACGGGACTCTCCTGCTCACCACGTCGCTGGCGTTCGCACAGAAGGCGCTGAACGTGCGCCGGGACGGGCGCGTGGCCCTGCTCTACTCCGACCCCACCGGCAGCGGCCTCCAGCATGCCCCGCAGATCTTCGTCGGTGGGCGGGCCGTATGCCCGGACGACATCATGACGGGGCCCGAAGGCGCGGAGGACTACTGGCGGATGCTCTTCGAGCGGCAGCCGCACAGCCGGTCCTACCTCGCCCCCGGCGTGCGACGCCTGATGGAGTGGTACTACCTGCGCCTCCTCATCACCGTCACTCCCGAACAGGTCGTGGTCCGCCCTCCGCTGGCCTCCCTGCCCCCCTCGCAGCCCGCCGTCGGGAAGGGACCCGTCGGGTCACTCCCCGGTTCCGCACAACTCGCCCGCCACCCGAGTGCCGTACTGGCCGCGTGCGACGAGACGGGAGCACCCGCCCTCGCCCGGACCCGGCCGGTGGCGACGGACGCGGGGTTCGCGGTGACACTGCCCTCCGACTGCGCCGTGACGGCAGGACCCGCGTCCCTCCTGGTACACCGGCACGACGAGCGGCTCAACCACCTGCGGAACACACTCGTCCGCGGAGAACTGCGACAGACCGGTCACGGCTGGCTGCTGGTGCCCGGCACGGTGGTGGAGCCGATGGGCTCCGGGCGCCCGAGCGACGCGCTGCGAGTGCTGCGCCGGACGAAGCGGGCCACCGCACGTTATCTGGAACGGCGGGGCCTGCCCCGGCCCCGCGTGCGGTGGGAGGCGTTTCGCGCGCTGGTTGAAGGAAAAGGACACACGTGTACGCGATGATCATCGTGATCGTCCTGGTCCTCGTGGTGGCCGGTGTGACCGGAGCACGGGCCACCGGCCGCCGGCCGCAGCCGGACACCGGCACAGACCGGATCCAGCGGGTGATGCGCTCACCCCACCACTGACGCAAGACCAGGACCCGGCAGTCGACTCGGCTCCGAACCCGCCGCGGCTCGCGTTTATTGTCTGTTGACAGGACGGAACCACGGCTCGGGTAGATTTCCGCGGCGTGGTGCGTATTCGAGTCCTGGGTTCGCTGAGCGCCGAGGCCGGAGGCGAACCGGTCGATCTGGGCACGCCTCGGCAGCGAGCCGTGCTGGCCCTTCTGACGGCGGCCCGTGGCGGTGTCGTGCCGGTGGAACGGATCGCCGACGCGCTGTGGCACGGGGAACCGCCCGCCAAGGCCATGGTCTCCCTGCACAGCTACATCTCGAACCTGCGCCGCTCGCTCGAGCCGGGGCGGCCGCCCCGCACCCCGGCGACCGTCCTGGTCACCACGCCGCCCGGCTACACCCTGCGGCTGTCCCGGGATGCCGTGGACGCCTGGCGTTTCGAGGCGTCGGTGCGCCGGGCCCGCCGTGCCCCGGCGGAGGAGGCTCGCGCGCTGCTCACCGAGGCCCTTGGGTGGTGGCAGGGGCCCGCCTTCGCGGAGCACGCGGACGAGACCTGGGCCGCCTCGGAGGTGGCCCGCCTGACCGAACTGCGTTCCGAGGCGGGCGAACTGGCAGTGGCGGCCGCTCTGCGCACCGGACGCGCGGCCGAGGCTGTCCCCGCGGCCGAAGTCCTCGTCGGCCAGAACCACTTGCGCGAGGAGGGCTGGCGGCTCCTCGCCCTCGCCCACTGGGCCTGCGGCCGTCAGGCCGACGCCCTCGCCACCCTGCGCCGCGCGACGCGGACGCTCCGCGAGGAACTGGGCTGCGACCCGGGCCCTGCGCTGGCGCAACTGGAACGGGCGGTGCTCACCCAGGACTCGGAGGTACTGCACACGGCCGCCCCGATGCACGCCGGATCGGCCGTGCAGGCCCCCGCGCCGGTTGTCCCGACTCCGGCGCCAATCGCCCTTCCGGTTCCTGTGGTGCCCGTTCCGTCGGCTGGGGATGAGGAGGACGCCGGACTGCCCGCCGTCGGACCGGGGACGGGCGTTCCCCCCACACGTCTCGCGGGCAGCGAGGCCCGTGGCTCAAACGCCCTCTTCGTCGGCCGTGGCGGCGAACTGCGTGCCCTGGAAGCCGCCGCGCGGGAGGCCCGCCGCGGGGGAGGGGCGGTGCTGGTCAGCGGGGAGGCCGGGGCGGGGAAGTCGGCGTTGCTGGAGCGGTTCGTCGGCTTGCTGCGGGCCGACGGATGGACCGTGGTCGTCGGGCGGTGCCCCGAGTACGAGGGCGCGCCGCCCGCCTGGGCGTGGGTGGAGGCACTCGGCGCACTCGCCCGGGACCTGCCCCCGGCCCGGCCCGGCGAACTCGACGTGCTGCTGCGTGAGACCGCGAGCACGGCCGCCACGACCCGCGACGAGGCGGCCACCGGACGCTTCCGTATGCACCGCGCGTTCGCCGCTTGGCTACGGACCGCCGCATCCGCCGCCCCGCTCGCCGTCGTCCTGGAGGACCTGCACCGCGCCGACGGCGAGACCCTCGCCCTGCTCGAAGCGGCGGCCGCGGTCACCGGCGTCCCCCTGCTCACCGTCGCCAGCTACCGCCCGGCCGAGGTGGGTGAGCACCTGGTCAAGACCCTTGCCCAGCTCGCCCCCGGCGTCCCGCATCGCGTCGCGCTGCGCGGGCTGGCGCCCGAGGATGTCGCCACCGTGGTCGACGCCGTCTGCGGACAACCCGTTGATGCGACGACCGTGGCGGCCCTCGCCGAGCGCACCGGCGGCAACCCCTTCTACGTCCTGGAGAGCGCCCGGCTGCTCACCAGCGAGGGCGCCCTGGTCGCCGTGTCCGAGGTACCGCTGGGGGTCCGGGACGTGCTGCGCAGGCGGCTGGCGCTGCTGCCCGCCGGCGCCCGGGCCGCCGTACGACTCGCGGCCGCCGTGGGCCTCGAGGCCGAGGTGGCGCTGCTGGTCGACGCTGCCGATGCCGACGAGGACGACGTGGTGGAGGGGCTCGACGCCGCCCTGGCCGCCGACCTGCTCACCGAACCGGGCCCCGGACGGGTGCGGTTCGTGCACGCGTTGGTCCGCGACACCGTCTACACCGACCTGTCGGGTGTCCGGCGTGCTCGGCTGCACGGCCGTATCGCCCGTGTGCTGCGTCGTCACCGCCCCGACGACCTCGCCGCCCTTGCCCACCACTTCGGCCGCTCCGGCAGCCCTGCGGACGCGTCCCTTGCCGTCGACTACGCGCTGCGGGCGGCCGAGGTCGCCGAGCGGCGCTACGCCCACGACATCGCCGTAGGCCTGATCCAGCAGGCGATCGACGTGCACACGAGGGCCGTACCCGACCCGTACCTGCAGCCGGAGGACGCGGTCGGGCTGCTGGTACGGCTGCTCGGGGCGCAGATCCGGGCCGGCTCCACGGACGCGGCGCGTGGCACCCGGCAGCGGGCCGTCGAACTGGCCGAGCAGTCCGGCCGGGGCGACCTGGTGGCAGCGGTCTACGCCGCCTGGACCGAGCCCTCGCCCTGGCGGAGTCGACTGGAGGGTCTCTACGACCGTGCCGCGCTGGCCCGGCTGGAGGGGCTGGCGGCCGATCCCGGCCTGGACTCCCCCACCCGCGCCCGGGTACTCCAAGTCCTGGTCGACGCGGTGGCCGCCGAGGACGCCCCCCGCGCTCTCGACGCGGCCCGCACCCAGCTGGCGCTCGCCCGCACGGGCGGCGAACCGCGTCTGCTGGCCGCCGCGCTGATGACCTCCGCCAGGCTGCTGCCGCACGAAGGACAGGGCAGCGCGCGTCCGCCGCTGGTCGCCGAGCTGCGTGAGCTGGCCCAGGCCCACGACCTGCCCGCCTACCGCTGGATCTGCGAGCACCTCGACGGTATGACCGCCGCCACCCGCAACGACCCCGAGGCGGTCCGCCGCCATACCGCCGACGGGCTGGTCCTCGCCCGCCGCTACGGGATGCTCTGGGCTCAGGGCCTGGACGCCGCCACCTCGGCCATGCTGGCCGCCGTCGCCGGCCGCCACTATGCCGCCGAGGCCGGATACGCCGAGGCCGACGACCTGCTCCAGCGGGTCGGAGCGCACCACGCCACGGGCCTGCGCACTCTCGGGCTGATCGCCGTACGGCTCGCCCAGGGACGTATCGACGAGGTCGAGCAGATCATTCGCCCGGTGTACGAATCCACGGGGCCGTCCGTGGGCGTCCTGCTCGCGTTCGCGCTGGCCCACCTCGGCAGGTGCGACGAGGCGCGCGCGGTGGCCTTCCCGCCGGAACCGGTGACCGACCACCTCTACGGCATAGAACTCGACGTGCGCTCCCGCCTCGCCATCCTGCAGGACGACCGCGCCACCGCGACCGCGCTGGTAGGGCATCTGCTGCCGTTCCGTGACCAACTCGCGGGCGCCGCCGGGATGGCCTACGCGACCCGTCCGCTCGCCCACGTCCTCGGCGACCTGTACCGGTTCCTGGGCGAGGACCGGGCCGCCGCCGAGCACTACGCCCTCGCCGCCCGCACCGCGCAGGCGTGGCGCTCGCCCCATCTCACCGCCGACGCCCACCGGGCCGCCGCCGAGCTGTCGGCGGACCGGGCACGGCGACGCGTCATCGTGACCTGACGTGGCGCAGGGCGCCTGGACGGCAGTCCTTGCCTGGGGCGGCGCCCGGCGCACGCTGGTCGTACGGCTGGGCAGGACGGCCCCAACGGTCCCCGCCCCGCTGCGAGTGCGACGGAAACCCGCTTCACACCAGGCCCGGCACTGCGTGACCTCGTAGGCAACACGTCGTGGACGGCCACCTCCAGCGGGATGGAGCAGCGGAACGCAGGGTCGTGATGTCCGACGTGCGGTACTCGGCGACGACGGCAGGCTGCTGTCGCCGGCCGCTGACGGCGCCGAAGTCTGGTCATCCGAGCGGCCGGACCTGGGCGGGCGGCTTGGTCACCCCATGAAACTCAGCCGCACCTGGCGGTCCGGGTTGTCCCGGTTCGTGTCCACCAGGCACACCGACTGCCACGTCCCCAGTTCCAGCCGTCCGTCGATCACCGGCAGGGTCGCGTGCGGGGGGACGAACGCGGGGAGGACGTGGTCGCGGCCGTGGCCGGGGCTGCCGTGGCGGTGCTGCCAGCGGTCGTCGGCGGGGAGCAGCGTGTGCAGGGCGGCGAGGAGGTCGTCGTCGCTGCCCGCGCCCGTCTCGATGATGGCGATGCCGGCGGTGGCGTGGGGGACGAAGAGGTTCAGCAGGCCGCTGCGGCCGGCCGCCACCTCGCCCAGGAACGCCTCGCAGTCGCGGGTGAGGTCCGCGACCCGCTCCCGGGAACCGGTGGCGACGTGCAGCACTCGGGTGGTGAAGGCATCTGACATGCTCCCATCCTCACCGCTGCGCCGGGTTTCACACGTCGCCCCCGCCCGAGCTCGCGGGAAGATCTCCGGGTACCCCAGGTGTTCGTACGGACGTGAACAGCATGCGTGAGGTCGACGTGGTCGTCGCGGGCGCCGGGCAGGCGGGTCTGTCGAGCGCCTATCACCTGCGGCGGGCCGGCTTCGAGCCGGGCCGCGACTTCGTGGTCCTCGACCACTCCCCCGCGCCGGGCGGCGCCTGGCAGTACCGGTGGCCGTCGCTCACGTACGGCAAGGTGCACGGGATGCACTCGTTGCCGGGAATGGAGCTGGCGGACGCCGATCCGGCGCGGCCTTCCGCGGAGGTCATCGGAGAGTACTTCGACACCTACGAACGGACCTTCGACCTGCGGGTGCGGCGACCTGTGCGGGTACGCACCGTGCGCGAGGGCGAGGGCGGGCGGCTGCTGGTGGAGACCTCGGACGGCACGTGGTCGACGCGGGCGCTGATCAACGCCACCGGCACCTGGGACCGGCCGTTCTGGCCGCGCTACCCCGGCCAGGAGAAATTCCGCGGACGGCAGTTGCACACCGCCCGGTACACGGGTCCCGAGGAGTTCGCCGGGCAGCGGGTGGTCGTGGTCGGCGGGGGTGCCTCCGGCACCCAGCACCTGCTGGAGATCGCCCCGTACGCGGCCGCCACCACCTGGGTCACCCGGCGTCCGCCGGTCTTCCACGAGGGCCCGTTCGACGAGAGCGCCGGCCGGGCGGCTGTCGCACTCGTGGAGGAGCGGGTGCGGCAGGGGCTGCCGCCCAGGAGCGTGGTCTCGGTCACGGGCCTGCCGCTGGGCGACGCGATCCGGCGGGGACTGCGGGACGGCGTGCTGGACCGGCTGCCGATGTTCGACCGCATCACCCCCGACGGGGTGGAATGGGAGGGCGGGCGGCGCGTGTCCGCCGACGTCATCCTCTGGGCGACCGGCTTCCGTGCGGCCCTCGACCATCTGGCGCCGCTGCGGCTGCGCGAGCCCGGCGGCGGGATCCGGATCGAGGGGACGCGCGCGGTGGCCGACCCGCGTGTCCACCTCGTCGGGTACGGGCCGTCGGCCAGCACCATAGGCGCCAACCGGGCGGGGCGCGCGGCTGTGCGGGACATCGGACGGCTGCTGGCCGCCGGGCCGGTCGCCGCGTGACGCCCCCGGCCGCCACGGCCGGTCACGCGGTGGGCTGGGCGGTCCCGCTCTGTGACGGCTGCGGGGTCCGGCCGGGGCTCGGCTGCCGCGTCCTGCTCTGCTGCAGGGCGTTGTACTCGGCCACGTTGCGCTGGTGCTCGGCGTAGTCGGCGGTGAAGCGGGTGTCGCCGGGCTTGACGGTGACGAAGTACAGCCAGTCCCCGGGCGCCGGGTTGACGGCCGCGCGCATCGCCGCCTCCCCCGGGTTGTCGATCGGCGTGGGCGGCAGACCCATGCGCTGGTAGGAGTTGTAGGGGCTCTCGATACGGGTGTCGTCCGTGGTCGTCCGGACCGCCCTGCGGTTCAGGGCGTAGTCGATGGTGGAGTCCATCTGCAGGGGCATGCCGCGCTGGAGCCGGTTGAAGACGACCCGGGCCACCTTGGCCATGTCGGTCTTCGAGGCGGCCTCGGCCTGGACGATGCTCGCGATGGTGACCGCCTGGTAGACGTTCATCGCATTGTGCTGCGCGCCGGCGGCGATCGGCGCGCCGTTGAACTTCCGGTTGGCGGTGTCGATCATCGACTGCAGCAGGGACTGCGGGGTCGCCTTGTGGTCGATCGGGTACGTCGCCGGGTAGAGGTAGCCCTCCGGGTTGCCCTGGGCTTCGCCCGGCAGCTTCAGTGCGGCCTTGCCGATGGACTTGCGGGTGGTACCCGCGGGGAGGGCGAGGGCCTTGTCGACGGCCTGGTAGACCTGGCTCGCGCGCCAGCCCTCCGGGATCACCAGTGTCATGGGCCGGGCGGCGTCCCCGTCGTCGCCGAGGGTGAGCAGCGGCACCGCCACGGCGGTGCCGGCCAGGACGGCGCCGGTCGCGACGAGGGCGATACGGCCCCGGCGTGTCAGTCGGATCGTTCTCCGCGGCTGAGCGTTCGTCTGCATGCGGGCACGGTAACCCGCATATCGTCACAAACCCGGCATATCACAGGAGATCCGGCAGTATCTTCAGCTTGTCGGTTCCAGTTGCGCGTCCCGCCGGACCAGGGCCGCGTACCGGCCGTCCAGCTCCAGCAGTTCCTCGTGCGTCCCCCGCTCGGCCACCCGCCCGGAGTCCAGCACCACGATCCGGTCGGCGTCCCGGACGGTGGACAGGCGGTGCGCGATGGTGAGCGTCGTCCGGTTGGCCGACAGGGCGTCGATGGCCTCCTGCACGGCGGCCTCCGTACGGGTGTCCAGGGCGCTGGTCGCCTCGTCGAGGATAAGCACCGGCGGGTCGCGCAGGATGGTGCGGGCTATGGCCAGGCGCTGTTTCTCACCGCCGGAGAAGCGGTGGCCGCGCTCGCCGACCACCGTGTCGTAGCCGTCGGGCAGCGCGGCGATGTGGTCGTGGATCTGGGCGGCCTTCGCCGCCGCGTGCAGTTCCTGGTCGGTGGCGTCCGGCTTGGCGAAGCGGAGGTTGTCGGCGACCGAGGCGTGGAAGAGGTACGTCTCCTGGGAGACGACGCCGACCGCGCGGGCGAGGGTGTCGAAGTCGAGGTCGCGCACGTCGACGCCGTCCAGGGTCACGCGGCCGCCGGTGACGTCGTACAGCCGGGGCACCAGATAACCGAGCGAGGACTTGCCCGCCCCGGTCGGGCCGACGATCGCCAGGCTGCCGCCCGCCGGAACGGTGACGTCGATGCCGTCGAGGACGGGGCCGCCTTTGCCGTCGTAGCGGAACTCGACGTCCTCGAAGCGGATTTCGCCCCTGACGCGGTCGAGGTGGACGGGCCGTTCCCGTTCGGTGATGTCGATCGGCAGGTCGAGGTACTCGAAGATGCGCTGGAAGAGCGCGAGAGAGGTCTGGATCTGCACGCCGGTCGACAGCAGGCTGACGGCCGGGCGGAACAGGCCCTGCTGGAGGGAGACGAAGGCGACGATCGTGCCGAGCGAGGTCTGCGGGCCGCCCAGTTGAAGGGCCACCCCTGCGGTCCAGTAGATGACGGCGGGCATGGCGGCCATGACGATGGTGATGACGGCCATGCGCCAGCGCCCCGCCATGTTCGACTTCACCTCGAGGTCGACCAGCCGCTCGGACTCCTCCGCGAAGGACGCGGTCAGGGACTCGGCTCGGCCCATGGTACGGCCGAGCAGGATGCCGCTGACCGAGAGCGACTCGGTGACCGTGGCGGCCATCGCGGCCATCTGCTTCTGGCGCTGGGTGGTGATCTTCTTGCGCTCGTTGCCGACGCGGCGGCTGATCCACACGAACACCGGCAGCAGGAGCAGCGAGACGAGGGTCAGCCGCCAGTCGAGCGCGACCATCGCCACGACCGTGGCGACGACGCTGGTGAGGTTGGAGACCAGCGAGGTGGCGGTGGAGGTCACGGTGGCCTGCATGCCGCCGATGTCGTTGGCTATGCGGGACTGCACCTCGCCGGTGCGGGTGCGGGTGAAGAAGGCGAGCGACATGCGCTGCAGCCGGCCGTAGACGGCGGTGCGCAGGTCGTGCATGACGCGCTGGCCCACGGTCGTGGAGATCAGCGTCTGCAGTACGCCGAAGACGCTGCTGAGCACGGCGCTCAGGGTCATGCCGAGCGCCAGCAGGCTCAGCAGGCCGGTGCGGCCGTCGGGGATCGCGACGTCAAGGGTCTCCCTGAGCAGGAACGGCGTGGCGACCGAGACCAGGGACGATGCGCCGACCAGCAGGCCGACGATCGCGAGCCGGGCACGGTAGGGACGGAAGAGCTTCAGGATGCGGCGCACCTGCCGGGGCTGGTCCTTGGCGTCGGCAGGCGGGTTCCAGGCGTTCTCACGGTCGGGATGCATGGGCTCCTACGGGGGTGGGTGGGCGTCGGCGTCGAGGCCTGGCAGGCCTGACCGACGGCGGTCGATTGATCATAGGTCATTGTTACCTATACTCACAATGAACTGCATCCTGATATTGTTCCCGCATGACCACCCCCGATCCCGAGGGCCTGCTCGCGGAGCAGTTGCTGCGGCTCACCCGCCGGGTGCACCGCATCCAGAAGCGCCACCTGGAACAGTGCGACCTGGGCATCACCCCGGCCCAGTCCCGGCTGCTGCGCACCCTCGCCCACTACGGCTCACCGCCGCGCATGGCCGACCTGGCCGAGCGCCTCGAGGTGGTGCCGCGTGCGGTGACCACGCTGGTCGACGGGCTGGAGGCGAGCGGCAGGGTGCGCCGGGTGCCCGACCCGGCGAACCGGCGGGTCACCCGGATCGAACTGACGGAGGCCGGCCGCACGACCCTCGACGCGCTGCGCGGGGCCCGGCGGTCGGCCGCGCGGGAGATCCTGGCGCCGTTGACGCACGAGCAGCGCGAGTTGCTCGGCGACCTGCTGGACACGCTGGTCGACGGGGCCACAGTCAAGCACTGCTGACCGCCCCGCGCCCGCCCCGCCCCGTCAGCACCGCCTGTCGTCCTGCGTCAGCACCCCCTGAACCGTCGTCAGCGAACGGTCGTCGCAGCCGTCCGCGCCGTACAGCCGATAGCGCTCGCGCGTCGTGCCGACCGCGTGGCGCCGGTCGCGCGGACACCGAGGGCGTGGGCGGTACGTCCGGTGTGACCGGTGAGGCGCGCCCGGCCCGTGTCCTGCCAGACCATGACGTTCACGGAAGTGCTCCAGCCCGTCCGCCCGTCGGGGGCCCCGGCCACCGAGACCTGCACGCGGTGCGGACGGCCGTCGTCGCTGTCCGGCTTCTCATGGCCGGTGTTCTACGGGGAGTCGGGCCCGGCCGCAATGAGGCCTCGGCGGATCAGGCGCTCAGGTCGGCCCTGTCCCCCATGACGATGACGGGATGCCGGGCCGGGTCGAGCGTGCGCAGCAGGTACTCCATGGCGTCCCGCGAGAGGCTGACGCAGGCCGAGGTGCCGCTGCCGTGGTCCATGTGCAGCCAGATGCCGCCGCCCTTCCGCTCGCCCTCGGGGCGGGCCGGGTTGTTCGGCGGGGTGCCCTTGACGCGGTTGTAGTCGATGGCGATGACGTAGTCGAAGTCGTGCCAGTGCGACTCGGCCCACGTGCGCGGGGCCGCGAACGACGCGTCCTGCGTGTACGGCAGCCTGGCACCGGGATCGTCGAGCACGCCGCCCGCGTCGGAGAGGGTGTAGACCCCGACGGGGCTGCGGTTGTCACCCATGTGGTGGTCGGCGGTCCAGCCCTTCTTGCCGTTGTGCGCAGGCCAACTACGGGTCCGCTCCCAGGCACTGCCGTGCCTGGTGTACAGCACGACCGTGGCTTCGGCCGAGTCCTTGCCGCGGCCGTAGACGGCCACCACCTGGCCGGATTCAGCGGGAATCCGGCGGTGCAGCCGGTCGCCGACGCCCGGCAGGCGGGTCGGGTCGACGGTGGCGGGGCGGTGCGCGGAACGGCCGGGGGCCCCGCGCGCGCCGGCGGGCCGGACACCGCCGTCTCCAGCGGAGCCACATCCGGACAGGGCCGACAGGGTCGTCAGAAGCGTTCCGAGAGCCGTCACCACGACCGTCGTACGCCGCACACCGTTCAACTGCACCGGGCCATGGTGGCACGTTGTGCGCACTGCCCCGGAAAACCGTTTGCTTTCGACCACGCTGCGACGCGAACCTTGCACGGTTTGTTGCCGTCTCCTCCCCCCTGACACGAGCACCTGACACGAGCCACTGGGACGTCTACGCCATGCAGATCCAAGACCTTCCGTATCCCGACCCGGGCGTCCCCGACGCGCGTTCGGGTCCCCGATTCCTGTGGTGGCTGTGGCGCAACCAGTTGGGCGGCCAGGTCAAGTCGCTGGCCTGGGGCCTGCTCCACTTCGTCTCCGTCTCCGCGCTGCCGTTCTGCGTCGGACTCGCCGTGCAGGCCGTGGTCGACCGCTCCGGCCGTCATCTGGCCCTGACCGGCGGGCTGATGGCACTGTGCGGTGCGGGCATCGCCGTCGGAGACACCTTCCTGCACCGGGCCGCCGTCACGAACTGGATCACGGCCGCCGCCCGCGTCCAGCAGTTGCTGGCCCGAAAGGCCGCACAGCTCGGCTCGGCGCTGACCCGGCGGGTCGCGGCCGGCGAGGTGGTGGCCGTCTCGACGGGTGACGTCGAGAAGATCGGCTGGTTCGTCGAGGCGGTCTCGCGTTTCACCGCCGCCGCGTTGACGGTGGTGGTGGTCTGCGTAGCCCTGCTGGTCTACCAACCGGCGCTCGGCGTGCTGCTCGCGGTGGGCCTGCCCGTGGTGGCGCTCGCCGTGCTGCCGCTGCTGCCCCGGGCGACCCGACGTGCCGACGTCCAGCGCGAGAAGGCCGGCCGGGCCACCGAACTCGCCTCGGACACCGTCGCCGGGCTGCGTGTGCTGCGTGGCATCGGCGGCGAGGAACTGTTCCTCGACCGCTACCGCAGCGCCTCCCAGGAGGTACGGCGCGCGGCCGTGCGCAGCGCCCGGATGTGGTCCCTGATCGCCGCGATCCAGGTGCTCCTGCCCGGAGTGCTGCTGATCACCATCGTCTGGCACGGCGTCCATCTCGCCCGCGACGGCCGGATCACCGTCGGCGAACTGGTCACCGCCTACAGCTCCGTGATGATCCTCGCCTACCCGCTGCGGCACTTCGAGGAGATCGCGATGGCGTACTCCTTCTCGCGTCCGTCGGCCAAGCGTGCCGCGCGTGTGCTGTCGCTGGACCGCACGACGGACGCGGGTGGCTCGCGCGAGGCCGAGACGCCGAGCGGCGACCTGTACGACCCGGGCACCGGACTGCTCGCGCCCACCGGCCGGTTGACCGCCGTGGTCTGCGGCGACCCGGACGCGGCCGGACGGCTCGCCGAGCGGCTCGGCGGCCACCCCGCCGAACCGGGCCCGTCGGTGCTGCTCGGCGGGGTGCCGCTGGACGAGCTGCCCCTGGACTGCGCGCGCACCGCCGTCCTGGTACAGGACAAGGACCCCGTGTTGCTGTCGGGTTCGCTGCGCGAGCTGCTCGACGTACCCGCCTCCGGCGCCGTCCGCCCGGAGGAGGCACTGGCGGCCGCGCAGTGCGGGGACGTCCTGGAGGCCCTGGTCCAGGGATCGTTGGCCGCCGCCGATCCGATGGACGCCCGCATCACCGAGCGCGGGCGCTCACTGTCGGGCGGCCAGCGCCAGCGGCTCGCGCTGGCCCGGTCCCTGATCACGGACCCCGAGGTGCTGGTCCTCGACGAGCCGACCTCCGCCGTCGACTCCCACACGGAGGCACGGATCGCCGAGGGGGTGCGGCAGCTGCGGACCGACCGCACAACGGTGGTGTTCACCTCCTCACCGCTGCTCCTGGACCGCGCGGACCTCGTCGTCCTCGTCCACGACGGCGAGGTGGCGGCGGTCGGCGCGCACCGCGAACTGCTGCACACCGAGCCCCGGTACCGGGCGGTCGTGACCCGCGAGACCGAGGAGGAGGGTGCTGCGCCGGGACTGCCGGCGGACGAGAAGGCCGCCCTGCGCGGAGTGTTGGAGACGAACGAGGCCACCGCCCTCCGGGGCGCCCTGGAAGAGATCGAGGAGAGCGCATGATCGGCGTCGCGCCACCGGCCTACGACCCGGCGGCCCCGACGACGGCCGCCACCCTGCCCGTCGGCGCCCCTGCGACCGTACGCGCCTACGTGATGGAGCTGCTGCGCCGGCATCGCCGCGCCTTCGGGACACTGATCCTCGTCGACACCGTCGCCGTGGTGGCCTCCATGGCGGGCCCCTATCTGGTGGGCGGGCTCGTGGAGCGGGTCTCCGACGGGGCCGGCGAACTGCATCTGGGGCTGACCGTCGGGTCCTTCCTGCTCGCGCTGGTCGTCCAGGCGGTGTTCGTTCGTGAGGTGCGGTTGCGCGGGGCGATGCTCGGCGAGCGGATGCTGGCCGACCTGCGCGAGGACTTCCTCGTCCGGTCGGTCGGGCTGCCGCCGGGGGTGCTGGAGCGGGCGGGCACCGGTGACCTGCTGTCGCGTATCACCACGGACATCGACCGGCTCGCCAACGCCATGCGCGAGGCGGTACCGCAGCTCGCGATCGGGACGGTGTGGGCCGCGCTGCTGCTCGGCGGGCTCGTGGTCACCGCACCGCCGCTGGCGGCCGCCGTGCTGCTCGCCGCACCGCTGCTGGTCGCGGGCTGCCGCTGGTACTGGAGGCGGGCGCCGTCCGGCTACCGGTCCGAGGCCGCCGGGTACGCCGCCGTGGCGGCCGCGCTCGCCGAGACAGTGGACGCCGGCCGCACCGTCGAGGCCCACCGACTCGGCGACCGCCGCATCGCCCTGTCGGAACGCCGGATCAAGGAGTGGACGGCCTGGGAACGCTACACATTGTGGCTGCGGTCCGTGCTCTTCCCGGTCATCAACGCCACCCACACCGTGGTGCTCGGCTCGGTCCTCATGGTCGGCGGGGTCCTCGTGCTGCACGGCCGGCTCGGGGTGGGGCAGCTCACCACCGGCGCGCTGATCGCGCAGATGCTCGTCGAACCAGTCAACCTGATCCTGCGCTGGTACGACGAGGTGCAGGTCGCCCAGGTGTCGCTGGCCCGACTGGTAGGCGTGCGTGACATCGAGCCGGACACCGGGGACCCGGCGCTGGCCCCGGACGGACGCGACGTGCACGCGGACCGGGTGCACTTCGGCTACCGGGAGGGCGTAGACGTCCTGCGCCAGGTGTCGCTGGAGGTCGCGCCCGGCACCCGGCTGGCCCTCGTGGGGCCCTCGGGGGCGGGCAAGTCCACGCTGGGCAGGCTGCTCGCCGGTATCTACGCGCCCCGGGACGGCCGGATCACGCTGGGGGGTGCCGAGCTCTCCCGGATGCCCGCCGAGCGGGTCCGCTCGCACGTCGCCCTCGTCAACCAGGAGCACCACGTGTTCGTGGGCTCGCTGCGCGACAACCTCCTGCTGGCCGGCGCCGGCGCCACCGACGCCGAGCTGTGGGCGGCGCTCGGCGCGGTCGACGCCGACGGGTGGGCGCGGGCGCTGGACGACGGCCTGGACACCGAGGTCGGCTCGGGCGGACTGTCGCTCACCCCCGCTCAGGCCCAGCAGATCGCGCTGGCCCGGCTGGTGCTGGCCGACCCGCACACTCTGGTCCTGGACGAGGCGACCTCGCTCCTCGACCCGCGCGCGGCACGCCACCTCGAGCGCTCCCTGGCCCGGGTCCTGGACGGCCGCACCGTGGTCGCCATCGCCCACCGCCTCCACACGGCGCACGACGCCGACGTCATCGCGGTCGTGGAGAACGGGCGCATCAGCGAGCTGGGCAGCCACGACCAGCTGGTCGCTGCGGACGGCGCGTACGCGGCGCTGTGGCGGTCCTGGCACGGGTGACCCACCGGCACGCCGGGCGGCCCGGCAGCGGGCCGGAAGGAGAGCGCACGCTTCGGGTGGACGGCGTGGAGCCGGGAGCGAGGTGTGCACTCTCGGGCCGGTCCCCGTGCCGTTGCGCGGTGCCGAGCCGGGGTGGAAGGCTGGAAGCTGGCACCGGCTTGGGGAACACCCGGGAACCGTCCGCTCACCGTCCGGTTCGCGCCGGGTGACACCTGTGCCCCGCACCCCGGCGGTCCGCCGCCGGGCGCGGTGAGAACGGGCCGTGCCCAGCAGCTGGAGGTAGCCGTGGACAGCACCGACGGATGGGGAGACGACGTCTACCAGCCCGATGCGTCCGAGATCCAGGACGACGCCGGACTGCTCGACGCGGAGGACACGCTCGTCGACGACGGTGTCGACGACCCCCTGGACCGCGGCTGGTCTCCTCCCGAGCGGCCCTGGGCGGTGGAGCACGTCGGTGTGACGGCGGCCGAGCGCCGGCACGGTGAGACCCTGGAGGAGCGCCTCGCCGAGGAACTGCCCGACCTCGCCGCCCCCGACGGCGACGGCATCGGCGACGCCGAGGACACCGACGGCGAAGCTCTGGACAACGAGGTCGGAGGCCTCCGCTCCGGCCGCCTCGTGGCCCCCGACGAAGGTGCGCACGAGGACGAGGAGGCCGCCCTCGTGGCCACCGACGTCGGTATCGACGGCGCGGCCGCCTCCGCCGAGGAGGCCGCGATGCACGTCGTGGACGAGGACACCCTCTCCGGCTGACCCCAACGCCACCCGCCCGCCGCCCGCCCATCGCGAGGAGCCGCCATGCAGGAGGACAAGCACCCCGACTACCACGCGGTCGTCTTCCGTGACCGCGCCGCCGGATACGCCTTTCTGACCCGGTCCACCGCGACCAGCGACCGGACCATCGAGTGGGACGACGGGGAGACGTACCCCGTCGTCGACGTGGAGATCTCCTCGGAGAGCCATCCCTTCTACACCGGCACGGCCCGCACGGTCGACGCCGAGGGACGCATCGCACGCTTCGCGCGCCGGTACGGCGAGGCGGACTCGGGGGAATCCGCCTCCTGAGCCCGGCCCGGGGAGTCCGCCTCCCGGGCCCGGCCAGTCCGTCAGATGACGTTGAGCGCGGCGGCGCAGCCCACTCCGCCGAGCACCATGAACGCCGGCATCAGCACCTTCAGCTCGACCCAGCTGCCCGCCCGGAACCGCATCGCCTTCGGCGGCCCCAACGGGTACCAGCGCTTGCGGCCCACGGGGATCGGCCACAGGATCGGGCAGCCCGAGACGGTCAGCGCGTCCCCGATGTCGTGCACCAGTGCCCCCAGCACGACGGGCAGCCCCAGCCACAGGTACTCCTGTCCGGGCGCGGTGAACAGCCAGCCGGAGCCGTTGCCGGGCTTGTCCAGGATGCCCGCGAGGATCCAGGCGCTGGTCGCGGCCAGCAGCCAGACCAGTACATCGCTGCTCGAACCGCGCGCCGCCCGCCACAGCAGACCCTCGATCGCCAGCACCATGTGCGCGAAGAGGATCGCCAGCACCGCCCAGCGGCCACCGGTGATCGCCGCCGCGGAGCAACCCCCGCCTATCAGGACGGCCCACAGCCAGGTGTGCGTCAGCGTCCGGTGCCCGCCGGAGCGCCGCGGGTCGCCCTGCTTCCTGGTCGCCTTGTAGACGGCGTACGACAGCTTGTCCACGATCTCGCAGATCCAGCGCGAGAGCGGCCCGAAGGCGCGCGAGATGGTGGCCGCCTTGTGGTCGAGGTCGGGGGCGAGCGCGGCACCGGCGCAGATCAGCGCGCCGACCAGCAGCACCGGCCAGGGCATCGGGTGCCCGGCCGCGGCGGTGGCCGCTCCGACGCCGAGCCAAGCGGCGGCCCCCGACAGTGAGTGTGCTGGTCCCATCATGGCCGTGGCCCGCCCCATTCCTCGTGTGCCGCTGTCCAGTTGACCGGGTGCGTCGACGCTCCGTCGGCGACACAGCGTAGCCTCCGTGATCTTCGAGCTCACAGCCGATTCCCCCATCGGCCGGGACGCCAGGCAAGATGGGTGCGTGACCCTCATCGATCAGCTGCCGCCGACCGCCGACCCCGACGCCCTGTACGAAGCCTTCGAGTCGTGGGCCCAGGAGCGCGGTCTCACGCTCTACCCCCATCAGGAGGAGGCGCTGATCGAGGCGGTCTCGGGTGCGAACGTGATCGTGTCGACGCCCACCGGCTCGGGCAAGTCCATGATCGCCGCGGGGGCACACTTCGCCGCGCTGGCCCGGGACGAGGTCACCTTCTACACGGCGCCCATCAAGGCCCTGGTGTCGGAGAAGTTCTTCGAACTGTGCAAGCTCTTCGGCACCGAGAACGTCGGGATGCTCACCGGCGACGCCTCCGTGAACGCCGACGCGCCGGTCATCTGCTGCACCGCCGAGGTACTCGCGTCCATCGCGCTGCGCGACGGCAAGGACGCGGACGTCGGCCAGGTCGTCATGGACGAGTTCCACTTCTACGCCGAGGGCGACCGTGGCTGGGCCTGGCAGATCCCGCTGCTCGAACTCCCCCAGGCGCAGTTCGTCCTGATGTCGGCCACGCTCGGCGACGTCTCCTTCTTCGAGAAGGACCTCACCCGCCGCACCGGCCGCCCCACCGCGGTGGTCCGCTCGGCGACCCGCCCGGTCCCCCTCTCCTACGAGTACAAGCTCACGCCGCTCACCGAGACGCTCACCGACCTGCTGGAAACCAGGCAGGCACCGGTCTACATCGTGCACTTCACCCAGGCGCAGGCCGTGGAACGGGCGCAGGCGCTGATGAGCATCAACATGTGCTCGCGCGAGGAGAAGGACCAGATCGCCGAACTGATCGGCAACTTCCGCTTCACCACGAAGTTCGGTCGCAACCTCTCCCGGTACGTACGTCACGGCATCGGCGTCCACCACGCCGGCATGCTGCCGAAGTACCGGCGTCTGGTGGAGAAGCTGGCGCAGGCCGGTCTGCTGAAGGTCATCTGCGGCACCGACACCCTGGGTGTCGGTGTCAACGTGCCCATCCGCACGGTGCTTTTCACCGCCCTGACCAAGTACGACGGCAGCCGCGTGCGCACCCTGCGCGCCCGTGAGTTCCACCAGATCGCAGGCCGGGCCGGCCGGGCGGGTTTCGACACGGCGGGGCTCGTGGTCGCGCAGGCGCCCGAGCACGTCATCGAGAACGAGAAGGCCCTCGCCAAGGCGGGCGACGACCCGAAGAAGCGCCGCAAGGTGGTGCGCAAGAAGGCGCCGGAGGGTTTCGTCGGCTGGACGGAGAACACCTTCGAGAAGTTGATCGCCTCGGAGCCGGAACCGCTGACGTCCCGGTTCCGGGTGACGCACACGATGCTGCTGTCGGTGATCGCCCGGCCCGGCAACGCCTTCGAGGCGATGCGCCGTCTCCTGGAGGACAACCACGAGCCGCGCAGGCAGCAGCTGAGGCACATCCGGCGGGCGATCGCCATCTACCGCTCCCTGCTGGACGGTGGCATCGTCGAGAAACTGGACGAGCCGGACCCCACGGGCCGCATCGTCCGCCTCACGGTCGACCTCCAGCAGGACTTCGCGCTCAACCAGCCGCTGTCGACGTTCGCGCTCGCCGCGTTCGAGCTGCTGGACCCGGAGTCGCCGTCCTACGCCCTCGACATGGTGTCGGTCGTGGAGTCCACCCTGGACGATCCGCGGCAGATCCTCGCCGCCCAGCAGAACAAGGCGCGCGGCGAGGCCGTGGCCGCGATGAAGGCGGACGGCGTCGAGTACGAGGAACGCATGGAGCGCCTCCAGGACGTCACCTACCCCAAGCCCCTTGAGGAGCTGCTCTTCCACGCGTACAACACGTACCGCAAGAGCCACCCCTGGGTCGGTGACCATCCGCTGTCGCCGAAGTCCGTGATCCGCGACATGTACGAAAGGGCGCTGTCCTTCACCGAGTTGGTGTCCTTCTACGAGCTGGCCCGCACCGAGGGCATCGTGCTGCGCTACCTCGCCGGCGCCTACAAGACCCTGGATCACACGATTCCGGACGACCTGAAGTCGGAGGACCTCGAGGACCTGATCGAATGGCTCGGCGAGATGGTGCGCCAGGTCGACTCCAGCCTGCTGGACGAGTGGGAGCAACTGGCCAACCCGGCGGAGATGACCGCCGAGGAGGCCCAGGAGAAGGCCGACGAGGTCAAGCCGGTCACCACCAACGCGCGCGCCTTCCGGGTACTGGTCCGCAACGCGATGTTCCGCCGTGTGGAGCTCGCCGCCCTCGACCAGGTCGACGAACTGGGCGAGCTGGACGCGGAGTCCGGCTGGGACGCGCAGGCCTGGGGCGATGCGATGGACAAGTACTGGGACGAGTACGACGACCTCGGCACCGGCCCCGACGCCCGCGGCCCCAAGCTGCTGGTGATCCAGGAGGAGCCGCAGAACGGGCTCTGGCGCGTCCGCCAGATCTTCGACGACCCGGCCGGTGACCACGACTGGGGTATCAGCGCGGAGGTCGACCTCGCGGCCTCCGACGCGGAGGGCCGTGCGGTCGTTCGCGTCACCGACGTCGGACAGCTGTGAGCACAGGAGTATCCCACCCATGACGAATCCGGCCGAGAGACTTGTCGACCTGCTCGACCTGGAGCAGATCGAGGTCAACATATTCCGTGGCCTCAGCCCGCAGGAGTCGCTCCAGCGGGTCTTCGGCGGCCAGGTGGCGGGCCAGGCACTGGTCGCCGCCGGGCGCACCACGGACGGCGACCGCCCGGTGCACTCGCTGCACGCGTACTTCCTGCGCCCCGGCCGACCGGGCGTGCCGATCGTGTACCAGGTGGAACGGGTGCGCGACGGGCGGTCGTTCACGACACGCCGGGTCACCGCCGTGCAGCAGGGCCGCACGATCTTCAATCTGACCGCCTCCTTTCACAAGCCTGAGGAAGGACCCTTCGAGCACCAGCTGCCGCCGGCCCGCGAGGTGCCGGACCCGGAGTCCCTGCCGACGGTCACGGAGGAGATCCGCAAGCACCTGGGCGCACTGCCCGAGCAGCTGGAGCGGATGGCGCGCCGTCAGCCCTTCGACATCCGTTACGTCGACCGGCTCCGCTGGAACGCCGAGGAGGTGGAGGGCGCGGAGCCGCGCAGCGCGGTGTGGATGCGTGCGGTCGGCCCGCTGGGCGACGACCCGTTGGTGCACACCTGCGCTTTGACCTACGCCAGCGACATGACCCTCCTGGACGCGGTCCGTATTCCCGTCGAGCCGCTGTGGGGACCGCGGAACTTCGACATGGCCTCGCTGGACCACGCGATGTGGTTCCACCGGCCGTTCCGCGCGGACGAGTGGTTCCTGTACGACCAGGAGTCCCCGATCGCCACGGGCGGCCGTGGTCTGGCCCGTGGGCGGATCTACGACCTGCAGGGGCGCCTGCTCGTCTCGGTGGTCCAGGAAGGTCTGTTCAGGGCCCTGTAGCCACGCCTCGGCGCCCCGTGGGCCGGGAGCTTCTGCGGCGCAGCCGGCCCAGGAGTCCGCGTGCCGGTTTCGTGGTGTGCGCCGCGTCCGGCGCGGACGGGCCCGGGTGTGGTGGCGACGGGTCCGGGTGTGGTGCGGGCGGGTGTGGCGTGGGCGGGCGCGAGGCGGGCCGGTGGGCGCGAGCCTCCCGCACCGCCTGCGCGAGATCGCGGCGGAGCCGGCCGACTTCCTCCGCGTCGTTCGCCGTCATGATCCGCTCGGCCAGCTCCGCGTAGGGCGATCCCGGGGCGCCGTTGGCGGGCGGCCCCGGCCGGTTGCGGTTGACCTGAGCTCGTTCGTAGGGGTCCTTGATCACGTCCGAGATGTGCACCGGGTCGAGGAAGGCGGCCAAGGCCCCGGCGCGCTCCCACGGATCGTCGGCCTGCCGCAGCAGGAACCCGAGATGACGTCCGCGCCAGGTGCGGGCCCGTAGATCCAGCCCCTCCCCCAGTCGCTCGCGCAAGGCCTCGGGGGTACGGCCGGTGAGCAGCGGGGCGTTCCGCTCGTTCGCCGTGAACTGCCGCAGTTCCTCGGCGGGATAGAGCCAGACCACGGCTCGGTACCGGTTCAGATGGAAGCGCACGGGCACCACCAGGCCGAGGCGTGCCAGGCGGGTGAACCTCATGGCCGACACTTCCATCAGGGCCGCGCCCTCCGTGGTGCCCACGGCCCTGACGCTCTCCCGCAGTGCTTCGGGGAATCCCTCCTCGGCGCGCAGGCGCTCGATCTCGGGCCGCTCCACGCGGCGGCCCCCGCCCCCCTGTCCGTCGGGCACGGTCCGGATCCGGCCGAGGAGTACCGCTAGGTCGAATTCGCCGCGCGCAAGGCCGAGTTCCCGCGCGGCACGGTTCGGCGCGCAGGTCGGATGACGTGGTGCCGCGATGGTGCTGCCCGACATGGTCGTCTCCCCCGTGGAGTGGTGGCTCACGCCGTCTGCGCTCGCCGTGAAAAAACCGTAACCGGTCCGGCGAATCTCCTGGCGAGCCTGTGGATAACTCCAGGCGGGGCGACGAAAATGCAGGTCAGAGCTCTTCTCTTGGTTCACGCCCGGGTTGCCGGGCATCCACCCCGAGGTGCTCGCCGACCCGGTTGACGAGCAGCGTCATCTCGTAGGCGATCTGTCCGATGTCGGCCTCCGCGCCGCTGAGCACGCACAGACAGCTTCCGCTGCCGGCGGCGGTGACGAACAGCACGGCGTCGTCGTACTCGACCATCGTCTGGCGGACCCTGCCCGCACCGAAGTGGCGTCCCGACCCCTTCGCCAGGCTGTGCAGTCCGGAGGCGACGGCGGCGAGATGCTCCGCGTCCTCGCGGCGGAGGCCGGTGCTCGCGCCCGTCACCAGGCCGTCGTTCGACAGGACCAGCGCGTGCCGTACGTGTTCCACGCGTTCCGTCAGGTCGTCCAGGAGCCACCCGAGTCCCTGGTTCTGCGCCATCTGCGGTCTCTCCCCGTGTGACGTCTCCCCCTGGCTGGAGGAACTCTTCGCCAGCCTTCCCCACGACCGCCGTCCGGGCAAGGAGGATGGAGGTATGGCACAGAAGATGACCGACGAGGAATGGCGGGAGTTCGTCTCGGCGGGCACCCGCACCGGCAAACTCTCGACGGTGCGGGCCGACGGCGCTCCGCACCTGGCACCGATCTGGTTTCTGCTCGATGGGGACGAGGTGGTCTTCAACACGGGCAAGGAGACCGTGAAGGGGCGCAATCTGGCACGCGACGGCCAGGTCGCGCTCTGCGTGGACGACGACCGGCCGCCCTTCCACTTCGTGGTGCTGAACGGCCGCGCCCGGCTGTCGGAGGATCTCGGCGAGGTCCGGCACTGGGCGACCCGTATCGCCGCGCGGTACATGGGTGAGGAGCGGGCCGAGGAGTTCGGCGCCCGCAACGGCGTTCCGGGCGAGCTACTGGTCCGGGTCAGCATCGAGCATGTGGTCGCCTTGAAGGCCATCGCGGGCTGAGGCCTCGCAGACCCTCAGCCGACCGAGTCGAGCAGCCGGGCGGTGTGCATCCGCCCGGCGTACTCGACGAGCCGGATCAGCACCTCCTTCCCCGAGTCCCGGTCGCGGGCGTCGCACAGGACCACGGGGGTCCCCCGGTCGAGATCGAGGGCACGGCACACGTCGTCGGCGTCGTGGGCGCGTGCCCCGGCGAAGCAGTTGACCGCCACCACGAACGGGATGTGCCGGTGCTCGAAGTAGTCCACGGCCGGAAAGCAGTCCTCCAGCCGCCGGGTGTCCGCCAGGACCACCGCTCCCAGCGCGCCCTGTGACAGCTCGTCCCACAGGAACCAGAAGCGGTCCTGGCCGGGTGTACCGAAGAGGTACAGGGACAGGCCCGAGCGGATGGTGATGCGGCCGAAGTCCATGGCCACGGTCGTGGTGACCTTCTGGTCGACGCCGTCGGTGTCGTCGACCGACTGTCCGGCCTCGCTCAGCAGTTCCTCGGTGCGCAGCGGGCGGATCTCGCTGACCGCGCCGACCAGGGTGGTCTTGCCGACGCCGAAGCCGCCGGCAACCAGGATCTTCAGCGCCAGGGCGGACGTCTCGCCGTCGGTGGTGTCGGAGTGCTCGGAGAGCTCTGAGGCCATGATCACTTCTCTCGGGAATGCGGGTCGCGCGCGGCTGTGCGGCGAGGGTCCGGTGGGTCGGGAACTGTCATCTACAACGCCCGCAATCCCGCGATGACCTCGCGCAGAATCCGTTCGTCGGGCAGCTGCGCCGGGGGCACCGGGCGGCTGATCGTGACGTGGCCCAGATCGAGCAGGTCACCCAGCAGCACCCTGACCACGCCCACGGGCAGGTCCGTCCCGGCGGCGAGTTCGGCGACCGACTGGGTTTCGGTGCGGCACAGGTCGACGAGCGAGCGGTGCTCGGGTCCGAGGGCGGGGTTGCCGTCCGCGGTGGGGCCGCCGGGATCGAGCGTCACGAGTGCGATCAGATCGAAGCGCACTCCGCTGGGGCCGGGCCTGGTGCGTCCGCCGGTCATGGCGTACGGGCGGACGAGAGGTCCGGCCTCGCCGTCGTACCACTGGCTGCCCTGCTCCGGCGGAATGCCTCTGGTGTCCTCGCTCATGGGTGCCGACCGCCTCCTCGGTTCATCCGGCGGCAGGGGGCCGCGTGGCGGCCCGGGGGGCGGTGTAGAGGTGCTCACCGACGCGCTTGACCAGCCGTGCCATCTCGTACGCGACGAGTCCGATGTCGGCGCTCACCGCGGTGAGGACGGCGAGGCAGGAGCCGTCTCCGGCGGCGGCCACGAAGAGGAAGGCGTCGTCCATCTCCACCATGGTCTGGCGGACTCCGCCGACTCCGAAATGCCGCCCCGTGCCCTTGGCCAGACTGTGGAACCCGGAGGCGACGGCGGCCAGGTGCTCCGCGTCCGCGCGCAAGAGGCCGGTGGAGGCGCCCACCGCGAGGCCGTCGTTGGACAGCACCACGGCGTGCCGTACGTCGCCGACGCGTGCCACAAGGTCGTCCAGCAGCCAGTCGAGTTCCCCGGACGGCTGGGCCGGCCTCGTTCTCGGGTCGTGGATCATACGGGGTCTCCTTCAGTGCTGTCGCTGCCCGCTTGCAGGTCGGGGGTGGCCCCGCGGCCGGGCCGTCTGCCGCCGCCGCGCGTCCAGCCGTCGCGGTAGGCCGCCATGCGGTCCCTCACCAGTTCGGGGGTGCGGTCGTCGCTCTGTGGGTCCGGTGCCGGGGACGGCTCGGGGTGGTGTTCCCGCAGTTGGGGCGCCAGACTCGCCTGCCGTATCCGGCGCGGGAGGTCGTCGGAGCCCTCGGAGTCGTTCGGGGGGCGGTGCAGCCGCAAGGTGGTGACTCCCGGGGGTGCGGTTTCGGTCGCGGGTTCCGCGGACGGCCGCCCGGTGGCCGCGAGGACGGGCCGGCCGGAGGTCTCCGCCGCGACCTCACGGGGTGCTCGGGTGCCGTGCACGCGCGCGTGTGCGAGGTGCTCGGCACGTCCCCGGTCCGCCGCGGAGTGGGGGGCGGGTTCCGCCCGGTCGCCGTGCAGGAGGGCGGTGGGCAGCAGGACCACCGCGGTGGTGCCGCCGTAGGGCGAGGTCCTCAGATGCACCTTGATGCTGTGACGTGCGGCGAGCCTGCTGACCACGAAGAGGCCCAGACGGTCGCTGTCGAACAGGTCGAGCGCCTCGGACTGCTCGATGCGCCGGTTCGCCTCGTCCAGGGTCTCCGGACCCATGCCCAGCCCGCGGTCCTCGATCTCCAGGGCGTAGCCGTTGCCGACGGGTTCACCCGTGACGCGCACACGCGTGTGGGGCGGAGAGAACTGGGCGGCGTTCTCCACGAGTTCGGCCAGCAGGTGGGTGAGGTCGGCGACGGCGGCGCCGTCGACGGATGTCTCGGGAAGCTGCCGCACCTCGATGCGCGCGTAGTCCTCGACCTCGGAGACGGCCGCGCGTACGACGTCCGTGAGAGACACCGGCATGCGCCAGGCCCGCCCGGGCGCCGCCCCGGAGAGAATGATCAGGCTCTCCGCGTGGCGCCGCATGCGGGTGGTGAGGTGGTCGAGCCGGAAGAGGTCACCGAGCTCCCCCGGGTCGTCCGAGCGGCGTTCCATGCTGTCGAGCAGGCTCAGCTGGCGGTGCACCAGGACCTGACTGCGGCGGGCCAGGTTGACGAAGACCCCGGAGATGCCGCCGGCCAGCTCGGCCCGTTCCACCGCGGCGCGCAGGGCCGCCCGGTGGACGGTGCCGAGGGCTTCGGCGACCTGACCGGTCTCGTCCTCCGCGGGCGGACCCGAAGGGGCTTCGGCCCGGATGTCGATCTCCTCTCCGGCGCGCAGTCTCCGCATGGCTTCGGGAAGTTTGCGGCGGGCGATCTCCAGAGCACCGTTGCGCAAGCCCACCAGCTCGACCACGAGTCCGCGTCCGATGCGTACGGAGATGACGAGCGAGGCGGTCACGGCGGCGAGGCCCAAGAGGACGGCGGCTCCGGCCGGGGTGAGCAGGCCGCGGCTGTACGGGTCGGCCTGGCCGGCGACGGTGATCGCGGCGTCCCTTTCGATGGCCCGCATTCCGTCCCGTACGCGCGCGTGGGCCCCTTCCCAGGTGGCTGCCGGGGCGGCCGCGCGGGCGTCGGGCGCCGCGGCCAGGACCCTGTCCTCGACCGCGCCGAGCGCGGTGTAGGCGCCGCCCGCGGCAAGTTTCCGCCAGGCGGCACGCTGGGCGGCGGGCAGGTCGGCGACGGCGGCGTCGGTGAATGCGCGGCGGGCGTCGGCGGCGCCGGTGAACAGGCGCAGTCGCTCGCCGGCGAGTCCGCCCGCGCGGCGGGCGCCGGCGAGTACCGCGTCCTCCTGCGCCAGGGCTTCCCGGGCGCGGGAGAACTCGAGCACCACGCGCGCGTCGGAGCCCAGATCGGCTTGCTGGATACCGGTGAGGGCGCCGTCCACTTGGAAGGCGGTGGTGATGGCCCGCGTGTACCGGCCGTACGCGTCGTCCCACCCGGCGCGGCGGTGGAGCACCGCCGTGCGCACGGTGCGCAGGTGCTCCGCCCCGCTGACGAAGTCCTCCAGGCGCTGCGCGACGCCGGAGGGCAGTTCCTGGCCGTCGGCGACGGTGTTGTGGTCACCGAGCCGCAGCCGGGCAACGGCACGGTCGGTGCGGGTGGCGAGGGCCCGCAGGTCGTCGCCCTGTCCGGTGGCCGGATCGCTCGCACAGCGCACGGCGGCCACCCGTTCGACCTGCAGGGCGGTGACGGCGTCGGCGAGCGGGGCGCGCAGCTCGGCGTCCACGCGCTGCGACTGGCGCAGCCGGGCGACGTCCTGGGCGGTGCTGACGGTGGCGTACGCCCACAGGGCGAGCAGGGAGACGACGGGCACCATCAGCAGGGAGACGACCTTGGCCCGTACGGTCCGGGGCCTGATCCGCCGACGTCCCGCGCGCATGGGAGCGGCGCCCGGGGGCGGGCCGGCCGTGCCGTCGGTGTCTTCGTCGGCGGGCCGCCCGGCATGGGCGCGACGGCCGCGCACCGGTGGCGAGGACGGCGTCTGCTCGCCTGGTGTGGTCCTACGGGGTGTACGCATGGCCTTCTCGCTCGGAGGTGGGTGGGACGCGTTCTCGGCGGGGGCGGTCAGCGGGCGGGGCTCTGCACCGGGCGCTGCGCGGAGGCGGATGCCTCGCGTTCCCCCGCCGTCGGCGAGAGGGCGACGAAGGCCGAGGTGATGAACAGGTAGGACCCGAGGCCGACGGTGAGGGGGAAGATGAACTGCATCGCCGTGGCCCCGGGCAGCACCTGGCCGGAGGGGGTGACGTGCACGCGGACCGCGAACATGCCGGTGTAGTGCATGCTGCTGACCGCCGCTCCCATGACGAGAGAGGCCGCGGTGACAGCGATCGGCGACTTGATGTTGAGCCCGGCCCACAGGGCCGCGGTCGCGGCGACCACTGCGATCAGGACGGAGATCCCGACCAGCACCGGGTCGTAGGTCACGTCTCCGTGCAGCCGCACGGCCGCCATGCCCAGGTAGTGCATGCTCGCCACGCCCAGCCCGGTGGTGAGGCCGCCGAGCAGGAGGGCGCGGGTGCGGTCGCGGCTGTAGCCGACGGCGAAGACGCCGACGCAGACGACGACCACGGCGACCAGGAGACTGAGGATGGTCAGCGGCACGTCGTAGCGGATGTCGGTGCCGCTGACGCTGAAGCCGAGCATGGCCACGAAGTGCATGGTCCAGATGCCGGTGCCGATCGCGGATGCGGCGGTGAGCAGCCAGTTGCGGCGTGCCCGGCCGGTGGTGCCGAGCGCGCGGACGGTGCAGCGCAGTCCCAGAGCGGCGCCGATGCACGCCATCACGTACGACAGCGTCGGGGTCAGCCAGCCGAGGGAGGCGTGGTCCAGGTGTCCCATGGCCCCGGGACGCTAGACCCGACAGGGAGGCACAAAGGGGGCGCATTTCGAAAAGTGTTGGAATCTGGCGCAGACGTGCGCCGGAACGATCGCGTCACGCTCGAACATGTGCACAGAGCGCCCCTCCATGTGAGTGAGGGATCATGCGGACCATGAGCGATGACCACACACACGTGCAGGAGTTCTTCGCCGCCCGGGCGGACGACTGGGACAGCAAGTTCCCGGCGGACGGCCCGGCCTTCGCCGCCGCCGTCGCCGATCTCGGGCTGCGCGCGGGCGACCGTGTGCTCGACGCCGGCTGCGGCACGGGACGCGCCCTGGAGCCGCTGCGCTCGGCCGTGGGGCCGTCCGGCGTCGTCATCGGAATGGACCTGACTCCGGCGATGCTGCGGGCCGCCGTTCGCGCGGGGCGGGATCGTCACGCCCGTCTGCTGCTGGCCGATGTCGCCGCGCTGCCGTTGCGGTCCGGGGCGTTCGACGCCGTGTTCGGCGCGGGGCTGATCGCGCACCTGCCGCATCCGGCGGAGAACCTGCGGGAGCTGGCACGGGTGGTGCGGCCCGGCGGCACCCTGGCCCTGTTCCACCCGGTCGGCCGGGCCGCGCTGGCAGCACGGCAGGGCCGCCGGATCACTCCGGACGACCTGCGCGCCGAGGCCAACCTCGGCCCCCTGCTGGCCGGTGCCGGGTGGCGCATGACGTCGTACGTCGACGAGGACGCGCGCTTCCTGGCTCTGGCGGTCCGCGAGGGCTGAACCCCACGGAGGGCCTATCCGACGCCTGCGACCGCCGCCGCGAACGCGTCAGGGTTGTCGAACATGATGTTGTGACCGGCGGCCGGCACGGTCAGTACGCGGACCCCGGCCGCCTCCAGCCGCTCCCTGCCGGGGAGTTCGCCGCTCAGCTCGCCCTGCAGGTACACGCGCTCGATCCCCAGCCCCTCCAGCAGGACGCGCATGACGGGGTCCGAGCCCCTGCGCAGTCCGACGGCGCTGCGGTGCAGTCCCCGCGGGTCGGCCAGCCGCATGGTCGCCGCCCACAAGGGGCCGACCTTCTCCAGCACGCGCGCGTGCCCGCCTGCCACGAACTCATCCTCCTCGTAGGAGGCGATCGAGCTGCTGTCCGCACCGGGCGGCGGGAAGGCGTCGAGGTTGGCTTCCGTGAGAACGAGCCGGGAGACCAGGTCGGGCCGCCGGTGAGCGAGCACGACGGCGACGGAACCGCCCATGCTGTGCCCGATCAGCTCGGCCCCTGTGAGGCCCGCCGCGTCCAGCGCGACCGCCACGGCGTCGGCGTGCTCCTCGAGGGTGTAGCCGAAGTCGTCCGGCCGGTCGCTGACACCGTGCCCGGGCAGGTCGACGAACAGGCTGCGCCGGCCTGCGAGTTCCGGTCGGGCCGCGATGTGGGCGTGGTACACGGCCGAGGTCGCGCCCAGCCCATGGACGTACACGCGCGCGGGATTCGCGCCCGGGGTCTCGGTCCAGCGGATGCGGCTTCCCCTGCCGTCGAACTCGGCCTGCTTCATGACGTCCTCCTCGCTGACACCGATGGCAGCACAATACCTCGGTACCGATGTATTACTTAAGCGAGGTACCTGCGTGGCGTCATACAGCGGGTGTGAAGCAGAATGCGGACATGCTGGAGCTCGCCATCCTGGGATTCCTCTACGACGCCCCGCTGCACGGCTACGTGCTGCGCAAACACATCGCGGCGCTGACGGGTCACGTGCGGCCCATCGCCGAGAGCACGCTGTATCCCGCGATCAAGCGCCTGGAGAAGGCGGGTCTGCTCGCGCGCACCACCGAACCGGGCTCAGTGGCCGCACCGCGTCACGTACTGACGCTCACCGAGGAGGGCAGGCGCGAGCTGCGGCGGCGGCTCACCGAACCGGCCCGGCGGGAGATCACCGACGAGAACCTCTGGTTCACGCTGCTCGCCTTCCTCAGGCACCTCGACGACCCGTCCGCGCAGGCGGCGTTGCTGCGGCGCCGCCTGTCGTTCCTGGAGGAGCCGGCCAGTTTCTTCTACGAAGGTGACCGCCCGTTGCGTGCCGAGGAACTGGACGATCCGTTCCGGCGCGGCATTCTCACCATCGCCCGCGCCACGAGCCGGGCGGAACTCACCTGGCTGCGCGAGACCCTCGCCTCACTCGAGGGAGTCGGCCGCTGAGGTGCCGGTGTGCCGCACCGGGCAGCCCCGCACGCCGGGCACCGGGCGGGTGCCCAGGTCGGCCAGCCGGTAGCCGTTCGGGTAACCCTTGATCTCCCAGTTCTGCCGACCGTAATGGGGTGTGCGGCGCGGCGGGAGCAGCCGGACGAGGCGTCCCCGCATCCGGACGGCGCGTCGCACGACCGTGGTGGTGACGGGGGCGGGCGGCTCGTAGCGGAAGGCCTTCAGCAGTGGTTCGTCGAGAAGGGCGAGCGTCGCGGCGCGCAGCACCGGCGCCATGGGTTTGGGGTACCAGGACGTCATGAGGTCGAGCGTGGCGTCGGAGACCCGGCGCGACTGCTCGTCCCAGGCGAAGTGGGCCTCCTCGTAGGCGTCGAGACAGTCCTCGAACTCCTCGTAGGACTCCGGCAGGTCCGTGATGCCCATGTGCCGGCCGAGCGTGCGGTAGTAGACGGTGGCGGCAACGATCTCGTGCCGGGACATCCGGCGCCAGCCATAGGCGTCGATCCACCTCTTCGGTGTCACGACGAAGGTGCACAGCACGTAGCGCATGTCGTCGTTGCTGATGTCGTAGGCGCGGTGCATCTGGTTGATGCGGCGGATCGCCGTGCGTCCCTGGACGGAGGCGAAGCCGTGTTCGACGACGGCGTCGAGGAGCAGCGACGTGTCGTCGTAGCGCTTCTGCGTCCGGTCCGTGAGCTCCGCCGTCTCGGCGAGCAGCCGGCCGATGCTCGGCACGGCGTAGGTCCGGTACAGGGCCAGCTCCAGGGCCCGGGCGAAATCCCAGGGAAACTCGAGACTGGCGCTGATCCGGTAGATCTCCACGGCGTCCGCCACCGGATCCATCCGGCGGATCCGTTCGAGCCGCTCGTAACGCTTCACCGCGTCATCCCCCTTTTGCCACCGAGGCTCCAACTCTACGTTGAGGAGGGGCGGATGGACGATCAGCCGGAGAAGGCCACGCAGGGGAAGGCGGCTCGTATGTGGGACAGGATCCGCGAGAAGATCGCCGGGCTGGGCGTCTCCGCGCGCGTGGACGCGGGTGGAGATCGCGAAAAGGGCACGCACAATGTGTTCGACGCCGCGGCCGCCTATGTGTCGGCCAGTGCGGAGGACGACCAGGACGGGATCGAGGAGGCCGCTTCCTGGGTGTCGCCGGAGGCGCTGTCGTTCGGGGTGAGCGAGCTGGCGTGCCGGGCCGTCATCGCACTGGCCCGGGAACGGAACGAGTCTCCGCGCAAGGTGGCCCGTGACCTGCTCGGGCTGCCCGTGGCCTGACCGGCGTCCGACGGACGGCTTTTCACCCGTTTTCCCGGTGGAGGACCGCGAGAAGACCGCAGCTCCGCGTGTGGAGGGAGTCGTGACAACCGCGTTCTGCGCCCACTAGGGTGCGCGCCGTTGGACGAACCACTGGGGAGGCTGGGATGGCCGGGACGGATGAGGTCGTCGCCACCGCGGACGATGCGCTGTACGTACTCACGGCGGTACTGCTGACGCCGGCGCAGTTTCCGGGCGTGCTGGGCGACGACTACCCGGAGGCGTGCGCCGCGCTGGACCTGGCGCCGCGCGCCGACGGCTACGGCCTGGTGCTCGGGCAGGACGGCGACGGCTCCCGCTGGACGGTCGTCATCGACGACGTCTCGCTGGTCGCCGTGGCGATCGCGTCCTGGGACTGCGGCATGGAGTACGAGCTGTCGCCCGACGAGCGCTCGGTCGTGACCGCGCTGCCGGGCTGGCCCCTGGCGGTCGCCGTCGCCGCACCGAACGTGCCGGCACCGCACGACCCCGGCCCAGAGGTCGCGGACCGGCCCCCGCTGGCCCCGCCGGACACCACCTCCTGGGGACCGGCCCAGCGGCGTCTGGGCGCCGACGAGATCGCCCTGCAGTGGGCCGTGTGGCGGGGGCAGATCGACGACGCGAACTTCCAGCCGCCGGGCGGCTCGGCCGCGCCACGGGACGGCGGGAAGGGCAGCCGGGAGGACGGAACGGATGCTCCGACGCCGGGTCACCCCGGCATCCGGCGCGTACTCGCCGAGGCACACGCCTACGTGGACACGCCGCCCCCGCTCGGGCGGGTCCGCTCGTCGTTCGCCCCGGGGAACGCCCGGACGCTGCGCGTCGACGGCCCCGGCTGGTCGATGGTGGCCCGCACCGACGACATGGCTTTCGTGCTGCTCGACGACAAACCCGGGGAGGTCCTGCCGGTGGGTCGGGGCCCCGAGTTGCCCGGTCTGCTGGAGGCGCTCGACAAACTGGCCGTGCGGCCCATGTGAGGCCGTCCCCGGGCGTGCCCGACACGGGCGGCGCGCGTCGGCGGTCATCGGGGTTCCTGGGCACGTGGTCGTTCGTGGCCGTGCGACGGGTGGCGAGGGTGCGCGGAACGAACGGCACCGTCGCGAAGACGGCGTCCAGGGAGACCGAGTTCGGCGCAGCGTCCCTCCCGCAGGTACGCGGGCCGGGCCCAGGACGCCGCGGCGCGGGTGACGAGTTCCGGATCGTCGCAGCTGAGCGCGGTCTGCCGGACCCCAGGCGGCCACTGCCGCCCGGGTGGTCGGCTCCCGCCCTGTCCAGGGGACGCGGAATTGCGCGGGAGACACGCGAGACACTCCGGGCGGCAGCGCGCCTCAGCGGCCGAGTTCCTTGCGCGTGACACGGCGCAGCCTGCGGCGCTGCGACGGATCCAGGGCGAGGTAGGCGGCCACCGGCACTCCCACGATGATCAGGAACGAGATCCACCAGGGCAGCCATATGAGCAGGATGAGCCCGACCGCCACACCTCCTGCGGCGATCTTCGCGTTGTTCGACATGAGCGTCGCCTCCTTCACGGCCACTGCCGCTCTCTGATGTGGAAACGGGTCCGCGCTTCCAGCGGTTCCGCTCCGCGACCCTGAGACGTCCCTGAGGCTCGACCCTTACCCGTCCCTGAGGGCCCGCTCCCCGGCCGGATCCGGTGGGCGGCGCCGCCTCAGGGCAGCGTGCCCGGGACCGCGCTGAGGAACGACTCGAAGCCGCTCGGCACCTCGCTCGGCAGCCCACTGGGGAACACCGACGGCAGACCGCTCGGCAGCCGGGAGGGCAGCCCCGACGGCAGCCCGCTGGGCAGTTCGGTCGGCAGCCGGAACGAGGGCCTGGGCGAGTCACTGGAAGCGGCGCTGCCCGCAGGGCGCTGGTCGTCCGAGGGACCGTCGCCGCCGGAGGCCGTCAGGGCCACGGCGAGGACCGCCCCGGCCACCGCGAGCACGGCGAGGACGCCGAAGAGCGGGCCCCGGCGCCTTCGCGGGCCGGGGTCGGGGCCACCGGCAGGCGGTCCGAAGCCGCCGCCCGGTGGTCCGGGCGGCGGAGGCGGTACGGCCGGTGGCGGCGGTGCGGACGGTGGGGTCATGCCGTCCACCATCGCCGCGTACGGCCCGGGAGGCGACCGGCGCACGGTGGTTGATACCGGCTCGGACCATGGACCGCACGATTCCGGGGCATTGCGCGCGCGGGCCGCACCACGGCACGCGCGCGTAGCACGTCACCGGTAGACGCGCGCGGGGTCAGCCGCGCGCCCCCAGCAGGTGGTCCATGGCCAGCTGGTCGAGGCGCTCGAAGGCCATCCCGCGCGCGGCGGCCGCCTCCACGTCGAAGTCCTCGAAGGCCGTGCGGTCGGCGAGCAGCGCCTGCAGACCGTCCGCCGCGGTGGGCTGCGCCAGCTCGTCCAGGCGCGAGGCGCGCAGTGCCTCCTGGACCTCCGGGTCGGCACGGAAGGCCGCCGCGCGCTCCTTCAGGACGAGGTAGTTGCGCATGCAGCCGGCCGCCGACGCCCACACCCCGTCGAGATCCTCGGTCCGGGGCGGCTTGAAGTCGAAGTGACGGGGGCCGTCGTAACCGGCGCTCTCCAGGAGGTCGACCAGCCAGAAGGCGGCCCGCAGGTCACCGGCGCCGAAGCGGAGGTCCTGGTCGTACTTGATGCCGGACTGGCCGTTGAGGTCGATGTGGAAGAGCTTGCCCGCCCACAAGGCCTGGGCGATGCCGTGCGGGAAGTTGAGCCCGGCCATCTGCTCGTGGCCGACCTCGGGGTTGACGCCGTACAGCTCCGGGCGCTCGAGGCGCTCGATGAAGGCCAGCGCGTGACCGACGGTGGGCAGCAGGATGTCGCCGCGCGGCTCGTTCGGCTTGGGCTCAATGGCGAAGCGCAGGTCGTAGCCCTGGGAGGTGACGTACTCACCGAGCAGGTCGAAGGCCTCCTTCATGCGGTCCAGGGCGACGCGCACGTCCTTGGCGGCACCGGACTCGGCACCCTCGCGGCCGCCCCAGGCCACGTACGTCTTCGCGCCCAGCTCGACCGCCAGGTCGATGTTGCGGATGGTCTTGCGCAGGGCGTAGCGCCGCACGTCACGGTCGTTGGCGGTGAACGCGCCGTCCTTGAAGACCGGGTGCGTGAAGAGGTTGGTGGTGGCCATCGGCACGGTCATCCCGGTCGTGTCCAGGGCCTGGCGGAACCGCTTGATGTGCGACTCGCGCTCGGTGTCCGAGGACCCGAAGGGGATCAGGTCGTCGTCGTGGAAGGTCACCCCGTAGGCGCCGAGCTCGGCCAGTCGCTGCACCGTCTCGACCGGGTCGAGGACGCGGCGCGTGGCGTCGCCGAACGGGTCCCGTCCCTGCCAGCCGACGGTCCACAGGCCGAAGGTGAACCTGTGCTCGGGGGTGGGCTGGTAGCTCATGCCGCGGCTCCTTGCTCGCTTGCGACTATTTCGTCATGGCGATTTACAAATTAGTATGCGCTCGCGTCCCTGGGAAGGGACAGGATGTCCTCGAGGCCTGAACTCGAGACCAGATCCCGCGAGCCGCGGAAAGAGGGAGAGCCCGATGTCAGCAGCCGAGGGTCCGCTCGTCGTCGGCGTGGACTCGTCCACCCAGTCCACCAAGGTCCTGGTCGTCGACGCGGCCACCGGGCAGGTCGTGGCGAGCGGCCAGGCGCCGCACACCGTCTCCTCCGGCGCCGGCCGGGAGAGCGACCCCCGACAGTGGTGGGAGGCCCTGTGCACGGCGCTGCACCAGTGCGGGGACGCGGCCCACGAAGCGGCCGCGGTGTCGATCGGCGGCCAGCAGCATGGCCTGGTCACCCTGGACGCCCGGGGCGAGCCGGTGCGTCCGGCGCTGCTGTGGAACGACGTGCGCTCGGCGCCGCAGGCCCGTCGGCTCGTCGAGGAGGTGGGCGGCCCGAAGGCCTGGGCGGAGCGGACCGGCAGTGTGCCCGGCGCGTCGTTCACGGTCACGAAGTGGGCCTGGCTCGCTGAACACGAGCCGGACGCGGTCCGTGCCGCCAAGGCCGTCCGGCTGCCGCACGACTACCTCACCGGGCATCTGACCGGTCAGGGGACCACCGACCGCGGCGACGCCTCCGGTACGGGCTGGTGGGCGTCCGGCACCGAGGCGTACGACGAGGAGATCCTCGCGCACGTGGGCCTCGACCCGGCGCTGCTGCCGCGGGTGGTGCGGCCGGGCGAGGTGGCCGGGACGGTGCGCGACAGCCACGACCTGCCGTTCTCCAAGGGCACCCTCGTCGCCCCCGGCACCGGCGACAACGCGGCTGCCGCGCTGGGCCTCGGGCTGCGCCCGGGCACTCCGGTGCTCAGCCTCGGCACCTCGGGCACGGTGTACGCCGTCTCCGAGAACCGCCCCGCCGACCCGAGCGGCACCGTCGCGGGTTTCGCCGACGCGCGCGGGGACTGGCTGCCGCTGGCCTGCACCCTGAACTGCACCCTCGCGGTCGACCGGGTGGCGGCCCTGCTGGGCCTGGACCGCGAGGCCGTGGAGCCCGGCACCTCCGTCACGCTCCTGCCGTACCTCGACGGTGAGCGCACCCCGAACCTGCCGGACGCCTCCGGTCTCCTGCACGGCCTGCGTCACGACACGACCGCCGGGCAGCTCCTGCAGGCGGCGTACGACGGCGCCGTGCACGCTCTGCTCGGCGCGCTGGACCTGGTGCTCGACGAGGACGCGGACCGCACGGCACCGCTGCTGCTGATCGGCGGCGGGGCGCGGGGCGCGGCCTGGCAGCAGACGGTACGGCGTCTGTCGGGACGGCCGGTGCAGATCCCCGAGGCCAGGGAACTCGTCGCGCTCGGCGCCGCGGCCCAGGCGGCCGCCCTGCTGACCGGTGAGGACCCGGCCGCGGTCGCGCGCCGCTGGAACACCACGGCCGGGCCGGTGCTGGAGGCCGTGGAGCGGGACGAGGAGACGCTGGCCCGTATCTCCGGGGTACTCTCCGACGCGGCGCCGCTGCTGGAGCGGGGGGCGGGCGGGCGCTGACCGTCCGTCGCCGGGGGCACGACGGCGCGGGGACCACGTGGCCGTACGGCGTGCCGACGGGCTGACGCACTGACCGGACAGACGGACCGAGGACTGACTTCAGGCATGAGCGCACCGCTGCACGAGGCTCGCCCGGCCGGCCCTGGCCGGGCGCTGCCGGACACCCAGCAGGGCATGCGCCGCCGCAACCTCGCCCGGGCGATGCATGCCGTCCGCGCCGAAGGGCCGCTCTCGCGCGCCGCCGTCGCCTCACGCATCGGTCTGACACGGGCTGCGGTGTCCACCCTGGTGGACGACCTGATCCGGTGGGGGCTGCTGGAGGAGCTGGGCCCCGAGCGGCCGGGCCGCGTGGGCCGCCCCGGGTCGGCGCTCGCGGTCAGTGGCCGGGGGCCGGCCGGGATCGGCGCGGAGGTCGGCGTCGACCACCTCTCGGTGTGCGCGGTCGACCTGCGCGGCGAGGTCCGGGCCCGGGCCGTCCGGCGCCGCGTGAACCGTGGCCGTGCGCCCGGCCCGGTGCTCGAGGAACTCGACGCTCTCGTCCGCCGGGTCGTCGCGGAGGCGGAGCAGGAGGGGCTGTGGCCCGCCGGTCTCGCGGTCGCGGTGCCCGGTCTGGTGGCGCGGGACGATCGTACGGTCGTACGCGCCCCCAACCTCGGCTGGCACGACACGGACCTCGCGGCCCTGCTGCCCACCGGCGTCCCGCTGACCGTGGACAACGAGGCCAACTTCGGTGCCCTGGCCGAACTCTGGCTCGGGGCGCACACTCCTGGTGACTTCCTGCATGTGTCGGCGGAGATCGGCATCGGTGCCGCGGTCGTCGTGGACGGCCGGCTGCTGCGCGGCACGCGGGGGTTCGCGGGCGAGCTGGGCCATGTACCGGTCCACCCGGACGGGCCCCGGTGCGCGTGCGGCGGGCGCGGCTGCCTGGAGCAGTACGCCGGAGAGGAAGCGGTTCTGCGCGCGGCGGGGCTCGAACCGGGCGAGGACCTGGTCGGGCTGCTCGCCCGGCGGGCCGACGAAGGGGACACGGGCGTGCGGCAGGCACTGCGGGACGCCGGCACGGCCCTCGGTATAGCCCTGACCGGGGCGGTCAACCTGCTCGACCCCGAGGCCGTCGTCCTGGGCGGCGCGCTGGCCGGGCTGTCTCCGTGGCTCCTGCCGTCGTTGGAGGCGGAGCTGGCGAGCCGGACGGCGGGGCCCGTCTGCCCGGTGTCGGTGTCCCGCCTCGGACCCGAGGGACCGCTGCTCGGCGCCGCACACTCCGTGATACGCGCGGTGCTCGACGACCCGGCGACGGTGGCGGTGCGGCAATGAGCGGTACGTGGATGCCCCGCGAGGAGTGGGTCAAGACCCAGCCGCAGGCTCTCCTCGCCTCCTGCGTCGTGCTGCTGGACGGCCGGGGCCGCGTCCTGCTGCTGCGCTACGGGCCCGGTCAGCCGACCGCCGGCACCTGGTGGCTGCCCGGCGGGATGGTCGACCGCGGCGAGGACCCCTGGGCTGCGGCGCGGCGGGAGATGCGGGAGGAGACGGGCATCGAACTCGGCCCCGTGCCCAAGCTGATCGGCATCGACCACCGGGTGGACGTACTGGGGACCGGACCGGTCCTCGACTGCTTCTTCCACGGCGGCACCCTTGAGGGCGAGGCACGCGTCCGGCTCAGCGCCGAGCACGACCGCTACGGGTGGTTCGCTCTCGACGAGCCGGTCGCCACGCCGCTCACCGCGCGCCTGCCCACGCTCGTCGCCCTGCGCACCGCCGCCCTGTCCGGAACCGTCACCTGTCTGCGGGAGGGCGACCCTCTGTGACCCCTGGCTGTGAACCGTGGTCGCGATCCGCCTGCGTGTCCCGCTTCCACGGGCCGACGGCGAGTTTCCCCGTGGTGCCCAGGTCCAGTTCCGGTGTCACCATCACCGGCGCAGCCCCTGGCTTCGCCCAGACCCTGACGTAGGGGACGTCGACCGCGGCACCGGACAGCACGGTGTTGCGCCACACCAGGCCGGCGTGGGCCGCCTCGCCCGGCTTCAGGGACACGGGGCGGGCCGGACCGTCGGCCCCGGTGCCGGTCGCGATGCCGGAGCCGTCGTGCAGGATCCGCAGGCCGGTGACCGGCCTGTGGTCCTCGCCGAGGGGGCTCACGCGGGGATAGCCGGTGAGGCGCTGGGTCCGGTGCCCGCAGTTCACCGCATGGAGCCCGACCACTCGCAGGCCCATGGCGGCATCGCCCTCGTCGGCGTACAGACGCAGTCCCGAGGAGGGGCAGGGACCGCCCGGGGCCGGAGCCTCGTCGGCAGGGACGCTCCTCACCTTCTCGACACGCACCCGTGACCAGCCCTGTGCGCCCAGCAGCGGTTCGCCGCCGCCGACGGTGCCGGTCACCGTACGGCCGGCCGCGACGGACGGCACGGTCCGGTCGGTGTCGCCCATCCGTGATCCGGAGTCGGACAGGAAGGCGAAGGTGACCGTGTAGGTCAAGGGTTCACCAGCACGGTTGGTGATCTGGAACGCGGCGCAGTCCCGTGCTCCGTCACTCCCCTGATCCGTGATGCTGACACCGTCCGTCTCCTCGTCCGCGGGCTCGGAGGCCGTGCCGGGCCGCGAGGAGAGTTCCGCGTCGCACGTGGGGACGTCGGTCGGGCCGGCGGCAGTCTCCTTCTGGGCGCAGGAGGTGAGGAGCAGTAAGCCGGTGACGACACAGAGACCGGCGGGGAGGGTACGCATCCGACGAGTCGATCAGGACGGGCTCACAGCGGGCTGTGGCGGAAGCCACTCCTCCGGTCACAGCACTGTCACAGGGACATCGAAGCCGATCGCACCCCTTCTGACTCTCCCTCCACTCACCTCGCCGACGCGGGTTTCAGCGGTTCGGGCGGCCGAGTTGTCCACAATGCCGCTGTCATCCACGGATCGGCCCGGGGCTCTTCTGCCCAATCGCCGGGCGCCGTACGGTGCTTGAGGCGAGGCACCCACCACGGCCGGACGTGGGTGGCGTGACGAGGACTACGAGCGCGCCCGGATGCACTGAGCTGGAAGTGTGTCAGTTCGCAACCCGGGCCGCCGCATCGCCGTTGGCCAACCTGTGCGACACCGACCACATGTGCGCTGCCGGAACCCGCCGTTGCCGCCCACGCCCGTCCCCGGAGCCACGCTCCCCCACCCCCACTCCGGAAGGCGACCCACCATGGACCGGGACAGACCCCCGCCCACCAGACGACACCTGCTCAAGGGCGCGGCACTCGCCGCCGTCCCCCGTGCGGTGCTGCCCGCCACACGAGCCGATGCCGAGGCCGAGACCGTCGACTACCCGACCGCCGAGTGGCAGCCGGCCACCGGTTCCAACTACACGGCGTCCGGCCGCCCCGGCACCTACGCGATCGACCGCGTGATCATCCACGTCACCCAGGAGACCTATGCCGACACCCTGGCCATCTTCCAGAACCCGCGGAAAGCGGTGTCCGCGCATTACCTGGTGCGCTCCGCCGACGGGCACATCGCGCAGTGCGTACGCGAGGCCAACATCGCCTGGCACGCCGGGAACTGGGACTACAACACCCGCAGCATCGGCATCGAGCACGAGGGCTGGGTGGACCGGCCCGCCTATTTCACCGACGCCCTGTACGAGCAGTCGGCGAGACTGACGGCGGCGGTCTGCGACACGTACGGCATCCCCAAGGACCGGGAGCACATCATCGGGCACTACCAGGTACCGGGGACCGACCACATCGATCCGGGGCCCGACTGGGACTGGGTCCGCTACGTCAGGCTGGTCAACTTCACCTGACCGGTTGTCCGGGTGACCGCCGCGGGTGACGATGCCCCGGCCGCATGGCTCTTCCGGTCCGGAGCCTGCCCGAAAGCCCCGCGGTCCGCCCGAAGTGCGGGCCACGGGGCGTCGGTGCGTGCGATCGCGCGGTGCAGTTCCTCCCGGTCCTGCGCCCGAGTGCTAGATCCCCAGGTCGAGGGCCAGGCACGAGAAGGTGCGCCACGCGCCCACGTCCTCGGGTGAGGCGTTCGCCCCGCCGTGCGTCTCGGTCGCCATCACCTCGGTCATGTCCTCGTACCGGATGCGCTCGGGCAGTTTGCCGAAGCGTGCGTGCCGCGCTGCCGCTGCGGCGTCCCTCTCTGCTTCCTGGTTCACGACCGGCCTCCGCTTCGTCGTTCGTGGACGTTCCCGTCGGACGGCGGGACCACTGTCAGGCTGCACCACCCCCCGTCACCTGTCAAGGCGGTGACGAACGCAAGTAACCGTCTTGACAGGTGACGATTGGCCTTGGGAATCTCTCGTCACCGGTCAGAACAGTTACTATTCGGTGAGGGAATCCCATGACAGTCGTTCGGTTCGATGTCGTCTCCGAGCTCAGCCCGCGCGACGTGATGGCGGTGCTGACCGACTTCAGCCCCGCACGCGTCGCGGCCTGGCCCACGATCGACGCCGCGCACTTCACGGTCCATGAACTCGGCGACACCTGGGCCGAGGTCACCGAGGGGACCTCGGCGGCCTGGGAGCGGGCCCGCTACCAGTGGGAACCGGCCGGTGACACGGTCACCGTCACCACGCTCGACTCCAAGCTCTTCGGCGCCGGGGGCGGCTGGGTCTTCCGGATGACCCCCGAGGGCGACGGCACCCGGATCGAGGTCGAGCTTTCGCGGCAGCCGACCACGATCAAGGGCAGGATGCTCGCCGCACTGCTCCCCCTGGCCGCTCCCCCGTCCCTGCGCAAGTCCTTCGCCGGGCCCCTGCGCGCGAAGTGACGCGCCCCCGGCCTCTGGCCATGACGCCGTGGCACGGGGCCGGTCACCCACCCAGGTGGGTGGTGAAGAAGTCGGTGAGCTTGTCGACGGCGGGGTCGATGTACTCCCTCTTGTCGTAGAGGTCGACATGGCTTGCGCCCTTGATCCAGTGGAGTTCCTTGGGGCCCGTGGCGCGTTGATGGGCCTCGACGGCCATCCAGGCGGTGACGGCGCGCTCGCCGATGACCTGGAGGAGGGGACGGGGGCCGATGAGGGGGACGGCGAAGAAGGCATCGTAGGAGGCGAGCTTGTCGATGCTCTGCCAGGCCAGGGACTTCGCGGAGCGTTCATGCTCGCCGCGCGGGGTGCAGTAGTACTCGAAGCCCTCGATGCCGTGCCGGCCGCCGACCGCGCCGGCCTGTTCGGCGGCGTCGGGGAACATGGTCATGGTGCCGGGATCCCCGCCGCGGGCGGCGGTGGTGCGGGCCTGTGCGGCGGCGTCCAGCAAGGCCTGGAAGACGGCTGGGTCCTGGGTGCCGTCCGCACCGAGACGGAACTGGCGGGAGGGATCGGCGGTGCACACGGTCGCCACGGCCCTGACCCGGTGGTCACCGCCGGTGGCGGCCAGCGAGTAGCCGCCGGAGGCACAGATGCCGAGCAGCCCGATCCGGTCGACGGCGACCTCCTCACGGGTGGTCAGGAAGGACACGGCGGCCTTGAAGTCCTCCACCCGCTGGGCGGGGTCCTCCAGCCCACGCGGCAGACCGCCCGACTCGCCCTGATGGGCGGCGTCGAAGGCGAGGGCGACGAACCCTCGCTGGGCCATGAGCTGCGCGTAGGTGCCGGAGGTCTGTTCCTTCACCCCGGTGCCGGGGTGGCCGACCACCAGCGCCGGACGCGGGTCCTGCTCCGCCGTGTCGGGCAGATAGAGGTGCGCCGCGATCTCGATACCGGCGCTGTTGAAACTGACACGGGTCCTGGCCATGAGAACAACTCTTTCTGAGACGGTGACGGGCGTTCGCATCGAGCCAGGTCAGTGCCGGGCCGTGGAGTGACAGCGGAAGCTGGAGGCGACGGCCGGGTCTCCGTGGCCCTTGTAGCGGGACACCTGCGGGTAGCCGCACAGGTTGCGGGTGACCCGCTGACCGTCGGCGTTGATCAGCGTGGCGGGCAGCGTCCTGGGCGCCTTGCCGTCCTCCACCCATGCGGTCAGGGCAGCGAGGCCGTCGACCGAACCGTCAGCGCCGTTGAGGCCGCAGTGGCCGGTGCCCGGGGCGAGAAAGAGGCGGTAGAAGTCGTCGGCCTTCTTGGCGCTGCCCAGCTCCCGCTCGACCTGCTCGCGGTACTCCACCGTGCCTTGGGTGGGAATGAACTCGTCAGCCTGGCCGTGCCAGGTCAGGAGCTTGCCGCCGGACCTGCGGAAGGCGGAAAGATCCGGGTCGCCCGTGCCGATGACCTTGTCGTACTCGGCCTTGGACTGCTGGAACAGCTGAGTGAACTGACTGTAGGTGATCGTCGAGACGTCGAAGGCCGGGTCCTTCTTCAGCCAGAGCTGTACCCAGAGTGCGGGTACCGGGAAGGGCTTCCCCTTGACGGTGCCGTCGGCAGCCACCTCGGTCCCCGCCAGCCCCTTGAGATCGGCGCCGACCGGGACGCCGTACCACAGTCTCCGGCCGGAGGCGGTGCGCGGACCGTCCCAGATCTTGCGCACCACGGCGGCGTCGGCCGGGGTGATGGTCAGCTCCTTGCCGTCGCACACCACCTTGGTGCCGATCAGCCGGCGCGGGTCGAAGTGGCAGCGGGCGGCGTCGTCGACCAGCCCGTCCCTGACACCGTCGAGCGAATCGCAGGCCTTGACGGCGGCGTGCGTGAAGGCGTCCAGCTCACAACCGGTCGGGTAGGTCTTCTCGTTGTTCATCACCACCTGCGGCCACAGCGTGGCGGGCTCGTACTCGGCCCAGTTGATCGCAGGCGCGTCGGCGAGGATGCCGTCGTAGTCGTCGGGGTGGCGCTGGGCCTCCGCATAGCCCTGGCGCCCGCCGGTGGAACAGCCGGTGAAGTAGGAGTGGGCGGCGCGCCTGGCGTAGGCCGAGGCGACGACCTGCTTGCCCACGACGGCCGCCTCGTGCTGGGAACGGGAGGCGAGGTTCGCCAGCAGGGCGGTGTCGACCCGGCCCTTGCCGTCCAGCGCCCAGTGCGTGTCGAGGACGTCACCGAGGCCGGCGTCCGTGGTGGTCACCGCATAGCCGTTCTTGACCGCGGTGCCCAGACCGACACCGTTGTCCCCGGCGCCGTAGGCGGCGCCGCCGAGTCCCTGGAAGCGGCCGTTCCAGCCGCTGACGGGCAGCCAGGTCCGCACCTCGGCGTGGTCGCCGTCGCCAGGGTGAGTGAGGGCGACCGTCACCTCGCAGTAGGGCGGGACGTCGGTGACCGTGCCGCCCAGGATTCCGGTGCCGTGCACGGTGCCGCCCACCTGGCGGACCGCCGTCACGGACTCCACCTCGGTGCCGGTCGGAGCCTTCACCGACACCGTGTCGCAGTTGAGCGGTGGGGAGGCGTGGGTCTGGGGTTCCGCCGACGCGGACGGCAGGTACACCGCCGCGGCCAGCGGCACAGCGGCCGCGAGGACAGCCAGCAGTCGTCTCATTGCTTTCCCTTCCAGGAATCAGGTGTTCGCTCGGTTGCGGTGGCACATGCGGACATCACATGTGCGGGACAGTGGGCGGCCCAGAGGGTGGAACGGGGATGTGCCGCGACATGCGTACGGACGCCGAGCGGACCGCATGCCCTCGGCCCGGTCCCCACCCTGACTGCCCGCGGCGTACTCCGGCGACAGTCAGTTGACGGTGCGCGCCCCCCGAGCCGCGGCCGGGCTCCGGCACGCGCGTGTTAGGTCATTCGACCGTCTTGCCCCCGACAGGAGTCACCTGTCAGTATGGTGACGTGAACCTTGACCATGTATTCGTCTGCGGGCACCCTGCCCTCGACTTCGCGGCCACGCTCCGGGCTCGGCGTTCGACCCGGTTCGAGATGTTCGTGACGCCGGAGCGGCTGAATGCCTGGTACCTGGAGTCCGGTCTGGTGGACACGATCACTCCCGGCGAGGAGGACGACGTCCGCGCGGCGACCACCGTACGCGAGGCCGTCTACCGGCTCGTCACCAACCGCCGCCTCGGCGAGGAGTTCGACCGGGAGGCGCTCGGCGTGGTCAACGCCGCCGCACGCAAGACCCCCGTGACGCCGCAGCTCACCCTGACGGGCCGGCACACCGACGCGACCCCCGAGCAGGCCCTGGCCACCGTCGCCCGGCAGGCCGTCGAACTGCTCAGCGGGCCGGACGTTCCGCTGATGAAGGAGTGCGGCAACCCCGAGTGCACGCGGGTCTACATCGACCGCTCGCGGGGCATGCGGCGCCAGTGGTGCGGTATGGAGTCCTGCGGCAACAAGATCAAGGCCGCCGCCTACCGCGCCCGCAAGAAGACCGCGTCCGCGTGACCGCGCGCTGACCTACTGACACCACACCGTGCGGTGAGCGGCTCCGGTCGATCCTCCTCCGCCACCACCGCCCCGTCGGCCTGCCCGTCAGACGAAACTCGAAGCCGCCGGCCCGTAGCCCGACAGCAGCGCACTCTCCGCCCAGTTCCACACCTGCGCGTCCGTCGGCCCGCCACGCTCCTCGGAGCTTGCCGCGCCCCGGGACAGCCGCTCGCGGGAGACACGATCGGGTTCCGGGCGGCAGTGCCCGGCGGTCCATATGTGTGTGTACGTCATGAAAGCCATGTCCTGCCTCGCTCTTCGGTCGGGGAGGGGCTGATCAGGCGGCGACGCCGGCGTTGACGGCGACCGGGACGTTGTCACGCATGGCCTTGGAGTACGGGCAGATCCGGTGGGCCGCGTGCGCGAGTTCCTCGGCGGTGGCCTGGTCGACACCGCCGAGTACGGGGTTGAGTACGGCGGACAGGGAGAACTCGCCGTCGTCGCCGTGGGTCAGGGTGATCTCGGCGGTGATGGTGGTGCCGGTGAGCCGGATCTTGCGAGAGGCCGCGGCACGACGGAGGGCGCCGAGGAAGCACGCGGCCCAGCCCGCGGCCAGAAGCTGCTCGGGGTTGGTCGCGGTACCCGCGCCGCCCAGCTCCTCGGGAAGGGCGAGGCCGGTCTCCAGCAGACCGTCGGAGGAGCGGACATGTCCGCCGTTGCGGCCTTCTCCGCTGACCTCGACCACGGCGGTGTAGGTGACTGCCATGACTGGTTCTCCCCATCTGGATCGAAGGACTTCGGCCACCCCCTGACCAGGACACCCATAGCGTCACCGGTTGAGGCGGTGACGGAATCATGGCAGCTGCTATCGTCACCAGTCAAGACGGTGATGGATGACTTACGCCGGCGGACGGCGACGCCGTCCCGGGCAGGAAAGAGCGGCAGTCAAACGACGGTCGTCCGCGACGGGGCGCGCGGCAAGACTGAGGCATCTCCTGCCACACCCGTTCGAGCAAGCGAAGAGGACACATATGACCAGCACATGGTTGATCACCGGCGCGTCCCGGGGCTTCGGGCGCGCTCTGGCGGAAGCGGTTCTGGCGGCCGGCGACCGGCTCGTGGCGACCGCGCGTCGTCCGGAACAGCTCACAGACCTGGTCTCCCGCTTCGGCGACCAGGTGCGGGCGGTCCCCCTGGACGTCACCGACGCGGCGGCGGCCCGGGATTCGGTCCAGGCGGCCGTCGACGCCTTCGGCCGTCTGGACGTGGTCGTGAACAACGCCGGGTACGCCAACAGCGCCCCGATCGAGGAGATGGCGGAGGACGACTTCCGCGCCCAGTTCGAGGTGAACTTCTTCGGGGTCGTCAACGTGACCCGGGCCGCCCTTCCGACGCTGCGCGGGCAGCGCTCGGGAACGTTCCTGCAGTTCTCCTCGCTCGGCGGACGGGTGGGCGGCACACCGGGCATGGGCGCCTACCAGAGCGCGAAGTTCGCCGTGGAGGGCTTCTCCGAGGTGCTGGCCAGCGAGGTCGCCCCCTTCGGCATCAGGGTCGTCATCGTCGAGCCGGGCGCCTTCCGGACGGACTGGCAGGGCTCGTCGATGGAGCTGCACGCCGTGGGCGCCGACTACGCGGAGACCGTCGGCGCCATGAACGAGTACCGGGCGGAGAACGACGGTTCGCAGCCCGGTGACCCGGTCCGCGCGGCCAAGGTCCTCATCGATGTCGCCCACCACGACGATCCGCCGCGCCGGCTCCTGCTCGGCGCCCAGGCCGTGACCATGGCGCTGGAGGCGGGTGAGGCGCGCGCCGCGGAGACGAGGAAGTGGGCCGAGGTCAGCGCCACCGCCGACTTCCCGGCTTAGGGCCTGTCCGGCGGATCATGCCGCAGACGCGGGACTTGGCACGCCCTCCCCCACTCTCGGCTTCGCTCGAGCGGGCGGTGCCCCCACCGGCGTTGTCGTCGGTTGCCGACTCCCCCACCCTCGGCTCCGCTCGCGCGGGGGCACCCCCATTCGCCCCGCTCACCAGCGCCGATGAGGCACCGCCCCTGCCCTGCGACCTGATCCGCCGAACAGGCCCTGGACGCCGCGCGCCACCACTCAGCCCGCAAGTTCACACCCACGGAGGTTCACATGATCAACAGGCGCACCTTCAGCAAGGCCCTCGGTCTGGGCACCGGCGCGGCCGCGGTCCCGCTGTCCGGGCTGCGGACCACCGCGTCGGCCACGACCGCCGCGCACCAGCCGGGCGGCGCTTCCGTCGCCGCCGTCACCCCGGGCACCCACACCGGGTTCCAGACCGTCAAGCAGGTCAAGGCGGGCCTCCTGGACGTCGGTTACGCCGAGGCCGGCCCGGCCCACGGCCCCGTCGTCATCTGCCTGCACGGATGGCCGTACGACATCCACAGCTACGTCGACGTCGCCCCGATCCTCGCCGACCTGGGCTACCGCGTCATCGTGCCCCACCTGCGCGGTCACGGCAGCACCCGTTTCCTGTCCGGCCACACCCCCCGCACCGCCGAGCAGTCCGCCATCGCGCTGGACGTCCTCGCCCTGATGGACGCCCTCAAGATCGACAAGGCCGTCCTTGCGGGCTTCGACTGGGGCTCGCGCACCGCCGACATCATCTCCGCGCTGTGGCCCGAGCGGGTCAAAGCCCTTGTCTCGACCGGCGGTTACCTCATCACCCAACGCAGTACACAGCTGGAGCCGGCCCTCCCGGCCGTCGAGCACAACTGGTGGTACCAGTGGTACTTCGCCACCGAGCGCGGCAAGAAGGCCATGGAGGACGAGAAGAAACGCATCGCACTGTGCCGCTACGTGTGGACCCTCGTCTCCCCCAACTGGGACTTCGACGACGCCACGTACGAGCGGACCGCCGAGGCGTTCAAGAATCCCGACTACGCCGCCATCGTGCTCTACAACTACCGCTGGCGCATCGGCCTCATCGAGGGTGAACACCGCTACGACCGCTACGAGAAGCTGCTCGCGGCCCAGCCCTCCATCGGCGTTCCCACGGTCACCCTCGACGCGGCCCTCGACCCCTTCACCCCGGCCGGCGACGGCTCCACGTACCGCGGCCATTTCACGGGACCGTACGAGCACCGCACCATCGCGGACATCGGCCACAACCTGCCGCAGGAGGCACCCACCGCCTTCGCCCAGGCAGTGGTCGACGCCGACCGCCTCTGAGCGAGCGCCCTTCGGGAAGCGCCATCAAACGTCACCACCTTGACGGGTGACGGATCCTCATGACACATTCGTCACCAGCCAGAGTGGTGACGAAGACCGACGAGGCCGACCTGCCTCCTGTACCGAGTAAATGCCTGAGAGGGGTTTGTCGTGGTGAGTATCAAGGGTGGACACAAGCGGCTGCCGACGGGTGTCCTGTCCACGGTCGCGGCGGGTGTCGCGTTAGGAGCGTTCGCCCTCAGCGGCACCGCCGACGGCGCGACAAGGGCCGCCGAGCCCACCGACGCCGGCAGACACCCCGAACCGACCATCGTGCTGGAGCACGGCGCCTTCGCCGACGGTTCGAGCTGGAACGGAGTCATCGCCGAACTGCGCGCCGACGGCTACCCGGTCGTCGCCGCCGCCAACCCACTGCGCGGCCCGGCCTCCGACGCCGCCGCCCTGCGCACGGTCCTCGACCACGTCAAGGGCCCCAAGATCCTCGTCGGCCACTCCTACGGCGGCAATGTCATCAGCGAGGCCGCCACCGGCGACCCCGCGGTGAAGGCCCTGGTCTACGTCGCCGCCTTCCTGCCCGCCCCCGGCGAGACCGCCTTGGAGCTCACCGGCAAGTACCCGGGCTCCACCCTCCCCGACGCCCTCGACCCGGTCACCTACCAGCAGGCCGACGGCTCCACGGCCACCGACCTGTACATCCGGCAGGACAAGTTCCGCCACCAGTTCGCCGCCGACGTCCCGGCCGGTCAGGCCGCACTCATGGCCGTCGAGCAGCGCCCCGTCGCCCAGGCCGCCCTGGAGGAGAAGGCCACCACCGCGGCCTGGAAGACCAAGCCGAGCTGGGACATCGTCACCACCCGCGACCTCAACATCCCGGCGGCCGTCCAGCGCTTCATGGCCAAGCGCGCCCACGCGCACACCACCGAGGTCGCCGCCTCCCACTCCGTCGCCGTCTCCCACCCCCGCCTGGTGGCCGACGTGATCGAGCAGGCGGCCCGCACCACCGTCCACTGACCTCCGACTCGAAGGGCGGCGAGGCTCGAGGCCCCGCCGCCCTCGGACGACCCCGCGCACCTCACCGGCACGCCTCACAGGTGTGCCGTTCGCATGGGAAACCTCGCCCTCCGGGGACGTCGTCATGCCCGGCGGTCACGGCGGTCAGCGGCTGTCTCCGAGAACCCCCGGCGGATGTGAGCAGGCGCGACGTACTCTCACCACTGTGCCTGGCGCGGACCGTACACACGGAACGCGGGGTTGTCCGGGCCGAGTTGGTTCGGGGCGAAGGGAGTTGGGGGACCGGTGGAGTCGATCGCCGTGACCATGGTCGGCCGCGAGAGCGAGCAGGAGGTGCTGTCGGCGTTCGTGGGGGCCTTGAGCGGCCGGGCTCTCGTGCTGCGGGGTGACACAGGTGTGGGCAAGAGCGCACTGCTGGACCACGTCGCCGAACTCGCGACGGCCGAGGAGCACAGTGTGATCAGGGCGGCCGGGGTGGAGGCCGAGTCGGAGTTGCCGTTCGCCGGTCTGCACCAGTTCCTGTATCCGCTGCTCTCCTCCATCGACCGGCTGGACGACACCCACCGGGGCGTCTTCGACGTCGTCTTCGGCAGGGGTGAGGGCACACCCCCCTCGGTCATGACCCTCGGCATCGCCGTCCTCGACCTGCTCTCCCTGGCGGCTTCGCGAAAGCCCCTCCTGCTGGTCCTCGACGACGGCCAGTGGCTCGACACCTCCAGCACGGCGGTGTGCGGGTTCGTGGGGCGCCGGCTCGCCGGCAGCTCGGTGAAGCTGGTCGTCGGGCTGCGCTCCGGTGTGGCGTCGGGCTTCGACACGGCCGCGCTGCCGGAGCTGCCCGTGACAACGCTGTCGGAGAAGGCCTCGGAACAACTCCTGGACATGCGCCATCCCGGGCTCGATCCCCGGATACGCCGTCTGGTGCTGGACGAGGCCCAGGGCAATCCGCTGGCCCTGCTGGAACTTCCCCCCTACCTGCGCGGCGGCCGGGCGGGGCGCGACTCCGAACTGTTCGGGTACACCGGCGTCCCGCTGCCTCTGCGCCTGCAGCAGGTGTACGGCGCGCGGGTGGACGCCCTCGGCGACGCCGTGCGCGCGGAGCTGCTGCGCGGCGCCCTGGACGGTGCCGGAGCGGGCACTGCCGCCGGCAGCGCACGGGGCACGCGCTATCGCATGCTGGACGCCGACGAGGCCGCGGCCTGCGGGCTGCTGGACATCGACCCGCTCAGCGGCGAATTCACCTTCCGCCACCCCTTGGTGCGCTCGACGGTCGTTCTGAGGGCGACCCCCAACGAGCGGCGCGCGGCCCACGCCGCGCTCGCCGATGTGCACCGCGACGACGTGGAACGGCGGGCCATGCACCTGGCGGCCTCGACGATCGACCCGGACGAGGAGGTCGCGGCCTCGCTGGAGGCGGCGGCGGACTCCGCCACCCGGCGGGGTGGCTCGCAGGCTGCGGTCGCCTGGCTGACCCGGGCCGCCGAGCTGAGCGAGAGCCGCGAGGAACGCTCCCGCAGGCTGGGGGACGCCGCGTTCATCGCCGGTCACGCCGGCCTCCTGGACCGGGCCCAGCAGTTGGTCCACTCCGACAGCACGTCCGCCTGGAGCGGGTCTCCGGCCTCGGTGGTGGCATCGGCCTATGTCGCGCTGTACGAGGACGGGGACGTACGGTCCTCGCATCGCCAGGTCATGGCGGCGATCGAGAGCATCCGTGACAGTGGTGTGGAAGAGCCGAACGAGGTGCTCACCCGGCTGGTCAACCTGCTGCTGGCCATCAGCCAGTATGCGAGTGACGCGACCGCGTGGCAGCGGACGCATGAACTCCTCGGTTCGCTGGGCGACTTGGTGGATGCGCGTTCGCGGGTCTACGAGGACGCGTGGGGCGACGTGGTGCTGCGCGGTGCCGGGGTGCAGGAGCGGGTGGAACGCGCCTTCGCCCGCCTCCCCGACCTCGAACCGTGGGACGTCACACGCCTGGGCGCCGCCGCCTATCACGTGGACACCCTCAGTCAGTACCGGCCGCATCTGCAGCGACTCGTCGACCGCGAGGTGGAGACGGGAGCCGTCTCGGTCGGCATGACCATGCTGCACCAGATCATGCTCGACCAGATCGCGGTGGGTGAGTGGGAGGAGGCCGAACGGACCGGACAGCGGTGCCTGGAGCTGACCACGTCTCACGGGCATGCGCTGTTCGCCCATCACACCCGGGCGTACCTGGGCCTGCTGGCCGCACTGCGCGGGCAGGTCGAACGCGCACGGGAACTCCAGGCCGTCGTCGACGCCTGGGCCCGTCCCCGCGGCGTCGGCTTCCTCACCCAGATCGCCGACGCGACCGGCACCGCCGCCGCCCTCACCGAAGGCGACTACGAAGCCGCCTACCTCCACGCCATCGGCATCACACCCCCCGGCACCTTCCACCCCTACGCCCACCAGGCCTCCCGCACCCTCCTCGACCTCGTCGAAGCAGCCCTCCACACCGGGCGCACCCGACAGGCCCGGCAACACGCCCTGGCCGCACGGGACGACGGCCTCCCCGACGTCTCTCCCCGCCTCGCCCTCATCACCTACGGCGCCCTCGCCATGACCGCCACCGACCCGACCGAAGCCGGCCACATGTACCACCGCGCCGAGACCCACCCCACCGCCACCCGCTTCCCCTTCGAACTCGCCCGCGTCCACCTCGCCCACGGCATCCACCTCCGGCACACCCAGGGCCGGAAGGCGGCACGGCCGTACCTCGTCCGGGCCGCAGAGGCATTCGAGCGGCTCGGCGCGCCGACGTGGACCGAACGGTCCCGCGCCGAACTGCGCGCGACCGGCGCGTCCACCATGGCGGCTTCCGCGCCTCTGGCGGCGCTGACGTGGCAGGAACGCCGGATCGCCGATCTCGCCGCCGGCGGCCTGACCAACAAGGAGATCGGCGCACAGATGCATCTCTCACCCCGCACGGTCAGCTCCCACCTGTACCGGGTCTTTCCCAAACTCGGCATCACCTCCCGCGCCGCCCTGCGCGACGCGCTCGGCAGACTCCCGGGCGAGCAGAACGTGTGAGCACCATGTGTGTTCAGCCCTCAGTCAGCCCTCATTGGGTCCTCCTTCAGTCCTCCTTCAGTCTTCCTTCGGTACGCCTTCAGTCCGCATCGGGCAGACCGCGGATGCCGCGTTCGTCCAGCCAGCCGAGCACGTAGTCGGCGACGGACCGCCATCCGCCGTCGACGACCAGCGAGTGGGCGCGGTCCGCGAACTGCTTGAGATCGGTGACGGCCGTGGAGTCGCCGTACTGCTTGTACACCTCGCGGGTGGCGGAGTCGGGCACCAGCCGGTCCTCCTGCCCGGATATCAGCAGCAGCGGCCCGCGGCGCGCGTTGCCGATGTCCGCCACGGCACGCGGGCTGCGCTGCGCCCCGCCGCATCCGAGGTCGGCGAGCAGACGGCGCGGTGCCGGCACCCCATAACGCTGGAAGAGCCGGTCCGACTCCTCGGCCCCGACCGTGTTGGCGACGAGGTGGTGGAACCGCTGCGGGGACAGCGACACGAGGGGGGCGGAGCCGTCCGCCTGCCCGGGGGCGCACGGCCGGGTCGGTGAGGAGGGCAACGCGACGTCGTTGACCGGGGCGGACGCGACGGCCACCGCCGCCCGGCCGATGTCGGCGCCGATGAGATGCTGCGCGATGAGCCCGCCGACCGAGTGGCCGATGATCACGGGCGGAACGTCGAATGCACGCACGATCCCGGCGTAGTGGTCCATGAGGACGTCCAGACCGGCGCCGCCCAGCGACCCGGGGGACTCGCGCACCTGCGCGGCGGTGGCGGCCTCCCCCGGCCAGCCGGGGGTGAACGCGAGAAACCCCCGGCTCGCGAAGCGCTCCGCCCACGACTCCCAGGACAGCGCGTGCAGCCACACACCATGGATGAAGACGACGGGAGTACGGTTCACGGCTGTTTCCTCCGAGCACGACGACCACCCGGCACCGGCACGCGGGCATCGGTCTCAGGTTCGTTCAGCCGGCTCCCCCGGACGACAGTCGAATGACTCAATCTTCACGGTTCCAGCCGCCGGGCCCGGCAAGCGGGACACCGGACTTCCTGTCGACGCCTCAGGCCATCACTCGTCGTTCACCCAGCGCATGAGCCGTTGCAGCGGATAGAAACCGTCGTGGGAGAGGCCGGGCGGCATGCCGCCCGCCCTGCCGAGGGAGACCACGCGCTGCACACCGGCGCAGGCGAGGGCGTCACGCAGCTCCGCCTTGCGGGCGTCGGGGTACACGCCGACCGTCTGGGTGGCCACCCCGGCGTGCCCTACGGCTTCGGAGAGCCGTGCGACCGGGACGACGTTGACGATCTTTCCGTCGGGGTGGAAGTCCACCGGTTCCGGGGAGCGGATGACCAGGCCCCGCCCGTCGTAGCCGCCCCACACCCGGTACTCGGGCGCCAGCGACCGCAGGACGTCGATCTCCTCACGCAGTCCGCCGGGGACCCTCGGGCCGTCGGCCGAGCTGAACTCCCGGGCGGTTCCGAGGCGTTCACACAGAAGTGCGGCGTAGCGGTCGGCGTCCTCCTCGGTGCCCTCGACGAACTGGAAGCGACTGGCCACGCACGCCTGCTGGTTGAAGAACGTGGCGTCCGTGGCGCCGGCGTCGGCCGCGAGGGCCAGCGACCCCGGCGAGTCGAAGGCCTCGCGGCCGATCAGCGAGATGGAGGTCTTGGGATCGAAGGAGACGAGCTCGAATCCCGGGCCGACATACCTCAGCGCCCCGCGGATCGTGGCCTCGCCGCCCCAGGCGACCAGCTTGTCGAAGAACTGCGGGCGGAAGAGGACGCTCTCGACCGTCTCGTCGCCGCCCCGCCAGTACACCGCAGAGAAGGAGCGGACCACCGGGTGGCCGGGAGCCACACCGGCCATGGTGCGCAGGATCGCGGTCGCCGTGAACAGGTCGTTGGAGGGCAGCTTCAGCAGGTTGACGCCCTTGGTGAGGGCTCCGCGTACGACGGACATCGCGGCGACGCCCGGGGCGTTGCCGGCGATGATGTGCACCAGGCGGGGCGGGAACGCACGGATGGCAGCCGTGCGCCCCTCGGGGAGCCGCACCTCGCGCCAGCCGTCGAGCACGTCCGCGCCCCCGAGTTCGTGGTCGATCTGCGCGTACAGGCCGGCCCGCTGGAAGCTGCGCCACAGCACGGCGTAGGCGCGTTCCAACACCTCCGCGGGGAGCGGACTGACCCGCACCATGCGGTCCAGGGCCTCGGCGAGCAGCCCCTCGCGGTCCGTTCTGAGGGCCTCGCCGGTCTCCACCAGCAGATCGACGATCTCCGCGACCGGCACGTGGAAGGCGGGGCCGGGTTCGGTGCGGGGCCACACCAGGCGGTCCAGGTCGAGTGCCGGAGCGGTGAAGGCGGCGTCCGCTCGGCCGTGCGTGGTGTGCGGGCCCGTCTCGACCTCCCCCCGGACCACGTGGGCGACGGCCACCGGGCTCACTGCCGCTGTCGTGGGCCTCATCCGTGGATCATCCCCCGCACATAGGAGTCGAGTGTCGCGGCGCAGGTGATCTTGTCGTCGCTGCCGAGGTCTCCGTAGCGCCGGATGTCCGGCAGGACCGCCGGTCCCGCTCTGCCGCAGTCGCACGGCGAGAAGTCCACGAAGACCCGGTCGCCGCTGATCAGCCCGCCCCAGCGCCCGGAGAGTGAGACGTCCAGGAAGGCGAACCGGCCCTCCACGACGCCGTGTTCCGTGTTCAGAAGGGTCTCGCCCGGCTCGTCGAGGACGAGGGGGATCACCCACGGCGGTACGTGGTGGTTGCCCTTCTCGCAGGCGAGGCAGGAGCCCTGGAGCTCCGTCATGCCGTAGCTGCGGACGCGCCGTACGCCGTCGTAGAAGGCGGCGAGCTGCGCCTGGTAGTCGTCGGGCAGCGCGCGGCCCTTGTTGCCGCCGCCGCTGAGCACGAGCGTGTCCGGGTGCAGGCTCCCGTCGGGCACGCCGCGGGCGCGCAGGGCCTGGATCAGCGTGAACTGCTGGTTGTTCATGCCGGCGATCAGCAGCGGCTCGTCGCGGTGGGTGGCGATGTCGTCGACGATGCGGGCGACGGCCGCGCCCAGCTCCTCCTCACGGGCCTCGGACGCCGTCTCGAAGGAGCTGATCTCCTGTGGGGTCGCGGTGCCCTCCGCCATGCGGCGACGCAGCAGCGCGCTGCTCATCAGCTCGGAGACCCGCATCGGGTCCTCGGTGAGCAGCCGGGTCTCCCCGGGCCGGGCGAAGACCTCCGCATGCCATCGGAAGCCGTCGATGGAACGCATCGGACCGCTCGCCGGCGCGAGCAGGTAGGCACGGCGGGTGGGCTTCGGCGGGAGCGGATCGGGCCAGCAGGTGAGGTTCTCCAGGATGTCGCGGAGGAAGCTCAGGTCACTTGCGTCGCAGTTGAGGAAGGACACCTTCCCGGAGGTGCCGCTGGTGATGTACGGGCGGTGTCCGGCGGCCGTGACGCGTTCGGTCCACTCGTCGATGTCGCGTACGCCGTCCACGTCGACGTCGCCCGGTTCGACCACGGACACGGTCGTGTACCAGCGCAGGAGCCGGTCCCACCGGCCGGCGGTGATGAGGGAGAGGGGGTACGACTTGTAGCTGGTGTGGGAGAACAGCAGGGGCACGAGGTCGTCGAGAGCGGTGACCTCTTGTACGCCGGTCTCCTCCGCCCGGGTGCGCAGCAGCGGGATGCGCTCGCAGTGGGCGGCGAACGCCTCCCGTGCGGCCTCGAGTTGCAACTCGCGCAGTTCTTCGGCCGGTTGGTCGAACGGGTCGCCGTTCAGGACCAGGGATCGGATCTGTTCGCGTGTGCTGGGCACAGCACCCCTCTCAATCGGTCGTGGTGGTTGTCTTCTCGGCGAGGTAGGACGACTCGATCGCGTCCAGATCGCCGCGCAGTTCCTTCGGGGTGCCGGTCATGGTGACGCGGCCGCGGTGCAGGACGTACACGCGGTCCGCGACGTCCAGCACCTTGCGCACATGCTGTTCGACCAGCAGCGCGCCCAGGCCGCGGTCGGCCGCCTCGCGCACCGCGTGCAGGAGACGGTCGACCACCATCGGGGCGAGACCGAGGGACAGTTCGTCGGCGAGGAGCAGCCGGGGCGCGCGGCACAGTGCGCGGGCCAGCGACAGCATCTGCTGCTCACCGCCGGACAGCATGCCCGCGCCGGTCTTCAGGCGTTTCTCCAGCTCGGGGAAGAGGCTCAGGGCCTGCTGGGTCGCCACTCGGCCGACGCGGAGGTTGTCCGCGGTGTCGAGCCGGGTGAAGACGGCCCGCTCACCGACGTACGCGAGCCCCTGGCGGGCGCGGCGGTGCAGCTGTGCGCGGCCGGTGTCACCCAGCCAGCGCACCTCGCCGGTCATCGGGGCCAGGTCGCCCGAGAGCACCCTGAGTGTCGTGGTCTTGCCCGCGCCGTTGGGCCCGAGCAGGGCGACCACCTCACCGGGGCGGACCTGAAGTTCGAGGTCGCGTACGACGGGTTGGGTGCCGTACCCGGCGGACAGGGCTCGGGCTTCGATCAAAGGTGTTCCGGTGTCGTGCACGGACGTTCTCCTTCGCTCGGGCTCCGGGGCGCCGGGCGCTCAGCCGGCCGACATGGCCGTCAGTACCTTGCGGACGTCGACGAACGTCGAGCCCTTCTTCGCCCACTCGATCTTCCCGTCGCGGATGGTCAGTTCGGTGGCGGTGGTGTTGTGGATGCGGTCGAGGCCCTTGATACGCAGGGCGGTCGACGCCTTCCAGGTCAGGGGCGGGGTGAGACCGCCGGTGGGGATGCCCGAGGTGGTGTTCAGCTCATGCACCAGGGCCTTGGCCGACACCGTCGACAGCTTCTTGACCGCCTCGGTGAAGACCTTGAAGGCCACCCAGGTCGTTTCGTTCGCGCCGTTGCTCGTGTCGATGTCGGTGCCCTTGGCTGCCGAGACGAAGGTCTTCCAGACGGCGTCCGAGGTCGGCGGGTAGTAGCCGGTGATCGCGGCGCCTTCCAGCGGGCTGCCGCTGCCCCCGGTGCTCTGGGCCAGCTGGGGGGTGAGGTTGCCGACGACGCTGCCGAGCTTGGTCTTGGCGCCGGACTGCACGTACGCCTTGACGAACAGGTCCGAGTGCGTGCCCAGGATGACGCTCACGCAGTTGCTGCCCTTGGTGGCGGCGGCGACCTGCGGAGCCAGGTCGGTGGCGGTGACCGGCACCTTGAGATCCTTGGGCGGCGCCCCTCCGGCGGAGGTCGCGCCCAGGGTGAGGAACTGCGAGACGATGGCGGCGGCCGCGAGGTCGTACCGTACCCCGGAGATCTTCTTGCAGCCCTCCTTCACCAGCTGCCGCCCGTGTGCCGCGAACACCGCCGGGGTACCGCCGTTGACCGGGAACGACAGCGGGTTGGAGAACTCGGCGGCCGAGACGCCGGTGCCGCCGAGGTAGGGGATGCCGGCCTTCTGCAGGATGGGCATGTAGCGGTCGCCCGCGAGGCTGTAGGAGCCCACGACGGCGACCACCTTGTCGGCGACCGCCTGCTGCGCGCACTTCTCGGCCTCGTCGGGGTCGTTCTTCTCGTTGCAGGTGAGCACCTTCAACGGGCCGCCCTTGATGCCTCCGTGGGCGTTGATCCACTTCTCGTAGGCCTGGGCGGTGAGCCGGACCCCGGGCTGGGCGCTGCCCTGGGTGTCCTCCGGGTTCCAGACCATCACCTTGACCGGCTTGCCCTTCGGCCCGGTGGCCTGGGTCGGGCTGCCGGCTGCCTCTCCCCCGCAGCCTGCGGCGAGCAGGGCTCCGGTCACCGCGAGACAGCTCGCTGCAACAGATCTGCGTCGGCGTGAGTCGTTCATGGTTCCTCCGGGGGAGCTCGCGCCCTGTGGGCGACGTCGAGATGCCGAACAGCATGGAGGTGTGACATTCGTTAGTGAAGTACTCTGGACACAATTATTTAAATAATTACTCTGTCTGTCTGGAGGTGCCACAGATGGACGACGTTCTGCGGTTCGCACTGCTCGGCCTGGGGCTCGGAGCCCTTTACGCACTCACCGCGCACGGCATCGTGCTGGTCTACCGGGGCTCCGGGGTCCTCAACCTCGCGCACGGTGCGATCGGGATGGCCGGCGCCTACGTGCAGTGGGAGCTCGCCGCCCACCACGGTGTCCCCTACTGGCCCGCCACCGCGTGCGGAGTCCTCGCCTCCGCGGTGCTGGGCGTCCTCACACATCTGCTGGTGCTGCGCCCGCTGCGCCGGGCGTCCACACTGGCCCGGCTGGTCGGTACGCTGGCGGTCTTCATCGTGCTCACCGCGACCGCCGTCAAACGCTACGGCGACAGCCTGCAACTGGTGCCGGGCAAACTGCCCGACCGGCTGCTGACGATCGCCGGGGCGACGGTTTCCGAGGACCGGGTCTGGCTGCTCGGTATCGCGGTCGTCGTGACCGCGGGCCTCCATCTCCTCTACCAGCGCACCCTGTTCGGCCTGGGCACCACCGCGGTCGCGGAGAACGAGGGCGCCGCCGCCTCGCTCGGCTGGTCCCCCGACCTGATCGCCACCGGCAACTGGGCGCTGGGCTCGGCACTCGCTGGGCTGACGGGCATCCTGATCGTGCCGGTCATCGGTCTGTCGGTGACCGGGCTGACCACCCTCCTGCTGAGCGCGCTGGCCGCCGCCCTGGTCGGCAGGTTCTCGTCCTTCCCCGTCACCCTGGCGGGCGGTCTGGTCATCGGGGTCGTGCAGTCCGAACTGACCCGCTTCGGCTCCGGCGTCACCGGCCTCGCCTCGTCGGTGCCTTTCCTCTTCATCACCCTGGTGCTGGTCGCGCGGGGCCGGGCGCTTCCCCTGCGCGGGACGTTCCTGGACCGGCTGCCCGCACTGGGCACCGGCAGGGTGCGCCCCGTGCCGCTGGCCGCGGCCGTCGTGGCCGGGCTGCTGCTGGTGAGCGTGTCGACGCCGCTGTGGGCCGACGCGATCACCACCACGCTGGTGCTGTCGCTGATCATCCTGTCGCTCGTCGTGGTCACCGGTTACGCGGGGCAGGTCTCCCTGGCGGCCTACGCCCTCGCCGGGACGGGCGCCTTCATCGCGGGGCACGCCTCGGCCGACTGGGGCTGGCCGTTCGCACTCGCCCTGCCGGCAGGTGTGCTGGGCACGGTGCCGATCGGCCTGCTGTTCGCGCTCCCGGCGGTCCGCACCCGCGGTGTCAACCTCGCGATCATCACGCTCGGTCTCGGCACCACCCTGGAGGCGATGGTCTTCCAGAACACCGGTCTGTCGACGACGCCGGGCAGCGACGGCATCGCCGTGGGCAAGCAGACCCTGTTCGGCATCGGCATCTCCGGAATCGACCATCCGCAGCGGTACGCCGCCGTGGTCCTCGTGCTGTTCACCGCCGCCACGCTCGTGGTCGCCTGCGTACGGCGCAGCCGCACCGGCCGGCGGCTCGTCGCCGTACGGGCGAACGAACGGGCCGCCGCCGCCCTCGGCATCGACGTCCGCGCGGCCAAGCTCTACGCCTTCGGCCTGTCCGCGGCCATCGCCGCGCTCGCCGGGGTGCTCACCGGCTTCCGCTCCACCTCGGTGGTCTTCTCCGACTTCGCCTCCTTCGACTCCATCACCGCGCTCGGGCTCGCGGTCATCGGCGGTGTCGGATTCCTCGTCGGGCCGCTGTTCGGCGCGACGTTCGCCGCGGGGACGGTGGGCGCACGGTTCGGCGACCTGGTGCTGCCCGGCCTGAGCGACTGGATACCGCTGATCGGCGGAATCGTCCTGGTGCTGACGCTGGTGGGCAACCAGGACGGCATCGGGAAGGAGGTCGGCAGGCGGGCGGAGGGCATCCGGCGCAGGCTGTCGTCCCGGCGCGGCGCGCACGCGGCCACGGCGGTTTCCGCGGCCTTGGCGGGTTCGAGTGGTTCGGCGGCTTCCACGGGTTCGGCGGCTTCGGCGCGAGAGGCAGCCGTGCCCCGAGCCACGCCGCTGCCCCTCCGCGTGCGGGGCCTGACCGTCCGCTACGGCGGTGTCGTCGCCGTCGAGGGGCTCTCGCTGGACGTCGAGCCCGGACGGGTCGTGGGGCTGATCGGCCCCAACGGCGCCGGCAAGACCTCCGCCATCGACGCCGTCACCGGCTTCACCCGGGCCGCGTCGGGCCGCGTGCGCCTGGGCGACCGGGAGCTGACCCGGCTGCCGGTGCACCGACGGGCCACGGCGGGGCTGAGCCGGTCCTTCCAGTCGCTGGAGCTGTTCGAGGACATGACCGTGCTGGACAACCTCTACACGGCCTGCGCCCGGCCCGGCCGGTGGGCGTGGCTCACGGACCTGGTCCGTCCCGGCAGTCGCCCGCTGCCCTCCCATGTGCTGGTCGCCGTGCGGGAGTTCGGACTCCAGGACAGTCTGGACCGGCCGGTGGGCGACCTGTCGTACGGAGAACGGCGGCTGCTGGCCATCGCCCGTGCGGTGGCGGCCTCCCCGTCCGTGCTGCTCCTCGACGAACCGGCGGCCGGGCTGTCGGACGACGAAACGCGGGAGCTGGCCCGGCTGGTGCGGCGGCTCGCCGAGGACTGGGGCATGGGAGTGCTGCTCGTCGAGCACGACGTCGACATGGTCATGAACGTCTGCGACCAGATCGTCGTGCTGGACTTCGGACGCCGGATCTGTGCCGGTACACCGGAGGAGGTACGCCGTGATCCGGCGGTCCGGGCGGCCTATCTGGGCGACCTGGAGCCGGAGGCGATGTCCTGACCGCCTCCGGCTCCGCCGGTGCTCGTGCCGGGCGCGCCCTTCAGGCGTCACGCAGCTCCGCGACATAGGGCGCGTGGGACAGCAGCCCGCCGTCCACGCGGAGGGTGTGCCCGGTGATGAAGGCCGACTCGTCGGAGGCGAGGAAGACGACCGCCGCGGCGACGTCCTCCGGGCGCCCCAGGCGCGGCGTGAGGTGATGGCGCAGCATCGCCTCCCGGATCGCCCCGTGCGCCGAGCCGGAGCTCGCCGGCGTGACGATGAAGCCGGGAGCGACGGCGTTGCAGCGGACGCCCAGCTTGCCGTACTGGGTGGCGACGTACTGTGTGAGGTTGATGAGCGCGGCCTTGGAGGCGCCGTACGCGGGGTTGCGCAGGTCGCCCGCGAGGCCGGATCCGGACGAGGTGTTGACGATCGAGCCGCCGCCGCGGGCGATCATGTGCGGGACGGCGGCCTGGATGGCGACCATGGTCCCGCGGAGGTTGATCCGCATCGTGTCGTCCCACACCGCCGGGTCGGCCTCGAGCACGGCGAGGTCCTGACGGGCGGCCAGGTGGGTGGCCGCCGCGTTGTTGTGCAGGACGTCGAGGCCGCCGTAGGTCTCCACCGTGGCGGTCACCATGGCACGTACGCTGTCGACGTCACCCAGGTCGACCGTGACCGCCGTGGCGGAGCCTGAGGCGGCGCGGATCTCCTCGGCGACCGCCTTGGCGCCCTCGGTGTTCAGGTCGGCGACGACCGTGTGCGCTCCCTCCGCCGCCACGCGGCGTGCGGTGGCCGCGCCGATGCCGGAGGCCGCTCCGGTGACGATCGCGATCTTTCCCTGGAGCCGTCCCATGACCGAACCGCCTTTCTCAGGCTGAGAGTTCACTGCCGACGACGGAGACGAACGACACGCATTCGCCGGGGCCGCCGCCGAGGTTGTGGGTCAGGGCGAGCGACCGCCCCTCGGCCAGGGACTTCACCGTCCGCTCGGGCGGCGCCTCGCCCCGCAGCTGCAGCCACGCCTCGAACACCATGCGCAGGCCGGAGGCACCGATGGGGTGGCCGAAGGCCTTCAGTCCGCCGTCCGGGTTGACCGGCAGCGAGCCGTCCAGGTCGAAGGCACCGTCGGCGACGTCCTTCCAGCCCTGGCCGCGCTCGGAGAAGCCGAGATCCTCCATCAGCACCAGCTCCGTGGGCGTGAAGCAGTCGTGGACCTCGGCGAGCGCGAGCTCGGACCGCGGGTCGGTGATGCCGGCCTGACGGTAGGCCTCCTGCGCCGAGGCCACCACCTCGGGGAAGGTGGTGAAGTCGTACTCGGGGTCGAGGAGCCCGTCCGCCGGGCCGGCGACGAAGGACAGCGCCTTCACGAAGACCGGCTTGTCGGTGCACCGGTAGGCGTCCTCGGCGCGTACGACGATCGCGGCGGCCGAGCCGTCGGAGACCCCCGAGCAGTCGAACACGCCGAGCATGCCGGCGACGACCGGCGCCGACCGGATGCGCTCCAGCGGCACCTCCTTGCGGAACTGCGCGCGGGGGTTCCGGGCCCCGTTGACGTGGTTCTTCCAGGCGATGCGGGTGATGACGTCCTTCATCTCCTCGGCGGAGAGCCCGTACTTGGCCGCGTAGGCGGGGGCGAGGAGGGAGAAGTTGGCCGGAGCGGTGATCTCCCCGCGGCTGTCGTCTCCCGCGCCGGGGATCGCGGTGCCCGACAGCCCGGACATGCCCGAGTCCTTGAGTTTCTCCACACCGACGGCCATCGCGACGTCGTACGCCCCGGACGCGACGGCGTAACAGGCGTTGCGCAGCGCCTCGGAACCGGTCGCGCACATGTTCTCCACCCGGGTGACCGGCTTGTGGGGCAGGCGCAGCGCCCGGCTCAGGGTGAGGCCGGACACCCCGGACGCCTGGGTGCCGAACCAGAACGCGTCGATGTCGTCGAGGGTGACGCCGGCCGAGGTCACCGCCTCGCCCACCGCGTCCACCAGCAGATCGTCGGCCGAGCGGGTCCAGTGCTCGCCGAAGGGCGTGCAGCCCATGCCGACGATCGCGACCCGGTCCCGGATTCCGTGCGAGCTCATCCGCGTGTCTCCTCGGTCTCGCCGGCGGTGCGCACCGGCCGGGCCTTCCAGAAGTAGTTGTGGACCCCGGCGGCGGTCACCGTGCGCCGGAACGTCATCTCCACCCGGGCGCCGATGACCGCGTCGGCCTCGGTCGCGTCGGTGAGCTGGCAGCGGAACCGGCCGCCGCCGTCGTAGTCGACGACCACGACGAGCATCGGCGGGCTCGGGGTGTGGGCCAACCGGTCGACGGTGAAGGTGGCGACCGTGCCGCCCACGTGCTCCATCGGCTCGTCCGTCATGGTGTCGACGCTGCCGCAGGAGGTGCACACCCGGTCCGGCGGCAGATGCCGGGTGCCGCACTTCTCGCAGCGGGAGGCGACGAGGCCGTACTTCCAGGCGTTGCGACGGTGGGCGGGTGGGGCGTAGGGCGGCTCGGGGTCCGGGCGGCGGGGCGGTTCGCGGTCGAGGAGGCCGCGCCAGGAGAGGTACGTGGCATACGGCATCGGGGCGCTGCCCGCGGCGATCTGTGCGGCGACCGGGCGGGCGCTGCGGTGGGCGGGGAGCGCGTCGGTGGTGCGCAGCAGGAGCACTCCGGCGCCGTCGCCGAGCACGACGAGGGCGATGATCTCGCCGGGTGCGGCGCGGTCGAGGACGTCGGCGAGGAGCAGTCCGGGCTGGGCGGTGCCGGCGTTGCCGATCGTCGCGGCGAGGTCCGGGGTCACCGCCTCGGGACGTGAGCCCGCCGTCCGTCGTACCGCCGCGCACGCGCGTGCGTGCAGGCCGGAGACGACGAGGTGGTCGATCGCCCCGCGGTCCAGTCCCGCCTGGTCGAGGGCGGCGGTGAGCGCCTTGTCCGCGAGGGACACGTAGATCTCCTCGGCGAAGCGCTCCTCCCACACCCGGGAGGCGGGGGCGCCGGGCAGCCGCCAGCGTTCGAGGATCTCGTCGCTGACGGTGTCGTGGGCGAGGAGTTCGGCGACGACGGGGGCTCCGTTGCGGTGGCCGCCGAAGACGAACGCCGCCGCGCCGTCGCCGCCCGCGATTTCGTCGCTGCCGCCGGGCAGGCCGGTGCGCAGGTCGGACAGGACCGTCAGGGTCGGTATCGGGGAGCGGGCGGCGGTGACCAGCGCGCCGAGGCCGGAGCGTACGGAGCCGGCCATGTCGACGGCGAGTACATGCTCGTCGAGGCGGAGCGCGGCGTGGACCGCGGTCGCGTTCGTCTTGTCCAGGTAGGCGGGTGCGGCGGTGGCCAGGAAGAGCTGGCCGATGCGGGGACGCAGGCCGTCGCGGGTAAGCGCGGCGCGGGCCGCCTCGACGGCCATGGACGTGGTGTCCTCGTCGTAGCCCGCGACCGCCCTCGTCCCCTTGGCCGGCCGGGTTCCCAGTGCCGCGGCGACGTCGGCTCGGGCGAGGCGGTGGTACGGCACGTAGGCGCCGTAGGCGATGAGTCCGGGCATCAGCGTCCTCCAGGAGCTTCGTTGCCGGTGCGTTCGAAGATGGCCGCCAGGCCCTGTCCGCCGCCGAGGCACATCGTTTCCAGGCCGTAGCGGGCCTGGCGGCGGTCGAGTTCGCGCAGCAGGGTGGCGAGGATGCGGCCGCCGGTGGCGCCGACGGGGTGGCCCAGCGAGATGCCGGAGCCGTTGACGTTGAACCGTTCGAAGTCGCTCTCGGTCAGGGCCCATTCGCGGGTACAGGCGAGTACCTGGGCGGCGAAGGCCTCGTTGAGTTCGATCAGGTCGATGTCGGCGAGCTTCAGCTCCGCGCGTTCCAGGGCCCTGGCCGTGGCGGGCACGGGCCCGATGCCCATCGTCTCGGGCGGCACGCCGACGACGGCCCAGGAGGCCAGGCGGCCCAGCGGGCGCAGGCCGAGTTCGGCGGCGCGTTCGGGATGGGTGACGACACAGATCGCCGCGCCGTCGTTCTGGCCGCTGGCGTTCCCCGCGGTCACCGTCGCCTCGGGGTCCTGGCGACCCAGTACGGGCCGGAGCCCGGCGAGCTTCTCCAACGACGAGTCGGGGCGCGGGTGTTCGTCGCTGTCGACGACCGTCTCGCCCCTTCGGTCGCGTACGGTGACGGGCACGATCTCGTCGGCGAAGCGGCCCTCCCGCTGGGCCGCGACGGCCTTCTCGTGCGAGCGCAGGGCGAGTCGGTCCTGCTCCTCGCGGGGGATGGCGTACTCCCGGCGCAAATTCTCGGCGGTCTCCAGCATGCCCCCGGGGACGGGGTGGTTGACGCCGCCCGACGTCACCCGGCCTCGGGCCAGCCGGTCGTGCAGAGTGGTGCCCGCGCCGCGTACGCCCCAGCGGACGTCGGTGGTGTAGAACTCGGCCCGGCTCATGGACTCGACGCCACCGGCCAGGACGAGGTCGCTCGCACCCGTCTGCACCTGCATCGCGGCGGTGATGACGGCCTGGAGCCCGGAGCCGCAGCGGCGGTCGATCTGGAGTCCCGGTACCTCGACGGGCAGACCGGCGTCCAGGGCGGCCACGCGGCCGATGGCGGGTGCCTCGCCGTTGGGGTAGCACTGGCCGAGCAGGACGTCGTCCACGGCCGCGGGCGGTATGCCGGTGCGTTCCAGTACGGCGCGCACGACCGTGGCGGCGAGTTCGGCCGCGGTCACGTCGCGCAGGACACCGCCGTAGCCGCCGACGGGAGTACGCAGGGGTTCGCAGATCACGGCGTCACGCAGAGGGGCGGGCATCGGGCAGGCCTTTCGTGTCGGCGAGTGGGCGGGGGTCACATGTACCGGCCGCCGGTCACCTCGACCACGGCTCCGGTGATGTAGCCGGCCATGTCGGAGGCGAGGAAGAGGACGACCTGGGCGACCTCTGCGGGCTCGCCGGCGCGGCCCAGCGGGATCTCGGCGAGCTTCGCGTCCCAGGCGGCGCGGGGCATCGCCTCGGTCATGGCGGTACGGATCAGGCCGGGCTGGACGGCGTTGACGCGGATGTCCGCCTTCGCGAGCTCCTTGGCGGAGGCCTTGGTGAGGCCGACGAGTCCGGCCTTGGCCGCGCTGTAGTTGGTCTGGCCGAAGTTGCCGACCTTGCCGGCGATGGAGGAGATGTTGACGATGCTGCCGCCCTGTCCGTGCGCCCGCATCGCCTCGGCGGCGTACCGGGTGCCGTTCCAGGCGCCGGTGAGGTGGACGTCGATCACCGCGCGGAAGTCGGCGAGGGGCATCCTGTGCAGGGTCGCGTCCCGGGTGATGCCGGCGTTGTTGACCATGACGCCGACCGGCCCGAAGGTGTCGGTGCAGTGGGCCACGAGGGCGGCCACCTCGTCCTCGTCGGTGACGTCGCAGCGCAGCGAGGTGGCGGCCACACCGTTCCCGGCGAGGCGTGCGGCGGCCTCGGCCGCGGCGGCCTCGTTGACGTCGCCGAGGACGACGCGGGCGCCCGCGCCGCCGAGGACGCCGGCGATCGCGAAGCCGATGCCCTGTGCGCCGCCGGTGATCACCGCGTTCCGGCCGTCCAGCAGTCCCATGTCAGCCCATCCTGACTCGACGCCATTCCTTATAAATAGATAACCTATTATGCTGAAACAATCAATACAGCGATCAGCTGTGCGAGCAGGGGCGACGAGGAGAGATCGCAGGTGGACATCAGCTATCCCCCGGAGACCGAGACGTTCCGCGCCGAGGTCGGCGCGTTCCTCGCCGAGACACTGCCGCCGGACTGGAAGGGCATCGGCGCCCTGGACGAGGACGCGGCCTGGGCGTTCGCCCGGGACTGGCGCCGCCGGCTCGTCGAGCGCGGCTACCTGTCCCTCACCTGGCCCGAGCGGTACGGCGGCCGCGGCCTGTCCAAGCTCCACCAGGTCGTCCTGATGGAGGAGCTGGCCCTGGCCGGGGTGCCGTTCGGGCTTCCGCAGGACACCTTCGGCGTGAAGATGCTGGCCAACACGCTGCTGCGCTGGGGCACAGAGGAGCAGAAGAGCCGCTTCCTCCCCCGGATCCTCAGCGGCGAGGACACCTGGTGCCAGGGGTACTCGGAGCCGGACGCGGGTTCCGACCTGGCTTCCCTGAAGACCCGCGCGGTGCTGGACGGCGGGGAATGGGTGCTCGACGGGCAGAAGGTGTGGACGTCCGGCGCCCACCACAGCGACTGGATCTTCGTCCTGGCCCGCACGGACCGGGACGCGCCCAAGCACCGCGGGATCTCGTTCCTTCTCGTGCCACTGGACCAACCCGGTGTCCAGGTACGGCCGTTCCGCATGATGAGCGGGCAGCTGCACTTCAACGAGGTCTTCTTCGACGGCGCCCGCACGCACGCCGATCTCGTCGTCGGAGGCGTCCACAACGGCTGGACGGTCGCCCAGAGCCTGCTCGGCGTCGAGCGCGGGGAGGAGGCGGCGACCAACCCGATCCTGTTCCGGGCGGAGGTGGAGCGCCTGGTGGAACTGGCCCGCCTGTACGGCAGGGACCAGGACCCCGTCGTCCGGCAGCGCATCGCCTGGTGCTGGTCCAAGGTGGAGATCATGCGGTGCCTCGGATACCGGACACTCACCGGCTGGCTCAAGGGCGCGGAGCCGGGTCCCGAGTCGTCGATCGCCAAGCTGTACTGGAGCGAGTACCACACCGCGGTCACCGATCTGGCGATGGACATCATGGGCCTGCACGGCCAGGTGCCGGTGGGCCGGCCGCCCCTGCGCACCTACCGCGCCGACGACCCCGGCGCCGCGAACTCCTCGGCGTCCTGGTCGACGACGTACCTGATCGCCCGCTCCGGCACGATCTACGCCGGCACGTCCCAGGTGCAGCGGAACATCCTCGCGGAGAAGGTCCTCGGGCTGCCGCGCGAGCCGCGGACGAGTGCCGGTCAGTAGCCGGGAAGGTCGCCGCCCCGAGCGGTCCCGGGCGCCCGGGGCGACCAGGGCCGCCAGAGGCGGCCGGACCCTGGTTGCCGGTGCTGCCTGGCCGGCCCAGGGGCCGCCGAGCTCCCCGGACCGGCCAGGGGCCCCCGGGCCCGCCAGGCACCGCCGGACCCACCAGAGTCGCCGAACCCACCAGGCACCGCCGAACCCACCAAAGTCACCGGAGCCGCCAGGCACCGCCGGATCCACCAAAGTCACCGAACCCACCAGGCACGGAGCCGCCAGGCACCGCCGAACCCACCAGGCACGGAGCCGCCAGGCACCGCCGAACCCACCAGGCACCGGAGCCGCCAGGGGCCGCCGGACCGGTCGGGCGGTCAGGCGTCGCCGGGGCTCTCGAAGGTGCCCAGCTCCGGAACCGGTCGCGGTCCTGTGCCCGGGCGCCAGCCCGCGTCGAGCTTGCGCAGGCCCACGCCGTCCGGCGCCCAGATGTGGCAGCTGTTCAGCACGCCCGCCGTGGCGCGCGGGTTGTGGACCGGTTCGCCGTCGGCCGCGCGGCGCAGCGCGCCCGCCGAGATCGCCGCCTGCACGACCGCGGGACCGAGGGCGCGTGCCAGCTCGTACAGGTGCGTACAGCCGGAGACGCCCCGGAAGCGCTCCTGGATCGCCCGGTTGTACCCGGCGGTGACACCGAGCCCGACCAGGCCGTCGAAGGCCGCGGTGATCCGCGGGCACTCCGCGTGCGGGAAGGTTCGCATGTCCGCGTCGGCGGCCGTGATCACCATGTCGTCGAGGCGGATCCGCACGGTCAACGTCATCCGGTGGACGACCCCGCCCGGCGGCTCCTCCCAGGGGCGCTCGTCGCGCAGTTCCGCCTCGACGGAGATCTCGCCGCCGCCCTCTTCCTCGTGTGCGGTGACGGAGATCGTACGGCGGTGCAGCGGGAGTCCGGCGCGGCTCATGACGAGGTCTCCACAGGCTGCGGCACCGTCTCGCCGAGCCCCGCGAACCGGGGCCGCCGGCGCTCGATGAAGCTGAGCACGCCCTCGCGGTAGTCCGGGGCGCGCTTGGCCACGGCAAGGAGTGCGGCCGCGCCGTCGCTGCTCTCGGTGAAGGTCCTCGCCTGGTCGTCGGCGAGCTGCCGCTTGATGAGGGACATCGCGAAGGGGCTCGCCGAGCGGGCCAGCTCGGCCGCGTAGGCGAGCGCCTCGGAAAGAAGTTCCTCCGGCTCGACCAGACGGTTGACCAGGCCCATCGACAGGGCCTCCGTCCCGGTGAAACGGCGCGAGGACAGCAGCAGGTCGGCGGCGTTGCCGTAGCCGACCAGCCGGGGCAGGATCCAGGACACCCCGTCCTCGGCCACCAACCCGCGCGCGCTGAAGGCGGCGGCGAACTTGGCGTGCGGCACGGCGAACCGGACGTCGCACATCAGCGCCTGGTTGAACCCGATGCCCGCGCAGGCGCCGTTGACGGCCGCCACGACGGGCTTGGGGAAGTGCATGGGGCGAGTGCGCGGTGGCAGCTCGCCGGTGGGCCACGGACGGGCACCGGACGAGGCCCCGTCCAGCACGCTCATGTCCATCCCCGGACAGAAGCTGCGCCCGGCGCCGGTGAGCACGACGGCCCGCACCCGTGGGTCGGACTCCGCCCGGTCGAACAGCTCGTTGTAGAGCAGCTCCATCTCCAGCGTCCAGGCGTTGTGCCGCTCGGGCCGGTTGAGGGTGAGGAGCATGACCCCGTCGGGGTCGAGTTCGGAGAGGATCACCGGGGTCGGCTTCTCGGTCATCGAGGTCACTCCCGCGCGGGCCTGTAGCTTATAGGTAGATGAATCATCTATATACCCAGCGATGGCCCCCACGCCAGACCGGGTCCGCGGAAGACAAGATCAAGCATCCCTTGACCTGGTATCCTCGATGCACTAAGACGATTCATTTTGCTATATGAGGGAGCCCATCGTGGCCGAGGCAGCCCCTGCAAGCGAAACGGCGGCCGTGCCCGCCCCCGCACGCAACCGCGTCGGACGCCAGGTACGGGTGCCGAAGACCGCCGAACTGGTCGCCGCGCACCTGCGCCGCCAGATCGTACGGGGCGAGCTGAAGCCGGGCGACGCGCTGCCGCCGGAGTCGGGACTGATGGAGCAGTTCGGCATCTCGCGGCCGACCCTGCGCGAGGCGTTCCGCGTACTGGAGTCGGAGTCCCTGATCACGGTCCGCCGCGGCGCCCACGGCGGCGCCCGGGTGAGCGCGCCCGACGCGGACGTCGCCGCCCGCTTCGCCGGCCTGATCCTCGAGTACCGCGGCGCGACACTGGGCGACATCTACCGCGCGGCCGCCCTCATCGAGCCGCCCTGCGCCCGCCAGCTCGCCGTCAAGCACACCGCGGACGACATCAAGCGGCTGCGCGACGCGGTGGCCACCGAGAAGGCCGCCCTGGACGACCCGCTCGCCCTGGTCGACGCCCAGGACGCCTTCCACGCCCTCCTGGTCGAGCTCACCGGCAACCAGACCCTGATCCTGCTGTGCGGCATGCTGCGCAACATCATCGACCGGGCCAACGCCTCCTACACGGCGGCCGCCACCGACGCCGAGACCCAGAAGGCGCAGGCCCTCAAGGGGCACCGGGCGCATGTACGGCTGGTCGGCCTGATCGAGTCCGGCAAGGCGGACGAGGTCGAGAAGCTGTGGCAGCGGCACATCTCCAGCGCCGACGACGTCGTGAACGCCGCCGGCCCCAAGACGGTGCTCGAGCTCATCGACTGACCCGGCCCGACACACAGGAACGAGCCTCTCCCTCCGAACCCCTTGCCTGGAAGAAACAGTTAGATAATTATAGAAGGCGTACTGAATAGCTCCTGGGGTCCGGAGGCGACGGCCATGGCCGAACAGCGCAAGCGCATCTTCGACTGCGACCAGCACATGTACGAGGAGCGGGACTCCTTCACCCGCTACCTCCCGAAGGAGTTCCTCGGTGCGGCGGTCGCACCGGTGACACTGCCGGACGGACGGGAGGTGATCCTCGCCGGGGACCGGATCGTCGTATGCCTGGAGCCGGAGTTCGGGCAGGTGTACCGGCCCGGTTCGCTGAAGGAGATGCTCAAGGCGATGGCCTCGGGCAATCCGGAGGAGACGTACCAGTTCGAGCCGATGCACGAGTCGTACCAGAACCGCGAGGCCCGCCTGCGGGTCATGGACGAGCAGGGCCTGGACCAGACGATCATGTACCCGGGCGGCTGGGCGCTGGTCGCCGAGGAATACGTCCAGGGCGTCGAGCCGCTCTACGCCAACTACCACTCGTTCAACCGCTACATGAACGAGGTCTGGGGCTTCAACCACCAGGACCGCATCTACTCCCCCGCCCTGCTGTCGCTGCGCGACCTGGACCACGCGGTGAAGGAGCTGGAGTACGTCCTGGAGCAGGGCGCCCGGTTCATCATGCTGCCGACCGGGCCGCAGTACGGCCGCTCCCCCGGCGACCCGTACTTCGACCCGTTCTGGAAGCTGCTCAACGAGGCCAAGGCCAGCGTCTGTTACCACATCAGCGAGTTCTACTACAACTCGAACGTCGCCCCGGCCTGGGGCCACGACCCGAACCCCATCCACTTCCGGATGTCCGCGTGGCAGTGGATGAACACCTACGGTCAGCGCCCGATCGAGGAGACGCTGTCCGCGCTGATCTTCGACAACCTCTTCGGTCGCTTCCCCGACATCAATGTCCTGGTGTCCGAGTTCGGCGCCGAGTGGGTGCCGCACTTCGTGCGCCACATGGACAAGAGCCGGGGCATGGGCCGCAACGGCCCCTGGATCGGCGGACAGCTGGACGAGCGTCCCAGCCAGGTCTTCCGCAAGCACGTCCGCGTGGTGCCCTACCCGGAGGACGACATCCCGAGCCTGGTCAAGCGCCTCGGATACCACGAGTCCGTCGTGATGGGCTCCGACTTCCCGCACGCGGAGGGCATCGCCAACCCGGCCGACTACCGCAAGCTCCTCGCGGAACTCGACGAGTCGGTGCAGGACGACATCATGTACAACAACGCCCAGCAGCTGGTCAGCCGCTGAGCGTCGTGGCACCCCCGCCTGGCGGCGGACCCGGTCAGCCGGCCAGGCCCGCCGCCAGGTTCGCGATGTCGCCCAGCAGGGCGGTGCCGCGCGGGGAGTGGTCGTAGCCGGCGAGCGGATAACCGTTGCTCAGGCACGCGAAGGACAGGCCGGACTCCGGGTCCATGAACCCCAGTTGGTAGGCGGCACCGGCGCTGCCGAACAGGGACGGCGAGCCGGTCGACGGCAGGTTGCCGCCCGCGTCGGGTCCGGCCACGGTGACGAAGAGTCCCATGCTGGTACGGCGACCGCCGCCGCCCCCGTAGATCTGCTCGCCGTACGGATGGCCGGTCAGCCGGATCCGCGTCCCCTCCGCCACCGCCCCGGGTTTCCACAGGCCGGAGTGGACCAGCGCCTGGAAGTAGAGCGCGACGTCGGCGGCGGTGGCGACCAGGGCGTGGCTGGGTTCCCCGGCCGCCAGGACCCTCGGATCGGACAGGTACCACGGCCCCCAGGGATCGGGTTCCCGGCCGTCGTCGGTGCGGTCGGTGGCGATCATCGGGGCGACACTGCCGGGCTGCCGGTCCACCGGCACCCCCAGTTCGATCGACGCCAGACCGAGCGGCCCTACGACCCGCTCGTGCAGGTAGTCGGCGAAGGCGAGGCCCGTGCGCCGCTCGACGATCTCGGCGATCAGCCAGGCCGCCGAGGTGAGGTGGAACTGGAACCGGCTGCCCGGAGGGTGGTCGAGCCGCCAGCGGCCGAAGGCGGCGAGCCGCTGCTCGCGGTCGAGCATCTTGGGGTACCCGAGGGGCGCGAAGGGGAATCCGGCGGTGTGGGTGAGCACCTGCTCGACCCTCACCTCCTCCTTCCCGTTCGGCGCGAACTCCGGAATGATCGCGGCGACCCGCTCGTCCACGTCGAGGAGACCCTCGCCGATCAGCTTCCACACCACGCCCGCGACGATCGACCGCCCGACGGACTGCAGGACGTACCGGGTGCCGGGGTGGGCGTCGCCATAGGTCTCGAAGGCCACCAGCCGTCCGTCGCGGGCGACGGCGACCTGGGCCGATGGCAGGGGGCCGTGCTCGACCTCCCCGCGGATGCGGCTGAGGAGGGTGTCGAGTCGCCGCGGGTCGACGAGGTCAGGCATGTGTTCCTCCTTCGTACGGCTCCCGCAAGCGACGGCGCACGACCTTGCCGTTGGCGTTGCGGGGCAGGTGGTCCACGAACCACCAGCGGACGGGGACCTTGAACCCGGAGAGCCGGGCGCGGGTATGGCTCCTGAGCGCCGCGGGATCCGGCGGGGTGCGGGGATCGGCCGGTACGACGAAGGCGACGACGGTCTGCCCCAGCCGCTCGTCGGGGACGCCCGTCACCGCCGCGTCCGCGACGCCGGGGTGAGCGCTCAGGACCGTCTCGACCTCCAGCGGATGGACGTTCTCGCCACCCCGGATGATCATGTCGGTGCGGCGGCCGTAGAGGTAGAGATAGCCGTCCGGTGCCACTTGGCCCAGGTCGCCGCTGTGCAGCCAGCCCTCGGCGTCGACGCGGAAGAAATGGCCGGCGCGCGCGTGGATCTCGCCGATGCCGTCCGGTCCGGCGTCGTCGACCCTGAGCTCGACCCCGGGGGCGGGGCGCCCCACGGAGCGCAGCAGTTCGGTGCGTCCGGCGACCGCCTCCCGGTGGTCCTCGGGGGTGAGCACGCTGATCGGTGAACCCTCGGTCTGGCCGAACATGTTGAGCATGCGGACGCCGGGCATCGCCTCGTACGTCCGCCGCAGGGTGCCGGGGCGGACGGGCGCGCCGCCGTACTGGAGGGTCCGCAGGGACCCGTGGCGTGCCTCGCCTGCCGCCAGCAGGGTCTCCAGCATCGCCGGGACCATGCTCGTGTGGGTGGTCCCGAGGTGCCGAAGCAGGCGCCAGCCCTCGACGGTGAAGCGCGGCAGTCCGGTGATCAGCGCTCCGGCGGCGAGGGCGACGGCGATGTTGCCGAGGCCCGCGATGTGGTGGAAGGGCGCGCTGCCGCCGTAGAAGCTGTCGGGGTCGAGCCCGCACAGCCGCCCGTTCACCCGGGCCCGGGCCGCCAGGCGCCGCTGGGTCATGGCGACGGGTTTGGGCAGGCCCGTCGTCCCGGAGGTGTGCAGAAGGGCGGCGAGTTCGTCGGGCCGGGCCGTGAAGGCCCGCGTACCGGTGGGCAGTTCGGGCACGATGACGAGCCGTCGGCCCGCGAGTTCGGCGACCTGTCCGGCCAGGTCGGCGAACTCGGCCTGGGCCAGCAGTATGTGAGCCGGTAGTTCCCGGACCACGCCGGCGATCTCGTACGCCGTCATGCGGACGCCGAGTGGTGCGAGCGGATGGCCCGATCCGGCGCCGCCGATCACCAGCGCCAGGGCGTCGGCGGAGGTGGCGACGAGAGCGGGTACCGGCGCGCCGGGCTCCAGGCCGAGGGTGTCCAGCCAGTCGGCCGCCCCCGCAGCCCGGTCGAGGAGTTCGCGTCCGGTCCAGCTCAGGTCGCCGAACCGGACGGCGGGGCGGGCGTGGTCGTAGGCGCGGTTCACCATGGCGGTCCAGGTGGCCGGCTGCCCCGGCTCCTGTGCGGCGGCCACCGGCTCAGGGCTCCAGGCGGGCCGCCGCGGTGCCGGTGACCACCTCGGCGCCGTCCTGGTTGACGGTGCGCAGCGAGAAGTGGGCGACCCGGCCCGACGGCGTGTCCTCGATGGATTCGACGGTGGCGGTGGCGGTGAGGGTGTCGCCGGGCCAGACCTGGGCCTTGAAGCGCACGCCGTAGCGCAGCAGCGCCTCGGGGCCGACCCAGTCGGTCAGGACCCGGCCGGTCATGCCCATCGTCAGCATGCCGTGGGCGAAGACTGCCGGGTATCCCGCGGCCTCGACGGCGAACCGCTCGTCGGTGTGCAGCGGGTTGAAGTCACCGGAGGCGCCGGCGTACTGCACGATCCGGGTGCGCTTGAGGTCGTCGACGAGGACGCGCTCACGGCTCTCGCCGACCTTGATGTCGGCCACGCTCACAGTCATCGGGATTCCTTCGGGGTCGCGGGGCCCTCGGGGACGACGGCCACGGTCACTGCGCTGACGACCGGCTCACCGTCGGCGTCCCGGTACTCGGTGATGCGCTCGCTGAACAGGAGACGGCCGCTGCGGCCCTGCTTCTGCCAACTGCGTCCGGGGACGGTGTGCGCGTAGAGCGTCTCCCCGGCGCGCACCGGGCGGTGGTACTCGAAGTGCTGCTCGGCGTGCAGCCCGCCGCCGCCCTCGGCCATCACCCCGGGGCCCCGGCCGGATCCGAACCACTCCTCGTCCGGCTTGGGGCGCAGGTGGTAGCCGGCGTCGTAGTGGGCGCTCGCCATGGTGAAGGTCGGCGGCGCGAGGGCCGCCCCGCCCTGGTACGCGGGGTGTTCGTCGCCGATGGCGCGGGCGAACATCATGATGTGCCCGGCCTCGACGGGGAACGGCTGCCCTGTCATCCTCGTGCTCCTCGGTCGGAAAAAGCAGGTCGTCGAAACAGCGGATCAGTACGGTAGGAACGCGTCCCGGACGGCTTCGTCCGGGTCGAAGTCCGGCGGCAGTCCCTCGAACTTCGGCTGGCGTTTCTCCGTGAAGCTCGCCACGCCCTCGCGGAAGTCCGGCGAGCCCGCGAAGAACTCCATGGCGGAGTAGGAGCGGGCGAGGGCGTCGGTGAAAGAGCGGTCCAGGTCGCCGTACACCTGATGGCGTACGACGGCCATGGCGCGCGGAGAGCAGTTGCGGGCGATGTCCCGGGCGTAGGCGCGGGCGGCGTCCAGCAGGTCCTCGCCTTCCACGACACGGCTGACGAGGCCGAGGGCCTTGGCCTCGTCGGAGTCGAAGACCCGGCCGGACACCAGCAGGTCGAGCGCGTTCTCCAAGCCGATGACGCGCGGCAGCACGTACGGCAGGTTGTACTCGCCGGCCAGGCCGCGCCGGGTGAAGGCGGTGGTGAAGCGGGCTCCGCGGGCGGCGAAGCGGACGTCACAGATGAGCGCCTGGACCAGGCCGATGCCCGCGCAGGCGCCGTTGACGGCGGCGATCATCGGCTTCGGCAGGTTCCGCCTGCTGTACATGGGGACGCGGGCGTGGAGCCCCAGCGACTGGCCCGGCCGGGAGTTCTGCTCCAGCCGCTGCATGTCCATGCCGGGACAGAACGCACGGCCGGCGCCGGTGACGATCACGACGCGGACGGCGCTGTCCTGGGCGGCCTCGTCCAGGAGCGCGAAGAAGCGGTTCTCCATGGGGATGCTCCAGGCGTTCTTCCGCTCGGGACGGTTGAGGGTGAGCGTGGCCACGCCGTCCTCGTCGACCTCGTAGAGAACCAGGTCGTCAGCGTCTTCGGGCATCACGTCACTCCTCGCTCAGCGGTCCTATGGGATCGCCGACGCCCGGCCGCTCTCCGGAGATGGTGACCACCACCTGCCCCCGGGCGCAGATGCGCCCGTCGGTCATCACGTCGACGTCGGCGAAGTGCAGTCTCTTGCCCCGCCGGACACAGCGGGCGTGGGCGACGGCCTCCCGGCCGCGGGCGGGGGCGAGGAACTGCACCGACATCGACACGGTGCTGAGCCGGCTCCCCTTGGTGAAGTCGTGCCCGGCGATCACCGCGCCGGACCCCGCGGTGTCGATGAGTGCCGAGATCACCCCGCCGTGGAAGACGTCCTCATGGGCGGAGAGGGAATCGGCGTAGGGCAGCACGATCTCGACCGTTTCGGAGTCCCAGCGCGTCACCCGGATGCGGCAGCGGCGGTTGAAGGCGACGCCTCGTTCCCAGCGGGCCCGGAACCACGCCCGGCGTTCGCACTGCTCCTGTTCGGTGAGGGTCCTCGCCGCGACGGTCATCAGCACGCCCTCCGGTCTCGGCCTGCCAGCCGATCCATATAGTTACATGATTTGAATAGTTACAGCAATCGAGCCGGGTTCAACCCTGACGCCAGATGTATTATTTATATAACTCATTGGCCGTCTGTGAACAGAGGGAGAACTCGATGCCGTCGACCGCCCTGTCCGGGATACGCGTCCTCGATCTGTCCCGCGTCCTGGCGGCGCCCCTGGCCACCCAGCTGCTGGCCGACCTGGGCGCCGAGGTCATCAAGGTGGAACGGCCGGGCGTGGGTGACGACTCACGGACGTACGGGCCGCCCTTCGCCCGGGGGACGGACACCGCCGCCTTCTATCTCTCCTGCAACCGCAACAAGCGGTCCATCACCGTCAACCACGCCACCGCCGAGGGGCAGGAGCTGATCCGTGCCCTGGCCACCCGGTCGGACGTGCTGGTCGAGAACTTCCGGACGGGGACGCTCGCGAAGTACGGCCTCGGCCACGAGAGCCTGCTGGAGCTCAACCCGCGGCTGGTCTATCTCTCGGTGACGGGCTTCGGCCAGACCGGGCCGTACGCCGCGCGCCCCGGCTACGACGGCATCTTCCAGGCCATGTCCGGGATGATGAGCGTCTCCGGCCACCCCGAGGAACCGATGAAGGTCGGGGTCAGCATGGTCGACATCCTCACCGGCCTGTACGCCGCCACCGCGGTCCTGGCGGCCCTGCGGCACCGCGACGCCACCGGGGAGGGCCAGTTCATCGACCTGTCGCTGCTGGACTGCGGGTTGGCGTCGCTCTCGCACTTCGCGATGAACTACCTGGTCTCCGGTGAGGTGCCGGCCCGGCGCGGCAACGGCGGATACGGCGGCATCCCGTCCCAGGCGTTCCTGTGCAAGGACAAGCCGCTCTTCCTGGTCGCCGGCAACGACAAGCAGTTCGCCGCGTTCTGCGCGGCCGCCGACCGCACCGACCTGCTGCAGGACCCACGGTTCGCCACGACCTCCGCCCGGATCGCCCACCGCGAGGAGATCCTGCCGGTGCTGGAGGCGATCCTGCGCACCCGGACCCGGGACGAATGGCTGGCTGTACTCGACGCGCACGACGTGCCGGCGGGGCCGTTCAACGAGATGCCCGAGGTCTTCGCGGACCCGCAGATCCAGCACCGGGGCATGCTGGTCGAGGCCGACGACCCGGTGTCGGGTCGGCTGCCGTTGCTGGCCAATCCGATCCGGCTCACCGCGACACCGGTCGAGGGGTACGCTCCGCCGCCCGCGCTGGGTGAGCACACGGCACAAGTCCTGCGGAACCTGGTGGGGGTGACGCAGGCCCGGCTCTGCGAGCTGCGGAGGCGGGGGGTGGTGTGAGGTGGGCACAGCTCCACCTCAACCGATCGGCGTCCGCCCGCCCTCCAGCATCAGCGTCGCGCCGGTCAGATAGGCCATGTCGTCGCTGACCAGCGCGGCCACCGCCCGGCCGATGTCCGTCTCCGGGTCGCCCATCCTGCCCAGCGGGATACCGGCGACCACGCTCTCGGCCTTGGCCGGGTGGGCCGTGAAGTAGGCCTGGGCGGCCGGGCTCAGCGCGGCCGGGCAGACCACGTTCACCCGGATCCCGTACGGGCCCCACTCCCGCGCGGCGACCCTGGTCAGGCCCCGTACGGCCTCCTTGGCCATCGCGTACGCCGCGAAGCCGGCCTCACCCTGCACGGCGGCCGACGAACCGAGGTTGACGATGCTGCCGCGGCTCGCCTTCAGATGGGGCAGAGCCGACCGCATCGCATGGAAGACCGCCAACGGACCGCTGCGGTAGGCGAGTTCGACATCGTCGTACGACGTATGCTCCAGCGGGCGCTGCACCGAGCTCTGCGCGTTGTTGACCAGCACGTCCAGCCGGCCGAACTCCCGTACCGTCTCGGCCACCATACGGTCGACGTCGTCGCGTTCACCGACGTCCCCGACCACGGTGCGGGCCCGTCCGCCGCGCTCGGCGATCTCCCCGGCCGTGTCCTTGAGCCTGCCCTCGGTGCGGCCCGTGATCACCACCGCCGCCCCCTCCGCGGCCAGCGCGAGCGCGATGCCGCGGCCCACGCCCTGTCCGCCGCCGGTGACCAGGGCGGTCCTCCCCGACAACCGTGCCATCACGACTCCTTCCAGAAGGGTCCCCAGGAGGGAAAGGCCTCGGGCAGCGCGGGTTCGCCGGCCCCCTCCCAGGAGCCGAATCCCACCGCTTGGGGCCGCTCGGTCACGTCGGACGCGTACCAGTGCTGCTCACGGCGCCGCGAGAAGTACCACTCGCCGTCCACGCGCGCGTACTCGTCGAGGTACCGGATGGCCATGACGATCCACCGCTCCCCCACCTCGTGCTCGGCGCGGCAGTAGACGGAGCCGGTGGCCGTGTCGCGGCCGGTGAACTCGATGCGGTGGCCGCAGATCTGGTGGACCGAGCGGTGGAAACCCCTGACGAGGGGGGCGATGTGCGTCCGCAGCACCTCCCGGCCCCGACCGTGGCGCCCCATGTCGACGTCCGGCCGGAAGCAGCCGGTCCAGGCGTCGAGGTCGCGGGCGTCCACGGCGAGCGCGTAACGCACGGGAAGCTGCTGGATGGCCAGGTGCGACTCGACCCGGTCGAGGCGTTCCTCCAGCGACGTCATGGCCGGGGCTCCTTCGGCAGACCGAGGATCTGCTCCCCGATGATGTTGCGCTGGATCTCGCTGGATCCGCCGTAGATCGTCTCCGCCAGGGAGAGGAGGAAGGAGCGCTGCCGGGTGTCCAGACCGTAGTCCTCGCCGACGATCTGCCCGGCGGGGCCGGCCAGTTCCGCGGCGAGATGCCCGAGTTGCTGATGGCGTGTCGAGGCGTACAGCTTGGCCGTGGTGGCCTGGGCGCCCGGGGTGCGGCCCGCGGTGAGTTCGGCGAGGGTGCGGAGGTTGGTGGTGCGCATGATGCGCACGGAGATCCAGGCGTCGACGATGCGGCGGCGCAGCATCGGATCGTCGAACGCGCCCCGCTCCCGGGCCAGGCCGATCAGTGCCTCGGCCTCCCGCTCGAAGGTGAGCTGCTGAGGCAGGAGCGTGGTCCCGCGTTCGATGCCGAGTGTGGTCATCGCGGTGCGCCAGCCCTGACCCACCTCCCCGACGACCATGTCCGCTCCCGTGCGCGCGTCGGAGAGGAAGACCTCGGCGAACTCCTCCTGGCCGGCGAGATTGCGGATCGGGCGGATCTCCACCCCTGGCTGGTCCGTGGGCAGGAGCAGCATGGTCAGACCCTTGTGCCGGACGGAGTCCGGGTCGGTGCGGGTGAGGACGTAGAGCCAGTCGGCGTACATGCCGAACGAGGTCCACACCTTCTGTCCGTTGACCACCCAGCGGTCGCCGTCACGCTCGGCCCGGGTGCGCACGGAGGCCAGGTCGGAGCCGGCGCCGGGCTCGCTGAAGCCCTGGCCCCACAGTTCCTCGACGGCGAGAACCGGCGGCAGGAAGCGCTTCTTCTGTTCCTCGCTTCCCGCCTTGAGCAGCATGGGGCCGAGCAGGTCGAGGGCGTTGACGGTGGCCCGGTAGGGGGCGTTCGCCCGGGCGTACTCGTACTCGAAGACGATCTCCTCCAGGAGACCGAGCCCGCGTCCGCCGTATTCCTCGGGCCAGCCCACGCCCAGCCAGTTCCCCGCGGCCAGTTCGCGGTCCCAGGCGAGGCGGACGTCCCAGGCCGCGCCGTCGGTGGGGCCGCCCACACCCCTGTGCTCGGCGAACTCCCCCACCAGGTGGTCCGCCAGCCAGTCCCGCAGTTCGTCGCGGAAGCCTCGTACGGCGGGCCCGAAGTCCAGCTCCATGTCTGCCTCTCCCTGCCTCTCCCCTGGGGTCTCAGATGCCGAGCCGGCGGGCGAGCAGTTCTAGGTGGTACGAGGGTGTGCCCAGCAGTACCTCGGAACTCTTGGCCCGCTTGAAGTACAGGTGCGCGGGATGCTCCCAGGTGAAGCCGATCCCGCCGTGGACCTGGATGTTGTCGCCTGCGACCTTGGTGAACGCCTCCGAGCAGAAGGCCTGCGCCAGCGCCGCCGCGACGGCGATCTCCGTCTCGTCGCCGGTGTCCAGCGCCCACAGTCCGCCGTATGCGGCGGAGCGGGCGGACTCGATCTCCACCAGCATGTCGGCGCACTTGTGCTTGACCCCCTGGAACGAGCCGATGGGCCGCCCGTACTGCACCCGGATCCTGGCGTAGTCCACGGCGGCGTCCAGCGCGGCGGACGCGCCGCCGACCTGTTCCGCGGCGAGCAGGACGGCGGCGGTGGCCAGGGTGCGTCGCAGGGCGGGCCATGCCGTGCCCTCGGTGCCCAGCAGGCGGGCGGGGGTGTCCCTGAAGTCCAGCCGGGCCTGCTTGCGGGTCTGGTCGAGGGTGGGCAAGGGGGTGCGGGTGAGGCCCGGCGCGTCGGCGGCGTCGACGGCGAAGAGGCTCACCCCGCCGGGGGTGCGGGCGGCGACCAGGAGCAGGTCGGCCAGGTGTCCGTCGGGGACGTAGGTCTTCGTACCGGTCAGGCGCCATCCGGCGGCCGGGGCGTCGACCGCGGTGAGCCGGACGCCGGACTCGTCCCAGCGGCCGCCGGCCTCCGTCAGCGCCAGTGTGGCCACCGTCTTGCCGGCCGCGATGCCCGGCAGGAGGTCACGTCGGGCCTGCTCGTCGTCGCAGCGCAGCAGGGCCTCGGCGGCCAGGGCGACGGTGGCGAAGTACGGCCCGCACAGCAGTGCGCGCCCCGCCTCCTCGAAGACGACGCCGAGGTCGACGTAGCCGAAGCCCGAGCCACCGTACTCCTCGGGTACGGCGAGCCCCTGCAGGCCGAGTTCGCCGGCCATCCGCCGCCAGACGACGGCGTCATGGCCCCGCCGGTCGGCGGCCAGGCGGCGCACGGCCGCCTCGTCCGAGTACTTGGCCAGGAACGACCGTACGACCTTGCGCAGTTCGTCCTGTTCCTGGCTGAAGGTGAGATCCATGCCGAGCTTCCCGTCCTCGGTGTGGCACATGTACCGGCCGCTTGCCGCTCGCCTCTCGATACAGTTAGATAATTATAGTATCCGCACTGATTCCGCCAGGAGCGCGACGTGACCGATCTCTACGCCCCGTTCACGAGCCTGACCTTCGAGCGGCCCGCACCCGGCGTGCTGCGTGTCGTGCTCGACGCCCCGAACCTCAACGCGGTCGATCCGCGGATGCACGGTGAGCTGGCCGACATCTGGCCGGTGATCGACCGGGACGAGCAGACCCGGGTCGTCCTGGTCCAGGGGGCCGGCCGGGCGTTCTCGGCGGGCGGGACCTTCGACTCCATCGAGGCCATGACCGCGGACTACGCGGTGCGCGCCCGGGTGATGCGCGAGGCACGGGACATGGTCTACGGCGTGATCAACTGCTCCCGGCCGGTGATCTCCGCGATCCATGGTCCGGCGGTCGGTGCCGGGCTGGTCATCGGCATGCTGGCGGACATCTCCGTGGCCGCCCGCTCGGCGAAGATCGTCGACGGGCACACGCGCCTCGGGGTGGCCGCCGGCGATCACGCCGCCATCTGCTGGCCGCTGCTGTGCGGCATGGCCAAGGCCAAGTACTACCTGCTGACCTGTGAGGCGCTCACCGGCGAGGAGGCCGAGCGGATCGGGCTGGTGTCGAAGTGCGTGGCGGACGAGGACGTGCACGCCGAGGCGCTGCGCCTGGCGACCGCGTTGGCCGCCGGACCCGCCAGCGCCCTCAGCTGGACCAAGCGGTCCCTCAACCACTGGTACCGCACCGCGCAGCCGATCTTCGAGGCCTCGCTCGGGCTGGAGTTCCTCGGATTCGGCGGACACGAGGTCACGGAGGGTCTCGCCGCCCACCGGGACAAGCGCGCCCCGGACTTCGAGGGTGTAGGCGGCAAGCACCCCCTCGACCTGTGAACGCCGTGAACCCGAAGGCCCGTACGGAGAGGACCGCACGATGACGACGCAGCACACCACGACCGAAGTCGCCCCGCAGGTCAGGGGGTTGACGTACGAGGAGATGCCGGTCGGGCAGGTCTTCCGGACCGCCCGCCGGACCGTCACCGAGACCGACCTGGTCAACTTCATCACCTGGGGCGGCTTCACCGAGCCGCTCTTCTGGGACGCCACGCACGCGGCGGAGGGCGGGTACACCGGCCGGCTGGTCCCGGGTGGCCTGACGTACTGCCTCGCCGAGGGACTCGTCCTGCAGACGAACGTCCTGCACGGCACGGGCCTCGCCTTCCTGCACATGGAGCTGACCGTGCGGGGGCCGGTGTACGTGGGCGACACGCTGTACGCGATCGTGGAGACGACCGGGTGCCGCCCCTCCAGCAAGCCCGGCCGGGGCGTGGTGACGAGCAGGATCACCGTGCGCAACCAGCGGGACGAGGACGTCCTGGTCTACCGCCCGGTGCGGCTGATCCGCGGCCGGGACTACGAGGCGCCGACGCCCTGAGTGCGGGGCACGAGGGTCAGTCCGGTCTCCGGACCGGCAGCGGGTCCGGTGGGTGCGGCGGCGAACACTCCCGTGCGCACCCAGTCCGACGGCATCGCGGGCCGTGGCGCCGGCTCCCGGTCCGGGACCGCCATCGCGTACAGACGGGTGTAGCGGAACTTGGCCTCCAGGTTGTCGAGGACCGACCAGTACTCGTAGCCGCACACGTCCACCCCGGCCGCGGCGAGCCTCGCCAGCCAGGACAGGCGGGCCCGCAGCAGTTCCCGGCGCCGGGCGTCGTCACTGTGGCCGGTGTCGTCGACCAGGTCCAGGTCGCCCATGCCGTTGTCGACGACGGAGAGCGGCGGCAGCAGGTTCCCGTACAGGTCGCACAGGCCGGCGACGGCGTCGGCGAGCCCCTCGGGGATGACGGGCCAGCCGTAGGCGGTGGTCTCCACGTCGTCGAAGGGGACGATCGCGAAGCCGAGGGACACGAGCAGGCGGTTGACCTCGTTGAGCGCGCCGCGGCACCTCGCGGCCGGCAGCACCCGGGGCAGGTTCTCCGGTGCGGTGACCCGGAACGGGGTGTGCCAGGACAGGCACAGCAGGTCCTGGGCGGTGGCGATGACCTCCAGGTCGCCCGGACGTACACAGCCGGTGTCCTCCACCGGGGAGACGTCCTCCTCGGTCACCATGTGCTCGCCGAGCAGCAGGGGATCGAGGAAGATGCGGTTCGTCCAGCTCTCCAGGCGCTCCAGGGCCAGGCGGTCGTAGGGGTCGTCGGTGGCCGCGTAGCCGCCGACGAGGGTCACCGTCGTGCCCGTCCGGCCCCTGACGCCGGCGGCCCGGAGGGCCCGGGTGGCGAGCCCGCCCGCGAGCAGGATGTGGTGGACCGCGGGCAGCCCGGCCCGGCCGGCGCCCCGGCCCGGTGAGTACATACCGGCCACGTGGTCGGCGAGTGTGGGACCGGCCAGGTCGGTGGAGGTGATCCAGCGTTCCACCCGGTCGCCGAAACGGCGGCCCAGCTCGGCGGCGTACGCGGCGAAGTGCTCGGCGGTGTCGCGGGCCAGCCAGCCGCCGGCGGCGTCCAGCCACGGCGGCAGTGTGCGGTCGAGCAGGGTGAGAGCGGGCCGCGTCCCTTGTGCGAGCATGGCGTCGAGCGCGCGCTCGCAGCGGTCCAGCGCCTTCCGGTCCCAGCCACCGGGGCCCTCGGGCTGGAGCTGCGGCCATCCGGCGACCATGCGGTGTGTGTCCGCGGTGACGCCGAGCAGCCGCCGGATGTCGTCGGTCCACTGCCGGAAGTGTCCGCCGCGCTCCGGCGGGGGCGGCAGTGGGGCCGCCATGGTGTCCGCGGTGGCGACTCCCCAGTCGACACCGCGCAGGGACGTGTGCAGGAAACCATCGCTCATGGTTACCGTCCAGGGCGGTAAATGGTTCAGCGCATTCAACTGAATGCCAGCCGACCGGACGCTAACACCTCGGACAGACGACGACAATGTTTCGGCCGGATGTCCCTGTGCTACTCCCCGAAGGGACGGAACTCCTCCTCCTGCCACCAGGGGTACACGGGCGGCATGTCCTTGCTGACCCGGCCCGGGAAGGCCGGCGGCCGCTTGGCGAGGAACGACTCGACGCCCTCGACGGGGTCCGGGCCGCCGCCGATTTGGCTCATGATCCGCGAGTCGAGCCGGTGGGCGGTCATCGGGTGGGGCTCGCCGAGCATCCGCCACATCATCTGACGGGCGAGGGCGACCGAGATCGCCGAGGTGTGCCCGGCGATCTCCCGGGCGAGTTCGTACGCCGCCGGCAGCAGCTCCTGCGGTGGGTGGACGGAGCGGACCAGCCCGGCCTCCAGTGCCTCGTCCGGACCGAAGACACGGCCCGTCGCCACCCACTCCATGGCCCGCTGCATACCGACCGCCCGCGGCAGGAACCAGCTCGCCGCCGACTCCGGCACGATGCCCCGGCGCGCGAAGACGAAGCCGAACTTCGCCGAGGTCGACGCCAGCCGGATGTCCATGGGCAGGGTCATGCTGGCCCCGACGCCCGCCGCCGGGCCGTTGATCGCCGCGATGACCGGCTTGGTGCTGGCGAAGATCCGCAGCGCCACCCGTCCGCCGGTGTCCCGGTGCCAGGCGCCCGCCCGCCGGTGGTCGAAGGAGGAGCCTCCGGAGCTGACGTCGGCACCGGCGCAGAAGCCGCGTCCGGCGCCGGTCACCACGATCACCCGGACCTCGTCGTCCGCGTCGGCCGCGTCCAGGACGTCGAGCAGGTCCTGCATCATCCTGGGGTTGAAGGCGTTCAGCTTCTCCGGCCGGTCGAGGGTGACGGTGAGGATCCGGTCCGCCACCTCGGCCCGCACGCTCTCGTAACTCTGCTCCGGCATGCGCGTCCTCTCGTCACTCACGGGCGTCGCTCACGGGGTCATCAACGGGTGTCGCTCACGGGTGTCACCCACAGACCCGGTTCCCAGAAAGCTTAATTAGTTATACCATTCAACTCTACTGACTCGCTCGTGAATGATGGCGGTGGAGATGACGGATCTGGTGGTGACGGCCGTCGGGCCGGTCCGGCTGGTCGAGCTGAACCGGCCCGAGCAGCTGAACGCGATGAGCGAGGAGCTGCACACCGGCCTCACATCGGTGTGGGACGAGGTCTGTGCCGACCCGGAGGCGCGGGTGATCGTGCTCACCGGGCGCGGCCGGGCGTTCAGCGCGGGCGGCAACCTGGACACCATGAACCGGGTCCAGCACGACGGCGACTTCCGGGAGCGGCAGGTCGACGAGGCCCGCGGCATCATCACCGGCCTGGTCCGCTGTCCGCTCCCGGTGATCGCGGCGGTCAACGGCCCGGCCGTCGGCCTCGGTTGCAGCCTGGCCCTGCTCAGCGACCTGGTGCTGATCGCCGACGACGCCTACCTGGCCGACCCGCACGTCAAGGTCGGGCTTGTCGCGGGCGACGGCGGCGCGTTCGTCCTGCCGCTGCTCGTGGGGCTGACGCGGGCGAAGGAGCTGCTGTTCCTGGGCGACCGGGTGAGCGCCGAGGACGCGGTCCGGCTGGGCATCGCCAACCGCTCCGTGCCCGGGGACAAGCTCATGGACGAAGCCGTGGACCTGGCGGTGCGGCTGGCCGCCCTGCCCGCGCAGGCGCTGCGCGAGACCAAGCGCGCGGTCAACCGGCACCTGGAGCAGGCCCTCGACACGGTGATGGAACCGGCCCTGCTCGCCGAGCGCGCCACCATGCACTCGCCGGAGCACATCGCCGCGGTCGAGCGGATCACCGCGGCGCGCGGCCGCCGCTGAGCCGGAGAGGAGCATTCGATGGACTTCGCGTTCAGCGAGGAGCAGGAGGAACTGGAGCGCACGGTACGGGCGTTCCTGGCTCGGACCGCGCCCGAGACCGAGGTGCGGCGCCTCATGGAGACTCCGGAGGGCTTCGACCGGGCGCAGTGGCGCCGGATGGGCACCGAGCTGGGCCTTCAAGGGCTGGCCGTACCCGAGGAGTACGGCGGCGTCGGGTGCGGGCCGGTGGAGGTGGGCGTGGTCATGGAGGAGATGGGCCGTGCGCTGCTGTGCGCGCCGTTCCTGTCCTCGGCCGTGCTGGCGACGACCGCACTGCTGCGCAGCGCCGACGAGGAGGCCCGGAAGCGTCTGCTGCCCGGCCTGGCCGGCGGCGAGCTCGTCGCGACGCTGGCCCTGACGGAGGACTCCGCCCGCTGGGACACGACGGGGGTACGGCTCACCGCCCGCGAACGCGCCGGGAGCTGGGTGCTCTGTGGCCACAAGACGTTCGTCCTCGACGGCGCCACCGCCGATGTCGTCCTCACCGTGGCCCGTACCGACGACGGGATCGGTGTCTTCTGTGTGGACGGCGACGCGCCCGGACTGACCCGCGCCCCGCTGCCCACGCTGGATCCGACCCGCCGGCAGGCGCGCCTCGACTACCACGACGTACCGGCGACCCGGTTGCGGACGCACGGCGACGGCTGGGATCTGGTCGCGGAGGTCCTCGACCGGGGTGCCGTCGCACTGGCCGCCGAGCAGGTCGGGGTGGCCTCCCGTGCGCTCGACATGGCGGTGGAGTACGCCAAGGTGCGGCACCAGTTCGGGCGGCCCATCGGCTCCTTCCAGGCCGTCAAGCACCTCCTGGCCGACGTCCTGATGGAGGTGGAGTCGGCGCGCGCCGCCGCGCACTACGCGCTGCTCGCCGCCGAGAACGAGGATCCGGGACTGCCCGCCGTGGCGAGCCTCGCCAAGGCGTTCTGCTCCGACGCCTGTCTGCAGGCGACGGAGCAGAACATCCAGGTGCACGGCGGCATCGGCTTCACCTGGGAGCATCCGGCCCATCTGTATCTGAAGCGGGCCAAGACGTCACAGCTGCTGTTCGGCGACCCGGCGTACCACCGGGAACTGCTCGCACAGCGCATCGGGTTGGACACGGTCACGGTCGAGGGAGCGGCATGAAGGTCGACGGCAAGCTCAACGTATGGAGCTCCACGGGGGTCGTGGAGGAGGCCCGGCACCACGAAAAGGCCGGTTACGACGGGCTGTGGGCCTCGGAGTCCAAGCACGACCCGTTCCTGCCGCTGATGCTGGCCGCCGAGCACACCGACCGGCTCGAGGTCGGTACCGCGATCGCGGTGGCCTTCGCCCGCTCCCCCATGCAACTCGCGTACACCGCGCACGATCTGCAGTCGTACAGCGGCGGGCGGTTCTCGTTGGGCCTGGGCAGCCAGATCAAACCCCACATCGAGCGGCGCTTCGCCATGCCGTGGAGCCGGCCGGCGGCGCGCATGCGGGAGTACGTGAGCGCGCTGCGCGCCATCTGGGCCGCCTGGAACGAGGGCGAGCGGCTGGACTTCCGCGGTGACTTCTACTCGCACACGCTGATGTCCCCGTTCTTCTCTCCCCCGCCCGCCACCGGCGGGGCCCCCGCCGTGTTCGTGGCAGCCGTCGGTGAGGCGATGACGCGGGTGGCGGGCGAGGTGGCCGACGGGCTGCTCGCACACGGCTTCACCACCGAGCGGTATCTGCGCGAGGTGACCCTGCCGACCGTCGAGGAAGGGCTCGCGGCGTCCGGCCGCACGCGCGCGGACTTCGCCGTCTCCCATCTGCTGCTCACCGCGACCGGCCGCACCGAGGAGGAGATGGCCCGCGCGATCGACGGCACCCGCGGCCAGATCGCCTTCTACGGCAGCACACCCGCCTACCGGGGCGTACTGGAGCTGCACGGCTGGGGGGAACTCGGTGACGAGCTGCACGCGTTGTCGACGTCCCGCCGCGAGGACAAGTGGGAGGCGATGACCCGGCTGGTCGACGACGAGGTCCTGAACACCTTCGCGGTGGTGGCGGAGCCGGAGCGGGTGGCCGGCGAGATCCGGCGCCGGTACGGGGCGCTGGTCGACCGCGTGTCCTTCTACACGGCGTACGAGATCGACGCCGAGGTGTGGGAGCCGATCGTGCGCGAGCTGCGCGACAGCTGAACGCTCAGCCGAGCAGGTCCAGGACCGTCGTCATGGACCTGTTCCGCAGCAGATAGTCCTCGGCCTCCTGCAGATGCACGCGCCACAGCTCCTCCGCGGCCTCGGGCCGGGACGCGGCCACCAGGTCGACGAGCGCTCCGTGGGCGCGGAAGCCCCGGCGGTTGGCCCGGATGTTCTCGGGGCTGCCGGCGTCGAGGTCGACGTGGGACCAGTTCGCCTGGTCGATGATGTGGCGGACCATGCCGTTGAGAACGCTGAGCGTCTCGTTGCGGGCCAGTTCGACGACGAGGGCGTGGAACTCCATGTGGGCGCGGATGAACGCCGACGGGTCGCCCATCAGCCGCTCCGCCTCGGCGACGGCGGCCCGCAGCCGGCGCAGGTCCTGGTCCGTGCGCCGCGCGGCCAGCAGACCGGCGCAGGGCGCCTCGATCACCGTACGGGCGTCGTACACGTCCTTGAGGGTCGTACCGCGGTACTCCAGGACCACGCCCGCATAGCGGGCGGCCACCATGCCCTCCGGGACCTGCACCCGTGCCCCGCCCCGGGCTCCCCGGCGCACACTGATCAGCGACTCCGACTCCAGCACCCGGAACGCCTCGCGCAGTGTCGGCCGGGAGACGGCGAACTCCTCCATGAGCGCCGTCTCGGACGGCAGCGCGTCGCCCTCGGCCAGTTCGCCGCGCACGATCATCCGGCGCAGTCGTGCCGCCACCAGCTCGGCCATCTTGGGGACCCGTACCGGCGTGTTCGCCACCGCGCCCACCTCCGCCCTCAGTGAGTGTTCTCCGGTACGAAGTACGGCAGCGCGATCTCGTCGGTGAGGGCGCGGAACTCCACGCGTACGCGCAGACCGATGACGACCTCGCCGGGGTCCCCGGCGACCACGTGCGACAGCAGCGCGCCCCCGTCGTCCAGGTCGATCACGGCCAGCGCGAAGGGCGTGGTGAAGCCGGGTCCGGGGGCGCGGTGCACGACGGTCACCGAGTACACGCTTCCCCGCCCGGCGCTCGGGGCGTACCGCCAGTCCGGCGACATGCAGCCGGGGCAGGCGGGTTCAGGGACGAAGAAGCGCAGATCGCAGGCCTTGCAGTACGGGACGACCAGGTCTCCGCGCCGGGCCGCTTCCCAGAAGGGCCTCGACAGCTCGGTGGGGACGGGTACGGGCCGGCTCATCGCATCCTCCCCAGTACGCTCATCTCGTAGTGCTGTGCTCCCGAGCCGGCGTTGCCCACGACCGCCAGCTCGGCGCCGTCGACCTGGTGCACCGCCGTGCCGCGCAACTGCCGTACGGCCTCGACTACTTTGAGGGTCATCTGCTGCGTCCCGTTCCAGGCGTACGACAGACAGCCGCCGTCCGGGTTGACGGGATGCCTGCCGCCGACGGCGATGGCGCCGCTCGCGGCCAGCGGTCCGCCCTCCCCCTCCCCGCACAGTCCGAGGATCTCCAACTGCCGGATGACCTCGAAGGAGTTGGGGTCGTAGAGGGAGAAGACGTCCACGTCGTCGGGACGCACTCCGGCCATGGCGTAGGCACGGGTGGCGGCGTCCCGGCCGAGCTGTCCGACCTCCCGGTGCAGCGCCGGGTTGGCGTACGCGGCCTGGTGGTACTGCATGCCGCCGCCGAGTACGGCGACGGGCGGGTGCGGCAGGTCCCGGGCGCGCTCGGCGGTGGTCACCACGATCGCGGCACCGCCCTCGCCGACGATGCAGCAGTCCAGCAGATGGAAGGGGGTGGCCACCATCCGGGAGGCGAGCACGTCGTCGGCGGTGTACGGGCCCCGGCCGTACATCATCGCCTCCGGGTTGGTGGTGCCGTTGTTGCGGATCGTGGCGGCGACCTGTGCGAGCTGGCGGGAGGTCGTTCCGTACTCGTGCATGTGCCGTGCGGCCACCAGCGCGAACTGGGCGACGACATAGCTGCCCCACACATCGGCGAACTCCAGCGGCACTCCGGCGCCGACGGGTCCCGCCCCGCGCGAGACCAGCTTGCAGCCGCCGACCACGACGGTGTCCGCGAAGCCTGCCCGGACGGCCGCCGCCGCTTTCAGCAGGCCCCGTGAGCCCGCGTTGTCGAGCATCGAGTCGCTGGTCCAGCTCAGGTCGCGGCCGAGCATGCGCGCCCAGGAGCTGCCCTCGCCCGGCACACCGCCCGGGCCCGGCCAGTCGACCTGGGCCCCGTCGACGTCCGCCGGCGTCAGTCCGGCGTCCTCGACGGCGCCGCGCACGGCTTCGAGGGCGAGATCCATGGCGTCGCGGTGCGGCAGCGAGAGTGCCTGCTCGGTGGCGTGCACTCCGACGACGACGGGCCGGCGGTCGTTCACTCGCTCACCGTCCGGCGCCGAGCGAGTCGCCGCCGGGATAGCCGCCGCCGCCGAAGCGCTCGTCGAGGGCCGCGTAGTCCTTGGCGAAGTCCTTGGTGCGCGGCAGCGCCTCGACGAACTCCACCGTCTTCGGCTTCTTGTACGAGGCGATCCGCGCCCGGCAGTGCTCGATGACGTCCGCCGCCGTGATCGGATCGGCGCCCTGATGCAGCACCACGACCGCCTTGACGTCCTGCGCCCAGCGCTCGTTGGGCACGCCGATCACGGCGGCCTCCTTCACCGCGGGGTGCGCTTCGATGCAGTTCTCGACCTCGGCCGGGAAGATGTTCTCGGCCGCCGACTTCAGCATCCGGGTCGTGGTCCCGAGGAAGCTGATCGTGCCGTCGGGCTCGCGCCGTCCGAGGTCGGTGGTGTGCCACCAGCCGAAGCGGAAGCGCTCCTCGTTGATCTGCGGCCGGTTCCAGTAGCCGAGGTGCACGAGGTCGCCGCGGACACAGATCTCGCCGGCCACCCCGACCGGGCACTCCCCGCCGGTGCTGTCGAGGATGCGTACGGCGGTGACGGGGCCCGGGCGTCCCGCGTTGCCGGTGCCCGTGCCGCCGTAGGCGCCGGTCACCGCGAAGCCGGTGACCTCGGTCTGCCCGTAGCCGCGGCCCTCGCCGCCGCCGTTGCGCGTGAAGCGGCTGGTGTCCGTGGGCACGGTGCCCTGCCACAGGGGTGCGGCGACGCTCGCCCGCAGGTGGGACAGGTCGTGTCCGGTCTCGCGGTTCAGCTCGACCAGCTGGGCGATGGTCGGCGGCATCAGATAGGCGTGGGTGCACCGCTCCGCCGCCAGCAGCGGGAGCAGCTCCTCGGCGACCACACGGCGGACGATCACGTTCTTGCCTCCGTGGACGAAGGCCGGGACACCCCAGAACTGGTAGTTGCCGATGTGGAACATCGGTCCGGCGCCGAGGAAGGCGGTCTCCGTACCGATGTCCCCCATCCAGGCGGCGCTCGCCCCCATCGCGAGCAGGTTGCGGTGCGAGAGCATCGAGCCGCACTGCCGTCCGGAGATCGCCGCGGTGTAGATGACCAGCAGGGCGGAGTCGGGGTCGACGTCGAGGGCCGGGTCCTCGGCCGGACCGGAGGCCAGGAAGGACTCGTACGAGCCGGGTCCCTCGGTGTCGTGCCGCAGCCACAACGCGCCGTGCTCGGTGCCCAGTTCGGCCCGGGCCTTGCCGACGGTGTCGCCGATCTCCTCGTCCTGCCAGACCACGACCTTGGGGTCGAAGTCCTCGACCGCGAACGCCATTTCGGGGGCGGCCCAGCGCCAGTAGCCGGGGCAGACCATGGCGCCGGTCTTCGCGGCGGCGCCGAGCAGCTCCCAGATACGGAAGGAGTTCTGGCCGAGCCACAGGATGCGGTCGCCCGGGCCGACGCCCGCGGCCGTCAGGGCGTGGGCGAGCCGGTTGGTGCGTTCGTCGAACTGCGGCCAGGTCAGCCGGACGTCGCCGTCGACGAGCGCGACGCCTTCGGGGTAGGACCTGCGGTGCTCGCGGATGATGTCGCCGAACGTCAGGCGGCGGGCGCGGGGGCCCAAAGGGGTGTCCCCGGGAGGATTGGACACGTTGTTTCTCCTGTGAGGTCTCGTCAGGCGCGGGCTACGCCAACGCCCTTGACGCTGATGAACTCGTCGAGCCCGGCCCGGCCGCCCTCCCGGCCGAAACCGCTGATCCCGACCCCGCCGAACGGTGTGGCGGGCGAGGTGATCGGGTTCGGGCCGGGGTTGACGTAGACCGTCCCGGCTCTCAGGCGGGGCACAAGACGGTTGACGCGTGCGATGTCACGGGACTGGATGTAGGCGGACAGCCCGTACTCGGTGTCGTTGGCGAGGGCGACGGCCTCGTCCTCCGTGTCGAACGGGGTCAGGGCGAGGACCGGGCCGAAGATCTCCCGCTGGGCGAGGTCGCTGCGGTTGTCGACGTCGGCGAAGACGGTCGGGGAGACGAAGTAACCCGCCGCGTCGATGCGTTCGCCTCCGTACACGAGCCGGCCCGTTCGTTCGTCGACCGCCGTGTCGATGACGTTCCGGACGCGGTCGCGGGCGGCCGCGTCGATGAGCGGGCCGATGTAGGTGGCCGGATCGAGCGGGTCGCCCACGGGCAGGTGGGCGACGACTCCGACCACGCGCGCGACGACCTCGTCGTAGACCGGACGCTCCACCAGCAGCCGGGTGGGCAGTGCGCAGCCCTGGCCGGTGTTGCTCATGGCGAAGGCCGCGCAGTACGGCACGACGGTGTCCAGGTCGGTGTCGGCGAAGAGCAGATTGGCGGACTTGCCGCCCAGTTCGAACACGACGGGTTTGAGGCTCCGGGCGGCACTCGCCATGATGCGGCGCGCGGTGGCGGGCCCGCCCGTGAAGGAGATCTTGTCGACGCCGGGGTGCGTCACCAGGGCCTCGCCCGCGTCGCCGAGTCCGGTGACGACGTTGATCACGCCGTCGGGGATGCCCGCCTCACGGGCCAGGTCGGCGAAGAGCAGCGCGGAGAACGGTGTCGACTCGGCCGGTTTGATGACCACGGTGTTCCCGGCGGCCAGGGAAGGCGGCACCTTCATCGCCAGGGACAGCGCGGGTGAGTTCCAGGTGATGATGTGACCGATGACGCCGTACGGCTCGGCGAGGGTGTACTCGACGTGCTCGTGCGGGCTGTAGGCGGCGCCGACCATGCCCTCGATCTTGTCGGCCCAGCCGGCGTAGTACTCGGTCCACTCGGCGACGTGTGCTCCGACGTTCTCGGCCCAGCCGCCGACGCAGACGCCGTTCTCGAGCGGACAGATCGCGGCGAAGTCCGCGATGTGCTCGCGGATGAGCCGGGCGAAGCGGATGAGCAGGCGGCGGCGCTCGGCGGGCCGCATGGTGCCCCACACCTCGAAGGCCTGGCGGGCCGCGGCCACGGCCTGGTCGACCTCGGCGGGTCCGGCGAGCGGGACGCGGGCCTGGACGAGACCGGTCGCCGGGTTGATGTGCTCGTGCAGGCCGCCGCTCGCCTCGCCGAGATCCTTGCCGCCGATGACGAGCCGGGGGCGCGGCAGGTCCCGCTCGGCCCGTTCCTGGTGCAGCTTCACGTCGACCGTGACCACGGTGCCTCCCGGAGCCCGCTGCCCTGACCTACTGTACAGCTTAAATAGATAACCTATTTAGCCGAACCAATCAATGCTCCGCACAGGCCTCGCGATGTCCTCACACCCCCAGCGACCGCCCGACGATCTCCTGCATGATCTCCGAGGTGCCGCCGAACACCCGCTGCACCCGGCTGTCCCGCCAGATGCGCGCGATCTCGTACTCGTTGACGTAGCCGTAACCGCCGAACAACTGCATGCAGCGGTCGATGACCTCCCAGCCGGTCTCCGTGGTCCAGTACTTGGCCGCGGCGGCCTCCTCGGCCGTCAGCTCGCCCTGGAAGAGGGCCATGATGCAGCCGTCCAGATAGACCCGGGCGACGGCCAGCCTGGCCTTGATGTCGGCGAGCGCGAACCTGTTGGCCTGGAACGCGCCGATGGGCCGGCCGAAGGCGGTGCGCTCCTTGGCGTACTCCAGCGCGCACTCGAAGGCCCGCTCGGCGGAGGCGAGCGCGGCGACGGCGATGGCGAGCCGCTCGGTCGGGAGGTTGCCCATCATGTGGTAGAAGCCCCGGCCCTCCTGCCCGATGAGGTTCTCGGCGGGGACGCGGACCTCGTGGAAGAAGAGTTCGGCGGTGTCCTGGGCCTTCATGCCGACCTTGTCGAGCTTGCGTCCGCGTTCGAAGCCCTCGGCGCCGCGCTCGACGACGATCAGACTGATGCCCTTGTGCCCGGCGTCCGGGTCGGTCTTGCAGGCGACGATGACCAGGTCGGCCAGGATGCCGTTGGTGATGAAGGTCTTGGAGCCGTCGATCACCCATGCGTCGCCGTCGCGGCGGGCAGTGGTGCGGATGCCCTTGAGGTCGGACCCGGCGGCCGGCTCGGACAGCGCGAGCGCGCAGATCGTCTCACCGGCGATGACGCCGGGGAGCCAGCGGGCCTTCTGCGCCGGGGTGGTCAGGTGCATCAGATAGGGCGGGATGACGTCGTTCTGCAGGCCGAGCCCGATGCCGACCGAGCCTGTGGCCGCCATCTCCTCGGCCATGATGGCGTTGTAGCGGAAGTCCCAGATCCCCTGGCCGCCGTACTCCTCGGGGAACTGCCAGCCGATGAGTCCGGCCTTGCCCGCGGCCGTCCACGCGGCGCGGCTGACCTGCCCCTCACGTTCCCACTCCGCCGCGTACGGGGCGCATTCCCGCAGGTAGTAGGAGCGGGCGGTCTCCCGGAACAGCTCGTGCTCGTCGGTGAAGATCGTACGGCGCATGCTCGACTCCGCTCCTGGGTCTCACGTACTCTACATCTCGCTTATTTAGCTGAAGTAGTTATACGATAGCGCTGTTTCTGGAGCCGGGCGAGGGAGGACGCGTGAGCGTACGGGACAAGGTGGCGCTCGTCACCGGGGCGGGACGCGGCATCGGCGAGGCGATCGCCGACCGGCTCGCCGACCGGGGAGCCGCGGTCGCCGTCTGCGACCTGGACGCGGAGGCCGCGGAGAAGGTCGCGGCGCGGCTCGCGGAGCGGTACGCGGTGCGGGCCACGGGAGTCGGCGCGGACATCTCCGACAGCGCGGCCGTACACGCGGCCGTGGAGCGGGTGACGGCCGCGCTCGGCCCGGTGGACGTACTGGTCAACAATGCCGCGGTCGATGTCATCGGCCGGTTCGTCGACAGCGACGAGGACACCTGGGACCGGATCATCGCCGTCAATCTGCGCGGCACGATCACGATGACCCGGGCAGTGCTCGACCCGATGATCGAACGCGGCGGCGGCCGGATCGTCCACGTCGCCTCCGACGCCGGCCGGGTCGGCTCCTCCGGCGAGGTCGTGTACTCCGCGACCAAGGGCGGCGTCATCGCCTTCGGCAAGGCCCTCGCCCGCGAGGTCGCCCGGTACGGCATCACCGTGAACAGCGTCTGTCCCGGGCCGACCGACACCGCCCTGCTCGGGCAGGTCGCCGAGTACAGCCCGAAGATGTACGACGCGACCGTGCGGGCGATCCCGCTGCGCCGCGTGGCCCAGCCCGCCGAGATCGCCGGCGTGGTGGCCTTCCTCGCGTCCGACGACGCCGCCTACATGACCGGGCAGACGCTCTCGGTCAGCGGCGGCCTGACGATGGTCTGAGGTGGGCGCGGTGCTGCGTGTGGAACTCCGCGACGGTCTCGCCGTGCTGACCCTGGACCGGCCCGGGCAGCTCAACGCCATCGGCTCCGGCATGGTGGAGCGACTGACCCGGGCACTGGACGACGTCCGCGACGACGAGGACGTACGCGCCGTGGTGCTGACCGGTGCGGGCCGGGCCTTCTCCGCCGGTGCCGACCTCGGTGAGATCGAGTCGTTCGTCTCGCCGGGCCAGTTCCGGGCGTTCGTGGGACGCCTGACCGACGCCTACGCGCTCCTGGAGGACTTTCCCAAGCCTTCGGTCGCCGCCGTCCACGGATTCGCCTTCGGCGGCGGTCTGGAGCTGGCGCTCGCCTGCGACCTGCGGGTGGTGGAGCGGGGTGCGCGGCTCGGGCTGCCCGAGATGAAGCTCGGCGTCCTGCCGGGCGCGGGCGGCACCCAGCGGCTGCCGCGTCTGGTGCCGCCCGCGATCGCCAAGCAGATGATCCTCACCGGTGAACCGATCGACGCTGAGCGTGCCTGGCAGCTCGGACTGGTCAACGAGCTGGCCGAGCCCGGCGGAGTGCTCGCCGCCGCCGAGAAGCTGGCCGGGGGGCTGACGGCCGGGGCGCCGCTCGCGCTCGCGGCGGGCAAGCAGCTGATCGATCACGGACTCGGCATGGACCTGCGGACGGCGATCGAGTACGAGCGCGAGACCGTCTCGGTGCTGTTCACCACCGAGGACCGGCAGGAAGGCCTCAAGGCCTTCCGCGAGCGCCGACCGGGAGAGTTCCGCGGCCGGTAGGCCGCGGAAGGCATCCCCGTCGCTTTGCATCCCCGTCACTTTTCAACCGGAGGTGGGCCGTGCGGCCGCTGGAAGGCATTCGTGTGGTCGAGCTGGGCATGTGGGTGGCGGCACCGGCCGCGGCCACCATGCTCGCCGACTGGGGTGCGGACGTGGTGAAGGTGGAGGCGCCGGCCGGCGACCCGAACCGGTACACGCTCCGGCACGTCGGTCAGGACATCGACAGCGCGCCCCCGTTCGAGACCGACAACCGGGGCAAGCGCGGGATCGTCCTCGACCTGCGGTCCCGGGAGGGCAAGGAGACGCTGGAGCGGCTGCTGGAACGCGCCGACGTCTTCGTCACCAACCTGCGCCCCGGCGCACTGGAGCGGCTCGGGCTGGCCCCGGACGAGCTACGGGCCCGCCACCCCCGCCTGGTCGTCGGCACGCTGACGGGCTACGGCTGGGCGGGAGCCGAGCGCGACCGGGCCGGATACGACGTCTCCGCCTTCTGGGCCCGGCCCGGCATCGCCGCCATGCTGAACCCCGCCGGTGAGCCACCGCCCGGCATCCGGCCCGGACTGGGCGACCGTACGGCCGCGTCCAACCTGGTGGCGGGCGTGCTGGCCGCGTTGCTGCGGCGCGCGCGCACCGGCGAGGGCGGCGTGGTGGACGTGTCGCTGCTGCGGTCCGGGACGTACGCCAACGGCAACGACCTCGCCCTGCAGAACTTCTTCGGCAGGCGCGGCCGCACCCGCCACCGCACCGAGCACGAGTCCCCGCTCTACAACTGCTACCGGGCCGCCGACGACCGCTGGTTCTGGCTCGTCGGCCTGGAGGGCAACCGGCACTGGCCCGGGGTCGTCAGGGCGCTCGGCCGCGAGGACCTGTCGGGCGACGAGCGGTTCTCCACCGGCAAGGCCCGTCGCGGCCATGTGCGCGAGCTGATCGCCGTGTTCGACGAGGAGTTCGCGAAGCGGCCGCTTCAGGAGTGGGCTGCGCGGTTCGACGCGGAGGGCGTGTGGTGGGCGCCCGTGCAGACCCTGGCGGAGGTGTCCGCCGATCCGCAGGCGGAGGCGGTGGGGGCGTTCGTCGAGCAGCCCGGCATGGGCGACGCCCCGCCGCTCAGGACGGTGGCGACGCCGGTCAGCTTCTGGGGCGTCGACGACAAGCCGCGCACCGGCGCACCGGCGCTGGGCGAGCACACCGACGAAGTACTCGACGAGCTGGGCCGGACTGGGAGGTAGGACGTGGGCATCCTCGACGACAAGGTCGCCATCGTGACCGGCGGCGGCAGGGGGCTGGGTCGGGCGCACTGCCTGGCGCTGGCCGAGGCCGGTGCCACGGTGGTGGTGAACGATCCGGGCTCGGGCGTGCACGGCGAGCGGACGGGGGACTCCCCCGCCGACGACGTCGTCACGGAGATCACCAAGCTTGGTGGCCGTGCGGTCGCCAACCACGCGTCGGTGACGGACTGGGCGGCGACGGAGGCGATGGTCGCGGACACCGTCGCGGAGTTCGGGCGCCTCGACATCGTGGTGAACAACGCGGGGATCGTGCGGGACCGCATGCTGTTCTCGATGTCCGAGGCCGAGTTCGACGCCGTGATCGCGGTGCATCTGAAGGGCACCTTCGCGCTCACCCGGCACGCGTGCGCGTACTGGCGCGAGGCGTCGAAGCGGGGTGAGCGCGTCGCCGGCCGTGTCATCAACACGACGTCCGGGACGGGCTTGTTCGGCAACCAGGGTCAGTCCAACTACGGTGCCGCGAAGGCCGGGATCGCCGGGCTCACGGTCCTCACCGCCCTGGAGATGCGCCGGTACGGCGTCACCGCGAACGCCATCTCGCCCATCGCGGCCACGCGGATGACGGACGGACTGGACGTCGGCGCGTCCCTGCGGGCCACCGACGACTTCGACCCGCGCGACCCCGCCAACGCCTCCGGTGTCGTCGTCTACCTGGCCTCCGACAGCGCGGCCTGGCTGACCGGCCAGGTCCTGCGCATCGAGGGCAACCGGCTGAACCGCCTCCAGGGCTGGACCGTCACCGGTGTCCACCCCAGCCGGTCCGGCAAGGCCCTCACCTACGAGGAACTGGTCGAGGGAGTACCGCGGTTGTACGGGGTCGCGCCTGCGGGCCGGGCCACGGGAGTGGGTCAGTGAAGGGCCACGACGCCGCCGCTCTGGTCCTGCGCGCCACCCTCGGCCCGATGCTCTTCGCCCACGGCTGGAACAAGGTCGCCGGACCGGGCGGGCTGGGGGGCACGACGGCCTGGTTCGACGCGCTGGGACTGAAGCCCGCCGAGGTGCACGCCCGCATGGCCGCCGGAACCGAGATGGCGGCGGGCGTGGGCATCGCCCTGGGCGCGGCGAGCCCCCTCCCGGCGGCGGCGGCCGTCGGCCTGATGACGGTGGCCGCGCGGACCGACCATCGCGGCAAGGGCTTCTTCGTCTTCAAGGGCGGCTGGGAGTACGTCGGTGTGGTGGGCGGCGCGGCGGTGGCACTGGCCGCCCTGGGCAACGGCCGGTACTCGCTCGACGCTCTAGCGGGCCGTCGACGCGCCGGTGCGAAACCCGCGTTGCTGGCCGCGGCACTCGGCACGGCGAGCGCGGCGGCACTGCTGGCGGTGTGCTACCGGCCGGAGCCCGGCACGCCGCAAGAGACAGATGACTGAGAGCAGAAAAGGGAGTCGACATGGACGCGGCTGACTTCAGCGCGGTGCTGTCCGAGGTCCGGCGCTTCGTCAGGGAGCGCGTCGTGCCGCTCGAGGCGGAGATCGACGAGAAGGACGAGATGCCCGCGGACATCCGCGATGCGGCGAGGAAGATGGGTCTGTTCGGCTTCGCGCTGCCCGAGGAGTACGGCGGGCTGGGGCTGTCGATGTACGAGGAGGCCCAGTTGATGTTCGAGCTGGGCTACACCACGCCGTCGCTGCGTTCGATGTTCGGGACGAACAACGGCATCGCCGGACACGTGCTGATGGTCGGCGGCACGGAGGAGCAGAAGGCCGAGTGGCTGCCGAGGATCGCCTCGGGCGATGTCCTGGCGTCGTTCGCGCTCACCGAGCCGGACGCGGGTTCGGACCCGTCGACCCTGACCACACGGGCCGTGCGGGACGGCGACGACTGGGTGGTCAACGGCGCCAAGCGGTACATCACCAACGCCCCGCTCGCCGACGTGTTCATGGTCTTCGCCCGCACCGACCCCGACGCTCCGCGCACCCGTGGCATCTCGACGTTCCTGGTCCCGGCCGGCACCCCGGGACTCACCGTGGCTCCGCGGGACCACAAGATGGGCCAGTTCGGCGCCTGGACCGCGGACGTGTACTTCGACGACGTACGCGTCCCGGCCACCGCGCTGGTCGGCGGCGACGCGGGGCTGAACCGGGGCTTCAACACGGCGATGGGCTGTATCGCGCACGGCAGGGTGCACATCTCGTCCCTGTGCGTCGGCATGGCCGAGCGCCTGGTCGACGAGTCGGTCGCCTACGCCCGCACACGCCGCCAGTCCGGCAGGCTCATCGGTTCCTTCCAGCTCGTCCAGGGCCTGATCGCCGACTCGATGACCGACTACTACGCCGGGCGCGCCACGGTCCTGGAGGCCGCCCGCGCGTTCGACGCCGGGACGGACACCAAGGTCGGCCCGTCCTGCACGAAGTACTTCGCCAGTGAGATGGTCTGGCGGGTCGCGGACCGCGCGGTGCAGATCCACGGCGGCGCGGGATACATGCGCGGGGTCGCCGTCGAGCGCTTCTACCGCGATGCCCGGCTGTTCCGCATCTACGAGGGCACCAGCCAGATCCAGCAGGTCATCATCGCCAAGGCGCTGCTGGGCGAGGCGGCGCGCGGCTGACCGCCGCGGACATGAGCGAAGGCCCCGGGTTCTCCCGGGGCCTTCGCCTTCCCACGGCCGTCGGTCAGATCCCGAGCCGGTCCAGCAGCCGCTCGTGGTAGACCGCCGGCCCTCCGAACAGCAGCTGCGAGGACTTGGCCCTGCGGAAGTACAGGTGGGCCGGGTGCTCCCAGGTGAAGCCGATGCCGCCGTGGACCTGGATGTTCTCCATCGCCGCGACCATGTACGCGCGTGAGCAGCAGGCGTGTGCCACGGCGGCGGCGACCGGGAAGTCCGGCGCGTCCTCGGCGGCCAGCAGCGCCGCCTCACGGGAGGACGCCTCGGCCAGTTCCACCTGGACGAGCATGTCGGCGCACTTGTGCTTGACGGCCTGGAAGGAGCCGATCGGCCGGCCGAACTGGTGCCGGGTGCGGGCGTACTCAGCGCTCATCTCCAGACACCGGCGGGCCCCGCCCGACTGTTCGGCGGCCAGCGCGACCGAGGCCACGTCCAGGACCCGGGCCATGATGCGTCCGCCCGCCCCGTCCGTGCCGACGAGGGTCGCGGGTGCGGCGTCGAACGTCAGCCGGGCCATGGACCGGGTGGCGTCCAGGGTCTCCAGCGGTTCGGCGGACAGTCCCGCCGCCGACCGGTCGACGGCGAACAACGACGGACCGGCGACGGTGCGGGCGACGACAAGGACCAGATCGGCGGTCGTGCCGTCGATGACGAAGCACTTGCGGCCGCTCAGCCGCCAGCCGCCGTCCACGCCCGGCAGGGCGCGCACGGTGATCAGCGCGGGGTCCCAGGAGCCGTCGTCCTCGGCGACGGCGAGGGTGCCCGTCGTCCGGCCGGCCGCGATGCCGGGCAGATGGCGCGCGCAGGCCTCGCTGTCGCCCGAGGCCAGCAGGGCCTGCGCCGCGAGGACGACGGTGGCGAAGAAGGGCGCGCACAGCAGGGCACGGCCCATCTCCTCCATGACGACGCCTAGTTCGACGAGGCCGAACCCGTCACCGCCGTACTCCTCCGGGATCGTGAGGCCCGGCAGGCGCAGTTGGTCGGCCGCCTGCGCCCACACCGCCGAATCGAAGCGCGGCTCGCTCTCCATGAGCTTGCGTACGGCTTCCTCGGGCGACTTGGCTTCCAGGAACTCCCGTACGGAACGCCTGAGTTCCCGCAGCTCTCCTTCGTCCGCACTCATGCGCGTGCCTCCTTCGGCAGGCCGAGGACCCGTTCGGCGAGGATGTTCTTCATGATCTCCTCGGTACCGCCGAGGATGCGCAGCGCCGGTGTGGCCAGCAGGAGTTCGGACCAGGCGTACGTGCCCCAGCGGCCGGTGTCGGCGATGATGCGGGGGCCCAGGCACTCGGAGACGAAGTGGGCTGCCCGGGTGAGGTTCTGACCGTACATCAGCTTGGCGACGGACCTCTCGGGGCCGGGGGCGGTCCCGGCGCGCAGGGTGCGCTGGGCGCGGTCGTTGAGGTAGCCGGTGGCCAGGGCGTCCACGAGGAGTTCGGCGAGGCGTCCGCGCAGGGCGCGGTCGTCCCAGGTCCAGGTGGCGCGCATGAGTGCCGAGAGGCGGTCCGGGGACAGGGCGGCGGCCACCGGGCCCGCGCCCTCGGTGCCGACCGTGTTGCGCTCGTTCATCAAGGTGGTCAGGGCGACCGTCCAGCCGCCGTCGACCTCGCCGAGGCGGTGGTCGTCGGGGACGTGGACGTCGGTGAGGAAGACCTCGTTGAAGTCGGCGCCGCCGGTCATCTGCCGCAGTGGCCGGACCTCGACGCCGGGGGCGTCCATGGGGACCAGGAAGGCGGTGATGCCGCGGTGCTTGGGCGCGTCGGGGTTCGTGCGGGTCAGCGCGAGCCCGATCTGGCTGTGGTGGGCGACCGACGTCCACACCTTCTGCCCGTTCAGCACCCAGTCCCCGCCCGCGCGGACGGCCCGGGTCGCCACGCTCGCCAGGTCGGACCCGGCGCCGGGCTCGCTGAAGAGCTGGCAGGCGATGGCGTCCCCGCGGTACATCGCGGGCAGCCAGCGTTCCTTGATGTGGGGCTGGGCGTGGGCGAGGATCGTCGGCCCGATCATGCCGAGGCCGACGACGCCGAGCACACCGGTGTCGGGGACGTCGTACTCGGACTCGATCGCGTCGTAGAGCAGATCGTGGACCGGGGTCAGGCCCCGGCCGCCGTACTCGGGCGGGCCGGTGATCCAGCCGAAGCCGTTTCCGTGGCGGGTCCGCTGCCACTCGCGGGCCCGCCGGACGTGTTCCGCCTCCTGTTCGGGCGGGAGGCTGCTGAAGTAGGCCATCGAGTCGTCGCCCTCGCCCCAGGTGACGGCGGCGCGGTCGGGGGCCTTCGCCGCGTGGGCGTCGAGGAAGCGGCGCACCTCGTCGGCGAAGTCCCGCATGTCGTGCGTTTCGTGGAGCGAGCCCATTGCGCAGGTCCCCTGTGAGGTCAGGTCGTCAGGATCGTCACCGCCGACGCGCCCGGCGCGCCGTACAGGTGGGTGTAGCCGACGCGGGGTGTGCCGGGGACCTGCCGGGTCCCGGCCGTGCCGCGCAGTTGGAGGACGATCTCGTGGATCTGGCGCAGGCCCGAGGCGCCGATCGGTTCGCCGTTGCCGAGCAGCCCGCCGTCGGTGTTGACCGGGAGCCGGCCGCCGATCGCGGTGGCGCCCTCGGCGATGAGCCGTTCCTGTTCGCCGTCCTTGCAGAGGCCGTTCTCGGCCATGTGGATGATCTCCGATCCGGCGTCGGTGTCCTGGAGCTGTGCGACGTCGACGTCCTCCGGGCCGATGCCCGCCAGCTCGTACGCCGCCCGGGAGGCGTCCACGGTGGGGCTGTCGACGGGTTCTGAGGCGGGGAACGACGGGCTCTGCACCTCGAAGGCGCCGAGCCTGCGGCTGCGCAGGGCGGTGGAGCGGACCCGTACCGGCTTTCCGGTGTACTTGTGGGCCTGGTCGGCGCGGCAGAGCACGATCGCCGCCGCGCCCTCGTTGGGTCCGCAGTACATGAACTGGCGGAGCGGGTGGTTGAGGACCGGCGAGGCGAGGATCTCCTCCACCGAGAGCGGGGTGCGGCGCCAGGCCTTGTCGTTGGCGGCGGCGTTGCCGAAGTTCTTGGCCGCCACACGGGCCAGCGTCTCGTGGGAGATGCCGTGGTCGTGCATATAGCGGTTGATCTTCATGCCGAAGAAGTGGGTGGTGAGGAAGAGGCCGGTCTGTCCGTACCAGGAGGGGATGCCGGCCACGGACGGGTCGGCGGCGAACGCGCCGCGAGGGTGCTTGTCCAGGCCGATCGCGACGGTGAGGTCGTGCTCGCCGGTCTCGATGGCGCGGGCGGCCAGCGCGACGGCCGTGCCGGCCGTGGCACAGCCGTTGAACACCCCGCGCAGCGGGACTCCGGTCAGGCCGAGCCGTGCGACGATGGCATCGGGGTTGGCGACTTCGTAGCTGCCGATGTAGCCCCCCTGGATCTGCGGCCAGGTCACGCCCGCGTCGGCGAGCGCCATGCGCACCGCGTCCGCGCCCATGTCCAGTGCGGGCTTGCCGGGGAATCGCCCGAAGGCGTGGAGTCCCACGCCGATGATGACGGCCTCGGTCACGGTGTCTCCTCCTCGGCCGCGTTCTGCTCTTCGGGGGCGAACGCGAACGTGACGACTTCGGTGCCGTCGTCCTGCACGGTGTAGGGCACGAGCGTGAGCCGCATGGGCTGGCCGATGCGCAGCTTGTGCGGGTCGGGCTCGGTGAGACGTGCCTCGACCAGCAGCTCACCGGGGAGTTCCACGTAACCGACCGCGTAGGGCGTGAAGGATTCGGGGCCGTCGTACGGCGGGGACGGCGGGCGGAAGTTCTGGGTGGTGTACGTCCACAGCGTCCCGCGGTCGGCGAGCAGGCGTCGCTCCGACTCCGTGCTCGCGCACCGCACACAGTCCGGGGCGGCCGGGAAGCTGACCAGGCCGCAGTGCGTGCACTCGGAGCCGATGAGCCGGGGCGCGGTCCCGCTGATGACCGGCCAGGTGAACAGGCCCTCTGCGACCGGGCGTTGCGTCGTCGTCATGTCAGGCCCCGTTCCGGTTGCCGAGGGCGTCGGCGTTCGGCGCCGCCTTGGCCACCAGGTTCGGGACGACCGAGGACAGTTCCTCCGGCGTCCACCGATCATCGGCGCTCGCGCAGGGGCCGTTGACCCAGCCCTCCAGGACGGTGATCCGGTTGCCGACGACACCGAACACGCGACCGGTGACCTCGCGCGACGCCGCCGAGCCGAGCCACACCACGAGCGGTGAGATGGCCTCCGGGGTCAGGTCCTGCGCCTCGGCGGCCCGCCGCATCATCTCGATGTCCTCGGTGAGCCGGGTCAGTGCGGTGGGTGCGATGGCGTTCACCGTCACGCCGTAGCGTGCGAGTTCGGCGGCGGCGATGAGGGTGAGGCTCGCGATTGCGGCCTTGGCGGAGCCGTAGTTGGACTGGCCCGGGTTGCCGAAGATGCCGGACGGGGAGGTCGTGTTGATCACCCGGGCGTCGTTGGCGTGGCCGGACTTGGCGCGCTCCCGCCAGTACGCGGCCGCGTGGTGCAGGGTGGCGAAGCTGCCCTTGAGGTGGACGGCGAGCACGCTGTCCCAGTCCTGCTCGGTCATCGACACGATCATCCGGTCGCGCAGGATGCCGGCGTTGTTGACCAGCACGTCCAGGCCGCCGTAGGTGTGCACGGACTGCTCCACGAGCCGGCCCGCTCCGTCCCAGGTGGAGATGTCGTCCGTGTTGGCGACGGCCGTACCGCCCGCCGCGACGATCTCGTCCACCACGGACTGGGCGGGTCCGGCCGAGGCGCCTCCTCCGTCGCGCGCGCCGCCCAGGTCGTTGACCACGACCTTCGCCCCGTGCGCGGCGAACGCCAGGGCATGGGCCCGGCCGATGCCGTTGCCGGCTCCGGTGACGACCACGACACGGCCGTCGACCACTCCTTCGGACATCCTCAGCTCCTCGATGACAGTGGCCGGCCGGCCACGGAGAACAGCACCCGCGGGTCCTCGCTGCCGCAGGCGCACCGGCCCACGGCGACGCGGCCGGGGATGCCGAGCGGGGTCTCGGGCAGCGGTGACGTACGCTGCTCCCCCGCCGCCACGAACAACTCCCCGTCGCGCTCGCCGACCCGCCATGCGGCGGAGTTGACGTGAGCGCCGCTCCGCTCGGGACACTCCAGGGCGAGAGCCGGCCCCAGGGGTGAGAGAAGACAGGCGGACACGCCCACCGCGCGCAGCACCGGAACGGCGGCGGGCCGGGCCAGCACGACCGACGTGGGCCGGAACATCTCGCCGATGTCGGCGGACCCGGCGAGCCCTTCCAGGGTCTCGGCGGACAGGCCGATCACCGCATGCGGTCGCAGTTCGCGGTGGAAGACCGAGGTGCGGCGGTGGTCCCAGCCCATCGCCTCGGCGATGCCGTACGTCACCTTCAGCGCGCGCAGTGCGCCGATCACCGCGTGTCCCCAGAAGCCCTCATAGCCGGACATGGTGAGCAGCGCCCACTGTCCCGCGGCGAGGCCGTGCTCCCGCAGCCGCGCGGTGACCCACTCGGTGTCCCGGGCAAGTTCCGCCCAGGTCAGTTCCGTCTCCCGCGTGCCGCCGGACGTCAAGAAGCGTACGACGTAGGCGAGTTCGGGACGTTCGAGTTCCCTGGCCCGGGCCAGGGTGTCGGCGCGGGCCATCAGTTCTTCACCACCCGGGGGAACTTGGCGACGCTGGTCATGGTCTTCAACAGGTCCTCCTCGGTGCGCATGTCGAGCACCGGCTCGACTCCGGTCCGCATCCGCACGGCCTCGCCCAGCCGGCCGGCCAGGGCCTCGACGTCGCCGGTGAGTGCGGGGTCGTAGCCGACGCGCAGACGCAGTTCGTCGACCTCCCGGCGGTCCCGGACGATCTGGAAGACGCCCGCCACGGTCTCCGGCTGGTCCTCCACCGCCTGCCAGACGTCCCGCAGCACCACGGAGCGCCCTTGGACCAGCGTCTCGTCGCCCCGCCGCCCCGCCACCCACATCCGGGCATGGGTGCGTCCGCAGCCGCATGTCCGGGCGGACAGCCGGACGAGGTCCTCGCTGCGGTAACGGATCAGGGGTGCGGCCCGGTTGTCCAGGTCGGTGGCGACCAACTCACCGAGGTCGCACTCGGGAACGTCGCGCCAGCCGTCCTCCCCGACCTCCACGCACTCCGCGAGGACGGTGTCCTCCCAGAGGTGGAATCCGTCGTGCTCGCGGCACTCCCACGCGGTGCCGGTGTCGGCCGCGCTGGTGTACTCGTAGACGTCGATGCCCCAGTCGTCACGGATCCGCTCGCGCATCTTGCGGCTGAGGGGCTGCCCGGCGCAGGAGGCGCCCTTGAGGGAGGAGAAGGCCTCCCTCAGGTCCGTCTTCTCGGCCAGGTGCTCCAGCTCCACCATCTGCGGATACATCATCTGCAGATAGGCGGGCCGGTAGGTGCGCAGGGCCTCGACGACCTCGTGCATCTTCCCCATCCAGGTGTCCACCTCGATGACCACGGCGCCGATGGCCTGGTAACCGGGGTCCATGAGGTTGCGGAAGGTGCCGGGCGGGCTCAGCACCCGGTCCCCGGGCCGCAGACCGAGCTCCCAGAGGTCGCGCACCTGCGCGGTCACCAGGGGCGGGGCGCCCTGCCAGATCTCGGCGAAGAACTCCGGGTCGCCGGTGGTACCGGAGCTGGAGGAGACGGAGGTCAGCTCCTCGCGCGGCACACAGAGCAGACCGCCGAAGGGATCGCCCGTGCGGGCCCGGTAGGCACGCACCATGTCCTTGGTGATGAACGGCACGCGCGCCCGGAAGTCCGCCAGGGACCGGATGTCGCGCGGGTGCACCTTGTGCTCGTCCCAGAGCTCACGGTAGAAGGCCGAGTTGGCATAGGCGTACTCGACGAGCTCCAGGACCCGTTCCTCCTGCCGCGCCCGCAGTTCCTCGCGGGGCATGGTCTCCACCTGGGGCTCGAAGTACCTGTCAGCGGTGTCGCTGTCACCGACCATGGCGCCTCCTCGCGGCTCGGTGCCCAGATCTTCCAGCTATCAGCGCAATCAGTCAACCAATTGGACGGATTGCAGGCGACCCCTCGCATACCGCCCGGCCGATATAGTTAACTATTAGCACTCATTCAAGCCACAGGAGGTGTCGTGAAGATCATTGTCTGTGTGAAGCACGTGCCCGACGCCGCGGCCGACCGCACCTTCACCGAGGAGGGCACCACCGACCGCGCCTCGGTCGACTCGCTGCTGTCCGAACTCGACGAGTACGCGGTCGAGCAGGCGCTGCGGATCGCCGAGTCGGGCGGGACGGACGTCGAGATCAGCTACCTCACGGTCGGACCCGACGACGCCAGGGACGCGCTGCGCAAGGCGCTCGCCATGGGTGGCGACTCGGCGATCCACGTGAGCGACGAGGACATCGAGGGCAGCGACGCCTTCGGCACGTCGCTCGTCCTGGCCAGGGCCGTCGAGCGGCACGGTTTCGATCTCGTGCTGTGCGGGATGGCCTCGACGGACGGCACCATGGGCGTCGTGCCGGCGATGCTGGCCGAACGGCTCGGCGTCCCGGCCGTCACACGTCTCGAGGAGCTGACGGTCGAGGACGGCACGGTGAGCGGTCGCCGTGAGGGCGATGGCGCGACCGTGCGCGTCCAGGGCGCGCTGCCGGCCGTGGTGTCGGTGACCGACCGCTCCGGCGACGCACGCTACCCCTCCTTCAGGGGGATCATGGCCGCGAAGAAGAAGCCGGTCGAGACCCTCGACCTCGCCGACCTCGGGATCGACCCGGCGCAGGTCGGACGTGGCGGCGCCCGGTCGGCCGTGGACACCACGGCCAGACGCCCGCCCCGCACGAAGGGCGAGATCGTCGTCGACGAAGGTGCGGGCGGCGCCGGACTGGCCGCGTTCCTCACCGCCAAGAAGTTCATCTGACCTCCCAGCGACAGGAGCGCACCACCATGCCCGAGATCCTCGTCCTCGTCGACCACACCGACGGCGCCGTAGGCAAGCCGACCCTCGAACTGCTCACCCTGGCACGCCGGCTGGGCGAGCCCTCGGCCGTCTTCCTGGGGCCGGGCGCGGACACCGCGGCCGACGTGCTCGGCCGGTACGGGGCGCACAAGGTCTACGTCGTGGACACCCCGGAGGTCGGCGAGTACCTCGTCACCCCGGCCGTCGACGCCCTCACCCAGATCGCCCAGCGCACCGGCGCGGCGGCACTCCTGCTGCCCTCCGGGCCGGACGGCAGCGAGACCGCGGCGCGGGTCGCGCTCAGACTCGGCTCGGGACTGATCACCGACGCCGTCGACGTCGCCCCCGGGCCGGACGGCCCGGTCACCGAGCAGTCGGCGTTCGCGGCGACGTACCAGGTGACGGCTCACGTCACCCGGGGCGTCCCGGTCATCACGGTCAAGCCGAACGCCACCGCCCCCGAACCGGCCCCCGTCACCACGGTCCTCGAGAAGCAGGACATCACCTTCGGTCCGGCCTCCGCCGCGGTCCGGGTCCTGTCCCGCACACCGCGCGAGCGCGGCGACCGCCCGGAGCTGGCCGAGGCCGACATCGTGGTCTCCGGCGGCCGGGGGGTGAACGGCGACTTCACCGTGATCGAGCGGGTCGCCGACGCGCTCGGCGCGGCGGTGGGGGCGTCCCGGGCCGCCGTGGACGCGGGCTGGTACCCGCACAGCCACCAGGTCGGCCAGACCGGTACCCAGGTCTCGCCGCAGCTCTACCTGGCCGCCGGCATCTCCGGCGCGATCCAGCACCGGGCGGGCATGCAGACGTCGAAGACCATCGTCGCCGTCAACAAGGACGCCGACGCCCCCATCTTCGAACTCGCCGACCACGGCGTCGTCGGGGACCTCTTCGAGGTGCTGCCGCAGCTGGTGGAGGAGATCCAGCGGCGCCGGAGCTGACCGCCCGCCCCTGCGGCCTTCCCTTCGGCCGCTCATACAACTAAAATCGCTAACTGATTGCATCCATTGGTCTTACATTCATTGACCCGAAGGAGCGTCATGTCGAAGATCTGGGTCAACTCGGGGGATTCACACGTGATGGAACCCGCCGACGTGTGGACCGAGAGGCTCCCCGCGCGGCTCGGCGCCCGTGCCCCGCGCAGCGAGCGCGGCGAGAAGTACGAGATGCTCTACATCGACGGCGAGCGCATCGACCGCCAGCTCGGCGACTTCATGGACGCCATGCGCCCGCCGGGCGCCTGGGACCTGAACGTCCGTCTCAAGGACCTCGACCAGGAGGGCGTGTGGTCCCAACTGGCCTTCCCCTCCATGGGCTTCTGGCTCGTGTCGATCACGGACCCGGAGCTCGCCCGGGAGACCGTGCGGGCCTGGAACGACTGGGCTCACGAGGAGATCCTCAGCAAGAACAAGCGCGTGATCACCACTGCCTGCGTCTCGACCGCCGACATCGGCGACGCGGTCGCCGAGCTGGAGCGGGCGGCCGAGCTGGGCTTCAAGGCGGTCTTCCTGCCGTGCGCGACCCGGCAGGGCGAGGAGTACGCCCTCGACCGCTGGGAGCCGCTGTGGACCGCGGCCGAGCGGGCGGGCATGGTGCTCGGCTTCCACATCGGCACGGGCGGTCAGAACGTCGTCTTCCGCGGGCCCGGCGGCGCGGTCGTCAACTACATGGAGACGACCTACCCCGGCATGCGCGTCGTGTCCCATCTGGTCGCGGGCGGCGCCCTCGACCGCCACCCCGACCTCAAGATCCTGATCGCCGAGGGCGGCGCGGGCTGGGTGCCGGCCATCGGCGACCGGATGGACGAGGCGTACCGCCAGCACGGCATGTTCGTCAGGCCGAAGCTGAGCCGGCTGCCCAGCGAGATCATCCGGCAGCAGGTGTACGCCTCCTTCCAGCACGACAGGAGCTCGGTGGAGATCGTCGAGTCGACCGGCTACCGCAACGTCATGTGGGGCGACGACTACCCCCACCTGGAGGGCACCTACGGCCACACGCAGGCCACCCTCCACGACCTGTTCGACGGCGTGCCGGACGAGGTGCGCGAGCGCGTGACCCGCGGCACCTTCAACGAGCTCTTCGGCCTGCCCGAGCAGACTCCCCAGGAGGCGGCCGTCTGAGCGGCGGCGAAGCGAACCGACGGTGACCACTGCCCCACTTCCGGGCGGCGCGGGCGTCGCCGGTCTCGCCCACGGGCGTCATACCGGATCTCGCGAAAGTGGCCGTCGCGTCCGCGACGATCCGGTTGGCGCACGACACCACGAGAGGCGGCCCCGCATGAAGGTGGGCATCTACTTCGACCTGCGCAATCCCCCGCCATGGCGGCAGAGTTGGGCACGCCTGTACGGCTTCTGCCTGGAGATGTGCGAGGAGGCGGACCGGCTGGGCATCGACTCGGTCTGGTTCTCCGAGCACCACGGCTTCGAGGACGGCTACCTCCCCCAGCCGCTCACCATGGCGGCCGCCGCAGCGGCCCGCACCCGCCGGGTACGCCTGGGCACCGCGGTCGTCCCCGCCCCGTTGCACGCGGCCCCCGAGATCGCCGAGCAGGCCGCGATCGTGGACATCATCAGCGACGGCCGCCTGGACCTCGGTCTCGGCACCGGCTACCGGGTCCCCGAGTACCGGCTGTACGGAGCCGACCTCGCCAAGCGCTACACCACGACCGATCAACGGGTCCGGGAGATCCGCGGCCTGTGGACGCAATCCCTGGTCACCCCTGGTCCGGTCCAGGATCCGCTGCCGATCTGGCTCGGCTACCAGGGCCCGCAGGGCGCCCGGCGGGCCGGCCGCCTCGGCACCGGCTTGCTCTCGCTCAACCCGGCGCTGCTGGCGCCGTACCGTGACGGGCTCGTCGAGAGCGGGTACGACGCGTCGGCGGCCCGGATGCAGGGTTCGTTCACCACGTTCGTCACCGAGGACCCCGAGGGCGACTGGCCGGTGGTGCGGCGGCATCTGCAGTACCAGTGGGACAGCTACCGACGCTACATGGTCGAGGGCACCGACCAGCCGGTCCCCCGGCCCATCGATCCGGAGAAGTGGCGGGAGACCGGGCTGCGCGCGAGCGGGGTCGGTCAGTTCCTGTACGGCACACCGCAGGAGACGGCCGAGGCCGTCAAGGCGTACGTGGCGGGGTTGCCGGTGGAAGGGGTGTTCCTGTGGGCCTCGCTGGCCGGGATGCCCGAGGACATGGTGGCCCGCCAGGTCCAGCTGATCGCCGGAAAGCTGCGCCCACTGCTTGCCGATGTCTGACACGAGGAGGCACACGATGTCCACGACACCGACGGGGCCCTGGGCCGGGGCGGACTTCCAGGAACCTCCCCGGACCCCGGGCGGGGTGGCGCTGTGCGGGGCGTGCCGAGCCGCCGGCTCCTGTCGGCTGGGAGTGCGGCGCGAGCAGCTCGACGAGAACGGGTCGGCGCGGTTCGAGCTGTCCTGCCCGCGGGACCAGGAGGGTGGGCCGGACGTCGCGCACGGCGGCTGGACGGCAGCGGTCCTTGACGACTGCCTCGGGCATCTCCCTTTGCTGCACCGGGTGTTGAGCGTGACCGCGGAACTGCGCGTGAGCTTCGTGAAGCCCGTACCGGTGGAACGCCCGCTCGAGGTCCGGGCCTGGGTGGAGAAGCGGGAGGGCAGTCGCTGGTACATCGCGGGCGAGATGGCGCTCCTGCCGACCCGCGCCGTGCTGGCCCGGGTCTCCGGGATCTGGGTGACCCGGGACCGGGGCCACTTCGTCCGTCACCAGGAATGGCTGGCCGGTCAGGACGGCGAGGGTCAGTAGGAGCGCAACCCCATGCTGCGGGCGATGCCGTTGCGCTGTATCTGGCTCGTCCCGCCGGAGATGGTGGCCACGATCGACTCCCGGTAGCGGAAGCTCATCACGCTCTCCGTGGAGAACCCGTGTCCCGCGAGGACCTGCATCCCGAGCCGGGCGGCGGCGACGTATGTCTCCGAGCCCTTCAGCTTCGCCATCGAGCCCTCCCGCGTGCACGGTTTGCCCTGGGCGAGCAGCCAGGCCGCACGGTGGGCGAGCAGCCTGGCGGAGTCGATCTCGGTCTGCAGGTCGGCCATGGCATGCGCGAGCGCCTGGAAGTTCCCGATCGGACGGCCGAAGGCGTGCCGGGTGCGGGCGTACTCCAGCATCTCGTCCAGGGTGGCCTGCGCCGCCCCCAGGTATCCGCCGCTGATGATCACCTTCTCCAGCTCGATGTTGGAGAGCATGACCTTCCACCCCTCGTCGCGCGGGCCGACGAGATTCTCCTTCGGCACCAGGGCGTCGTGGAAGAAGACCTCGTTGGTGCCCAGGATGTGCCGGGCCAGCGTGGGAGTGCGGCGGACCTCGACGCCGTCCGTCGCGGGATCGACGAGCAGGAGACTGATGCCGCCGTGCTTGGGTTCGCGGGGCCCGGTGCGCACATAGGTCGCGATGGTGGTGTCGGGCAGTCCGCCACCGGTGCACCACGCCTTCTGGCCGCGGACGGTGAAGTGGTCGCCGTGATCCTCGGCGGTGGTGCGCAGCGCCGCGGCGTCGGACCCGCTGTCCGGCTCGCTGAGGCCGACGGCGAGCCGATGGCGGCCGGTCATGACCTGCTCGCGGATGAAGTCGCGCTGTGCCCGGCTGCCCCACCGGAACACCGTGAGGGCGGGGATGAGCACCCCGATGTAGCACATGGCGACATCGAAGCTGGCCCTGCCCAGCTCCTCGGCGATCAGGAGGAGTTCGAGCGGTCCCCCGCCGTCGCCGCCCTCCTCCTCGTCGAACGGCAGGGAGAACCACCCCAGATCCGACATGCCCCGGAACAGCTCGGGCGGTACGACGCCCTCCTCGTCCCACTGCTTGGCCTTCTCGGCCGGGCACACGTCGGCGACGAACTGCCGTGCCGTCGCACGCAACAGGTCCTGCTCGTCGGTCAGCCCGAAGTCCACGGCCACTCCTCACCACTAGGGCATTCATCTATCTAATTATTCTATGTTAGCTGATAGTGAGGAGTGGCGACAGTGACGGTCACCCGTCGGACGGGCGTGCGGACTTCAGCTGTCGAGACCGAGAAAGGTGATGGCACGGGCGAGCATGCCGGGCTGCGGCAGGGTGTGGCCCGTACCCGCGATGCTGATGCCCTCGACGGGGGCCTGCGGGCCGGTGCCGCCATAGCGGGTGCGGGTCCAGGCCGACTGCGGCCGGTCGGTGGCGGCGGGTGTCTGGCCGATGCCGTGCAGGTTGGTCCACTGCTTGATCTCCTCACCGAAGTTCGGATAGGCGAGGGTCGTGTCGGTGGTGCCGTGCCACAGCTGCATGCGCGGGTAGCCTCCGGTGTAGCCCGGATCCATGGAACGCGCCAGGTCACCCCACTGCTGAGCCGATTTGATGACGTTGCCGCCGGAGCACTGGCTGTTCCACTGGGAACCGTCCCTGGTGGCGAAGCAGCCCGCCGGTACCCCGGAGAACGCGGAGGCGGCACTGAAGACATCGGGGTACTCGGCGGCCAGCACGTTCGTCATCATGGCTCCCGACGAGAATCCGCTGACGACGATGCGGGCCGGGTCGACGTTGTAGTGCTGCCGTGTGTAACCGACCATCGACATGATGCCGGTGGAGTCGCTGCCGCCGTTGCGCCTGAGCGCCGCCGGTGACGAGACGTCGAAGCAGTGCCCGCTGCGGGTGGCCTCGGGCAGGACGATGATGTAGCCGTACCGGTCCGCGGCGGTGACGTAGTCATGTCCGTTGCCGCCGAAGATCCCGCCGGCCGAGCCCCCGCAGTAATGGACCAGGACCAGCACGGCGGGCCTGGACGCCAGGTGGAAGGGCACGTAAAGGTACATGTTGAGGTTGGTGGGGTTGTTCCCGAAGCCGGTGACACGGGTCAGGCTCGCCGCGGCCGCGGGCTGGGACGTCAGGAGCGTGAAGGCTGCGGCCAGTGGCAGTAACACCATCGCCAGGACCGCGTGCAGAGTGCGTCTCACAAGTGGACCTCGTTTCCGGTGATCGGTATGGGCCGTGAAGCGGCTCGGGAGGGTGCCCGGCGGGCGCAGGAACCTGCGCCCGCCGGCGGTGGGTGGTCAGCCGATGGCTGTGGCGAAGATGTGCATGGCCACCTGGCCTTGCGTCGCGTCGGAGCCGACGTTCGGCAGGGTCAGGTAGGCCACGGTCTTGCCTGCCTGGAGCGGCACGGTGGCGCCGTACACGCTGACCTTCTGCTGGACCTTGCCGCTGCCGCTGTTGAAGTAGTCGGTGGTGGCGAGGATGTCGCCGCCGCCGGCGGCACTGTTGCTCCACCAGTCGGAGAAGGACAGGGTGTAGCTCTGGCTGGTGCCGTCGGTGTAGGTGATCAGGCCGGTGCCGGACGCGTCGCCGTAGTCGGCGGTGCCGAGGAAGCCGAGCTTGGCGCCGCTTCCGGTGAAGGGGACGGTCTGGCCCCCGGCCACGATGTTGTCGGGCTTGCCGGTGCCGGTGGTGGGCCAGGTGAACGTCAGTCCGTCGTGGCTGACGGTGCCGCCGGAGGTTATCCCCTTGGCGGCGAGGGCTTGCTGGGACAGGCTCTGACGGCCGCCGTCCAGATTGCCGGCGCCCGGAGTGGCGTCATCGCTGATGCCGGTGTTCTTGGTGATGTCGTCGAGGGACGAGTAGGGGACGAACAGTTGGCAGGCCGCGTCGTCGCTGGCCCGGGCGCCCCGGTAGCCGGCCGAGGCGGCGAGGGCGAAGGTGCCGGGCTTGACGCCGGCCGGGGGCGTGATCGTCCAGGTGGTCTTGACCGAGGCGCCGGCCGGGATGCTGCGGAAGGTGGCCGGTGAGGTCGGGGCGGCCCTCCAGCCGTCGGGTACGTCGAGGGTGACCGATGCGTTCGGCAGGGCGGTCGGGCCGGTGTTGGTGTAGGTGGTGGTCGCCGTGACGGGTGAACCCCGCTTGACGATCGGGTCGGCGGAGAGGGCCAGGGAGTGGTGGACGCGGATCACCGCGGAACCGGTGACGCCGTGCACGGTCGCGCTGATGGTGGCCACGCCGTTGCCCACCGCGGTGACCAGCCCCTTGCTGCTGACGGTGGCGACGGAAGGGTCGCTGCTGGAGTAACGGACCTTGGTCCTGGACAGGTCCAGGAAGGAGCCGTCGTCGTTGACCGCCTCCACGATGTGGTCGGCGGTGACCTTCAGGTTGCGGCCGGGCTGGGCCGTGGGATCGGTGTCGTCCTTGATCCACCGGTTGCGAGCGGTGAGGTCGAGGGTGTGGCCCGCGTCGTACACCACGGCCTCAGGCTGTACGGTCACGTACTTCACGTGCGGGGTGAGGCTGCCGTGCACGGTGACCCTGGCGGATCCGGCGGTGGTGGCGGAGTCCGGTCCGGCCTCGAACCGGTACGTGCCGTCGTGGACGACCTGCTTGGCCTTCCTGCCGTCGTGGAAGGCGAGGTCGGGGACCCGGACGCGCAGGGTGATGTGCTGTGTGGCGCCGGGCTGCAGGACCCGGGTCTTCTTGAAGCCGACGAGCCGCTTCTTCGGCAGTTCACGGTCCTTGACCGTGAAGCCGGTGGCCGCGTAGAGCTGGGCGACGGTGGTTCCGGCAACGGTGCCGGTGTTGGTGACGTCGAAGCGGACGTTCACCGTCCCATCGGCGTTCACCGAGGAGCGGTCCGCGCGGACGTGGGAGTAGGCGAAGGTGGTGTAGCTCAGGCCGTAGCCGAAGGGGTAGGTCGGCGTGCCCGTGAAGTACTGGTAGGTGCGGCCCAGACCACCGGTCCCGCTGGGTGCGAGGTCGTAGTCGGAGATGGCGGGCAGCTGGGAGTCGTCCTTGTACCAGGTGAAGTTCAGGTGCCCGCCGGGGTTCTGCCTGCCGAACAGGACGTCGGCGAGGGCGTCACCCTGGCTTTCGCCGTTGTAGCCGGCGAAGACGATCGAGGTCACCTTGGCACGGTAGGGCTCGATGGCGACCGGCCCGTCGGACTGGATGTCCAGGACCGTCCGGTGGTTGCCCAGGGCGGTGACCTGGTCGATGAGGCTGCCGTAGTTGCCGGGCAGGGCCAGCCCGGCGCGGTCCTTGCCCTCGCCCGCCGTGGCATCGTCGGTGCCGACCGCGACGACCACCAGGTCGGCGCTCTTGATATCGGCCTGGGTCCGGGCGCTCAGTGTCGCCGCGCCGGTCGCGGTGCTGGAGGTGCCGGCGGCGTCGTGGACGACCTGCGCGCCGGGGTTGGCCGCCTTGACCTGGGCGGTGATCCCCTGGACGGCGTCCACCTTCTTGGTGGGATCGCCCGAGTAGCCGCCCAGCGTGACCTTCCCGGCCTGGTCGCCGACGATGACGACCTTGTTCAGGGCGGCCGGGTCGGCCGGCAGCAGTGGCCTGCCGGTACCCGCGACCTTGTTGTTCTGCAGCAGGACGAGTGCGTTGTCGGCGACGGTCCGGGCCAGGTCCTGGTGGGCCGGGGACTCGATGACGTCCTTGGTGATCTTCGTGTACGGCTGCTGGTTCACCGGGTCGAACTCACCGGTCCGCATCCGGACGGTGAACAGGTGCACCAGCGCGTTGTCGATGACGCCCCCGCTGAGGACGCCGGCCTTGATCGCCTGCTCGAGGTTGGCTGAGGTGGCCTCCGCACCCGTGCAGTTGACGTTGGTGCCCGCACGCAGCGCGTAGGCCTGGCCGCCGGCCGCCCCGGACACCTTCTGGCCCGTGGCACTGCTGGTCCAGGTCGAGTTGGCACCCTTGTGGTCGGTGGTCCAGCCGGGCGGAGCCCAGTCGTGACCGGTGGGGAAGGACTGGTACGTGGTGCCGACCGCGCCGCAGTCGGAGGTGATGTACCCGTCGAAGCCGTACGTGCGCTGCGCGATCCGGTTGGTGGTGTACGTGTTGGCCGCGGACGGGGTGCCGTTGATCGCGTTGTACGAGGTCATCAGGCCCGCGACACGCGACTTCTCGATCAGGCTCTTGAACTGCGCGGTGTAGTAGTCGTACAGGTCGTCGTCCGAGACGTTCGAACTGATGCCGGTGCGGTCCTGCTCGACGTTGTTGAGCGCGTAGTGCTTCGCGGTCGAGGCGACCTTCAGGTACTTGCCCTGCGGGCTGCCGTCGGGATTCTGGCCCTGGTAGCCGTTCACGAAAGCGCCCGCCATCTGCCCGGTGAAGTACGGGTCCTCGCCGAACGCCTCGTCGGTGCGGCCCCACCGCGGGTCACGGTCGAGATTGACCGTCGGCGCCCAGTAGGTGAGCATCCCGTAGTCGTCCTTCGAGGGCCCGAGGTTGTTCTGCCCGGTTCCCCACAGCGACTTGTCCAGCAGGCCCCGGGCTTCGTCCGAGATCGCCGTCGTCTCCTTGTACATCAGGTCCTTGTCCCAGGACATGGACGCGGCGAAGTTGGTGGGGAAGCTGGTGGCGTGCACGCCACCGGTCACCGAACCCGGGTTGATGTTGGCGAACAGGGTGTTGATGCCGTGCTGACCCTCGCTCCAGTACGTGTACTGCTGCACGCCCAGCCGCGGAATGGCCGGCGCGCTGTTGGTGTGCAACTGCTGGACCTTCTCGTCCAGGGACATCCGCGAGACCAGGTCCGCGGCCCGCTCCGCGAAGGAATAGGAGGTGTCTAGATAGATGGGCGGGGACGCCCGGACCGTGGACCGGGGGCCGGCATGGGCCGTGCCACCGACCGCGCCGAGCATGCCCAAGCAGCACGCGGCTGCCACAGCCGCGCGTAGGGACGGTGTGTTGGTTCTGCGCATCTCGCGCCTCCTTGCGCAACATTGGCCGGTGGTCCGGTTCGTGCGCGGGGCCGGGTCCGTACGGTGCCTGCGGGCCCGGCCCCGGTGTGTCAGTTCTGCAGGCTCCAGTGCTGGTTCGCACCGCCCGTGCAGCTCCACAGCTGGATCTTCGTCCCGTTCGCGGTCCCCTGGCCGTTGGCGTCCAGGCAGAGCCCCGACTGCACCGCTGTGATCGTGCCGTCGGGATTGACGTTCCACTGCTGGTCCGCCTGACCGCTGCAGTCCCAGATCGCCGCCGGGGTGCCGCTGCCCGCGGACTGGCCGACGCCCAGGCACTTGTTGCCGTAGACCACCAGTTGCTTTCCGGAGGAGTAGGTCCACCGCTGGTTGGCGCCGCCGTTGCAGTCCCACAGCTGTGCCTGGGTGCCGTTGGCGGTCGTGGAGTTGTTGATGTCGAGGCAGCGCCCCGACTGCTGGCCGACGATCTCCTGGTTGCCGGAGGGCGGGGGCGGCGGCGGGGGCGGGTTCGTGCCCGAGCCGAACTGGGTGAAGAACTGCCACACCGCTGCCGACGTCCAGGTGCGCCAGCCGTCACCGGTGGAACCGTCTATGGGCCCGGGGTCGTGGCCCGCTCCGTCGAACGCGGCCCAGACGACGGGATATCCGGACCGGCATCCGGAGTAGGTGGTGATGATGTGCGTCAGGCTTCCGTAGGCCGGCTCGGGCGGGTTCTGCGGGGTGCAGCCGTTCGTCCGGACGAAGGTGTCCCGCAGCTGTCGTCCCGACGCGATGGGCAGCACGTTGTCCCTGAGGCCGTGCAGACCCATGTAGGCGATGGGCTGGTTGCCGCCGTCGCACCCGCTGAGGTTCGCACCGGAGTAGACGGCGACCGCGCGGAAGACCGTCGCCCGGGAGCAGGCCAGGGCGTACGACATCGCGGCGCCGTAGCTGAAGCCCGCGGAGAACAACTGGGTGGTGTCGACGCACAGACCTGCTTCGATCTGGCTGACCATGGCGTCGACGAAGGCCACGTCCTGGCCGCCGGGGTTGGCCCAGCCGTTGCCGTTGCCCTGGGGCGCGACGAAGATCGTGCTGTTGTTCGCGTCGGCCAGGCGCCTGAGACCGTAGTAGGACCAGTTGTACCCGTCGGTTCCGCCCGAGTCGACGTCGCCCGCCGTGCCGCCCCGCCAGTGGAAACCGAAGATCAGCCGGTAGGGGTGGTTGTTGTCGTAACCGGCGGGGACCCGCAGTATGTAGCTGCGCGCCTGGCCGCCGCTCTGGATGGTGTGTGTACCACTTGTCAGCGCCGGTGCCTTGCCGCAGCCGGCGGTCGCACGGACGGCACCGGTTGTCTTCGCCGCCGCGGGCGCGCCCAGGCTACTGCTGAACGAGGTGCCCGCGGCCGACAGGACGAGAAGTAACGCAGCCGCGATCGACAACAAGAGTGGTTTGGGTTTCATGCACTCCTTCTTCCTGGTGGGGGGACGTGCGGGGAGCTTCTGTCGCCGGGGCGGTTCACACGCCGGTGATCGTCCATTGGTTGTTGGTGCTGGAGTTCGGCGCCCACAGCACGGCGGTCGAGCCGACGGTGGTGCTGCCGCTGCCGTCGAGGGCGGTGCCCGTGCCCCGGTTGACGATCTGGTAGCGGTTGCCACCCAGGCTGTTGAGTGACCACTGCTGGTTGTTGCCGCCGTTCCACACCTCCTGGCGGACCGGAGCGCCGTTGGCCGCATTGCCCCAGCTGTCGGCCGCCATGCCGTTGGTGCGGTTGGAGATGCGGTGGTAACCGTTGCCGAGGTCGATCAGCTGCCACTGCAGGTTGGTGCTGCCGTCGTAGTTCCACTGCTTGAGGTTGGAGCCGGAGGCCACGTTTCCACCGCTGTCGAGCACCAGTCCGCTGGTCACGTTGGCGATCTTCACCCAGGTCGTGGAGCCGCCCGGCGCGCCCAGGGCGGGGATCTCACCGGAGAAGGTGAGCTTGACCGTGTACGCCAGGGCACTGAACGGCGGGTTGGACGAGGGCATGGTGAGGTGCAGGCCGGAGGCGTCCTGGGCCGGCACGGGGAGGTCGATGTAGGTGCCGGCGGTGTTGTTCAGCAGTTTGACGCCGGTCAGGCTGCTGAGGTTGATCTGGTTCGAGTTCAGCGTCGTGATGGTCATGGTCCCGCCCTGCCAGCCCAGCGCGGTGGCGTAGAGGACCTTGTTGTCCGCGCTGCGGGTGAACCGGACGTCCTGCGGTTTGCCGGCCACGGGTCCGCTGAACGAACCCCCGCCCATCTTGGTGGGGCCCTCGCCGTAACTGGCCCAGGAGCGGGTGCCGTAGATCGCCTCTCCGAAGCGGCCGAGCCAGTCGCCCATGGCGAGCAGGATCGACTGCTGGCCGGAGGGGATGGTGCCGTCGGCCATGGGGGCGATGTTCAGCAGCATGTTGCCGCCCTTGCTGACCCGGTCGATCAGCGAGTGGAGCAGTGCCTGCGTGGAGTAGTAGCCGATGCCCACCGTGTAGCACCAACTGGAGGAGGAGATGCTGTCGTCGGTCAGCCAGTAGGGGGTGAGCAGTCCTGCCGGGCCGCCGCGCTCGAAGTCGTAGACCTCGCCCTTGTTGTCGAAGCCGTCCTTGTAGGTCGCGACCACGTCCTTGTTCCAGGAGACGGCCTGGTTGTAGTAGTGCGCGAGGAACTGGAGCCGGTAGGACTCCTGCACCAGGCCCAGGTCGAAGTCCTGGTAGACCAGGTCCGGCTGGTAGCCGTCGACGATCTCGATCAGCTTGTCGTACCAGAGCTTGTTCTCCGCGGCCGAGCCCTGTTGGCCGTAGAGGATGCGCAGCGTCGGGTCCGACTGGTTCGGTACGTGGTCGTAGTAGCCGTTGAAGTGGTAGGCGTGGTGCAGCGCGGTGATGAACTTCAGTCCCTGCCCGCGGATGGCCTGCGCGTGCAGCCCCACGAGATCGAGCTTGGGGCCGCGCTGGACCGAGTTCCACGGGTTGGCGCGGCTGTTCCACATGGAGAAGCCGTCGTGGTGTTCGGCGACCGGACCGGCGAACCTCGCCCCCGCCGACTTGAACAGCCGCGCCCAGGCGTCCGGGTCGAAGTTGCCGCCCTGGGAGGCGAGTTTGGGGGCGAACTGCACCCGGTTGCCGGCCTTGTCGCGGGCACCGTCGATGAAGTTGTTGTACGGCCAGACCGAGGGGTCGCCGTAGGTGTCGATGTGGTGCCGGTTCTCGGCCGAGCCGCCGATGTACATGTTGCGCGGGTACCACTCGTTCCCGAACGCGGGAACGCTGAAGACGCCCCAGTGGTAGTAGATGCCGAACTTGGCGTCCTGGAACCACGCCGGGGCCGGGGGGTGCTGGTCCACGGAGGACCAGCTCGCGGTGTAGCTCCCGGGGCCGTCGGTCGCGGCGGCCTCGGGGGCGAACCGCAGCAGGCCGAAGGCCGTGGCCGCGCCGGCCGCCGCCAGCAGCCGGCGCCGGCTGACCGGCAGGGAGGAGGAAGACATGTGGGGGCCTCTCTGGGGATCGAGGGGGTGCGGGAGTGAGCGGTCGTCAGCCGGTCAGCGGCTCACTCGCGCGTCCATTTCTGGTTGCTGCTGCCGTTGCAGGTCCACAGCTGCAGCAGGGTGCCGTTGGCCGTTGCCGCGCCGGTGGCGTCCAGGCACAGGCCGGACTGGTCACCGGTGATCGTGCCGTCGGCGTGGAGGGTCCACTTCTGGTTGGCGCCGCCGGTGCAGCCCCAGATGTCCACCTTGGTGCCGGGGCTGGTGCCCTGGCCCGCGGCGTCCAGGCAGTCGCTGCCGTAGACCCGCAGCTCACCGGCCGAGGTGCTGGTCCACTGCTGGTTGCTGCCGCCGTTGCAGTCCCACAGCTCCACCTGGGTGCCGGCCGTCTGCGACTGGTTGGGCACGTCCACGCACCTGCCGGAACCGGCCCCGACGATCGCACCGGTCGTGCCGCCGTCGTCGCCGCCGCTGCCGGGAGTGATGGAGAGGTTGTCGAACTGCGCCGTCTCGCCCTGGCTGGTCGCGTAGCCGATCTGTCCGGCGGCCCAGGTGCGGTCGGTCGCGGAACCGACCGTGGCACCGTCGACGACGGCGGTGATGGTGGTGCCGGAGAAGGTGAGGCCCAGGGTGTGCCACCGGTTGGTGCCCAGCGCGGCGGTCGTGCCGCGGGCCAGGGTGGACACGGTGCCGTTGGTGTTCGAGTTCAGGATCGACCAGGACCCGGTGTCGCTCACCCGCAGGTGGTAGGCGTTCAGCCCTCCGGTGCGGTCGTAGTCGTGCCCGCCCGCACGGCCGATCAGCTCGACGTATCCGGGCTGTTCGAGCATGACGTCCGAGGAGACGGTGTAGTTGCCCCAGCTGGTGTCACCGAGCAGGGCGTGCGGATCGGTCAGCGCGTCCCAGGTGATCGCCTTCTGCGGGCTCATCTGGCGCACGCACTTGCCGCTGCGGCCGCCGCCGCAGCCCACCGCCTCGAAGGCGCCCTGCCAGTCCATGAGGTACTTGGCCTCGGTGCCGGTGGTGTAGCTGTCGAAGGAGTCGCTGTACGGGAGCGCCAGATTGCCCTGGGCGGGACCGGCGGCGGTGCCCTTGCCCTGGCCGGTCGTGGTGGTCAGGGTGTACACGCGGCCGGGCTGGACGGTGAGGCTGAAGCCGCTGCCGGACGGGGTGATGTCCGTGGTGTGCACGAAGTAGTCGGCCGCGTTGCCGGAGCGGACGTCGGTCGACCAGACGTGGACGGTCTTGGTGGACAGCCCACCGGTGACGTTGAAGTCCAGTGTCTGGGCACTGCCGGCGTCCATGGTCTCGATGACCGTGGACCAGTCGGAGTTGTTCGTGGACTTCAGTGAGACGTAGCTGCCGTTGTTCCGGTTGCCTGCGATGTAACCGCTGGAGGCGTCGAGGTAGTGCCACCCCGGGGCGGTGAACTGGCTGGTCTGTGCCATCACCCAGGCGTTCTTGCCGATCGAGTAGTGGCCGGACCAGGGCTGGGAGGCCAGGGCGAGCCCCATGGTGGGATAGGGGATGTTGGGTGTCACGGCGGCGACCACCGGCCAGTTGAGGTACGCGGTCATCCGGCCGTCGATGTAGCCGCGGTTGATGCCGCGGGCCATGGCCTGCGCTCCCCCGTTGTAGTCGTCCGAGCCGTTCTCGCTCGCCCACAGCGTCTTGCCGGACGAGGTGGCGGCCGACGGCACCGAGCAGTTGGACTGGGACGACCGGTAGCCGCAGGGATAGTGCGTGCCGATGACGCTCACCGCGGCGGCGAACGCCGGGTTGGAGTTGACGTCGTTCGCCACGTTCCAGTCCGAGTCGGCCGCGACGATCTTGACGTTGCCGTAGCCGTTGCTGTTGAGCGCGCTGCGCAACTGCTCGTACCAGGAGATGTTGTAGCCTCGCTCGTTCCACCCGCCGAGGTAGTCGATGCTCAGCCCGTGCTGCTTGGCGCAGCCCAGCCAGGAGAGCAGGTAGTTGACCATGTCGGTGGACCAGAAGTTCCCGCCGCCGATCCAGCCGGGCGCACCCCAGGCGAGCCCGTACAGCTTGATGTCCGGGTTGCGCGCCTTGGCCTGCGCCATCAGCCACCACTCGTAGCCCCGGTCGCAGTTCAGGTCGGACCGGGTGTGCTGGTGACTGGGTTCGGCACCCGAGGTGGAGTTGGTGTCACCGCCGACCTCCGCCTTGAGGATCTGCAAGGAGGCGCCGTAACCGGGTTTGAACAGATAGTCGAGGATCTGGCCGCGCTGGGGCTCGGGATAGTCGATCAGGAGCCTGCTGTTGCCGCCCCCGCCGCTGATCGCGCCGACGCCGTCGAAGGTGCGGCCACCGGACGCGCCGTTGACGGTGATGGAGGTGGCGGCCTGGGCCGGCGTGGCGGCCGTGGCCACGAGGCCGCCGGCGGTCAGGAGGAGGCCCGCGAGCACGACCGTCGAGGCGCGCAGGCGCCGTAACAGCCGTTTGAATGCTGACACGGTGGGTTTTTTCCTTTCGCAGGTCGATCAGCGGAGGATGAAGTCCTGGTTGCTGCCGGGCGTGTTCTTGCACTGCCACTGGTCGAGTTGCTGGCCGTTGTTGCTGCCGGCGCCGTAGACGTCCAGGCACAGGCCGCTGTTCTTGTTCTGGAAGGCGTAGGAGCCGTCGGACTGCGGCAGCGGCAGCCAGAGGCCGTTGGATGCGGTTCCCGGCGCCTGCTGGACGATGTCCGGGGTGCCCGCCGTCGTGGAGCCGCCGGCCACCGCCACGTCCAGGCCTGAGTTCTGGGCCCGCAGTTCGCCGTAACCACCGGAGGCGGGCACGAACCGGAACTTCTGGTTGGCCTGCCCGTTGCAGGTCCACTGGTCGATCGCGGCACCGGTGCTGCTCGAGTTGCCGTAGACGTCCAGGCACAGGTTGCTGGAGGCGACCACGAGTTGGTGGTCGCCGTCCGGGAAGCCGCCGCCACCGCCACCGGACGATGCGGGTGTCAGATAGACGGAGAAGGCGTCGTGCGCGCCCTGGAACGTGATCGGCACGGTGATCGAACCGCCCGAGGCGCTCACGTTCTGGTCGTACACCGTCTGCGGGGCGCCGAGCGGCGCCTGGTCCGGGATGCGGTGCACGGTGACGTGCACGCCGTCGGCGCTCGCCAACCAGGGTACGGACGCCAGCCCGTCGAAGGTCACGGACGCGGCGCCGGTGTACCCGTTGGAATCGCCGATGACCGCCACCGCCCGCTTGGCAGCGGAGTCCTCGGAGGCCGAGATCGCCGTGGAACCGACCTGGCCGGAGGTGTCCACCAGGGTGCCGGTCATGTCGGCGTAGTCCCGAAGCGCCCACCAGTTGCCGGTCGGCTGCCAACTGCCCCCGCTCTGGGTGAGGACTCCGGTCAGGTTCGGGGTCACGCAGCACACCCAGTTGCCGCGCATCGCGTTGGTGTACCCGGACTGCGCGAACCGCGCCAGGTACCACGCTGTGACCCCGGCGGTCTGCCGGTCGGCCGGCTGGTACTCGTTCGAGGACAGCGGCAGCGGCCCGATGCCCGCCGCGGTCAGATCGCTGTTCAGCGTCCGCGCGACGGTGACCGGGTCGTCGACGTCGCCCTCGTTGTGGTTGGTGATCATGTCCGGCACCGTCCCGGCCGCTTTCACGTGCGCGAGCCAGGTCTGCCATTCGCCCGGGCTGTGCTGGGGGTTGAACGCGAGTGACGGTCCTACGATCTGCGCCTGCGGGGCGATGCGCCGGATCTCCCGGTAGGCGGTGTCCCACATCCGGAAGTACTGGGTGCTGTTCACGCCCCGGGTCCAGAAGGCGGAGATGTCGGGCTCGTTCCAGATGTCGTAGGCGAACGTGAGTCCCGACGCCTGCAGCGCTCCCACCGTCGCGTCGATGAAACCGACCCAGTTGGAGCAGTCGCCGTTGTCGCACGGGTACCTGGTGTTCGACGGCTGGCCGCCGTTCGCGCCGTAGATGTCGCTCACCAGCACCTGGTACTGCGCGTGGTAGGGCGGCCGGGTGAGCCGTTTCGCCTGCGCGACGATCGAGTCGAGGTCGGCCCGGGTCGCCGAGCCGTACTGGTAGCCGTCCCTGATCCAGCCGCCGGAGAACCATCCGCCGCCGCGGAAGGCGTTGATCCCCAGCGGCTGGATGAACTGGTCCGCCGGCCGGCTGCCGTCTTCGTCGAAGCCGTAGAGGAACCCCTCGCCCACGCCGGTCGACGGTCCTCGTGTCGACGCCAGGTGCACGCTCAGTGACTCACCCGCGGCGGCCTGGCTCGCGGTCGTCGACAGCAGCGGCAGCACGAGCGCCAGGATGAAGCCGACGGTCAGGAGCAGACGGCCTGCTCTCGCTCTCGTCCTCATTCCGATCCTCCTCCCGGTTCGGCGCCGCCGCGCTGCGGCGCGTGTGAGGGACGGTTCCGTCAGGGGGTCAGCTCAGTGACCATTGCTGGTTGGACTGCCCGTTGCAGGTCCACAGTTCGACGGGGGTGCCGTTGGCGGTGGCTGCGCCGGTGACGTCCAGGCACAGGCCGGACTGGGCGTTGGTGATGGTGCCGTCCGTGTTGACGTTCCACTGCTGGTTTGCCTGGCCGTTGCAGGTCCAGGTGATGACCTTGGTGCCGGGGCTGGTGCCCCGACCGGAGGCGTCCAGGCACAGCCGGCTGCTGCCGGAGTACACGGTGAGCTCCTGCGCGGCGGTCTTGGACCAGGTCTGGTTCGCCGCGCCGGCGCAGTCCCGGATCTGCGTCTGCGTACCCGGTGTCGTGGAGGCGCCCGGCACCTCCAGGCACCGGCCCGCACCCACCGCACGCAGCGCACCGGTCGTGTTGCCACCGCCGCCGCCCGCTCCGTAGCCGGCGGCGGTGATGGCCGCCTGCACGGCGTTCTCGGTGGCGTCGGAGGGGTAACCCGCCGTCATGGCGCCTTCGAAGAACTCGCCGGTGCCCGAGACACTGTTGTCGCCCCCGGTGCCGAGCAGGACCGAACTGTCGAGCTTCATCGGTGAGTAGCCGTTCGGCAAGGGGCCGGAGAAGGTGGTGGTCAGTCCGCCGCTGCTGCCGTTGCCGTACTTGAGGGTGAAGTTGCTGGTGCCGTTGTTCTTCAGCCACGCGCTGACGAACGGGAAGTGCACCCCGGTGTTGTTGGGGTCTTTGTTGGAGCCGGTGTTGGTGTGGTACATGCCGTTCTCCAGGTCGGCCTCGACCCAGGGTCCGTTGCCGGTGCACCCGTTGAACCAGCAGGCGTTGCCCCAGTAGATGGCGTTCATGGTGGCGTTGCCGGTGTCGGTGTGGGAGTTCTCACCGCTGCCGTAGTCGAAGCAGCACCACTGGTTCGTGTAGTTCGACGACGTCACCATGTAGATGCCTTCGGGCTGGGAACCGGTGGCCACACCCTTCGCGTGGTCGATCCGGTAGCCGACACCTTGCTTGACCTTGACGCCGAAGACCTGGTGGCCGGCCGCGGTCACCGGCAGGGCCATGGCGTCCGCGCCGACGTCGGACCCGTTCGGACCAGGTCCCTTCCAGAAGCCGCCCCAGGAGATCGGCAGGTCGTTGTGCATACTGGTCTGGTCGTAGATCTTCGTGATCGTGCACGAGGTGCCCGCGCAGAACGAGACCTGGGAAGCCGCGTCGGCGTACCCGCCCGCGCTGAGGACGCCGATGTCGCGGTAGCTGTGGTCGGAGGACCGCTGGATCTGGTACAGCGGCCCGTTGTACGACGCGAAGAGCGCCCGGGTGGTGGCGTGCGCCGTCACACACGGCGTACCGCCCGCGGCGTAGATGTCACACGGGAGCGACGTGTCCGCCGCGCGGTGGGCCGCCGGGTGGACAGTGGCGGTGACGCTGGTACCGGGCTGCGAGGACGTCGCGAACGCAGGCGCGCCGAACGCGGCCACGGCCATCGCCAGGGCAATGAGGAGCACGGCTTTCCATCGCCTTCGCCGGCGATCTGCGGCTGGTCCGATCATGGAGACCTCCTCTGTGGCGGTGCCGCCCCCACGGCGGCACCGAAGCTGCGCGGAAGGGGATTCATCCCAGCGTCCACCGCTGGCTGCTGCTGCCGTTGCAGGTCGACAGCTGGGCGAGGGCGCCGTCGGCCGTGGCCCCTCCGGCGACGTCCAGGCACAGGCCGGACTGGACACCGGTGATCGTGCCGTTCGAGTTCAGCGTCCACTGCTGGTTGGTCTGGCCGTTGCAGGACCAGATCTCCACCTTCGTCCCGGGGCTGGTCTGGTTGTTGTAGGCGTCCAGACACCTCTGATCGCTGCCGGAGTAGACGGTGAGCTGGTTGGAGGTGGAGTGCGTCCAGGTCTGGTTGGCCCCGCCGTGGCAGCTCCAGATCTCCACCTGGGTCCCGGCGGTCGTGGTCGAGTTCGGCACGTCGAGGCACTTGCCGGAACCCACCGCGTGCAGCGTGCCGGTCACGCTGGTACCGCCGCCGCTGGTGCCACCCGCGACCCGGTACATCACCGTGCCGTGGGCCGGCACCGAGGCGCTGATCGTGCCGGTGGTGGTCGAGGACGCCCCCGACCAGAGGTCGGTCAGGGTGTAGGCGGACGCGCCGGTCTTCCCGATCGCGGCCGCGCTGGTGGTGATGGTCGCCGTCGAGCCCGTCTCGTTGAACAGCGCCACCGACACGTCGCCGTTGGCCAGCGGCTTGGCCAGCACGTCCAGGCCGCCCGACGAGGAGACCATGGTGCCCTGCTTGCCCAGGGGGTCCTGGTCGACCGCGATCACCCGGGAGTTGGTCAGCGTGGACAGTGTCTGCGCACTCGCCGAGGGGATGTTGGTGCCCGCGATCAGCGGCGCGGCCATCTCCGCCCACAGGCTGAACTCGCTGCGGCTCTCGGTGGCCGTCAGGGAGCCGTTGCCGACCTCCAGCATGTCCGGGTCGTTCCAGTGGCCGGGGCCGGCGTAGGAGGCCAGTCCCACGTTGCTGTGGAAGATCGACAGCATGCTGGAGTAGCTGGCGCTGATGTCCCCGGTGGTGCGCCAGCTGTTGCCCACGTCCGCGCCCCAGGTCCACACGTTCTCCTGGCCCCAGTTGCACAGGCTGAACAGGATCGGCCGGCCGGTGGCCGCCAGGGCGTCACGCATGGCGGTGTACCGGGTCCGTGCCGGCGCCCCGGTGTTGTTGCAGTTGTCGTACTTCAGATAGTCCACGCCCCACGCCGCGAACGACTGCGCGTCCGTGGTCTCGTGTCCCAGGCTGCCCGGATACCCGGCACAGGTCGCGGTGCCCGCGTCCTCGTAGATTCCGAGTTTCAGCCCCAGCGAGTGCACGTAGTCCGCGGTGCCCTTGATGCCGTCGGGGAACTTGGCCGGGTCCGGCACCAGGCGGCCGCCGGAATCGCGGCTGTGGGTCATCCAGCAGTCGTCGATGTTGACGTAGGAGTAGCCCGCCGCCTGCATGCCGTTGGTGTGCATCGCCTGCGCGGTGGATTTGATGAGTGATTCGGAGACGTTGCAGCCGTAGGCGTTCCAGTCGTTGAAGCCCATCTGCGGGGTGAGCGCGAGGCCGTTGCCCAGGGCGGCGGCCGGCTGCGCCGTGTCGAGGGCGAGGAGAGGGGCGGCCACGGCGAGCAGCACGACCGAGAACGCGAACGCCAGGGCCCTGCGCAGAGAGAGCAGTCGGGAGAGCGGCCGCAGTCGCCGGGCTCTGTCAGTGATCACGGGCATGATTCATCGACTCCTGGGCCGGGTGGTGGGAGGGCGCGTGCAGGGCGGCGAGGCGGGTTTCGCGGCGGTCCCTCGGGCCTGCCGGGGGCCACCGCCTCACCTGTGAACGGAGCTCAGCGGTAGCCGGCCGCGGTGATGTCGGCCTGGACCGCGTTGTCGGTCGTGTCGGAGGGGTAGCCGGCGACGATCGCTCCTTCGTAGAAGGTGCCGGCGCTCAGGTTGGCGCCGCCGCCGGGCTTGCAGCAGTCGCCGCCGCTCCCGAGGACGATGGCTCCCTGTTTCTTCATGGGGCTGTATCCGCCGGGGAGCCCGCCGTCCCACAGGGTGGTCAGGCCACCGGACTGCGCGTTGCCGCCCTTGAGGGCGAACCTCGACGTCCCGTTGTTCTTCAGCATCGCGGTGACGAACTTGTTGGGGAACGCGCGCTGGTTGCGGTTCCAGGACTGGCTGCCGCCGGAGTACAGGCCCCACTCGAGATCGGCCTGCACCCAGGGCCCGCTGCCGGCGCAGCCGCCGAACCAGCACTCGGTACCGAAGTTGATGGCGTCCATCGCCCCGGCCGCGTCGGCCTTCCGGGTCGTCTCACTGTTGCCGTAGTCGAAGCAGCAGCCGCCGTTGACGTGGGTGCCGCTGGTCACCATGTACGCCCCTTCGGGTGCGGTACCGGTCGGCACGCCCGTCAGGTGTCCGTCCCGCCAGTAGCTGTTCCCGGGGTTGATGTACAGCGAGTACGCCTTGCCGCCCCCGGCGGTCAGCGACTCGGAGGTCGCCTTCGCGGGGCTGCTCTGACTCGATCCCGGGACCTGGGCCGAGCCCTGGTACCACAGGTCGTTGCCGTGTCCGGACTGGTCGCGGACCACCGTGATCACGCACGAGGTGCCCGCGCAGAACGAGTCCTGGGCCGCCGCGTCGGCGAAGCCGCCGGGTGTCAGTACGCCTATGTCCCTGGTCGCGTTGTCCGAGGAGCGCCTGACCTGGTAGAGGGCGCCTTGGTACGAACTGTAGAGGGCCCGCACCGTGCTGTGCGCGGCCACGCACGGGGTGCCGCCCGCCGCGTAGAGGTCGCACGGCCTCGATCCGCCGGGAGGGGGCGGAGGCGGAGCTGCCGGGGTGCTCCACTTCTGGTTGCTCTGACCGTTGCAGGTCCACAGGATGACCGCGGTGCCGTTGGCCGTTCCCGCCCCGTTGACGTCCAGGCACAGGCCGGAGCCGACGCCGGTGACGGACCCGTCGGGGTTCTGTCGCCACGTCTGGTTCGACCGCCCGTCGCACGACCGGATGACCGCCGGCGTGCCCGGGGCCGCCCGGTCGTCGTAGGCGTCCACGCACCGGGTGCCGTTCATCGTCCTCAGCTCACCCGCCGACGTGAGCTCGAACGCCTGGTTGACCTGGGCGTTGCAGTCCCAGATGTCCAGCGCCGTTCCCGGGGTGTCGACGTTGCCCCTGACGTCCAGGCACCGCCCGGACGCGGAACTCACCAGGGGCGCCGCGGAGGCCGGCGCCGACCATGTCGGCGCGGTGGCCAGCAACATGGCCAGCAGTGCCATCACGCATACGGCGGCGGCCGCCGGTAAGCGTCGTCCGAGAGCCGCGGGGCTCGGGGGCGGGACGGATGAAGGCTGCATTCTGTTCCTTGGAGATGTGGGGGAAGGGGACAGAGGGTGCCGTGCCTGTCCGAGGGGGGCGGGACGGTCGAACGCATCCACAGGGAACGCTCAGACATCCCATGTCGTAGTGATTCCACATGCCACTCACGCTGTCAATAGGCCCGTCTCCATCGATCGAACCGCTATCCATCCCATGTTTTGCCTGGTCGGGGCGGTGTGAGGGCATGGCGAAACCCGCGTCCGGCGACGGCCGCCGTGCCGGGCGCGGGTGTTCGTCATGGTCCACCGAAGCGATGCGGTGGCAGGAGCGCGCGCGGTGGCGGGAGCGCGCGCTCGGCGCCGATCACCTCACCTGAGGTTCCAGTGCTGGTTGGCGCCGCCGTTCGAGTCCCAGATCTGAACAGGGGCCCCGTTGGCACTCTGCCCGGAGGGGACCTCCAGCGCCCGGCCGGAAACGACGTTGGTCAAGGTGTACGAACCGTCGCCGTTCCGGCTCGCCCGCCAGTGCTGGTTGGCGCCGCCGTTGGCGTCCCAGATCACCACCCGCGTGCCGTTGCCCGTCTGGCCGCCCGGCTCGTCCAGAACCCGCCCACTGGCGATGTTCGTCAGCGTGTAGGAACCGTCACCGTTCTGACTCGCCCGCCACTGCTGGTTCGCGGCACCACCGCCTGCGTCCCAGACCTGCAGCTGCGTACCGTTCCCCGTCTGCCCGCTCGGCACGTCCAGCACCCGGCCGGCGGCGACGTCGCTCAGCGTGTACACCTGGCCCGAGACGATGCCTCCCGGGTCCCCCGGGTTCCCCCCACTGCTGCCGCCCAGCGCGGACAGGGCCGCGTCGTAGGCCGGCTTCTTGTTGCCGTTGCGGTCGAACAGCAGCGGATTGTCCCCGCTGCGCCAGGAGTCGCTGTCCCGGATGCCCCAGGCGGTGATGCCGGTGCAGCGGGCGACGTTCATACAGGCCTTGACGGTGTTCGCGTAGGCCGTCGGCGGTGCCTGGGCGATGTCGAGTTCGGTGATCTGGACGTCGACGCCGAGTGCGGCGAAGTTGGTCAGGGTGGTCTGGAAGCTCGACGGCGGGCCGCCGGCGCCGAAGTGGCTCTGGAAGCCCACGCAGTCGATGGGCACACCGCGCGCCTTGAAGTCGCGCACCATGTTGTAGACACCCTGGGTCTTGGCGTCGCTCCAGTTCTCGATGTTGTAGTCGTTGTAGCAGAGCTTGGCCGAAGGGTCGGCGGCCCGCGCGGTGCGGAACGCCTCCTCGATGAATCCGTTGCCCAGCACGTCGTGGAACACCGAACTGCGCTGCTGACCGCTGCCGTTGTCGGCGAAGGCCTCGTTGACCACGTCCCAGGCGTAGATCTTGCCCTTGAAGTGGGTCATCTCGCTGGTGATGTGGTTGTCCATCACGCTGCGCAGGGTGTTGGCGTCCCTGATGCCGCCGACCCAGCCGGGCAGCTGCGAGTGCCACACCAGGGTGTGCCCGCGCATCCGCTGACCGTGCGCGGTGGCGTGGCCGACGATCTGGTCGGCCGGACCGAAGTTGAAGTTGCCGCGGGACGGTTCGACGGTGTCCCACTTCATCTCGTTCTCCGGGGTGATCATGTTGAATTCCCGGTCGAGAATCGTGGAGTACGTCGAGTCACCGAGCCTTCCGGCGGCCACGGCCGTACCGAAGTAGCGGCCGCTGCCGGCCGCGGCCGCGCCCAGCGTGCCGGCGGCCGCATGGGCCGCGGGCGTCGCCGCGCCGGTGAGGGCCAGCACCGTGCCGGCGGTCAGTGCGGTGGCCGAGGTCAGGGCCTTGCGGACACCGGGCCCCTTGTTGAGCCAGGACATGGGCGATCATTCTCCTCGGGTGGGGGGTGAGGACCGGTCACGAGAAGTGCTGAGGCGAAGCCGGGTAGGGGAGGCTTCAGGTGACCGGTAGAGCGGTCCACTTCTGGTTGGCGCCGCCGTTGCAGTCCCACAGGACCAGTTGCGTGCCGTCGGTGGTGGACGAGCCGGGGTCGTCGAGGCAGCGGCCGGAGACCGGATTGCGGTAGCCGCCGTTGTACGCCTGCCACTGCTGGTTGGTGCCGCCGTTGCAGTCCCAGATCTGGATCCTGGTGCCGTTGGCGGTACCGCGGCCGGTCGCGTCGAGGCACTTCCCGAGTGCCCGCAGGGTGCCGTCGGAGCGCGCGGACCACGATTGCGCGTCGGAGCCGTCGCAGGACCGGATGTCCACGGCGGTCCCGTTGGCGCTGTTGCCGCCGGAGACGTCCAGGCACTTCTCCGCGACCGCGGAGCGCACCTGGCCGCCCGTGGAGGACGCAGGGGGTTTGATCCAGCCTGCCGCGTCCGCGGCCCGGACCCCGGCGCTGAAGGCGTCCGCCATCTTGCGGTAGCCGTTGTCGTTGGGGTGCAGCGAGTCGGCGAGGTCCGCGGGGGTCAGCGCGCTCATGTCCACCAGGCGTACGTGCTTGCCGGCGGCCTGCTCCGCCTGGACGATTCCGGGGATCCTGGCGTTGAACGCGGGCCGGTTGGCCTCCTCGGTGCCGCTGGTGGAGACGATCAGGGTGCCGACGAGGACGGTCACGTCGGGTACGTCGCCGGTGATCCGGTCGATGAGGGCGCGGAGCCGGTCGGGGGCGGTCGGCACCTGGTAGTTGCCGTTCAGATCGTTGGTGCCGATCTCCAGGGTCACCACGTTGGGCCGGTAACGGGCCAGCACGGAGTCGGCGATACCGGTTATCTGGTCGATCCGCCACCCGGAGTGGCCTTCGTTGTCCGGGTCCGCCATGGTGCCGGCCCGGCCCGAACCGACGAAGTCCAGGGTGTGGCCGTCGGCCGCCAGCTGGTTCCACAGGAAGCCGCGGTAACCGTTCCCCGAGGGGCTGCCGACACCCCAGGTGATCGAGTCGCCCATCGGCATCAGCCGCAAGGCGGTGGGCGCGGCGGCGGCCTGCCCGGCCGGGGGCGGCGCCCCGGTGCCGGGGGCGGCCGCCGCCGGCCATGCGGTGCACACTCCGAGCGCGGCCGTCAGCGCCGCGGCCAAGAGTGCCGGGTACTTCTTCATCAGCGTTCCTCACGGGTGCGCGACGGGGGTGGGGGCGCGAGCCGGTCAGCGGAGGGTGAAGTCCTGGTTGCTGCCGGCGGTGTTCTTGCAGGTCCATTGGTCGAGCTGCTGGCCAGGGTTGGTGCTGCCGCCGTAGACGTCCAGGCACAGGCCGCTGTTCTGGTTCTTGAAGGCGTACGAGCCGTCGGACTGCTGCACCGGCAGCCACAGACTGCCGGCCCCGCCGCCCGGGGCCTGCTGCACGATGTCGGGCGTGCCGGCGGTCGTGGAGCCGCCCGACACCGCCACGACCAGCCCGGAGTTCTGGGCCTGCAACTGGCCGTACCCGCCCGAGGCCGGCAGGAACTGGAACTGCTGGTTGCTCTGGCCGTTGCAGGTCCACTGGTCGATCACGGCGCCCGCGCTGCCGGAGTTGCCGTACACGTCAAGGCACAGATTGTTGCTGCCGATCACCAGTTGGTGGTAGCCGGTGGGGAAGCCGCCGTCCCCGCCGGACGGCTGGACGCCCGCCTGCTGGATGACCTGCTTCGCGTCCTGCGGCCAGTTGGTGCCGCTGACCTGGACGTTGCCGGTGAGGACGTTGTTGTGCGGGGGGCCGGTGGCCACGTAGGTGTTGCCGCCGTTGTACCAGTTGCCGGAGAAGGTGCTGTCGTCGGTGTGGTTGTTGCCGTTGGCGTTGGTGAGCGCCCAGTTGCCGGCGTCCTGCACCACGTTGTGAGACACCGTCAGGTAGCGGGAACCCTCGTCGAGGTACAGCGCGGTGGTGTGGTTGTTGCCGTACATGTAGTTGTCGGAGATCACCGAGCCGGGATTCGCGGACAGGCTGTAGATGCTGCCTCCGTCGAACATCGCCTTCTTGGTGTCGAAGACCAGGTTGTGCGAGACGGTGTTGTTCTTCAGCGTCGTGGGGGTGCTGTAGACGGGCTGGTAGTTGTACGTGCCCCGGTTGACGTAGTCCTGGCTGCCGCCCGGGTCGTTCATGCCCCAGCCCCAGCCGATGTCGATCCCGTCGTAGGGAAGGTGGTCGCACTGGTTGTGGGTGATCGTCGCGTTCGTGACGTAGGTGGACAGGATGCCCGCCGTCTCCTTGTAGTCGGTGCCGACCCCGCTGATCCGGTTGTTGCTGATGGTGATGTTCTGGTTGGTCATCCGCGGGTCGCCGGGGTGGTGCGCGTCCGGCTGGATCCCCCCGACCTGGATGCCGCTGCCGGCGTCGTCGGTGAACGTGTTGCCGGTGATGGTGATGCCGCTCGCGCCGAGTCCGGTGCCGGAGGCCGTGGCGACGCCGTCGTTCCCCACGCCGAGTCCCACCTGCCCGAGTTCGGAGAACGTGTCGCCGGAGAAGGTGATGCCGTTGGCGGCTGAGACCTGCACGGCCGCGGGCATCTGCGCCCAGTGGTTGCGGGTGGCCTCGAACTGGGTGCACCCCGACTTGCAGGTACTCAGCCAGTTGGCGGGCATCGCGAAGGCGCCGGTGATGTGCGCGCCGCTCTGCTGGTCCGCGTAGCCGTCGGGCCCGCTCGGGCCGAGCCAGGAGGTGCCCGTGAACCGGATGCCGGTGAAACTCAGGCCGGTCGCCGGTGAAGCGTAACCGCCGCTGACGCCGAGCAGACTCTGCAGCCGGGGCAGTTCGACGTCGAGGCTGTTCGGGTTCTGACCCGGCTGGGCCCGGTAGTACAGGTCACCGGTGGAGGAGTCGAGATACCACTGTCCGGCCTGCTTCAGGAACGCGTAGTTGTTCTCGAGGTACATCGTTCCGCCGGCGAACGGCGCGTTGATGGTGTCGTAGCCCCACGAGTTGTTGTTCCACGCGGGCTGCTGCATGGTGATGGTCCTGCCGTTGACCGACTGGACCGGCGCGTAGCGGTCGGTGAAGGAGTTGACGCTCTCGACTTCCATGTGGTTCTTGTCCGAGAGCCCGGCCAGGTAGTCGAGGGAGGAGTCGGTGACGGTGAGGCCGGTCTGGGTGAAGGTGAAGGCGGAGCGGGGCACCTGGATCGCCGCGCGCGGCGCCTCCTTGCCGTTGACGTACAGCTGGCGCGTGTTCACACCGGTGCCGACGTGGGCCGACCAGATGTTGGCACTCTGATCATGAACCTGCCAATTCGACACCTGCTGGGCGCCGCTCACGGTCGGCTGCTGTCCGGCCGTCGCCTGGTAGGTGATGGTGTGGCCGTTCTGGCCGCCGTCGTCGGAGCCGAACGTCAGCGGCCTGGACAGCCGGTAAGTGCCACCGGCCAGGTGGACCACGACGTCCGAGTCGGCCGAGAGCCGGTGCGCGGGCTGCTGCGCCTGGTCGATCGTCGCGAACGGCTTCTCGGCGGTGCCGTTTCCTCCTGGAGCCGCGTCCGGCGCCACGTACAGGGCAGCGGCCGACGCCTGGCGCTCGGTGGGTACGGCTCCCGCGGGCCCTGCCGCGCCCAGGCTCGCGGCCAGCAGGGCGAGCAGAGCTACTGGGGCGGCCAAGAGGCCGCGGTGCACTCTGGCTCTGGACATCGTCATCCTCCGGTGGCGGCGTGGGTGCGCTGGGGCGTGGGCTGTCGGCCGGATGGGCGGTGCCCGTGACCGGTGGCGAGCCGGTCACGGGCTGGAGCCGGTCAGGTCAGTTGAGACTCCATTTCTGGTTGGATCCCCCGTTGCACGTCCACAGCTCGGCCAGGGCGCCGTTGGCGGTGGAGGCGCCGGTGACGTCGAGGCAGAGGCCGGACTGGGTGCCGGTGACGGTGCCGTCGGAGTTCAGCTGCCACTGCTGGTTGGCACCGCCGTTGCACGGCCAGGTCACCACCTTGGTACCGGCGGAGGTCTGGTTGTTGTACGCGTCCAGGCACATCTGGCTGCCACCGCTGTAGACGGTCAGCTGGCCGGAGGACGTGCGGGTCCATTTCTGGTTGTCACCACCGCTGCAGTCCCAGATCTGCAGCTGCGTACCGGCCGTGGTGGACGAGTTCGGCACGTCCAGGCACTTGCCGGCGCCCACCGCGTGCAGCGCGCCGGTGCTCGTGCCGCCGGAGGGGGCGTTGCTGTATCCGGCCGCGGTGATGTTGGCCTGCACGGCGTTCTCGGTGGCGTCCGACGGGTAGCCGGAGGTCATCACACCTTCGTAGAAGGTGCCTTGGGCACCCTTGCTGTTGTCGCCGCCGGTGCCCAGGATGATGGCACCCTGCTTTCGCATCGGGTTGTAGCCCGGGACGTTGGGGCGCACTCCGTCGTAGAAGGTGGACAGGCCGCCGGACTGCGCGTTGCCGCCACGGATCGCCCAGTGGTTCGGGCCGCCCTTGATGATGGCTGTCATGTACCGGTAGTTGATGGTCGGATCGTTCGCGTTGTAGTGCTGGTTGACACCGGAGAACAGGCCGTTCTCCAGATCGGCCATGATCCAGGGGCCGTTGCCCGAACCGTAGCCCCAGACCCTGATGTTGCCGAAGTAGATGGCCTCCATGGTGCCGTTGCCGTCGTCGTTGCTGTCCGTCTCGGCGTTTCCGTAGTCGAAGCAGCAACCGCCGTTGTAGTGCGTGCCGTCGAAGATCGCGTACATGCCCTCCGGGTTGTCCCCGGTCGCGATGCCGTTGGTGCGGTTGTTGCGGTAGCCCGTGCCGGGGGCCACGTATACGCCGTAGGCCTTGTGGCCGCCCACCGTGGTGGGTGCGGCGGTCGCGTTCGCGAGGTTGTCGGGGCCTCCCGCGGCACCGCCCCCGGGCGCCTGGGTGAGGTTGTTGCCGCGGCCGGACTGGTCGTAGATGATCGTGATCAGGCAGCTCGTCCCCGAGCAGAACGAGTCCTGGGCGGCCGCGTCGGCGTACCCGCCCGCGCTCAGGACGCCGATGTTCCGGGTGGTGTTGTCCGAGGCACGCCGGACCTGGTAGAGCGGCCCGTTGTACGAGGAGTACAACGCTCGCGTCGTACTGTGCGCCGCCACGCAGGGCGTACCGCCCGCCGCGTAGATGTCGCACGGTCCGGACGTGTCGGCACGGGCCGTGCCCACCGCGGCCGTGGCACCCGCCAGCGTGCCGGCCACGAGCACGGCGGCCGCCCCCGCGCGGGCCAGCGCGGTGCGCCGGGAGCGGGGCGAGCGCACCGGCAGGGGGGCGTGCGTCCGATCCACCACCTCGTCCGGCCTGCCACGGCGCCACGCCGCGAGTAACCGTCGCACGCCGCCGCGCCCGGACAGCAGGTGGCGTCTTGTACGTGTGGTTCCCATCCGATCTCCCTACCGTGCCGACGCGACCCGACCGGGCCGTGTGGGTGGCGCTGACAATCCAGAAGCGCTCGGAGTTGCCGTATTTACAGCGAGATTGCAGAGAGGTTTCGGGGGGAGACGGTGCTCCCGGCTTCACGGACTGTCAAGGGTGCGGAGGATTCTGCTCCGAACCTTGTCGCGGAATCGGTTCGACGGCTGATTCCTGCGGTTCGAGGCCGGTCGGCCGGTCGAACAGATCAGGGGTGGATGATGGAGGGTCGTTCCGGAAGGCGCTGGCCGAAGCGGTGGCGCAGCGGCCCGCGTGTCGGGCGCCCCCCTCCGCCGCACCGTATGCCATTGACCCCGCACCCCCTCAGTCGTACCATCCCGTCGAAGCGCTTGCGCGGAATCGGTTCGCTCCACGCCCTCCGGTCATGCGTGAGACGCGGGACGCGTGACGGTTCCCGGCAGCCCGACGCCGTTCCCCGTGACTGCGCCAGAGCACCCTTCTTCCGCCCCGAGCCACCGGGGTGCGCGGGCCGGTTGTATGTACGGCCGAACACAGGGCGAACAGCACCATCCTTGACGAATCCCCGGGGGCGGGCGCCGGTCACGCCGTACGCGCGGCCCATCGCCGTGGACCGAGCACCCTTGCGCAGCAAAGCCGTAGCGAAGTGGCGCCGCTCTCGAAGGACGACGCGATGAGGCGAGACCTTGCCCGCACGGCAGGGCGCCGAGCGCGGGCGTGCAGGCTGTGTGTCGAAGCCATGGCGTACCAAGGAGGTTACTGATGCCAAGAAGCACAGTTGTACGGCAGGAGCCCGAGGGCTTCCCATCCGGGCGGACCGAGCCCGAGTTACGGACACAGCCCGGGCTACGGACACAGTCCGGGTCACGGGCCCGGAGCGGCTTACGGGCCCGGCCCGGCAAGGCGGTCGCGGCCGCGATCCTGGCGGTCGCGGGACTGGTCGCCGCGGTGCTCGCCACCCTCCAGCCGGCGGCGGCCGCCGGCAACCCCCACCAGCGCGGCCCGGATCCCACCGTGGCAAGCGTCGCCGCCAGCCGCGGCCCCTTCACCACCGCGTCGGTCAGCGTGCCACCCGGCAACGGATTCAACGGCGGCACGATCTACTACCCCACCGACACCAGCCTGGGCACCTGGGGCGCCGTCGCGATCGTCCCCGGCTACACCGCCCGCTTCGCCGACGAAGAGGCATGGATGGGGCCATGGCTGTCGTCCTTCGGTTTCGTCGTGATCGGCGTCGAGACCAACAGCCGCACCGACTACGACACCGCCCGCGGCACCCAGTTGCTGGCAGCGCTGGACTACCTCACCCAGCGGAGCCCCGTACGTGACCGGGTCGACCCCGGACGGCTCGCGGTCATCGGCCACTCGATGGGTGGAGGCGGGGTCGTCAGCGCCTCCGAACGACGGCCGTCGCTGAAGGCCGCCATCGCCCTCGCACCCTTCTCCCCCTCACAGAGCCTGGCCACCGACCAGGTGCCCACCATGGTCATCGGGGGACAGAAGGACACCGTCGTCACCCCTTCCTACCTCGACGGCCTGTACGCCGGCATGCCCGCCGCCACGCAGAGTGCCTTCCTCCAGATCGCCGGAGCCGACCACGTCTACTACACCCACCCCAACAACACCGAGATGAAGGTGCTGATCCCCTGGCTCAAGATCTTCGTCGACGAGGACACCCGCTACACCCAGTTCCTCTGCCCGGCGCTTGCCGACCCGGCCGGCATCTCGGTCTATCACGGCAAGTGCCCGTACACGCCTCCGACCACCACTCCGCCCAGCGGTACGGGCGCGCTGCGGGCGGTGGGTGCGGGCAGGTGTCTGGAAGTGCCGGGTGCCGTCACGACACCGGGTACGCAGACCCAGATCCGGGACTGCAGCGGTGCGGCGAACCAGACCTGGTCCCAGACCGCCTCCCACGAACTCACGGTGTACTCCGGCGGCAGCCGGCTGTGCCTGGACGCCTCCGGGCGGGGCACCAGCCCCGGCACCAAGGTCATCACCTGGACCTGCAACGGCCAGAGCAACCAGCAGTGGACGCTGAACCCCAACGGCACCGTCACCAACGCCCAGTCCGGCCTGTGCCTGGACGTCACCGGCGCCGCCACGACCAACGGCACCCCGGTACAACTGTGGACCTGTAGCGGCGAGTCCAACCAGCAGTGGACGCTGAGCTGAATCACTGAGGGGCCCGTACCCCACGCCGGGGCCGGCATCCGACCGCCGCCCCGGCGTGTCATCGCGCGACACCTCCACCCCCAGCCGTCACATCCCGTGCCCGCCGGCGAACCGAGGCCCGCGAGCTATCCTGTCGACCCGCAGGTGGGTTCTTGGGGAGCTGAATGAACATCGGGGAGATCGCTCGGCGCGCCGGCGTGTCACGGAGCACGGTGTCCTACGCGCTCAGCGGGAAACGACCCGTCGCGAGCAGCACCCGCAGACGGATCCAGGACGTGATCGACGAACTGGGGTATCGCCCCAACGCGACCGCGCGGGCCCTGAAGGAGGGCCGGACCCGGACGATCGGTCTCGTCGTCCCGCCGGCCGGCAACAGGCTCACACACATGCAACTGGACTTCGTCGCCAGCGTGGTCGACGCCGCCGCCCGGGTCGACCTGGATGTCCTGCTGTCTCCTTCCGGCGGGGATCACGACCGCTCCTTCGATCGGTTGGTCTCGGAGAGCCGCGTGGACGGTGTCATCCTGATGGAGATCCGCCTGGAGGACCCTCGTGTGGGCCGCCTGCAGGCCGCCGGGCTGCCCTTCGTCGGTATCGGGCACACGGCCGGCGACCAGCAGATGTCCTGGATCGACGTCGACTACGCCGGCCTGGTCCAGCACTGCGTGCGGCACCTCGCGGATCTGGGGCACCGCCGAGTGGCTCTGATCACTCGCTCCCCCGAACTCGTCTCGGCCGGTTACGGTCCGGCGCGCAGAGCCCGCGAGGGTTTCGAGGCCGCCGTGGCGGAACACGGCCTCGACGGCATCGAAATGCCGTGCGGGGACGACGCCCGCTCAGGTCAGGAATGCGTCGAGGCGCTCCTGCGCAGCCATCCGGACCTCACCGCTGTCACCACGATCAACGAGGCCGCCCTGCCCGGCGTCCAGCGTGCGCTGGCGAACACCGGCCGCCAGGTGCCCTACGACTTCTCCATCACCGCGGTGGCGGCCAGAGCCTGGGCCGAGGACTTCAGCCCGCCGCTCACGGCAGCGGACGTCCCGGCCCTGGAAATGGGTGAGAAGGCCGTTTCCCTGCTGGTGGAACGCATCACCGCGCCGGACACCCCGCCTCGGCACATCCTGTTGACCCCGCCGATCTCACTGCGCTCCAGCACAGCCGCCGCACGCACCCGCCGACGGGCGTGAGTCGACCGCGCGGCGTGCTGAGCAGGGTACGGCGATCGGCTGCCGGACCTGGGTGAAGCCATCCATGATGACGGCTGGGCCGTTTGACGCCCCACTCTCGCTGTCACTTTTCCCGGGGGACGACGGTCGCGCCGGGCGAAGCACCAAGTCCCCTTGTCAGCCGCCTGACGGGGCGGCTTCATGGGCGCGGGATTCTCGAAGCGATGAGCAAGGACGGGAACTGCTCCGGAGCTCTCCCGCGACCGTACGGTGATCGCCGCCATCGACAACTTTGAGCGCTGTCGCCGTCACGGCGGCGGAGCCTCTCGAAGCGGCCCACCCGCCCTTCTCACCCGATCGCGCTGTCGCGGCCGCCGCTCTGGGAGTGGAGCCGGCCGAGCTGGACGACGGGCGGTCGCTGTGCGACTACGGCCTCGATTCCCTGATGGCCTGCCACGGCCTGTGCTCCGGCCGACTGGGCCGGGGACTGGCACGGGGTCGCCGCACGTCCGTGACGGTGAACCTGGTCGCGGGAGTCACCTTCGCCGTCCTCGGGGCGTTCCTGCTGGAGGACGCGCTGACCGCTGCCATGGCGTGATGGTGAGCCCGCCGTCCGGTATCCGAAGCCCCGCCACGCCCTTCGGCGGCACGGAACAGCGCCGGTGGCGGATCACGTCGCGGCCTTCGCCGCCACAAGACGTACGGCTGTGCGCCGGCCCGGGTCCGTGCCCCCGAATCGGCAGCTCACACGCCCTGTGAACCATATTCTGCATGGGATTGCGAGCAACGGGGCACGCTCGGGTGCGAAACGAGCGACCGGGCGCCACCTGTCCATGCCGTCGGCAGACGCGTCCGGCGAGCACAGCGATCGACTGCCCGGCAGCAGGTCGAAACGTTACATCCGGGATGCGCACACTCGGATCGCACATCGGCGCGGCCCGGTCATTGATCAGGACGCGAAGACCACACAGCGCAGAGAACCCGCATTCTGCACATTATCCGACCTCCGTGGTGCGCTTGCCTCGACCTCACGATCCACGGCTAGCTATGTGCTGCGGCCGCTTCCCGGCCCCGGGCTCCCGACGAGCCTGGGCACCGAACTCGGGGAAGTGGCCGTGAAACCACCGCATGTGAGGAGTAGTCATGAAGAAGGCTTATGAGGCACCGACGCTCGTCCGGCTCGGCACCTTCCGGAAGGAGACCGGGCTCCTCGGGAACTCCGGCAACGACCGGCTTCTCCTGAGCAAGAACTGACGCTCGACGGTCCTTGACCGACGTCATGACTGAACTGCACGAAAGTGCGGGGACGGGACCCGGCGGCGCGCACTTCGCGGTCTTCACGGACCGTGCGGACGCGGCCGCCGTGGCCCGCTCCTTCGCCCGACCCGGAAGCCGGACCCTCGCGCATGCGTCCGGTCGGCCCTGGCTGGTCGGCCACTGGCACGACGACGAGGTCGTCGCGGCGCATGTCGGCGGCGCCTCCGTCGCAGTGGTCGGCTGCTGCCCGATCGACGCCCACGAACTGCGGCGCCGGGCCGCACGGTTGCGTGATCTCGCGGAGCTCGACGCACTGGCCCGCTCCCTTCCCGGCAGCTTCCATCTCGTCGGCGCCCTCGACGGACGGACCAGAGTGCAGGGCACCGCCTCCGGACTGCGGCTCGTCTTCCACGCGGAGGCCGACGGCATGCGGGTGGCCGCCACCCGGGCCGACACGCTCGCCACCGTCCTGGGCCTGGACCTCGACGTGGAGGAACTGGCCGTGAGGCTGCTGTGGCCGGCCCCGTATCCGCTGTTCGAGTCGTCGATGTGGCGCGGGATCACCGCCGTTCCTCCGCAGGACGCCGTGGTCGTCGACGCGGACGGGCGCAGCGTACGGCACACCCGGTGGTGGACGCCGCCGGAGCCGGTCCGGCCGCTCGCGGACGCGGTGCCGATGATCCGGAAGGCGTTGGAGGAGGCCGTCGACGCTCGTACCCGTCAGGGCGGCGTGGTGAGCTGCGACCTGTCCGGCGGCCTGGACTCGACCTCCGTCTGCTTCCTCGCCGACCGCTCCGCGGCACGCGTGGTGGCCGGCACATGGCCGGGGCGCGACCCGGCGGACACCGACCTGCAATGGGCCGAGCGGGCCATCGAGCACCTCCCCGACGTCGAGCACCTCGTCTGGGACCCCGATGACTCGCCACTGGTCTACGAGGACCTGCTCGGAGTCGACGACCTTCTCGACGAACCCACCATCGGCGTCATGGACCGCTCCCGGGTCCTGCACCACCTGCCCGGCCTCGCCGCACGCGGCAGCAGGATGCATCTGACCGGCATCGGCGGCGACCACGTGGCATGGTGCTCAGAGGCGTACTACCACCGGCTGCTGCGCACCCGCCCGCTGTTCGCCCTGCGGCAGCTGCGGGGGTTCCGGGCGCTGTGGCAGTGGCCGCTCGGCGGCACGGTCCGGGCTCTCGCCGACTCCCGTCCGTACGGGAAGTGGCTCGCCGACGCTGCCCGCCACCTGCGTGACCCCTCCCCCTCGTCCGTATCGACGAGTCTCGGCTGGGGCATGACGCCCCGCCTGTTCCACTGGATGACCCCGGAGACCGAACGGATGGCCCGCCGGGCGCTGCTCGATGCCGCGGCGACGGCCTCGCCGCTCCATCCGGACCGTGGACTGCACTCGGACATCGAGCAGATCCGCTCGGGCACCCGCATCATCCGGCAGTGGGACCGGATGGCGGCTCGCACCGGCCTGCCGATGGCCTCTCCCTTCCTCGACGACCGCGTCATCGAGGCGTTTCTCGCCGTACGCCCGAGTGAACGCGTCTCGCCCTGGCGGTACAAGCCCGTGCTGAGCGCGGCCATGCGCGGCATCGTGCCCGAGGAGTGCCTGCGGCGAAGCAACAAGGCCACGGCCTCCATGGACGCCGCCAACGGACTGCGCGAACACCGCGCCGACCTGCTGGCCCTGTGGGAGGACTCGCGGCTGGCGGAGCTGGGACTGGTGGACGGCGCCGAGCTCCGCCGCCTCGCCATGCGGCCCGCCTCCCATGGGCTCTCCGGGGCCATCCTCTACTCCACGATCGCCGCCGAGGTGTGGCTGCGGGGGCTTGCCCGCAACCACAACCGCGTCCCGACACCCTGACTCCACCCACCGCCTCGACACATCAGAAAGGCCCTCACATGCCCCTGCGGTTCGGCGACAACGTCTCCACGGCCGAGACCGACTACGGCACGGTACTGCTGGACGAACGAGCCGGTTTCTACTGGGAGTTGAATCCGACGGCCACTTTGGTGGTCCGGACACTGCTGGACGGGGGCGAGGCGGCGGACGCGGCCGCCGCCCTCGTGCGGGAGTTCGACATCGACCAGGCGCAGGCACTGCGGGACGTCGAAACGCTCGTGCGGGAGCTGCGCGACTCGGGGCTCGCCTCATGACCACGCCCAGCGCGCTGGAGCGCCCCGGCTCCGTCCCCCTGTCCCGGCGACTCGCCGCCCGCCTCGTCCTGCTGCCCGCCCTCGCCCTCGCCCTGCTCCCGCCCCGCCGCATCCGCACCGTACTCGGCGTTCTGCGGCGCGGTGCCGCGCCCGCCACCCCAGCGCAGGCGCAAGAGGCGCGCGACGCCATGTGCGCCGCCAGTCTGCAGTGCGCCGGCCCCAAGGGGTGCCTGCCGCGATCCCTGGGGGCGGCCCTGCTGTGCCGGCTGGACGGAACCTGGCCGACCTGGTGCACCGGTGTACGCGTGGTACCGCCTTTCACCGCGCATGCCTGGATCGAAGCGGAAGGCCGCCCCGTCGGTGAAGGTGCCCCGGAGGGCTACTTCGCCCGGCTGGTGACCGTCGGCCCGCTGCCCCCGTCGACGGACCGATGACCGGCGCGACCGTCCCGCTGGGCGGCCGAGCCGAGGCCACCGATGACGACAAGTCGGCCTGGACGGCGTTGGCCACCATGTACCGGCTCACCGCCGGGCACCGGGGCACGGTCACCGTCGCCACCGCGCTGACCCTCCTGGCCTCCGCGCTGGGGCTGGCCCAGCCACTGGTCGCCAGGAACGTCGTGGACGCGACCGGCCGCGGGCAGGTCGTCTGGTCGCTGCTGCTCCTCCTCGGGGTGCTGTTCCTCATGGAGGCGGCGGCGGGAGCCGTGGGGCGCTTCATCCTGGAGCGGATGGGGGAAGGAGTCGTACGGCAGCTGCGCCACGGGCTGGTGGGACGGCTGCTGCGGCTCGAGATGAGGGAGTACACGCGGCACCGCGGCGCCGACCTCATCTCGCGGGTGACGGCCGACACCGCCCTGCTCCGGGAGGTCGTGTCAGAGGCCCTGGTGGATCTGGTGACGGGAAGCATCGTCGCCGCCGGGGCGATCACCCTCATGGCGTGGCTGGACCCCCTGCTGCTGCTCCTGGTCGCCGCCACCGTGGCGGCGGCAGCCGCGGTCGTCGCGTCGCTGCTCAGTGGTATCAGGTGCGCCTCCGAACACATGCAGAACTCGGTCGGTGCCATCGCAGCCGACCTGGAACGTGCGCTGGTCTCCCTGCCGATGGTCCGTGTGCACCGGGCCGAGGAACGCGAGGCGGCCGGCATCGGCGCCCGTGTCGATGCCGCCTACGGGGCCGGGGTACGCACCGCGAAGCTCGCCTCCGTCATGAGCTCCGCCGTCGAACTCGCCGTCCAGGGCTCCTTCCTCATCGTCCTGGTCGTCGGCGGGCTGCGCGTGAGCGGCCACGCCGGCTCCCTGGGCGACCTCGTCGCCTTCCTGCTGTACGCCTCGTACCTGGTGCTGCCGCTGTCCTCCGTCTTCCGAGCCGTGGGACTCGTCCAACGCGGAATGGGTGCCTATCAGCGCATCGACGAGGCGCTCCACCTGACGGTCGAGGCCGCCGCACCCCGGATTCCGGGCGACCGCACATCCACGGCGCGGCCGACCGGGCCGCCCCTCGCCCGCGAGCACCCTGCCCTCACGCTGCACGACGTGCACTTCTCCTACGACCCGCGGCGGCCGGTCCTGCGCGGTGTCTCGTTCGCCGTGCCGCACCGGCGGTACGTGGCACTGGTGGGCCGGTCCGGAGCCGGCAAGAGCACGGTGTTCGCCCTGGTGGCGAGGTTCTACGAGCCGGATGCGGGCGCCGTGCTCTTCGACGGACGGCCTGCGGCCGAACTGACCCGTGAGGCATGCCGCCGCGGCATCGCCGTCGTCGGCCAGCACACACACGTCATGCACGGCACCCTGCACGACAACATCACCTACGCGGTGCCCGACGCGACGCAGGCGGAGATCCGGCGTGTCATCGAACTGACCGGACTTGAAGAGGTCGTGGCCCGGCTGCCCGGCGGCCTGTCCGCTGTGATCGGTGAACGTGGCAGCACCCTCTCCGGCGGCGAGTGCCAGCGCATCGCCCTCGCCCGCGCGTTGCTGGCCCGCCCCTCGTTGCTCCTGCTGGACGAGCCCACCTCCCACCTCGACGCCATCAACGAAGCGGCGATCACCACCGTCATGAAGAACATCGCCCAGGAGTGCGCTCTGCTGGTCATCGCCCACCGTATGTCCACCGTGCAGCACGCGGACCACATCGTCGTGCTGCAGGACGGCCGCACCGTCGCGGGCGGACGCCACGAGGAACTACTCGCGAGCAGTGCCCTCTACCGTGAGCTGGCCGCGAGCCAGATGCTCCGGCCGGGCGGGCAGCCGTACGCTCAGGGCGAAGTAGAAGCAGGTCGGTCTGCCTTCGCGGTACCGCCCGCCCGGTCGGACGGCGGCCAGACATAGGGAAGGTCGTCCGGAACGCCGGGGAACGCGTGCGCGTACGCCTGCGGGTCCTTGCGGACGAGCGCGGACTGGTGGCTGCGGTGGAAGGCCTCGTCACCGAGCCACGGCGGCAGTTCCCCGGCGGCGGCGAGGGCGGGTTGGTCACGGACGGGCGTGCCCGGGTGGCAGGCCGCGTATCCGGCGACCAAGGATGCGGCGCAACTGTCCTGGTGTCCCTGTTCCCGCCAGACCCGGCAGACCTCCAGTCCGTAACGGACCAGTGCCTCCTCGTATCCGCTCCACATTCGTACCGCCGGATGCATGCGCCAGCCGTACCCCGGGATGGTCAGGCCACGCAGGACCTGGAGCGCCTCGACCCGTTGTTTGCCCAGACGGCGGCGGTCGAGGAGCAGCGCAGAGCGCCGGAAGTCGGAATCGGGCAGGAACGTCTGCATGGACGCCCTCCTGTCGTGAGCGCGGGGGCCTCAGCTCACTTCTTGCGCAGGGCCGACGGCTTGTGAACCGCCGATTTACCGGACTTGGTGCTGCGAACCTCGTACTGCGGCTCGTCCTCCGAGGCGTCCACGGTCCGGCCGGCGGCCTCGGTCCGTCCGCTGATCTTTCGCTGTACCTTTCCCTCGGTGGTGGAGCCGTGGCTGGCCCAGGCCACTTCCTCGCCCTCGGCGAACTCCGCGTCCTGACGGTCGCGCCCCTTCTTCCCGGTCATGGTCATCACTTACCTTCCCGGATGCTCTCCGGACGGCTCAGCTCTCCGCGGTGGGAGGGCGGGCCGTGTGGTGGGGGTGGCGGGCGGTGCGGCGGTGCTCCTTCATCTCCGCCTCGTAAAGGTGGTCGCGGCCTTGGACGAGTTCGCCCACCGCGCCGCGCTCCAGCTCCTGGAACGGCCGGTAGTACGTGGCGTTGTAGGCCTCGACGATCTGGAACGTCCAGTGGCCGGGAATGACGTTGCGGCCGAGGATCTCGGTCTGGATCTTGTCGGCCCAGGCGTGATGCCCGGCTTCGCGCAGCAGCGTCACCGCCCGGTCCAGTTCCAGGTCTGCCGCGCCGGTCAGCTGGTGGAAGCTGTAGAGGTGACCGCGAGCCCGCTCGGTGGTCTCCAGGGCCTTCGACAATGATCCGAGGGCCTCGACGGTCGTGTCGTCGACGCCCTCGGGGCGCCGGTGCCGGTGGTCGGGTCCGTCCCGGTACTCGCTCATGCCGCTCCCTGGATTCCGTGGCCGCTCGTCCTGTCACTCTCACTTCCCCCTGCGCCGGACGTTCGGATGCGGCATCCCCTGAATGGAGGGCCGGCGTTCGCGTTACCCCCGCGTGCTGCCCGCGCGTGAAGGCGCGGCACGTACGCTCGTGCACATGGTTGAGCATCGAATGATCGACGTGAACGGCGTCCGGCTGCACATCGCCGAGCAGGGCGAGGGCCCCTTGGTGGTCCTCCTGCACGGCTTCCCCGAGTCGTGGCACTCGTGGCACCACCAGTTCGGGCCGCTGGCCGACGCCGGTTTCCGAGTCGTCGCCCCCGACCAGCGTGGGTACGGACGCAGCGACCATCCCGACGACGTCGACGCGTACACCATCCTCCACCTGGTCGGCGACGTAGTCGGTCTCGTCCACGCCCTCGGCGAGGAGAAGGCGTACGTCGTCGGCCACGACTGGGGTGCGCCGGTCGCCTGGCACACCGCCCTGCTGCGACCGGACATGGTGCTCGGGGTGGCCGGCCTCAGTGTGCCGCCCCCCTTCCGGGGGACGAGGCCTCCGCTGGCCGCCATGGAGGAGAGGTTCGGCGGCCGGTTCTACTGGAACTACTTCAACCGCCCCGGTGTGGCCGACGCGGAGTTCGGCAGGGACGTACGCACCACCCTCCGCAAGTTCTTCTACTCGGCTTCCGGCTCCGCTTCTCCCAGCGGTGAGATCAAGCAGCCGCTGGTCGAACCCGGGCGGGGCTGGCTCGAGGCCATGCCGGACCCCGAGGTCCTGCCGGAGTGGTTCACCGAGGAGGACCTCGACGCCCTCACCGAGAGCTTCTCCCGCGGCTTCACCGGCGCCCTCAACTGGTACCGCAACCTCGACCGCAACTGGGAGCTCACGGCACCCTGGCACGGCGCCGTCGTCACCCGTCCCGCGCTGTACATCTACGGCGACCGCGACCTCGTGCCCGCCTTCCCGGGCACACCCGAACTCATCGAGAAGCTTCCCGACCTGATGCCCAGCCTGTGGCGCAGGCCCCTCGAACTGGCGGGCTGCGGACACTGGACGCAGCAGGAACGCCCGGACGAGGTGAACGCGGCGCTCGTCGAATTCCTCACGGCCTGCGCCTGAGCCCGGCCGGCCGGCCGGACATCCCCGCCTGCGCGGCGCGGGGTCAGTCCACCGGGTCGAGGAAGGTCAGCACCGAGGCGTCCTCCTCGATCAGCGGGGTGAGAGCGGTGTTGAACGGGGCGCCGTACGGCGCCTGGAGGTGTGCCCGGAACGCGTCCTCGTCCCGGTAGACCTCGAAGATCCAGTAGGCGCGCGGGGCGGACGCCTTGGTGTAGACGTCGAAGGCGAGGTTGCCGTCCTCCTGGCGCACCTCGCGGGCGTAGTCCCGGATCAGGCGGGCGACTTCGTCCTCCGCGCCCTCGCGGGCGGTGAACTCGGCGAGCAGGCTCTTGGTCATCGTGGCGTTTCCTCAGGTTCCGGGGTGCGGTCGTCTCGTCGGTCGGCGACGGGGACCGCCGTGGTCCACGCCGGCCGGGGGTGGCGTCGCCGACTTGTGTCATCGTTGACATCGAGTGGCCTGATGATGGCCGGGGGCCTCCGGCGCGTCAACGGTTCCGGTGTGAATGATCCCTCCGGCCGGGATCGGCTGTCCGTCAGCGGCCGTCGGCGCTCACGAGCTGTTGCCGCCACGGCGGGTTGGGACCGGCGACCGAGCAGGTCAGGCCTGCGACGCGGGTGGCGAACCGGCAGGCTTCCGCGACGTCGTCGAGGGTGAGACCGACCAGCCGGCCGCCCAGGAGTCCCCGGCTGCCGAGCTGGTGCAGCAGCCCGGCGGTGAAGGAGTCCCCCGCGCCGACCGTGTCGACCACCCGCGTCGCCGTCGCGGGCACCTGCCGCCGTTCGCCGTCGAGCGAGATCAGCGCCCCCTCGGCGCCGCGCGTGATCACGACGAGCCGGGCCCCTGCCGCGTGCCAGGTGTCGCACGCCCGCTCCGGCGAGGTGCCCGGCAGCAGCTGCTCCAGGTCGTCCTCGCTCAACCGCAGGATGTCGGCGAGGCCGCACCACCGCGCGAGCCGGGCGCGGTACACCTCGGGACGGACCAGCAACGGGCGGACGTTGGGATCGATGCTGATGGTGGCCCGGGCAGCGGCGGCGGCCAGGAACTCCTCCACCACCGCCCCGCCGGGCTCACGGACCAGCGCCAGCGACCCGGTGTGCACACAGGCGGTCCCGGACAGGTCGACCCCGGACAGCTCCGCCGGCGTCCACTGCCAGTCGGCCGTGTTCTGCGCGTGGAAGGAGAACGCGGCCTGTCCCCGGGCGTCCAGTTCCGCCACGGCGAGCGTGCTGGGCTCGCCGGCCGCGACGGCGCACGACAGATCCACGCCGGAAGCCTCCAGATGCGCACGGAACAGGCGCCCGAACACGTCCTCGGACAGCCGCGCCAGGAAGCGCGCCGGTGTGCCCAGCCGGGCCAGGGCGACGGCGGTGTTCGCGGGTCCGCCGCCGGGCAGCACACGCAGAGCGAGTTCGTTCGGGGCGCTCGCGGGTTCGGCGAAGGCGTCCGCGACGCACTCCCCCAGGACGGTGATCCGACACGAGCTCATGGGCTGCCCTTCTTTCCGGACAATACGGTCGAACAGGGGCGTATCTCTACGCGAGGCCTCTGATCGTTCGCGGGCCGACAGCGGATCGGACGTTGCCAATTTGTGACGGGTGAAAGGCATTGACGTTGCCGCGAACCGGAGTCCATCATCCTCGGCAAGCAGTGTCAACGATGACATAAGTCAACGATGACACCCCGGGGCGGCATGCTCTGATCCCGGTCCCGCGCCGCTCGCTATCCCGCAGGAGTCGTTCATGTCTCGCACCACTCGTCTGTCCTCCTCCCTCCTCAGAACCGCCGCGGTCACGGGCGTAGCCGCCCTCACCCTGACGGCCTGCGGCTCCGGGTCCGGGTCCAGTTCCGCGAGCTCCGGCTCGGGCGAGGTCAAGGTCGGTCTGATCACCAAGACCGAGACCAACCCGTTCTTCGTGAAGATGAAGGAGGGCGCGGAGAAGGCCGCCAAGCAGAACGGCGCCCAACTCGTCACCGCCGCAGGCAAGTTCGACGGGGACAACGCAGGACAGGTCACCGCCATCGAGAACATGGTCGCCTCCGGCGTGAAGGGCATCCTGATCACGCCGAGCGACTCCAAGGCGATCGTGCCCGCGATCGCGAAGGCCCGCGCCAAGGGGGTCCTGGTCATCGCCCTGGACACCCCGACCGAGCCGCAGAGCGCTGTCGACGCCCTCTTCGCCACCAACAACCTCCACGCCGGCGAGCTGATCGGCGAGTACGCCAAGGCCGCCATGAAGGGCAAGTCGGCCAAGATAGCCGCCCTCGACCTCGCGCCGGGCGTCTCCGTCGGCGTCCAGCGGCACAACGGCTTCCTGAAGGGCTTCGGCGCCACCGACAAGGACGTCGTCTGCGCCCAGGACACGGGCGGCGACCAGGCCAAGGGCCAGACCGCGATGGAGAACTGCCTGCAGAAGGAACCCGGCATCAACCTCGTCTACACCATCAACGAACCGGCCGCGCTGGGCGCGTACACCGCTCTGAAGGCCAAGGGCCGGGAGAAGGACGTCCTGATCGTCTCCGTCGACGGCGGCTGCACCGGCACCCAGGCCGTCAAGGACGGCAAGATCGCCGCCACCTCCCAGCAGTACCCGCTGAAGATGGCCGCCGAGGGCGTCAAGGCCGTCGTGACGTACGCCAAGAACGGCAAGAAGGCGTCCGGTTACACCGACACCGGCGTCAACCTGATCACCGACAAGGCACAGCCGGGAGTCACGTCGAAGGACACCGCGTTCGGCCTGGAGAACTGCTGGGGCTGACCCGCCCCTGACGGACCGTACGACACCGCCGCCTCTCCAGCGGGGCGGCCGGCCCCACGAACACCCCCGGGACGGCCGCCCCCCTTGTCCTGGCGACAAGGACATCTGTCTTCCGACAAGGACTTCGCATGACAGCCACGACCACGCCGTACGCGGAGCTCAAGGCACCGACCACGGCCCGCAGACTGCTCACGGCACCGACCACCGGACCCCTGGCCGCGCTCCTCCTGGCCTGCGTCTTCTTCTCCGTCTCGACCGACCAGTTCCTCACCGGCGGGAACTTCTCCCTGATCGTGCAGCAGGTCATGGTCGTCGGCACCCTCGCCATCGGACAGACCCTGATCATCCTCACCGCGGGCATCGACCTGTCGTGCGGGGCCGTGATGGCGTTCGGCAGCATCATGATCGCCAAGATGGCGGCCGAGGGCACCCTGCCACCGCTGCTCGCCATCGCCCTGGGCATCGCCGTCTGCGCCGGCTTCGGCCTGCTCAACGGACTGCTGGTGCAGAAGATCCCGCTGCCGCCGTTCATCGTCACCCTCGGCATGCTCAACGTGGCGTTCGCGCTGACGCACATCTACTCCGAGGAGCAGACCGTCACCAACCTGCCCGGCCCGCTCACGGCTCTCGGGCAGACCTTCCCGCTCGGCCACACCGACATCACCTACGGCTCCCTGGTCACCATCGCCCTGTTCCTGCTGCTCGCCTACGCGCTGAGCAGCACCGGCTGGGGCCGGCACGTGTACGCCCTCGGCAACAGCCAGGAAGCGGCCCGGCTGAACGGTATCCGCACCTCCCGGCTGACCATCGGCATCTACACCACGGCCGGCCTGCTGTACGGCATCGCCGCCCTGCTGCTCATCTCCCGCACCGGAGTGGGCGACCCGCAGGCCGGGCAGACCGACAACCTCGACAGCATCACCGCCGTGGTCCTCGGCGGCACCAGCCTCTTCGGCGGCCGCGGCTCGGTCCTCGGCACCTTCATCGGCGTCCTGATCGTCGGTGTGTTCCGCAACGGACTTCAGCTGATGGGCGTCGCCTCCATCTACCAGACCCTGATCACAGGCGTTCTGGTGATTCTCGCGGTGACCGTCGACCAGATCTCCCGGAAGAAGGCCCGATGACCGCCACCGGCACCCCCACCCCTGTTCTGCAGGCCCGCGGCCTGGTCAAGCGGTACGGTCACGTCACCGCCATCGACGGCGCCGACTTCGACCTGCTGCCCGGCGAGGTCCTCGCCGTCATCGGCGACAACGGAGCCGGCAAGACGAGCCTGATCAAGGCGCTCACCGGTGCGGTGGTCCCCGACGAGGGCGAGATACGGCTCAACGGCGAGCCCATCCAGTTCAACGGTCCGCAGAGCGCCCGCGCCCACGGCATCGAGACGGTGTACCAGGACCTGGCCGTGGCCGCTTCCATGGACATCGCCTCGAACGTGTTCCTCGGCCGCGAACTGCGCCGGCCCGGCATCCTCGGCAGCGCCTTCCGCATGCTCGACAAGAAGCGGATGCGGCAGGAGGCCGCCGAACACATGGCGGACCTGAAGATCGGCCTGCGTTCGCTGACGCAGCCGGTCGAGACCCTCTCCGGCGGACAGCGGCAGGCCGTCGCGGTCGCCCGCGCCGTCGCCTGGGCCCGCTCCGTCGTCGTCATGGACGAACCCACCGCCGCCCTCGGCGTGAAGGAGTCCGGCCAGGTCCTCGACCTGATCCGCCGCGTCCGGGACAAGGGGATGCCGGTGGTGCTGATCAGCCACAACATGCCTCATGTCTTCGAGATCGCGGACCGGATCCACGTCCACCGGCTGGGCCGGCGCGCCGCCCTCATCAAGCCCTCGGACTACTCGATGGCCGAGGTCGTCGCCATCATGACCGGCGCGCTCAGCGTCGACGAGGCCGGAGATACTGTCGTAGCTGACTCGGCGGCAGCGAAGGCCGCCGGAGTCCAGGCCACCTGACAACACGACCCAGCTCCCGTTGTTTCCGGCCGAGGCCGCGGCCGGAACCGAGAGCTCACAGGAGACGGTTTCCTCCATGGCAGCGAACCGCCGCCCCACCCTGGCCGATGTCGCCCAGGAGGTGGGCGTCAGCGCCAAGACGGTCTCCCGCGTCCTCAACGAGGACGGCCCCGTCTCGGCACAGACCAGGGAACAGGTGCTCGCCGCAGTGGCGAAGCTCGGCTTCCAGCCGAACCTCATGGCACGCAACATCCGCGTCGGCGGTCCGGACACCACCATCGGACTGGTCATCCCCGACCTCGCCAACCCCTTCTTCGGAGCCGTGGCCCGCGCCATCGAGGACACCGTCCGCGAACGCGGACTGACCCTGCTCATGGGCTCCTCCGCCGACGATCCCCTTCGCGAACGGGCCCTGACGGACAAGTTCCTCGCCCGTCGCGTCAGCATCCTGATGGTCGTGCCGTCCGTCGGCGCCGACCACGCGCACCTCAAGTCCCACCGCACGGCGGGGCTGCCGGTGGTCTTCCTCGACCGCCCGGGAGTCGGACTGTCCACGGACAGCATCGTCAGTTCCAACCGTGCGGGCGCCCATACCGGCGTCGCCCACCTGATCGCCCACGGGCACCGGCGCATCGGCTTCGTCGGCGACCTGCCCGTGAAGCTCTACACCCGCCGCGAACGCCTGGCCGGCTACCGCTCGGCCCTGCAGGAAGCCGACATCCCCTACGACCGTTCACTCGTCATCAGCGCCCACGACCAACAGGGGGCCGAGCGCGCCACCGCCCAACTCCTCGGACTGGCCGATCCCCCCACCGCCCTGTTCGCCGGCAACAACATCATGGCGCTGGGCATCGTCGCCGAACTCGCCCGCAGCAAGCGCAAGGACATCGCCGTCGTCGCCTTCGACGACGTGGCGCTCGCCGAGGCACTCGAACCGGCCCTGACCGTCGTCGCCCAGGACCCCGAGGAGATCGGCAGAACGGCGGCGGCCACCGCCCTGACCCGGCTCGACGGCGACCACTCCCGCGCCCGCACCATCACCGTACCCACCCGGCTGATGGTCCGCGGCTCCGGCGAACAGCCTTCCCCCGCCCTCCAACAGACCTGACGCCACGTCAGGAGCTGCCCGCCCGCGGTGACGGCCCGGTCGGCCATCGGGGCGGCCGAGGGGCACAACGCCATCCCTGCCGCCTACTTGGCGGCGGCGAGCGCACCGGCCCCCCACCGGATCCGCGAGGCGCACACGGAGACGAGCAGGGCCGAGGCGGCGACCGCGGCCATGCCCAGGGTGAGGCCGCCGCTGCCCGCGATGAGGCCGATCAGGGCCGGCCCGGCCAGCAGGCCGGTGGTGCCCATCGCGGCGACCAGGGCGAGCGCGTCCGGTCCGCTCGCGGCCGCGGCCACGTACACGCAGGGGGTGATCGCCGCCGCTCCCAGTCCGACGCAGGCGAATCCGGCCAGTGTGGGCAGTACGCCGCCGGCCGTCAGGGCGAGGGCCAGGCCGAGTCCGGCGACGGCGCCGCCGGCCCGGACGACGTGTCCGTCGCCCCAGCGGCTGCGCCAGCGGTCGGCGCGCACGCGCGCCAGCAGCATCATCACCGACACGATGGCGATGCCCAGCGGGGCGACGGTCGCCGATGCCCTGACGACGTTCTTGAGGTAGAGCGCCGACCAGTCGTTCATGGCGCCCTCCGTGAGGGTGCCGAACGCCATGGCGCAGCCCAGCCACAGTGTCGTCCGGGACGGGAGGGTGAGTGCGGTACGCCGTCTTCGCGGCTGGTCCCGCTCCGCCCGCGGTGAGCCGGCGGCAGCCTCGCCGGTGGCCCGGTCCCCGTCCGTCAACAGGCGTGGTCGCGCCCAGGCGAGCAGTGTGGACAGCAGGACGGCGGCCACCGCGAAGTGCGCCGTGACGGCCGGTGTCAGTGTGCTGACGCCGGAGGCCAGAAGTGCGGCGCCCAGCAGTCCGGCGCTGAACGTCGCGTGCAGCCGGGACATGGCCGTGCGCCCGTACTTGTTCTCCAGGGCGGCGCCCTGCGCGTTCATGGCGACGTTGAGGCAGCCGACGGCCACGCCGTCGCAGCAGACGACCAGCAGCGCCGACGGGTAGTCCGGCACCACGGACAGGGCCAGGAGCAGCACGGCCAGGCACACGGCGGAGACGAGCGCCAGACGCCGTGAGCCCAGTCGCCGGGTCGCCGCGCCCGGGGTGATGGCTTCCGGGACGACGACGTAGCCGTACGTCTGCCAGAAGGCGAGGTCGGCCTCCGAGAGCACGCGGGGCGGGAGGGATTTCCGGATGTCTCTGAGGGGGGTCGGGGCGAGGTAGGTCTCGGCGTCCGCGCTGAAGTAGGGGCGGTCGGATGCCGCTCGGAAGAGGTGGGAGTGGTGGTGGGGCGTCGGCATGCGGCGACTTTCGGGTTGATCGAGCTGACGTGCCCTCACCTTGGACCGGACCAGTTGCCGTTTCAACGGATCATGGCCGAAACTGCCGCCAAATGCCGGTCAGATGCCGGTCGTCGAACAAGGACAAGCGCCGACGGGCATGCTTCCCGTCGGCGCTTGTGGCACCGTGCCGTCAGCCGGCGACGACACGCTCCGCCGCCGCCACCGCGCAGACACGGGCCGCGCCGTGCGTGGCGAGGTGCAGGGCGCCGCGCGGCGGTGCCTGTGGTACGCCCATCTCGACCACGACCGTGTCCGGGCGGGCGGCGAGGAGGGCGTCCAGGGCGGTGCGCATCCAGTCGTGCCGGTGTTCGTCACGGACGACGGCGACGATGCGGCGGCCGTCCGCGGCCGCGAGTGCGGCGCCCCCGGCGTCGGCACCGGTGAAGAAGCCGGTCGCGGTGCCGGGGAGCAGGCGTTCCAGCTCGGCGCCGACGCCCCAGGGGGTCTCGTCCCCGACGGCGATGTTGGCGGCCGGGTTGAAGGTGGCGACGTACACCGGCCCGGTGACCGGTGCGGCGTCGCCCGTGCGGGTCACGGACAGCGCGCGTCGCGCGGCGACCAGGCCGATCTCCGGGGCGGGTTCGGCCACGGCCTGCGGGTCGCGTCGCGCTTCGGCGGTCCAGCGCGCCAGCCGCCGCACCCGGTCGGCGGCGTCCGCCAGCCGTTCCTCGGGCAGTTCGCCGGAGCGTACGGCCGCGACGAGCGAGTCCCGCAGCCCCAGCACGGTGCCCTCGTCGCACAGCCCGCCACCGACACAGATGGCGTCGGCGCCCGCGGCGATCGCCAGGACGACGCCGTGCTCCAGACCGTACGTCCCCGAGATGGCACGCATCTCCATGCCGTCGGTGACGATCAGCCCGTCGTAGCCGAGTTCGCCGCGCAGCACCTCGGTGAGGACGCGGCGCGAGAGGGTCCCGGGGTACTGCGGGTCCAGCGCGGGGACCAGGATGTGGGCGCTCATGACGGCGCGGGTCCCGGCCGCCATGGCCGCGCGGAACGGCGCCAGTTCACGTGCGTACAGCGTGTCCGCGTCGACGTCGATGTGCGGGACCGCGTGGTGGGAGTCGACGTTGGTGTCGCCGTGACCGGGGAAGTGCTTGGTGCACGCGGCGACGCCGGTGGACTGCAGGCCCTGGACGTAGGCGGCGGTGTGCCGGGCGACGAGGTCGGTGCCCGCGCCGAAGGAGCGTACGCCGATGACCGGGTTGTCGGGGTTGGCGTTGACGTCGGCGGACGGTGCCCAGTTGAGGTTGACGCCGCATGCGGCGAGCCGGCGGCCCAGTTCACGGGCGACGCTCCGGGTGAGCTCCGGGTCGTCGACGGCGCCGAGGGCGTGGTTGCCGGGGAAGGAGGAACCGGTGCGGACCTCGAGGCGGGTGACGTCGCCGCTCTCCTCGTCGATGGCCACCAGCAGGTCGTCCCGCTCGGCCCGCAACCGGGCGGTGAGGTCGGTGACTTGTTCCTCACTGGCGACGTTGCGGCCGAACAGGGCGACGGCGGCCAGACCTTCGCCGAGCCGGCGGAGCACCCAGTCGGGTGCGGTGGTGCCGGCGAAGCCCGGCTGCAGCACGGCGAGCGCGTCGCGGGTCAGGGCGTCACCCGCGGCGGGGCCGTTGTCGGACGCGGTGGTGGCGCGTGTGGTGGTCATCGGGGTGTCATCCCTTCACGGCGCCGTCGGTCAGGCCGCTGACGGCCCTGCGCTGCAGGAAGATGAAGAGGATCAGGATGGGCAGCGCGAACAGGGAGGAGGCGGCCATCGTGGCGCCCCAGTCGTCGCCGAAGGCGGTCTGGAACTGGGACAGCCACAGGGGAAGGGTCTGCTTCTCGATGTCCTTGTTGAGGATCAGGACCAGCGGGAACTCGTTCCAGGCGGTGATGAAGCCGAACAGCGAGGTCGCCATCAGGCCGGGCGCCAGCAGCGGGAAGATCACCCTGCGGAAGGCCTGCGGACGGGTGCAGCCGTCGACCATCGCCGACTCCTCCAGTTCCTTCGGCACGGCGGCCACATAGCCGCGCAGCGTCAGGATGGTCAGTGGCAGCACCATGACCGTGTAGAAGACGGTGAGCGGGACCAGGCTGTCGAGCATGTCGTTGTCGCGGACCAGCATGTAGATGGCGATGATCATGACCTCCCAGGGCGCCATCTGCGCCAGCATGAAGGTCACGATGAGGCCGCGCCGGCCCTTGAACCGCATTCGGGCCAGGGCGAAGGCGGCGAACAGGGCGATGACCAGGGACAGCAGCACCGAGCCGACCGTGACGGTGACGGAGTTGGCGACCAGGGTCCAGAAGTGGTCGGCGTCCACGGCCTTGCCGAAGTGACCGAGGGTGACGTGCGTCGGGAACCACACGGGGTTCTCGGAGATGATGTCGCCGGTGGGCTTGAACGCCGTGGCGAACATCCAGTAGACGGGGAACACGAAGCCGACGAAGAGGATGACGGCGGTGGCGTTGGGCCAGAAACGGCCGAATGCGGAGCGCTTCACAGCTCGTCCTCCTCTTGTTTGAGCACCATGCGCAGGTAGTACGAGGTGATGACGAGCAGCACCAGGATGGTCAGGAAGGAGATCGCCGCCCCGACGCCGAAGTGCTGGTTGCCCACGCCCTCGACGAAGGCGTAGACGGGCAGGGTCTCGGTGCGGCGGTCGGGGCCGCCCTCGTTGATCGCGAAGATCTGCGGGAACGCCTTGAACACCCAGATGACCTCGAGGAAGGTCGTGGCGTACAGGAACGGCCTGAGGAACGGGAAGGTCACCGAGGTGAAGCTCTTCCACGCGCCGGCGCCGTCCAGCGAGGCGGCCTCGTACAGCTCCCTGGGGATCGTGGTGGTGGCGGCGTACAGATTGATCGCCACGAACGGGATCGACCCCCAGACGATCAGCAGGGTGATCACGGAGAAGGTGGAGAACTGGGAGCCGAACCAGTTGTAGTCGGCCATGGAGTGCCAACCGAGTTTGTCCAGAACCCAGTTGACGACGCCGAAGCGTTGGGCGAACAGCCACTGGTAGACCGTGGTGGCCGCGATGACGGGCATGGCCCAGGCGAGGACGAGCCCCAGCATGAGCAGCAGTCGCATCTTCTTGCCGAGGCGGGCCAGCAGCAGCCCGATCAGTGTGCCGAACACCATGATCAGAACGACGTTGGCCGCGGTGAAGATCACCGAACGCTCGACGACGTGCCAGAAGTCCGAACCGGTCAGGACCTCTTTGTAGTTCTCGACGCCGTTCCACTCGGTGAGGTGCTGGATGAGCTGGCGCGGGTTGAGGTTCTGGAACGACAGCATGCCGTTCTTCACCAGGGGCCAGCCGAGCAGGACCAGTGTGGCCAGCAACGCGGGCAGCAGGAGCAGGTAGGGCGTGACGGCGCCGCGGCGGCCGGACGGGGGCCCGGAGGGCCGGTTCTCACCTGTCGGCGGCGCCGGCATCCGGGTCTTGCGGACAGCGGGCTCCCCGGCCGTGTCCGTGCTTTCGGTCTGCACTGACATGAGTTGCCATCTCTTCCGTGGCCGTACCGGCCGTACCGGACGACTGAGCCGGGGGCACCCGCGGGCACCCCCGGCGCGGGTTATCAGTTCTGCTGTGCCAGACGCTTGTTGATGTCGCCCTCGACCTGCTTGGCGGCGGCTGCGGGGGACTTGCCCTCCAGTACGGAGGTCATGTAGGACTTGATCGGGTTCGGGGTGTTCTCCACTGCGGCCCACTCGGGGATCAGCGGGGTGGTGCCACCGACCTGGGCACCGGGAGCGGCGGCCTCGGCGACGGCGTTGCCCTTGAGGTTGGTCTCCAGGGACAGCTTGTTCGGGATGACGCCGTTGAGCTTGGCCAGTTCGCCCTCGTACGTGTCGGACAGGGCGATCTTGAGGAACTCCTTGGCCAGCGCCTGCTTCTTGCTGCCCTGGGCGATCGCGAGGTTGGAGCCGCCGAGGAAGACGCCCTCGGGCTTGCCGGCCGTCGCGCCCGGGATGGTGAAGTAGCCGAGGTCCTTCTCGATGGACTTGTTGGCGGCGATGGCCGTGCCGGCCTCCCAGCCCATGCCGATGAAGGCACCGGTCTTGCCCTTGGCGAACACCTGGGCCTGCTGCGGGGTGGCCTCGTCCTTGTCCTTGGGGGCCTTGGAGTAGGAGGCGTACCTCTTGTAGATCTCCATGGCCTGGGCGACCTTGGGGTCGGCCAGGTTGGAGACGTACTTGCCGCCGTCCTTCTTCACCAGGTCGGCGCCCTGGCCGATGGTCAGGCCGTCGAAGAAGTACCAGTTCTGGCCGGGCAGGTAGAGCGGCTCGGCGTCGGTCTTCTTGCCGATGGTGTCGAGGTCCTTGAAGAACTCGTCCCGGGTCTTCGGGGTGCCCTTGATGCCGGCCTTGGCCCAGATCTTCTTGTTGTAGATGACGACGCGGTTGGCGAAGTACCAGGGGGCCGCGTACTGCTTGCCGTCGTAGACGGCGGACTGGGAGACCGACGGGGCCCAGTCCGTGCCGATCTGCTGCTTCAGGTCGCCGAGTTCGGCGAGGCCCCCGGTCGCGGCGTAGGCCGGGGTCTGGGTGTTGCCGACCTCGAGGACGTCCGGCGGGTTGTCCTCGGAAAGGGCGGTGGTGATCTTCTGCTGGATCCCGTCCCACTTCTGGATCTCGAACTTCAGCTTTGCGCCGGTCTTCTTCTCGAAGGCGGCCGTCACGTCCTTGGTCCACTGATCCGGCACCGAACCGTCCATCGTCCAGACCGTCAGCGTCTGGCCCTTGAAGCTGTCCGGTCCCGCGTTCTTGCCGCTGTCCCCGTTGTCGCTGTTGCCGCCGCCACACGCCGCGACCGAGACCATCATGCCTGCGATACCCATCGCGGCTATCAGCTTGCGCTTCACGCCACCCTCCTCAGGGATGCACTGACCCCCCACGCCCCCTGCCGTGACCTGCGTGAACCGCTGACGCACGTGGGACTCGGGACCTGGCCACTAGTGGTGTAGACCAGTACGGTGGAGCTTGGCCTAGACCTTTGGGGGTGTCAAGGGTGGTTCACCAAGCGATGCGGTCCGTTACGAGAAAGTCACCGGGCGGCATCGAGGCCCAGCGGGCGGCGGAGCCGTACGCGTCCCGTTGGACTAGACCATAGGGCCATCGAGGGCTATAACGGGAGACCGCCGAGCGAGCCGGGAAGGCAGGCCATGACCATCGACGTCAGCAGCGCCCAGCACCACGAGGGGGCGCCCGGTCAAGTCGCGCGCGTGCCGAAGTACTACCGCGTGAAGCAGCAGATACTCGAGATCACCGAGGCCCTGCGCCCCGGATCGGCCATGCCCGCCGAACGGCTGCTCGCGGTCCGGTTCGACACCTCGCGCACCACGGTCCGGCAGGCGTTGCAGGAACTCGTCGGCGAGGGCCGGCTGGACCGCATCCAGGGCAAGGGCACGTTCGTCGCACGGCCGAAGCTCTACCGCACCCTCCGGCTCACCTCGCACACCGAGGACATGCGGGCCCAGGGCCTCGATCCCGCGTCACAGGTGCTGGACATCGGCCACTTCGCCGCGGACGCCAAGCTGGCGGGACTGCTCACGATCGGCGTCGGGGAGAAGGTGCTGCGCATCGAACGGCTGCGGCTGGCCAGCGGTGAGCCCATGGCGATCGAGACCACGCACCTGTCGGCACGGCGGTTCCCGGGCCTGCGGCGGTCGTTGGCCAGGTTCACCTCGCTGTACACGGCACTCGCCGAGGTGTACGGCGTGCATCTCGCGGAGGCTGAGGAGACGATCGAGACCTCCCTGGCGACACCGCGCGAGGCCGGGCTGCTGGCCACCGACGTGGGGCTGCCGATGCTGCTGCTCTCCCGGCACTCCCGGGACGCCGAGGGCACGCCGGTGGAGTGGGTCCGCTCGGTGTACCGCGGCTCCCGGTACAAGTTCGTGGCGGCGCTGATGCGTCCCGCGGACCGAGGGCCAGGACACGGCTGACGCCACCCCGACCGGGACCGCACAACGAGATGGGCTTGTCGTGACCGAAACGCCGAACCCTCGGACGCTCGCGGCGTCGCTGACCGAGGCGCGTGAGACGCTGGGCCTCACCCAGGAGGAACTGGCGGAACGGTCCGGACTGAGCGTGCGGGCGATCCGCAACCTCGAGACCGGCCGCACCGCCCGCCCCCGCAAGCAGTCCCTGCTGCTTCTCGCCCGGGCCCTCGGTCTGCCGCCCGGGCCGCTGCTGACGCCGCGGCACTCCGGGAGCCCACCGGGGCCGGTGCCCGCGGAACTCCCCGCGGCGCCCTGGCACCGCCTGGCCGGAAGGGAGCGGCTCATCGCCTCCCTGAAGGGCCGTCTGCTGCTTCAGGAGCGCCGCGAGAGCGGACCCGCCGTCGTCGTCGGACCGCCCGGCGCGGGCAGGACCGCGCTGATCCTGCGAGCCGCTCACGGTGTGCGCGCCCGCTTCCCGGACGGGCAGGTCTTCGTGGACCTGCATCCCTCCTCCCTGCCCTTCACACCGGACACGCTCGTCCGGCGCGTCCTGCGCTCGCTCGGCGCGGCGTCCACCGCGGACAGCGCGGAGGAGGCGGCCGCCCGGCTGCGGGACGCGCTGAGCCGGCGCCGCGTCCTGGTGGTCCTCGACAACGTCGACAGCGAGGCGCAGGTCCGCCCGCTGCTCAACGACGAGACGCGCAGTGCTGTCCTAGTGGCCGCTCGGCGTGAACTCCCGGCGCTGCCGGGGCAGTTACGCCATCAGCTCGGCAGCCTGGCGCAGCCGGACGCCCACCGGGTACTGGAAGACCTGGTCGGGGTCGCGCGCACCCGGGCCGAACCGTCGGCCACCTTCAGCATCCTGCGCTCCTGCGCCGGGCTGCCGCTGGCCCTGCACATCGCCGGCCTGTGGCTGACGGCGCGGCCCCACCGGTCCCTGCGCGACCTGGCGGACCGCCTCGGGGACGAGCGGGCCCGCATCGGCTTCCTGCGCGTGGGAGATTTGTCCCTGCAGGCGAGCGTGACGGCCTACCACCGGTCGCTGCCGCCCCCGCTGAAGGAGTCCCTGCACCGACTGCACGCCGTGCGGGGCGACTTCGGCGTCCCGGACATGCCGGCCCGTGTGACGCCCTCCCCGGATCTCGCCATGGACCTCCTCGAGGAACTGCTGCACCGCCAGATGGTCCACGTCACCGCTGTCGGCCGCGACGGCGGGATCCGCTACCGGCTGTACGACGCGGTACGGCTGTACGCGGCGCACTGCGTCGTGGAACGCCGCCCGCTCGGTACCGGTACCGGTACCGGTACCTGAGGAACGGCCGAGTCACGGTGGGCCGGTGAGCGGCGCAGGATGGGGGAGGCGGACCCTGCCATCGTCACCGGGCTCATGCGTGCCTTCGCCATGGCCGACGCTCGCCCCGACTTGCTGCGCGGCGAGTCGGCCGCACCCGTTACTCCAGCCGAGCGGCGTCTTCGAACGAGGTCAGGCCGGTGTCGATGAGCTTGGCTGCGCGGCGGACGTCGGCGCTCACCGCCTCATGGATCTGTGTCGCGGTGCGGGTGCCGTCCAGATGCTTCCCAAGGCTTTGGAACTGGATGGACCACAGGCCGAGCAGGGCTGTTGCTGCGATCTGCGGTTCCGGGTCGCCCGGGCTGCTGCGGGTGCGCTGGGCCAGCGCCTCAGCCGCGACGGTGACGAGCCGGTCGGTCATGTCCCGGTGGTAGGCCCTCAGCGAGGGCGTGGATCTGGTCAGTGCGCCGAAGCGTCTGATCATGGCGGCGGCCTGGCCGGGGTCGTCCTGCGCGGCGATCCAGGAGGTCATGGCTCGCAACTCATCGGAGAGGATCCGCAGCGCGACTTCGACCGCAGAGTGGCCGGTGTCCGTCAGGCCGGCGCGCAGGGCGGCCATCGTGGACTCGCCTTGGTCCAGGACGAGCGATTCCTTGGTGGGGAAGTAGTTGAAGACGGTCTTCTCCGACACTCCGCACGCCTGCGCGATCTCCGCTACACGGACGGCGTCGAAGCCGCGCTCCAGGAACATCTCGGTCGCGGTGTCGGACAGTCGTTGCCGCAACAGGCGCTTCTTCCGCTCCCGCAGCCCTTCAGCCTCGGGCGTCGCGGTCTGCGGGCGCCATGCCGTCCAATCCACCGTGCTCATGACGACAGAGTAGTGCAGCAGCAACATTTTTACTGCTACTGTAATTTTCTAGTGACTGTATGTTCTGTGCTCTACTTGATCGTTTCGGGAGACCCATGAGCGCCATCCACATCGTCCGCGACTACCCGCACTCCCCCGCCAAGGTCTGGCACGCCGTCACCGACCCTCGGCTCATACCGCTATGGACAGCCACTGGGGCCGGGGCACGCCCAGAAGGATTCAGCACCACCGTCGGCGCCCGGTTCCAGTTCATCGCCAGACCCAAGCCCGGCTGGAGCGGCATCGTCGACTGCGTCGTCCTGGAGGTGGCCGAGCCCCGGCTGCTGCGCTACTCGTGGACCGACCACGGCGGCGGCGAGACCACCGAGGTCACCTACCACATCGAACCCCATGGCACAGGAACGCGCTTCACCTACGACCACACGGGCTTCACTGGGACAGGCGGACTCCTCATGACCCGGATCCTGGGTCACGTCCGGCGGAAGATGCTGCGCGTCGGCCTGCCCACCGTGCTGAACGACTTGGACGAGGACGGCGAACTCCGCCCCGGAAGCCCCCTCAAGCCCAAGACCTGAATTTCGCCCGGTCGAACCCCGGCGCCGGGTGAAGGACCTGCCGTGCGCCCGGCCCGGACCACCTCGGCGCGGGCCCGCAGGAGGACTCCCGTGGCCGGGCGCACGGTGTGGAGCCACACCCGGCTGATCGTGGACGTGGTACCAGGGCGCGGCGGCGGTTTCTCGCTGGAGGCACCCGAGGGGATGCGTTTCCTCACCCGTTCTCGCGTAGTCGACGCGTAAGCACTGCGCCGGACACCGCTTTCTGCTGCACTTCCCCCTGGGACCACGGCAGTTGTCGAGTCATCAGGGGGCACAGTGACGGGTCGTCGTCGCACGTACGTCGCAGCGGGCAGAGCGGTCTGCACGGTTCTCACGGTCTTCGGCGTGCTGGCCGGTGCCGCCCTGACCGGGGCGGCACCGGCCGCCGCCGTACGGGGTGCCGGCACGGACGTCGCGCCGGGTGTCACCTACGAGGAGTTCGACGTCCCGGCGGCCAAGGGCGTGACCCACGCCCATCTGCTGACCGTGGACCTGCGTGACCCGCGGGTACGGCTCGACCTGCTGTACCCGGGCGCGGTGGCGGCCCGCGCACCCGTCTCCCGGATGGCCGACACGGCGGGAGCGGTGGCCGGCGTCAACGGCGACTTCTTCAACATCTCCGAGGCCCAGCACCCGGGCGTCGCGGCCACCGGCGCCACCGTGGGCCCGGCGATCGCGCACGGCCGGGTGCTCAAGGCCGCGGTGCCGGACGGACAGCGGTTCGGGCCGGCGCTGCCGCCCGGCACCACCACGGAGGACGTCTTCGGCGTGGGCGTCGACCGGAGGGCCCGCCTGGGCCGGCTCCGCCTCGACGGGTCCGTGAGCACACCCGGGGGCCGGCTGCCGCTCGGCGGGCTCAACCAGTACGCGCTGCCGACGGACTCCGTCGGCGCGTTCACGGACCGGTGGGGCAGCGTCTCCCGGGTGCGCGCCACCTGCGGCACGAACACCGACCGGGCCGCTGCGTGCAGTACGGACACCTACGAGGTGACGGTTCGCCACGGCCGTGTGGTCGCGGCCTCCGACAAGCCCGGCAGCGGCCCCGTCGCGGCGGGCACCACGGTGCTGGTCGGCCGGGAGGCGGGTGCGCAGTGGCTGCGGAAGCTGTCCACGGGCGAGCGGGTGGCGGTACGGCACCGGCTGGTGGCGTTCGCCTCCGGGGTCCCCTACCGCTTCGCCCTCGGCGGGTATCCGGTGCTGCGGGCCGGGCAGCCGCTGCCCGGTCTGGACCGCGGAACCTCGGCGGTGCGCACCGCGGTGGGCATCGCGGACGGCGGGCGCCGGCTGCTGCTGTTCGCGCTGGACGGTGCCCCGGCCTACCGCAGCGGTCTGACCATCGCGGAAGTGGCCGACGAGATGCGGGCCTTGGGCTCGGTCGACGCGTTCAGCCTGGACGGTGGCGGTTCGACCGAGCTGGTCGCCCGCGAGCCCGGGGCCGCCGCCGTGTCGGTGCGCAACCACCCGAGCGGCGGCGCCGAGCGGCCCGTGCCCAACGGCATCGGGATCTTCTCGGCGCCATGACGCACGGAGGGCTCACGGCCGCAGACTCCCGACCAGTTCGGCGGTGGCGGTGAGCCCGCTGTGAATGGTGGGGGCCATGCTCGTGCTGGCCAGGTAGAAGCCGAGCAGCACGCACACCAGGGCGTGCGAGACCTTCAGCGCCCCGTTGCGGACGAAGATCACCGCCATGATCAGGAGCAGCAGCACCACAGAGATGGAAACGGCCATCGCGAACCTCCTCCGCCACATCCATTTCGCGGCGTTCGCCCGCAAGTGTGGCGTAGCGGAGGGGTCGCTCCGGGGGCCGACATGTCCCCTGTCCGGGTGATGTTTCAGGAAGCGCCGTGCTCGTCCAGGAACGCTTCGAGTCCGGCGAGGTCGTCCGTGTTGAAGTAGTCGATGCCGGCGGCCAGCAACTGCGTCCACAGCGCGTCCCGTGCCGGGCCCGCGGTGTCGGGGGTGGCCCAGAACCGGACCTGCTGCCCGTGCGCGTGGGCGGCGGCGATGATGTTCCGCAGCTTCTGCCGCTCGGCGTCCGGGAACGGGCCGTCACCCAGCCAGCTGAAGTTGAGGGTCCAGTTGTCACTGATCAGCGGGATGAAGGAGGCGGACGCCGCGCTGCCGAGGTCGGTGAGCCGGCCGTCGTAGAAGGCCCGGCGCACGCTCTGGGCCTCCATGGGGGTGCGGGCGGCGCGGTCGCCGGAGATCACGGCGGTGACGGGGCCGGGGTGGACGCGTCCGTGGGCGTAGGTCGTGAACAGGTGCCGGTAACGCTGGAGGTGGCGGTCGAGTTCGAGGTAGGTCGAGGAGCCCTCGGTCTTGATGTCGATGAGGAGCTGCAGGGGCCTGCGCCGGCCGCGGTAGACGCTGCCGTGGTTGGCCTTCACCCGGGCGGCGAGCGGATCGAGGTAGAGGGACTCGAGGGTGCGGGACGGGTCCAGTTCGGTGGCGTCGTGGCCGATGAGGAGCTGGTCGCCGACGAGGAAGATGTCGGCCTCGACGCTGCCGAAGCGGTGGTCGAGCGCGTCGAAGAGGGGCCGGGGGTGCTCGTAGTCGTTGTGGGCGTGGGCGCGCCACAGCGGGCGCGGCGCGTGCTTGGGCTCGACCGCGGACGCCGGCGTCTGCGCGCCGGACACGGCGAACGAACCCGCGAGTGCGGCGCCGAGGGTGGTGAGGGCTCTGCGGCGGGTGGTGAGGGCCATGCTCTGCCTCCCTGGTAGGCCTGGGGGAACCTCAGCGATTGTGCGTTCCGTGCGGGGTCAAGGAGCAGGGCTGTGGCCGGAGTTGGCCGGACCGCCGTCCTCCGTTCACTTCTGTGGTGTGGCGTGCACGGAAAAACCCGCCCCTGGTGGGACGGGCTTCTCACGGATGTGACGCGGGCTTCTCCGGACGTATGTCAGGGGGCGCGCAGGTCGACCAGTTCGGCCAGTGCCGCACGGTGCGCGCCGGCCGTGCCGAGGGCGATCGAGTCCGCCTTGGCACGCTTGAGGTACAGATGGACCGGGTGCTCCCAGGTCATCCCGATGCCGCCGTGCAGCTGCAGCGCCTCCTCGGTGGCGCGGACGGCGACCGGGGCCGCGTAGGCCTGGGCGACCGCCACCGTCACGTCGGTGTCCTCGCCGGTCGCCAGGGCGTCGGCCGCGGCCCGGGCGGCCGCCCGCAGGTTGACGACCTCCAGCCACAGCTGGGCGAGGCGGTGCTTGAGCGCCTGGAAGCCGCCGACCGGCCGGTTGAACTGCTTGCGCTCCTTCAGGTACCGGACCGTCTCGGTCAGCGCCCAGTCGGCGACGCCGAACTGCTCGGAGGCGAGCAGCCCCGCCCCGGCGTGCAGTGCCCGTCGTACGGCGGGTTCGGCGGGGCCGAGGAGGCGGCCGGGAGCACCGTCGAGGCCGACGGTCGCGACCGGCCGGGTCAGGTCCAGGGAGACCTGCGGGGTGACCGTCACGGCGTCGGCGTCGACCGCGTACAGTCCCCCGTCGTCCGCGGGCACCAGCAGGACGTCCGCCACGGCCGCGTCCGCGATGCCCGTCAGCTCGCCGTGCAGGCGGCCGTTCTCGAGCCGTACGGAGGTGAAGGCACCGCCGGGAGCGAGGTGCAGGCCGACGGCGAGCACGCCGATCGTCCGGCCGGAGGCCAGCCTGCCGAGCAGGTCGTCGGCGATGGGGGTCCCCCCGCTCGAGCGAAGCCGCGAGTGGGGGAAGGCCAGCAGGGCCTCCGTGGCCACGACCGCGCTGCTCAGATACGGCACCGGCGCGACCGCCCGCCCCAGTTCCTCCAGGACGACGGCGGCTTCGCGGTGCGTGGCGCCCTGGCCACCCCGCTCCTCGGGGACGAGGAGCCCGGCGAGACCCATGCCGTCGGCGAGCGCCTTCCAGAGGGAGAGGTCGTGCGGGGTGCCCGACTCCGCGCGCGCGATCACGCCCGCGGCGTCGCAGTGGTCGTCGAGCAGGTCGCGGACCGCGGCGCGCAGCGCCTCTTCCTCCTCGGTGTAGAGGAGATCCGGCTGTGTGCTCATCGGGCCAGGTCCTTCCAGGCGACGTCCTTGTCGGTGCGCGGCTCGGCGGGCAGGCCCAGGACGCGCTCGGCGACGATGTTCAGCAGGATCTCGGTGGTCCCGCCCTCGATGCTGTTGCCCTTGGAGCGGAGGTAGCGGTAGCCGGCGTCGCGGCCGGTGAAGTCGACCAGCTCGGGGCGTCGCATGGTCCAGTCGTCGTACAACAGGCCCTCTTCGCCGCGCAGTTCCACCTCCAGGCCGCTGATCTCCTGGTTGAGACGGGCGAAGGCGAGCTTCATTCCGGCGCCCTCGGGGCCGGGCTGTCCGGCGACGAGCTGCTGGCGCAGACGCTCGGCGGTGAGGCGGGAGACCTCGGCCTCGACCCAGAGCTTCAGCAGTCGCTGGTGCAGGTCGTGGGTGCGCAGTTCGGGGCGTTCCCGCCAGGTCTGCGACACCGGGCCGATCATGCCGCCCTCGCGGGGCAGCCGCATGCCGCCGATGGCGACGCGTTCGTTGTTCAGCGTGGTCTGCGCGACCCGCCAGCCGTCGCCGACCTCGCCCAGGCGGCGGGAGTCGGGGATACGGACGTCGGTGATGAAGACCTCGTTGAACTCCGCCTCACCGGTGACCTGGCGCAGTGGCCGCACCTCGACGCCGGGATCGGTCATGTCACAGACGAAGTAGGTGATGCCCGCGTGCTTGGGCACGTGCGGGTCGGTGCGGGCGATGAGGATGGCCCAGCGGGCGAGGTGGGCGCTGGAGGTCCACACCTTCTGCCCGTTGACCACCCAGTCGTCGCCCTCCCGCACGGCGCGGGTGCCCAGCGCGGCCAGGTCGGATCCGGCCCCCGGCTCGCTGAAGAGCTGGCACCAGACCTCCTCCCCCGTCCACAGCGGCCGCAGATAACGCCGCTTCTGCTCCTCGGTTCCGTACTTCAGGATGGTCGGTGCCGCCATGCCGAGGCCGATGCCGATGCGCCGCGGGTCGTTGTCGGGCGCGCCCGCGGCCTCCAGCTCGGCGTCCACGACGGCCTGCAGGGAGCGGGGCACGCCCAGTCCGCCGAGCCCCTCGGGGTAGTGCACCCAGGCGAGTCCCGCGTCGAAGCGGGCCCTGAGGAAGTCCAGCCGGTCCGTGTCGGCGGGCGGGTGCGCGGCCAGCAACTCGGCTGTGCGGCGCCTGAGTTCGGCTGCGTCGGTCATACGGCTGCTCCGTTCTCCAGCGACAGGGCGGGCACGACGGCCACCCGTCCGGTGGTCACGCCGTCGGCGACGCGCTGCACGGCGGCCGCGGCCCCGCCCAGCGGCACCCGCTCGCTCACCAGCGGCTTGATCGCGCCACGCGCGGCCAGCTCGGTGAGCTGCTCGTGGCAGTGCTGGACCAGCTTGGGGTTCTTGGTGTTGTACAGGCCCCAGTGCAGCCCGAGGATCGAGTAGTTCTTCACCAGGGCGTGGTTGAGGCCGGGGCTGGGGATGCTGCCGCTGGCGAAGCCCACGACCACGATCCGGCCCTCGAAGGCGACGACCTTGGCGGACTGCGCGTAGGCCTCGCCGCCCACCGGGTCGTAGATCACGTCGGCGCCCCGGCCGGCGGTGGCCTCCTTCACCGCGGCGACGACGTCCTCGGCCCGCCGGTCGATCACGACGTCGCAGCCCAGCTCGCGGGCGACGACGGCCTTGCCGGCGCCGCCCACCACACCGATGACGGTGGCTCCGGCCGCCTTGCCGAGCTGCACGGCCGCGCTGCCTACCCCGCCGGCGGCAGCGTGGACGAGCAGCGTCTCGCCGGCCTCCAGACCGGCCCGGCGGTGCAGGCCGAACCAGCCGGTCTGGTAGCCGATGTGCAGGGCCGCGGCCTCGGCGTCGTCCAGCGACTCGGGCGCGGGCAGCAGGGCCGCGGAGTCGGCGACGGCGTACTCGGCGAAGCCACCGTGCGGCAGCGCCGGGTTGGCGATCACCCGGCGTCCGTCCTCGGTCTCGCCGCAGATCTCCACACCCGGCGTGAACGGCAGCGGCGGCCGGACCTGGTAGTGCCCCCGGGCCATGAGCACGTCCGGGAAGTTGATGTTGGCGGCACGCACCTTCAGCAGGACCTGGCCGTCACCGGGTGTGGGCCGCTCCACCTCCGCGAGCCGCATCACCTCGCCCGGCTCGCCGTTCTCGTGCACTTGCCATGCCTGCATGCGGGTGCCTCCACACGACTGCTCTGTCCGACGGGGTCAACGGCATACTAAGCGGTCGCTTGCTCATCAGGGAACAGTCGCGTGCGTCACTGCCCCCGGGGCCGCGCCCGCACATGCATGCGCTCTCCCTGCGGCCCGAACAGGCTGAGGAACTCCACCGGCCCCTCCCCCGTCGACCCGAACCAGTGCGGCACCCGGGTGTCGAACTCGGCGGCCTCCCCGGCCGTGAGCACCACGTCGTGCTCCCCCAGCACCAGCCGCAGGCGTCCGGAGAGCACGTACAGCCACTCGTAGCCCTCGTGGGTGCGCGGATCGGGTTCGAGCCGCCGCCGCGGCTCCAGCACCTTGTACGCCTGCAGCCCGCCGGGCTGACGGGTCAGCGGCCAGTGAGTGCGCCCGCCCCGCACGATCGGCTCGGACCGCACTCGCGGATCACCCACCGGCGGGGCGCCGACCAGCTCGTCCAGCGGCACCCGATGGGCCTGCGCGATCGGCAGCAGCAGTTCGAGGCTGGGCCTGCGCAGGCCCGACTCGAGCCGGGAGAGGGTGCTGACGGAGATCCCGGTCGCCTCCGACAGCCCGGCCAGGGTCACCTCCCGCTCCTTGCGGATACGGCGGAGCCTCGGGCCCACCTCGGCCAGTACCTCGTCGGTCGTCATGGCCGCAATTGCAGGATCGGCAACATTGTTTGTCAATACGGCGGGCGCCGGGCGACCGTCTCCGCATGACGGAGAGCAGCGAGAACACCTATGAAGTCGTCATCGTCGGAGGCGGCGCGGCCGGACTGTCCGCCGCCCTGGTCCTGGGCCGGGCCCGGCGCCGCACCCTGGTCGTCGACATGGGGGAACCGCGCAACGCGCCCGCCGCGCACATGCAGGGCTACCTCTCGCGGGACGGCATGCCGCCCGCCGAGTTCCTGGCCGCCGGCCGCGAGGAGATCGCGCGGTACGGCGTCGAACTGGTCCGGGACCGGGCGGTGGACGCCACGGTGGACGCCGCCCCGGGGACGGGCTTCACCGTGCTGCTGGAGAGCGGGCGGACCGTCCGCGCCCGGCACCTGGTCGTCGCCGCCGGCCTGAAGGACGAGCTGCCGCCGGTCGCGGGCCTCGCCGAGCGCTTCGGCCGGGACGTGCTGCACTGCCCGTACTGCCACGGCTGGGAGGTGCGCGACCGGGCGTTCGGCGTGCTCGCCACCACCCCCATGAGCGTCCACCAGGCCCTCATGGTCACCCAGTGGTCGAAGGACGTGACGCTGTTCCTACACAAGATCGCCGAGGACCGGCTCACCGACGACGACACGCGCAGGCTCGCGGCAGCCGGGGTCCGGGTGGTCCCCGGCGAGGTGGCCGAGGTGGTCGTCGCCGGCGACCGGCTCACCGGGGTCGCGCTCGTGGACGGACCGGCGTACGACCGCGAGGTGCTGTTCGTCGCGCCCCGGGCCGTGCCGCGCACCGATCTGCTCACCCGGCTGGGCGCGGAGCTGCGGGAGACCCCGTTCGGGGCCTACCCGGTGATCGACGAACGCGGCCTGACCACCGTGCCCGGGCTGTGGGCGGCGGGCAACGCGAGCGGGTTCGCGGAACAGGTGGTCAACGCGGCCAGCCGGGGTTACCGGGCGGGCGCGGCGATCAACGGGGAGCTGCTGTTCGCCGATCTGGACGCGGCCGTGGGGGTGTAGGCCGGGCGGCCCCGTAGCACCATTACTGCATGCTGCTGTCCCGGCTCGCCCACGTGTCCCGCGAGGTCGCCGCCACCTCGGCGCGGTCCCGGAAGACCGCCCTGCTCGCGGAGCTGTTCCGGGCGGCGGAGGCGGACGACGTGCCGATCGTCATCCCGTACCTGGCGGGGCGGCTGCCGCAGGGCCGGCTCGGGGTCGGCTGGAAGGTGCTGTCCCGCCGGGTGCCGCCCGCCACCGAACCGTCCCTGACCGTGGCCGAGGTCGACGCCCGGCTCACCGAGCTGGGCAAGGTCTCCGGGCCCGGCTCCCAGGCGGAGCGGGCGCGGCTGGTCGGGGAGCTGATGGGGGCGGCCACCGAGGAGGAGCAGCGCTTCCTGTACGGGCTGATCACCGGCGAGGTCCGGCAGGGCGCCCTCGACGCGGTCGCCGTGGAAGGGCTGGCCGAGGCGACCGGCGCGGACCCGGGGGGTGTCCGGCGGGCGGTGATGCTCGCCGGTTCGCTGCAGACGGTCGCCGGGGCGCTGCTGGCCGAGGGGCCGGGGGCGCTGGACCGCTTCCGGCTCACCGTCGGCCGTCCGGTGCTGCCGATGCTGGCGCACAGCGCCTCCTCCGTGGCCGAGGCGGTGGGGAAGCTGGGCGCCTGCGCGGTCGAGGAGAAACTGGACGGGATCCGGGTGCAGGTCCACCGGGACGGGCCGACCGTGCGGATCGTCACCCGCACCCTCGACGACATCACCGACCGGCTGCCCGAAGTGAGCTCGGCCGTAAGGGACCTGGCGGGCGAGCGTTTCATCCTGGACGGCGAGGTGATCTCCCTCGACGCGACCGGGCGGCCCCGCTCCTTCCAGGAGACGGCGGGCCGGGTCGGGTCCCGGGTGGACGTGGCGAAGGCCGCCGAGGAGGTGCCCGCCTCCCCCGTCTTCTTCGACGCGCTCGCGGTCGACGGCCGCGATCTGCTCGACCTGCCGTTCGCCGAGCGGCACGCGGAGCTGGCCCGGCTGGTGCCCGAACCGATGCGGGTCCGCAGGACGCTGGTGTCCGGGCCGGAGGACCCCGAGGACATGGCCGGGGCGGAACGGTTCCTCGCCGACACCCTCGCCCGCGGTCACGAGGGCGTGGTGGTCAAGGCGCTGGACGCTCCCTACAGCGCGGGCCGGCGCGGCGCGTCCTGGCTGAAGGTCAAGCCCGTGCACACCCTCGACCTGGTCGTGCTGGCCGCCGAATGGGGGCACGGCCGCCGCACCGGCAAGCTGTCCAACCTCCACCTCGGCGCCCGCGACGCGGACGGCGGTTTCGCCATGCTCGGCAAGACCTTCAAGGGCATGACCGACGCGATGCTCACCTGGCAGACCGAGCGGCTGGCCGAGCTGGCGGTCCGGGAGCACGGCTGGGGGGTGACCGTACGCCCCGAACTCGTCGTGGAGATCGCCTACGACGGCCTGCAGCGTTCCTCCCGGTACCCGGCCGGGGTGACCCTCCGCTTCGCCCGTGTCCTCCGTTACCGCGAGGACAAGCGCCCCGAGGAGGCGGACACCGTGGAGACGCTGCTGGCCGCGCACCCGGAGGTGGGGCCGTGAGCCCGGCGGCGCCGAGGCGCAGCGCCGGACTGCTGCTGTTCCGGCACACGGCCGACGGCCTTCAGGTGCTGCTCGGTCATATGGGCGGCCCCTACTTCAGCAGGAAGGACGCGGGCGCCTGGACCGTCCCCAAGGGCGAGTACGAGCCTGGTGAGCCCGCCTTTGACGCGGCCCGCCGGGAGTTCCAGGAGGAACTGGGGCTGGCGCCGCCCGACGGGGAGGCGGTGGCGCTGGGCGAGGTCCGGCAGACCGGCGGGAAGACCGTCACGGCCTGGGCGGTCGAGGCCGAGCTCGACCCGGAGACGATCGCCCCGGGCACCTTCACCATGGAGTGGCCGCCGAGGTCGGGGCGCTGGAAGGAGTTCCCCGAACTGGACCGCGTGGCGTGGTTCGGCCTGGACCGGGCACGTGCGGTGATCGTCACGGCGCAGACCGCGTTTCTGGACCGGCTGGCGGAGCACTCGGCCGAGAGGTGAGCCGCCCGGCGGGTCGCCTGCCGACAGGACCGCCCCGCGTTGCGGCGCCGACCGCCGCGCGGGAAGGTCGTAACACAGCCCTGCTCCTAGGGAGGTCTGCCATGCCCATCGCGACGGTGAACCCGGCGAACGGGGAGACGCTCAAGACGTACGAGGCCATGGGCGAGGAGGAAGTGGAGCGCCGGCTCCAGCTCGCCGAGGCCACGTTCCGCACCTACCGGACGACCTCCTTCGCGGAGCGCGCCCGGCTGCTGAACCGGGCCGCCGACCTCCTCGACGAGGACCAGGAGGAGATCGCCCGGGTCATGACCACCGAGATGGGCAAGCCGGTCAAGCAGGCTCGGGCGGAGGCCGCCAAGTGTGCCAAGGCCATGCGCTGGTACGCCGACCGCGCCGAGGGGCTGCTCGCCGACGAGGAACCCGCCGAGGCGGACGTACGGGACTCGGGCGCGTCCCGGGTACGGGTGCGCTACCGCCCGCTGGGCCCCGTCCTCGCGGTGATGCCCTGGAACTTCCCGCTGTGGCAGGTGATCCGGTTCGCCGCGCCCGCGCTGATGGCGGGCAACGTGGGGCTGCTCAAGCACGCGTCCAACGTCCCCCAGACGGCCCTGTACCTGGAGGACCTGTTCCACCGGGCGGGCTTCACGGAGGGCTGTTTCCAGACGCTGCTGATCGGCTCGGCGGCGGTGGACGACATCCTGCGCGACGACCGCGTGAAGGCCGCGACCCTGACGGGCAGCGAGCCGGCGGGGCGGGCGGTCGCCGCCACCGCCGGGGACATGATCAAGAAGACGGTGCTGGAGCTGGGCGGCAGCGACCCGTACGTCGTCATGCCCTCGGCCGACATCGACCGGGCGGCCGAGATCGCGGTGACCGCGCGGACGCAGAACACCGGGCAGTCCTGCATCGCCGCCAAGCGGTTCATCGTGCACACGGACGTCTACGACGCCTTCGCCGAGAAGTTCGTCGCGGGCATGAAGGCGCTGAAGACCGGCGATCCCCTGGAGGAGGGCACCGACGTCGGGCCGCTCGCCAGTGAGCAGGGGCGGGCCGACCTGGAGGAGCTGGTCGACGACGCCAAGCGTGCGGGGGCCGAGGTGTTGTGCGGCGGGGAGCGGCCGGACGGGCCCGGCTGGTTCTACCCGCCGACCGTGCTCGCCGGGATCACCCGGGAGATGCGCATCCACCGCGAGGAGACCTTCGGGCCGGTGGCGACCCTGTACCGGGCGGGCGACCTGGACGAGGCGATCCTCATCGCCAACGACTCGCTGTTCGGACTCAGTTCGAATGTCTGGACGCGGGAGGAGAGCGAGGTCGAGCGGTTCGCGCGGGACCTGGAGGCCGGGTCCGTGTACGTCAACGGCATGACGGCGTCCCACCCGGCGTTTCCGTTCGGGGGTGTGAAGCGGTCCGGGTACGGACGTGAGCTGTCCGGGCACGGAATCCGGGAGTTCTGCAACATCACGACCGTTTGGCAGGGTGCGTGAGGGTTCCACGACTACCATCCCGTCTGTGAACCGCGAAGTGACTCTGCCTCTGATCGTCGACGACCGCGGTACCTTGCAGGTGTCCGCCGCCGAAGTGAGCAAGCTGCTGCGCACGGTGGGCGGAAGGTGGCTGCGTCTCGTCGAGGCGGGGCAGGAAGGGCTCGACGAGGACACGGTGGCCGCGCTGACGATCGAGCTGGCCAAGCTGGCCGACCGGATCGACGTGGCGTGCATCGCGCACAGCAGCGGGGGCGCGCCCTAGGGGGTGTGTCCACCTGCCCGAATGCCTGCCGAAGTCCGCCTGAGCCTGTCGGGGGACGTCACCGGTCTGGAGTAACCCGACGCGAGATCGTCGCCCTCCCGGGTGATCGTGGATGGACCACCCCCTGAGGTGAACCACCTTCTGACCGGTGGGCGCAAGCCCGCAGGACGGCGAAAGCAGGCACGGTTCATGGCGACTTTGTGCAGACCCTCGGTGTCGGTCCCGGAGCACGTGATCACGATGGAGGAGACGCTGGAGCTGGCGCGCTCCCGCCACGCCGACCACCCACAGCTGCCCCTGGCCCTCCGGCTGATCGAGAACACGGGCGTGAAGACCCGGCACATCGTGCAGCCGATCGAGGAGACCCTGAAGCACCCGGGCTTCCAGGAGCGCAACAACCTCTACGAGGCCGAGGCGAAGGCCCGGGTGCCCGCGGTCATCCAGCGCGCGCTCGACGACGCGGAGCTGCTCACCACGGACATCGACGCGATCGTCTTCGTCTCGTGCACGGGCTTCATGATGCCCTCGCTCACGGCGTGGCTGATCAACGAGATGGCCTTCGACAGCACCACCCGGCAGCTGCCCATAGCCCAGCTGGGCTGTGCGGCCGGCGGCGCCGCGATCAACCGGGCCCATGACTTCTGCACGGCCTATCCCGAGGCCAACGCGCTCATCGTGGCGTGCGAGTTCTGCTCGCTGTGCTACCAGCCAACCGACCTCGGGGTCGGCTCGCTGCTCTCCAACGGCCTGTTCGGCGACGGCATCGCCGCCGCCGTGGTCCGGGGCCGGGGCGGCACCGGCGTGGAGCTCGAACGCAACGGCTCGTACCTGATCCCCAAGACGGAGGACTGGATCGCGTACGACGTCCGGGCCACCGGCTTCCACTTCCTGCTGGACAAGCGGGTACCGGCGACGATGGAACCGCTTGCTCCGGCCCTGCAGGGCCTGGCCGGCACGCACGGCTGGGACGCGTCCGACCTGGACTTCTACATCATCCACGCCGGTGGTCCCCGGATACTCGACGACCTCAGCAGGTTCCTGCAGGTCGAGCCGCACGCGTTCCGGTTCAGCCGGGCCACGCTCACCGAGTACGGCAACATCGCCAGCGCCGTCGTACTGGACGCCCTGCGCCGGTTGTTCGACGAGGGCGGCGCCGAGCACCGGGCGCGCGGGCTGCTGGCCGGGTTCGGTCCCGGCATCACCGCGGAGATGACGCTGGGCCGCTGGCGTGCCGAGCACGAAGGGACGGCATGAGGAACCGATGACGGCGACCGAGGGGCTGCTCGTGCCACCGGGCCACGGCCGGGTGGTGCAGACGCCCGCCCAGCGCGTGACCTTCAAGGTGACCGGCACGCACTCCCGGACGGCCTCCACCTTCGAGGTGGAGGTCCCGCCGGGTTTCGACGTGGGCGCCCATGTGCACACGCGCAGCGAGGAGTTGTTCTACGTGCTGGAGGGCGAGCTGGACGTGCTCGCCTTCGAACCGCGTGTCCGGACCCTCGACAACTGGCAGAAGTGGGAGTCGAGTTCGGGCAGCCGGGTGGTTCGGGCGACCCCGGGCACGGTCATCGTCGTACCGCCGGGTTGCCCGCACGCGTTCGCGAATCCGACGGACACCCCGGCGAAGATGTTCTTCCAGGCCTCTCCGCCGCCGGATCACGAGCGCTACTTCGAGGAGCTGCTGGAGATCCTGGGGACCGGCGGGCCGCCCGACCACGAGGCGATCGAGGCGCTGAGAAAGCGCTACGACATCGAGCAGCTCACGCCTCTGCGGCACCGGTGAGCGAGCGGGGCCTGGTGCGCCGCAGATGGGCGCGCCAAGCCCCGCGTCTGCGGAACGACCCGCCGGACAGGCCCTAACGGATCGGCACCCCGGCCAGCGTCCTCGCGATCACCAGGCGCTGGATCTCGCTGGTGCCCTCGAAGATCGTGTAGATGGCCGCGTCGCGGTGCACGATCTGCAACCTTCTACCGTTTCACCTGCTCAGTGCCACACTCCCCCTGTGTTACTCCGGCTTCCATGGGCGTTACTCGGCGTTCCTCCGTAGCAGGCGTCTCCCAAATCTCCCCGAGAGTGCGGGCACGCCCCCCAGCCCGTCGGCCGGGGAGCGCTCGCGCCGACGGCCCACAAAAGGGGGCGCCCTTCACGTGGGACCGTCGGCACGTCTCTGTCTTCTTGACCTTCCGTGTTGCCCGAGAGTTGCAGGTCAAGTCCCTAGTTCATCCTTTCGGGTGAACTTGTGTTCGATTACTGGCACTACCCGGAGCCCTACGGCACATGCCAGGGCGCCGCAGGACTGATGGCCAGATTCATGATCACAAAATGCCCGGTCAACCGGGCTGACCTATGATCATCTTCAGCGCAGCGTTTGACGGGTGCCAACCCTGCCCCACGACGACGAGTGGCTCGCCCGCGAGCGCCGCGCCAGCTCCACCGCCTCATCACCCAGCGAGAACGCCGACGGCGGGACACACTCAACCCGAGGCCTGGCCGCGCCACGCAGCGATTCACGCCGAGAGATCCGCGACACCAGAACCCCCGCCCCCGCCGCCGGCTTCCCCGAAGGAACCGCCGAGCCCTTCTGCGCCTGCCGAATCTCCGCCACAAGCCCCCGCAGAGCCGTCTGCTGCTGCCGAGCCTCAGCGAGAAGCGGCCCAGACAATCCCCATGCACCCGAGGCCATCCAGCGCATCGAGCGAGCCCGTGCCGCTAGACGAGTAGTTCCGATGTGATCAGTGGTCGAAAGCGATGAGCGAGCGTGTGATCGGTGCGCTGGTCTTGTGGTTGTGCCAGATCGCTGCGGACATCGCCAGGATGCGCTGGGCGACCCGGATCGCGACGCCCTCGAGGGTGCGGCCGCCGTGTTGCTCCAGGTCGAGCTGGCCTTTGAGGGTGTCGTTGACCGATTCGATGAGCTGTCGCACGGCCTTGAGCTGTGGCTCTCCCCGGCGCCGCCGCTCGCGTTTGATGGATGGACGCAGCAGTTCGATGCCCTGTCTGGCGAGATCGGCCTCGAACTCCTTGGAGGCAAAGCCCTTGTCGCAGATCAGCAACAGGCCGCTGCGCTCGGCGGGCAGGTAGGGTTCGCGGTCGAACATGGCCGCCAGCACCTCGCGTTCGTCGATCTTCGGGGTGGCCAGCGCCCAGGTGACGGGCATCCCGGCCGGGGTGCAGACCAGGTACAGGCGCAAGCCCCAGAAGAACCGGGAGTGGGAGGCGCAGTAGCCGTATCCGGCCCAGCCGGCCAGGTTGGACCGTCTGGCCGTCGGCCTGGACCGGCTGCACTCCACCGGGGTGGAATCGGCGATCCACACGTTGTCGAACCAGAAAGCCGTGTCCGTGGCCAGCAGCCGTATCACCCGTTTCACCAGCGGCAGAGCCGCCCGCAACCGCTTGTTGTAGCCTGGGCGTTGAGGCAGGTAGGGGAACATCGAACCGAGGTGCGCGTGAGCGAACCTCAGCCAGCGGGCCTCGGAGCGGAAGCCCGGGATGGACTGAGCCACCGCCAGGCAGATGAGTTCGGAGTTGCCGATCCGGGGCGGTCGGCCAATGCCCCGGGTTCCTCCGATCTCGTCGTCGATCTTCACATAGAGCGCGGTCAAGAGGGTGTTCAGGTCGGTCGTCACGAACCGATCTTGTGCGTTTTCGAGCGGCGAGTGGTCGGCCGCGTCAGTAGATTTTTGCTGCGGACGCGGGCTCACTCCTGGCGTTGGGCTGTCAGGACGTCGTGCGGGTAGGGCAGTGGGATGTGATGCAGTTCACGGGGGAAGGGTGACAGGGTGTTGGCGCAGACAGCTGCGACTGTCGACGCATGACGATCACAGATGAGGACTGCCTCGCCGAGACCCTGACATTCAACGCCCAGTTCGAGGCTACTGCCGCGAGCCGACCACCTCGTGGGCAAGCGTCGAGTGCAGACGTGCTGGCCCTTCTGCGGCGCAACCGGCTCGGTGGCGACACGCCACCAGTGCGGCTGCCGCAGGGCCAGGACCGCGTCGTCGCGGGCGGGGTGAAGGTCCGGGCGTTCGTGCCGGATCACGTCGACGGCGTGTACCTGCACATACACGGCGGCGGCTGGGCGTTCGGCTCTGCGGACGGGCAGGACGAGAAGCTGTGGCGGCTTGCCGTGGAAGCCCGGCTGGCCGTGATGAGCGTGGACTACCGCCTGGCACCGGAGCACCCATTCCCCGCCGGACCTGACGACTGCGAAGCGGCCGCCCGGTGGCTGGTAGACCACACCGAGGCCGAGTTCGGTACGGGGCGGCTGCTGATCGGTGGCGAGTCGGCCGGTGCCCACCTGAGCGTCCTGACCCTGCTGCGCCTTCGCGACCGGCACAGCATCACCGGCACGTTCCGCGGGGCCCATCTGGCCTTCGGCCCGTACGACCTGTCGATGACACCGAGCCAGCGGCTGTTCGGCTCCCGGCGGTTGCTGAGCAACTCCCACTCGGTGCGGGGAAGTTACGAGCTCTTCACGCCGGGAATGGGTCCGGAGGAGCGCCGCGACCCGGAGGTCTCGCCGCTGTACGCCGATCTGACCGGCCTGCCGCCCGCCCGGATCGTCGTCGGTACTCAAGACCCGCTGCTGGACGACTCTCTCTTCCTGGCCCAGCGGTGGCAGGCGGCCGGATCGCCCGTGCAACTCGGCGTCGTCGCGGGCGCGATGCACGGCTTCACCCTGTTCCCGCTAACCATCACCGCACGCGAACAGCAGCGGGAGCGGGACTTCCTGGCCGGCGCGTGACGGTAGCGTCGGCCTCATGAACCGCACTCCTCGGCTCTACGCACTGGTGGAAGAGTTGCGCGCGGCGGCGCCGCGATCGTTGACGGTTGCCGCACTCGCCGCGCGGTTCGAGGTCAGCACGCGCACGGTGCAGCGCGATCTCCAGGCGCTGATGGAGGCGGTTGTCCCGGTGCGCACCACAACCGGGCGGGGCGGCGGCTGGTCGATCGACCCGGCGATGACCCTCCCGCCGATCCGCTTCACCGCCGAAGAGACGGCGGCGCTGGTCGCCGCCCTCGCCGCCGCCGACGCCTCCGCCCCCTACGCCGGCGCGGTCCGTACGGCGTCCCAGAAGATCGCGGCCTCGATGACCGGCCCCGCCTGGACGGCGGCCCAGCACCTCGCCGCCCGGATCGTCGCGCTGCCGACGCGGACCATGGAATCGGTCCGGGCCGCGGTGGAGCAGGCTCTCACCGACAGCACGGTGCTGCGGCTGTCCTACGTCGACGCGGCCGGGCGGAAGAGCGACCGCGACGTTGAACCGGCCGGACTACTCACCGCCGACGGCAAGTGGTACCTCATCGCCTGGTGCCGCACGCGCCAGGCCGGTCGAGGCTTCCGACTGGACCGAATCACCGCAGCGGCACCGACCGGTGAACAGGCGCAGCCCCATGACCTGGCCGACCTACTGCTCGGCTCGGCCGCCGCCAGGGCGGGGCAGCCCACCGCGCTGGCTTCACTCATACCTTCACCGTGACAATCGGAACTACTCGTCTAGGACCGAGCTCTTGCCTCGCAAAGAGTCGAACAAGCACTACATGCGCGTAGCTGAGCTGCTCCGTAGCAGAATCGAGTCTGGCGAACTGCCACCGGGGGCCAAGGTCTCTCATACGGCATACGCTGCCGAGTTCGGCGTCAGCGTCGAGGCGGTGAAGCGAGCCTGCGGCAAGCTCGCGGAAGTCGGCCTCCTTCTACCCGGTCATGGGCATCGGGTCGTACCTAAGCCGTCTACCGGAAAAAGGTGGTTCTTCCTGCCAGTCGACCAACCCGAAGAGGTCGCTATCGCACTGCGAGAAGCCATGACTGACCAAGAGGTAGCTGCCTTGATGGCCGCCTTGGTAGCTGCCTCATGGAGGCAGAATCCCATCATCACCGGGCTGCCGCCCCAGTGAGCGTGCTGGACCAGAAGGTCGCGGCGGCCGTGATCGTGCATCACGGCCGCCTGCTTCTTATCCGCCGCCGGGTCGCAGAGGGCCGCCTGTTGTGGCAGTTGCCTGCGGGCAAGGTCGAGAATGGCGAGTCGCTCCAGGCGCGGCGGTACGCGAGACGCTCGAGGAGACGGGGCTGACCGTGGAAGCGATCCGGGTGCTCGGCGAGCGCATCCACCCGTACACGGGCCGGCCGATGTCCTACACCGCCTGCCGCGTGATCGGCGGCGAGGCCCACGTCGCGGACGCCGACGAGCTCGACGCCGTCGCCTGGGTGACGCTCGCCGAGATCCCCGAACTGGTGCCTTACGGGCCGGTACAGGAGTACCTGGACGACCTACTCAGTGCCTGAAAAGCAGATCACACACCCCTTCCACCGCGCGCGGGAGGGGCGCCGCTATGCACGGCGCCTGCACCGTCTTTGGGTCAAGTTCTGGCCGAATATCGCCATTACTGTGTTCGCCTTTCTCGGCCTGCAGGAAAAGGCGCAGGCCATAAACGACGACGGCCTTGAAAGTATCTACGAACTGCCGCCCCAGGCAGACGACCCGTCGGGGACTTCCAAGTGGTAGGGACCATAAATTCAGATGATCACCCATTCGAGTGACGGGGATAAAAAGTCTGCAGGCCAGAGGCTGCCTGGGGCCACTCCGAGCGTGCTCTACAGTCGTCTCCGGGACGACCAACAGCCGAGGTGAGGCACACCCCGACTGTCGCTTGACCAGCGAGTTCGCCGCTCGCTGGTCGGCTGGAAACCGTCCACGGAAATGGGGGCTCCATGAGGAGCGTAACGCAGACACCAGAATCTGAACCGACAGCGGACTACCTGCTCCACAATCCACTCCCGCAGTTGCTGAAGGAGTTCGGTGTCAGGGCGACTATCATGGAGGTCGAGCCGGGCTTCACCGGCTGGGCCTGCATCAACGCTGACGGCAGTCGCCTCTTCGTGCGGCCAGCGGGACGGCCTGACGCCGAGTGGGAGATCGTCGCCCGTTCGATGCTGGGCATGGTGCTGGGTGTTCAGCTGCCGCCACCGCCGGTGGCCTTATCGCCTGACCGAGCTGTAGCCCCTGACCGCCGCCGTGCCCGCCTCGGGTGCGGCGGCGTTTCGCGTGCGCCGGGTTCGCGCCCTTGTCGCTCCGCCTGCATCCCCTGGCCGTCTTCTGTCAGCGCGGTCTCGCTTCGACGCCCCGCCCGCTGGTGGCCTGTGAGCATTAACCGTTGCTTTTGCGCCATCCTGACTGCCCGTTTTGCTCTGCCGTACTACGCGTAACTACGCATTCACAGGAGGCAAGTCACGCCTTGCACGCATGCATGTGTGCAGGTCAACTCAGAATCCGTACTGTACGGGATTGCAGGTCAATGCACCCGTGGGTGCATAAGGGTGGGGTCCTCGGGGGGCCCGTCAAGGGAGCCGGATCTGCGTGATCACCTTGTGGCCGAATCGCACACGGGCCACGCGACGGGCTAGGTTCTGTGTCATCTTTCCGCAGGCGGAACCGGCCGGGCGGTTCGCACCCGCCCGGCCGGTTTGACCAGCGAGTTCGCACCTCGCCGCCAGTGGAAACCCATGCCAAATGAGAGGTTCCGATATGAGCTTAGCCGAGTTGGCGGAATCAAGTTCGGGGCAGACAGCGAGGTGGCTACTCGACACGCCCATCCCCCAGTTGCTCGCTGAGCTGGACGCGGAGCTGCGACTCCTGCCCATCGGCGACGAGAGGATGTGGGGGCGGGTGGATGTGCGCGAGGGTCGAATCTCGATGGATCTGTCCTCGTTTTTGCCGGCGCCGCTGCGTGAGCAGATGGTCCGCGTGATGTTGGGCCAGGTGCTGCGGGTGCCACTACCGGATCTGCCCGAGCCGTATCGACTGACCGCGCTGTAGCCCGGCACGCCCGACGCCCCCGGTCCCCCTCCCGGCTGGGGGCGTTTCGCGTGCGCCTGGTTCGCGCCCTTGTCGCTCCGCCTGTACTCCCTGACCGTGGACTGTCAGCGGGGTCGCACTGGACTTGAGGGGGACGACGTGGCTCGTAGGTGGGATGACGCGGTCGGCTGGCTGCTGCTGCACGCGGCGGTGGTGCTGCATCGGACAGTTGCGGGCCGGGCGGCGCGGGAGCGGATGCAGGCCCGGCGGAATGCGGCATTGCGGGCAGCGAACCGGCGCGGGGTGGCGGTGGAGGAGCTGGCCGCGCGGATAGGGCTGTCGGCGGGCTGGATCCGGCAGGTGCTCGCCGGGCGGAAGCCAGTCGAGCCGGCCGCAGTGGAGGAAGCCGCGTAGCCGGACGTGCGTGAAGCCCCCAGTCGGATTGCTCCAACTGGGGGCTTTGCCGTGTCCGCCGTATGCTCTCGCTGGATTCTCCGGCATGGGCTACCACGACGACTTGCCGATCGTCTCTCCACCTGAATGCCAGCTCGACCGCGACCTCTGGGAGTTGCTGGAGAAGGGCGGCGAGCGGGTGGCGCTGGCGAACGAGGCTGAATTCCGTGCCGCGATGCTGATGCTGCAGGTGCTGGCGTCGGGCGACAACGTGGGACACAAGCAGGCACTGGCGTTGGCCGGGCGAATCTCGCGGCGGCTGCCTGACGATGAGTAGCCGCAAGGCGCGTGAGTTGAGGATGAAGACGGCATTCGACGAGCTGCGAGTCGCGAGTGGGCGCATCGATAAAGCGGCCGACGGTCGATCGTGGCGGCGAAGACCTGATCGACGAGGCGCTGGGGCTGACGCGAGACGAGCCGGACGACGATGGCGATGCAACGCCGTCCGGCCAGTCGGACTAGCCCGTCCGCCATTCGGCCATCGGGCGGGGCTTCGTCGCTCACCCGAGGTAGGTCACCTGTAGCACGGTGATCGTCTTGAACGTCTGTCCGATGAGGAGGACGGCGAAGACCTGCCCAGTGACGATCATCCGCATGACGCCGTCGTCTTCACCGTAGGGCTCGGTGGCGGCGATGGGGTCGTGGCAGGCGTCGGCTAACGCGAGGGTGAGGGCTTCGCTGGCAGCGGCCGGCATCGCCTCGTGGACGGCTTCCGCAGCGGGGTCGTACTTGAGTCGGTAGATCACGCGCTACTCCATGAAGGCATGGCTAAGTACGGCCGGTAGGCAGCGGATCCTCCCAAATCCCCGGTCGAAGAGTAGCGGCTCGACGACAGTGCGTGTCTGCCGATCGAGGAATCAGGCGGCGCCTCGGGTGCGGATGCGGTCGGCTTCGGCGAGGACCCGGTCGGTAACGTCGATCCACTCGCCAGGCGGCTCCTCGCCGCGCGCCTCTGCCGCCGCGATCTGCCGGCCGCGCTCGACGGCGGCCACGGTGTCCTTGGCGATGCGCTCCCAGCGGGCGAAGACGGCCAGCAGTTCGTGGGCTGGCGCGCGGTTGATCTCGGCGAGGAAGCGCTGGGCGAGGGCAGGATTGCCGAGTGCGTCACGGATCCGTTCGATGGTCCACGGCTGCTCGCTCATCCCGGCCTCCGAAACTTTAGGGGGCTTGAGTTTCTCTACCCTAGAGCATCTATGGATGCGTAAGGGTGGGGTCGCCGCCAGCGGACCGTGACCGTCTCCCCCGCCGCCCGTTGCCCATGGCATGGATGATCTTCTAGCTAGCCGCCGAGTTCGACCCTGCCGAGGCCACGGAGCCGCGCGTGCCCCTGCTCACCCTGTCGGAGGCGCACGAGCTGTTGGAGGTGCTGCAGCACTTCGGGGCCGCCGATCACGATTGGGGTGCGCAGGCCCGGCGGTCTTGGTCGGGCGCTACTTTCGCCGCCATACGGAGTAACACGGCAGACCAAGGATTGCATCCTGTGGGCAAAGTGGGGGAATGGAAGACGCTGCGAGGAGGCCCGCGAGGTCGCGTAGAAGGCGACGCTTCGACGCCGTACACAAATGGTCCGCGACAGCTACTGCTGTCGTCGCTCTGGCCGTCTCCCTCTTCAACTTCGCTGAGCTGCAGCGCAAACCTCACGTCGATGTGACGCTTCCTCACCTCATTCGCCTCGAAAAGGCGGGCAACAACGTTTGGTTCTATGTACAGCCGACAATCGCAACCAGGTTCAAGAGTGAGAATGTGGAAGTAATCCGCGATGCACGTTTGCACCTCACCCCTACTGGTTCCATCTATTCTTCGAAGAGGCCAGCTTTCTATTGGAGGGAGAGCGACACGTGGTCATACGATGCAACTACAGACTCAATCAATCCCACTTGGAGTAGCGATCCCGCCCCAATTATCGTCAGCCAGGACAAACCTCAACAGCCAGCATTCAGTTTCCTGGCCGAAAACTGGATGTATCAGACTGGCCAATACGAAGCATCCCTTGAGCTGTCTCGTTCAACGGACCGCACTCCATTGATCAAGGCATTCTGCCTGATTATTTCTAAGGCGGCCGTCAATGAGCTGACACATCCACAGCCACCGGATCAGACGATCCGGTTCTTCCGCAATGATATTCCCAAGTTCACCTCGTCTGGCAACTCTCCGGGCTGCTACCGGAGGGACACGGACTAAAGCCCGGGGCGGCGGTCAGGGCTTGTCTCGCTTCTCGTGCCGCTTGCGGTAGTACTCGGCATGCTCTGCCTTCTGCTGTGCCTCGTACTGCTCATTCCAGGCGATGACCAGCTCGACGAGCGCTCGGTGGACGCGGCCGAGTTCCCAGAGGGGATAGAGACTGGCCACTGCGACGGCAATCCAACTGTCCCAGTGGAGGATCCTGAAGGGCTGGTAGAGCAGAAAGGCCAGGGGGCGAACTTTACGACAACTCCCGGAATGCTGTCGATTCCGCCAGCGATTTCAACTCTGCCGCCCTTGCTGTGCCAATGCAGGAGTGATCTCACGTGTCCCCCCTCGGGTTGCGGATGGGCATCATGCCGCAGACCGGGTCGCCAGCGGCAGCCGCAGCGCCTCTGAGTGCCCGTAGCTGGTGGAGCAGGCCGGGCAGCGGACGCCGGCGGTGTCGAGGGTGACGCGGAGGACGTGCCCGCACGGGCAAGAGACGCCTATCCGGCGGGGTGCTTTCTCCCCTTCGGCGATCGTCGTGGCGTGGCCGTGATAGCGCCACAGCTCCTTGTGCAACTCGTCGACCGCGGCGAACGAGCTGCAGATCCAGGGGGCGTTCGCGACGGCTCGTTGAGGGTCGTCGTAGACCGCCGCGAGTTCGGCCCGTATCCCCCACTGAAGCCGTCCAGGGACAGACGATCTCCCAAACGTCTCCCAAACGCGATGGGATCTTGAGTCGGAAGTACAGAAACGGCCCTCCCCAGATGACTGGGAGGGCCGTTTCACTGGAAGCGTTCTATGCGCGTCCTTCTGCTGAGATGCCCCTAACGGATCGGCACCCCGGCGAGCGTCCGCGCGATCACCAGGCGCTGGATCTCGCTCGTGCCCTCGAAGATGGTGTAGATGGCCGCGTCGCGGTGCATCCGCTCCACCGGGTACTCCCTGGTGTACCCGTTGCCGCCCAGGATCTGGATCGCCTGCGCGGTGACCTTCTTCGCGGTCTCGCTGGCGAACAGCTTGGACATCGAGCCCTCGGCCGCGGTGAACGGCTTGCCGTTGATCGCCATCCAGGAGGCCCGCCACACCAGCAGCCGGGCGGCGTCGATGGACGTGCGCATGTCCGCGAGCTGGAAGGCGACGCCCTGGTTGTCGATGATCGGCCGGCCGAACTGCTCGCGGGTCCTGGCGTAGTCGAGGGCGACCTCGTACGCGGCCCGTGCGGTGCCCACCGCCATGGCGCCCACGGCCGGCCGGGAGGCCTCGAACGTGGCCATCGCCGCGTTCTTCACCCGCTCTCCCCCCGCCTTGGCCGCCTTCGCCCGCTCCCGGGCCCGGGCGAGACGCTCGTCCAGCTTCTCCTTGCCGCCGAGCAGGCAGGAGCCGGGGACGCGCACGTTGTCGAGGATGACCTCGGCGGTGTGGGAGGCGCGGATGCCGTGCTTCTTGAACTTCTGGCCCTGGGCCAGGCCCGCAGTGCCCGGCGGGACGATGAAGGAGGCGTGGCCCTTGGAGCCCAGCTCCGGGTCGACGACGGCGACGACGACGTGGACGCCCGCGATGCCGCCGTTGGTCGCCCAGGTCTTGGTGCCGTTGATCACCCACTCGTCCTTGGCCTCGTCGTACACCGCGCGCGTGCGCATGGAGCCCACGTCGGAGCCGGCGTCGGGCTCGGAGGAGCAGAAGGCGGCCACCTTGACATCGCCCGCGTCACCGTACATCTGGGGGATCCAGGTGCCGATCTGTTCCTCGGTGCCGTTGGCGAGAACGCCCACGGCGGCCAGGCCGGTGCCCACGATGGACAGGGCGATGCCCGCGTCGCCCCAGAACAGCTCCTCCATCGCCATCGGGATGCCGAGGCCGGTGGGGTCGAAGTACTGCTGCGCGTAGAAGTCGAGGGAGTAGATGCCGACCTTCGCGGCCTCCTGGATGACCGGCCAGGGAGTCTCCTCACGCTCGTCCCATTCGGCGGCCGCGGGCCGGATGACGTCGGCGGCGAAGCCGTGCAGCCAGTCCCGGACCTCCTTCTGTTCGTCGTTGAGCTCCATGGTGAACTCGGCCATGTCCCCTCCAGCGGCTGTGCATGTTACTAGCGGTAACGGCAGTGTGTTACTCGCCGGTAGGAAAAGTCAACTCCACAAGGCCCCTCCGCTTCCGTTCGATGTCAGGGGCACGCAGTGTTAGTTTGCGCAGGCGTCACCGAACCAGCACGGGTGGGGAGAGCACATGGACACCACACAGCGAACCGATCAGCAGCGATCCGCCGACCGCCGACGGCGCGAGCTGCTGGAGGCCGCCGACCGGGTGGTGCTCCGCGACGGCCCGCAGGCCTCGATGAACGCCATCGCGGCGGAGGCCGGCATCACCAAACCGATTCTTTACCGCCACTTCGGGGACAAGGGCGGACTTTACGCCGCCTTGGCCAAGCGGCACACGGACGCCCTGCTCGATTCCCTGCGGGCCGCGCTGGACGCACCTGCCGACCGGCGGGAGCGGGTGGAGTCCACGCTGGACACCTACCTCGCCGCGATCGAGGCCCGGCCCCAGGTGTACCGGTTCCTGATGCACCCTTCGGAGGGCGGTCAGGGCGGCGACCAGGGGTTCGACGTCGGCAAGCACTCCGCGCCGTTGCTCCGCCGGATGGGCGAGGAGCTCGCCCAGGTCATCGAGGACCGGCTCGACCTCGGACCGGGCAGCCAGCAGCTGGCCCGGGTGTGGGGGCACGGGATCGTCGGGATGATGCACGCGGCGGGTGACTGGTGGCTGGGCGAACGTCCCTGCTCCCGTGCGGAGTTGGTGCGCAGCCTGGCCGACCTGCTGTGGGGCCGCCTGGCGGCCGCGGGGGACAGGATGGGCGGCCCCGGGTTCTGAAGCCGCGCGGCGGTCACCGCCCCCACGGCGCTCGCGCGGCCTGCCGCAGCACCCTCCGCTTGCGCCATCCCGTTAGGCGATCCACGTAAAGGCCACCCTCCAGGTGGTCGCACTCGTGCTGCAGGCACCTCGCGAAGAACCCCGTGCCGTGCACGGTGACCGGCTCCCCGGCCACCGTGCGGCCCTCGACCACCGCATGGTCGTACCGCTCCGTGCCCGCCTCCAGCCCCGGCAGGGACAGGCAGCCCTCCGGGCCGCGGAGCACGACGCCGTCCGACTCCACCAGTCGCGGGTTCACCACATGTCCGAGATGCCGCACATCGTCGTCGTCCGGGCAGTCGTAGACGAACACCCGCAGGGGCACCCCGATCTGATTCGCGGCCAGGCCCACGCCCTGCGCCGCGTACATGGTGGCGAACAGGTCCTCGACGAGCGCGGACAGTTCGGGACCGAAGTCGGTGACGTCCCGGCACGGCTCGCGCAGCGCCGCGTCGCCGAGCAGGGTGAGAGGCCGGACCCGCCCGCGGGCGCCCGGGATGAAACCGTGTCGCATGGCCGCAAGGGTACGGTTCCTTCGGCCCATGCCCGCCGCGCAGACGTGGGCCGCGGTTCGGGCATGTGAGTGGATCTCGATAGGCTGAGGCCACACCACGTTGCCGGATGGCTCAAGGCGCGGCGCGTACGCAAGGAGGATCGAGAACTGATGGCAGGCAACTCGGACCCGCTCACGCCGCGGGCCAAGCTCGCCGTGACCGCGGGCAAGGCGGTCGCGGCGGCGTCGCGCGCCGCGGGGCGCGGCAGCGGATCGGTGATCGGCGGCCGGGTGGCGCTCAAGCTCGACCCCGACCTCCTCGCCCGGCTCGCCCAGAACCTGGACGTCGTCCTGGTGTCGGCGACCAACGGCAAGACCACGACCACCCGGCTCATCGCCGAGGCCCTGCGGGCCGCCGGGCCCGTCGTGTCCAACGCGCTCGGCGCCAACATGCCGGCCGGCATCACCTCGGCGCTGGCAGGCGGCTCGGACGCCAAGTTCGCCGTGATCGAGGTCGACGAGAAGTACCTGGCCGGTGTGGCCAGGGACACCGACCCCAAGTGCATCGCGCTGCTGAACCTCTCCCGCGACCAGCTCGACCGCGCCGCCGAGACCCGGATGCTGGCCGAGAACTGGCGCGAGGGCCTGGCCGGCACGAAGGCCGTCATCGTCGCCAACTGCGACGACCCGCTGGTGGTGTGGGCCGCGTCCTCCTCCCCCAATGTGATCTGGGTCGCCGCCGGGCAGATGTGGAAGGACGACGCCTGGTCCTGCCCGTCCTGCGGCGGTGTGATGCAGCGGCCGGGCGACGACTGGTTCTGCGGCGAGTGCGGCTTCCGTCGTCCGACGCCGAGCTGGGCGCTGTCCGGGGACCACGTCCTCGACCCGCACGGCTCCGCGTGGCCGATCCACCTGCAGCTGCCGGGGCGCGCCAACAAGGCCAACGCCACCTCCTCCGCGGCCGTCGCCGCCGTCTTCGGGGTGCCGCCGCAGGTCGGTCTGGAGCGGATGTACCAGGTGCAGGCGGTCGCCGGCCGGTACGACGTCGTTCAGTTCCAGGGTCGTGACCTGCGTCTGCTGCTGGCGAAGAACCCGGCCGGCTGGCTGGAGACGTTCTCGCTCATCGACCCGCCGCCCGCCCCGGTGATCCTCTCCGTGAACGCCCGCGGCGCCGACGGCACCGACACCTCCTGGCTGTGGGACGTCGACTACACCCGGCTGACCGGCCATCCGATCTTCGTCATCGGCGACCGGAAGCTGGACCTCGCGGTGCGCCTGGAGGTCGCGAACCAGCACTTCCAGGTCTGCGAGAACCTGGACCAGGCCGTATCGGTGTGCCCGCCGGGCCGGGTCGAGGTCATCGCGAACTACACCGCGTTCCAGGACCTGCGCCGCCGCGTCGGCAACTGACCACATCGGACAACGGAGTGACGATCCCTTCATGAGCGACAACCAACTGCGGCTGGTGTGGATCTACCCGGACCTGCTGAGCACCTACGGCGACCAGGGCAACGCGCTGGTCATCGAGCGGCGGGCCCGGCAGCGCGGTCTGGACGTGGCGCGGCTCGACGTGCGCAGCGACCAGCCGATCCCCACCTCCGGTGACATCTACCTGATCGGCGGCGGCGAGGACCGGCCGCAGCGGCTCGCCGCCGAGCGGCTGCGCCGGGACGGGCACCTGTACCAGGCGGTGCAGAACGGCGCGATCGTCTTCGCGGTCTGCGCCGGCTACCAGATCCTCGGCCACGAGTTCGTCAACGACCTCGGTCAGCGCGAGCCCGGCCTCGGTCTGCTGGACGTGACCACGGTGCGCAACGAGGGCGAGCGGTGCGTCGGCGACGTCCTCGCGGACATCGACCCGCGCCTGGGCCTGCCCCCGCTGACCGGCTTCGAGAACCACCAGGGCATCACCCATCTCGGCCCCACCGCCCGTCCCCTCGCCCAGGTCCGCCTGGGCAAGGGCAACGGCACCGGCGACGGCACCGAGGGCGCGTACAACGACACCGTCTTCGGTACGTACATGCACGGGCCCGCCCTCGCCCGCAACCCGCAGATCGCCGACCTGCTGCTGAAGCTGGCGCTGGACGTCAACGCGCTGCCGCCGATCGACGACCGGTGGTACGAGGCACTCCGCAACGAGCGCATCGCGGCTGCGCAGCAGCCTGCGTAGGTAGGGCTGCGCAGCAGCCTGCGTAGGTGCGGTTACACAGTCCTTTAAGGCCCCTTCAAGCGCTGTCCGGCAGAGTGGTCCACAGGCCCGCCTGACGGTCCGTCCGCTCACATGTGCGGGCGCGTCCAGCAGGCGGACGCCTGCTGCGGAGCCACCCCCTCCCGCCGGTAGGGTGGCCGGGATCCAGCCGGACAGCGTGGTCCGGTTACCCGGCCCACGTCTAGAAGGTAATCGGGCTATGCGCATTGGTGTCCTCACGTCCGGCGGCGACTGCCCCGGCCTGAACGCCGTCATCCGGTCCGTCGTGCACCGTGCCGTCGTCGACCACGGCGACGAGGTCATCGGGTTCCTGGACGGCTGGAAGGGTCTCCTGGAGTGCGACTACCTCAAGCTCGACCTCGACGCCGTGAGCGGCATCCTGGCGCGTGGCGGCACCATCCTCGGCTCCTCCCGGGTCCGCCCGGAGCATCTGCGGGACGGTGTGGCGCGGGCCAAGGGGCATGTCGAGGAGCTCGGCCTGGACGCGATCATCCCGATCGGCGGTGAGGGCACGCTGAAGGCGGCCCGCCTGCTGTCGGACAACGGCCTGCCCATCGTCGGCGTGCCGAAGACCATCGACAACGACATCGCGGTCACGGACGTCACCTTCGGCTTCGACACGGCCGTCGGCGTCGCCACCGAGGCCCTGGACCGGCTGAAGACCACCGCCGAGTCCCATCAGCGTGTACTGATCGTGGAGGTCATGGGCCGCCACACCGGCTGGATCGCGCTGCACTCCGGCATGGCGGCCGGCGCGCACGCCATCGTGGTGCCGGAGCGCCCCTTCGACATCGAGGAGCTGACCCGGAAGGTCGGCGAGCGGTTCGAGGCGGGCAAGCGGTTCGCGATCGTGGTGGCGGCCGAGGGTGCCAAGCCGAAGGCCGGCTCCATGGAGTTCGACGAGGGCGGCAAGGACATCTACGGCCACGAGCGTTTCGCCGGGATCGCCCGGCAGCTCTCCGTCGAGCTGGAGCAGCGGCTGGGCAAGGAGGCCCGTCCGGTCATCCTCGGGCATGTGCAGCGCGGTGGCACGCCCACCGCGTACGACCGGGTCCTGGCCACGCGCTTCGGCTGGCACGCGGTGGAGGCGGTGCACCGCGGGGAGTTCGGCAGGATGACGGCGCTGCGCGGTACGGACATCGTGATGGTGTCCCTGGCGGAGGCCGTGGAGACACTGAAGACGGTGCCTTCGCAGCGGTACGACGAGGCGGAGTGCGTGCTCTGAGGGGTCCTGGCGGACTCCCTGCCCCCGGTCGCGGACGTGACCGGGGGCGGTTCTAGTCTTGGGGGCGGACAGACGCGTACAACCCCCACGAATCAGGAGCCGGCGATGGATCACAGCGGGCACGGCATGGTCATGGATCTGCCGCCGTTCACGCTGGGGCGGGGTCTTCACTGGTCGGCGGACCCGTTCTTCCTCGTCGCCTGCCTGGTGGGGCTGGGGCTGTACGGCTGGGGGGTCGTGCGGCTGCGGCGGCGCGGTGACGCCTGGCCGGTCGGCCGGACGGTGTCGTACGTCGCGGGTGTGCTGACCATCGGGCTGGTGATGTGCACCCGGCTGAACGACTACGGCATGGTCATGTTCAGCGTGCACATGGTGCAGCACATGATCATCAGCATGCTGTCGCCGATCCTGGTGCTGCTGGGCGCGCCGGTGACGCTGGCGCTGCGCGCCCTGCCGACCGCGGGCAGGGGCCGCAAGGGCCCGCGCGAGCTGCTGCTGGCGCTGCTGCACAGCCGGTACATGCGGGTGATCACCCACCCGGTGTTCACGATCCCGCTGTTCATCGCGAGCCTGTACGCGCTGTACTTCACGCCGATCTTCGACTTCCTGATGGGGTCGAAGACCGGGCACGTCGCGATGATGGTGCACTTCCTCGCGGTGGGCGTGGTGTTCTTCTGGCCGATCATCGGCGTGGACCCGGGTCCGCACCGGCCCGGGCACCTGCTGCGGATGCTGGAGCTGTTCGCGGGCATGCCGTTCCACGCGTTCTTCGGAATCGCGCTGATGATGGCCTCGACGCCGATGGTGGAGACGTTCCGGAACCCGCCCGCCTCGCTCGGCATCGACGCGCTCGCCGACCAGAACGCGGCCGGCGGCATCGCCTGGGCGTTCAGTGAGATCCCGTCCGTACTGGTGCTGATCGCGCTGCTGTTCCAGTGGTACAGCTCGGAGAAGCGGCAGGCCAAGCGCAAGGACCGGGCCGCCGACCGTGACGGGGACCAGGAGCTGGAGGCGTACAACGCCTACCTGGCCTCGCTGAACGCGCGCAAGGGCTGAGAAAGCCGGTCTTCCGGGGCACCATGGGGGGACGGACCCTACAGGAGGCTGGTGCGATGCCCGGTTCCACGAACGGTTCCACAAAGGCCATGGGGGTGCTCACCGTCGGCGGGCTGGTGGTGGTGACGGCCTACACGGTGGCGCTCGGCAGCAACGGCTGGCTGTGGTTCGGCTGGGTCGTGCTGGGGCTGCTCACGCTCGCCATGATCATGACGCAGAGCAGCTGACCACGCAGGGCACGCGACCGGCCGCGTTCAGCCGGCCGTGAGCCGGCCCGCCGAGTGGACGCCGGGCTGGTACTTGGGCAGCCGGGCGGTGATCTTCATGCCCGCGCCGACCGCCGTCTCGATGACGAGGCCGCGGTCGTCGCCGTACACCTGGCGGAGCCGGTCGTCGACGTTGGACAGACCGATGCCGCCGGACGGGCCGGCCTCGCCGGCGAGGATCCGGCGCAGCAGCGCGGGCTCCATGCCGACGCCGTCGTCCTCGATGACGACGAGGGCCTCGGCGCCCGCGTCCTGCGCGGTGATCTGGATGTGGCAGGCGTCGGCCTTGCCCTCCAGGCCGTGCTTGACGGCGTTCTCCACGAGGGGCTGCAGGCACAGGAAGGGCAGGGAGACCGGCAGCACCTCGGGGGCGATCTGCAGGGTGACGGAGAGGCGGTCGCCGAAGCGGGCCCGGACCAGTGCCAGGTAGTGGTCGATGGCGTGCAGTTCGTCGGCGAGGGTGGTGAAGTCGCCGTGCCTGCGGAACGAGTAGCGGGTGAAGTCGGCGAACTCCAGCAGGAGCTCCCGAGCCCGTTCCGGGTCGGTGCGCACGAACGAGGCGATCACCGCGAGCGAGTTGAAGATGAAGTGCGGGGATATCTGGGCACGCAGGGCCTTGATCTCGGCCTCGATGAGCCGGGTGCGGGACCGGTCGAGATCCGCGAGCTCCAGCTGGACGCTGACCCAGCGGGCCACCTCACCGGCCGCGCGGACCAGGACCGCGGACTCGCGCGGGGCGCAGGCGACCAGCGCGCCGTGCACCCGGTCGTCGACGGTGAGGGGGGCGACGACGGCCCAACGGACCGGGCAGTCGGGGGTCTCGCAGCTCAGCCGGAACGCCTCCCCGCGGCCGGTCTGGAGCGGTTCCGCCAGCCGGTCCATGACCTCGGCGCGATGGTGGCCGCCCGCCCCGTCCCAGACCAGTACCTCCGCCAGGTCGGTCAGGCACAGCGCCTCCGTGCCGAGCAGGGTGCGCAGGCCCCGGGCCGACTTCCGGGCGGTCTCCCCGGTCAGCCCGGCCCGCAGCGGGGGCGCGGCGAGGGAGGCGGTGTGCAGGGTCTGGAAGGTGGCGTGCTCGACCGGAGTACCGAGGTCTCCCGGGCTCCCGGGCCGGGCGGTACGCCGTCCGATCCAGAATCCGGCCGCCAGCAGCGGCAGGACGGCGGCACACAGACCCGCGAGGAAGCCGCTCAAGCCGTCACCTCGGACCGCAGTTCCTCGGGCAGGTGGAAGCGGGCCAGGATCGCCGTCGTGCCGGGCGGCACCCGGGCCGGGGTGGCCAGGGACACCAGCACCATGGTGAGGAAGCCCAGCGGCACCGACCACAGGGCGGGCCAGGCGAGCAGGGCGTGCAGCGGGCCGGTGCCGGGGAAGCCGGCCATGGTCGCGGCGACGGCGAGGAAGGCCGAGCCGCCGCCCACCAGCATGCCCGCGGCCGCGCCGGGCGGGGTCAGTCGCCGCCACCAGATGCCGAGGACCAGCAGCGGGCAGAAGGACGAGGCCGAGACGGCGAAGGCCAGCCCGACCGCGTCGGCCACCGGCAGGCCGCCCACCAGCATGCTCGCCGCGAGCGGCACGGCCATGGCGAGCACCGTGCCCAGCCGGAAGTGCCGTACCCCGCGTGAGGGCAGTACGTCCTGGGTGAGCACTCCGGCGACGGCCATGGTCAGGCCCGAGGCGGTGGACAGGAACGCGGCGAAGGCGCCGCCCGCCACCAGCGCGCCCAGCAGGTCGCCGCCGACGCCGCCGATCATCCGGCCGGGCAGCAGCAGGACGGCGGCGTCCGCGTCACCGCTGAGGGTGAGTTCGGGGGCGTACAGGCGGCCGAGGGCTCCGTACACCGGCGGCAGCAGGTAGAAGCCGCCGATCAGGGCGAGGACGGCGACCGTGGTGCGGCGGGCGGCGACACCGTGCGGGCTGGTGTAGAAGCGGACGACGACGTGCGGCAGCCCCATGGTGCCGAGGAACGTGGCCAGGATCAGCCCGTACGTGGCGTACAGCGGGCGTTCCTCGCGGCTCGCCGCGAGGGAGGTGGACATGCCGCCGTTGCTGCCCCGGTCGGCGGCGGGGACGGGGGTGCCCCGGGCGAAGGTCAGGCGGGTGCCGCCCTCGATGCGGTGGGTGCCCGCGGGCAGGCGGAGCCGGGTGCCGTCGTGGACGCGGCCGTCGATCCTGCCGCTGACGGTGATCGTGAGCGGCCCCCGGAGCCGGAGGTCGAGGGTGTCGTCGACGAGGACGGTGCGCTGCTCGCGGAAGGCGGCCGGTTCCGCGAGGGCGGGTCTCGGGCCGCCGTCGGTCTGCCAGGCGAGGACGAGGAAGAGGGCGGGGACGAGGAGCGCCGTGAGCTTGAGCCAGTACTGGAAGGCCTGCACGAACGTGATGCTGCGCATGCCGCCCGCGGCGACGGTCGCCACCACGACCACGGCCACGATGATCCCGCCGAGCGGGTCGGGGGCTCCGGTGAGCACCGTCAAGGTCAGCCCCGCGCCCTGTAGTTGGGGCAGCAGGTACAGCCAGCCGACGCCGACCACGAAGGCCCCGGCCAGTCGTCGCACGCCCTGTGAGGCGAGCCGTGCCTCGGCGAAGTCCGGCAGCGTGTAGGCGCCGGAACGGCGCAGCGGGGCGGCGACGAAGAGGAGCAGGACGAGGTAGCCGGCCGTGTAGCCGACCGGGTACCAGAGCATGTCCGGGCCCTGCACCAGGACCAGCCCCGCGATGCCGAGGAAGGAGGCGGCGGAGAGGTACTCGCCACTGATGGCGGCCGCGTTGAGGCGGGGGCCGACGGTGCGGGAGGCGACGTAGAAGTCGGAGGTGGTGCGGGAGACACGCAGGCCGAAGGCACCGACGAGGACGGTGGCCACGACGACGAGGGCGACGGCGGGCACCGCGTAACCGGAGTTCACCGGTCTTCCACCAGGCGCACGAAGTCGCGCTCGTTGCGTTCGGCGCGGCGCACGTACCAGCGGGCGACCAGGATCAGCGGTGCGTACAGGCAGAACCCGAGCACCGCCCAGGACAGGCGGCGGGCGTCGGGGGCGGCCGCGAAGACCAGCGGGAGCGGGCCGACGAGCAGGGCGAGGACCGCGAAGCCGGTCAGTGCGGCCCGCAGTTGACTGCGCATCAGGGAGCGCAGGTAGGTGTGGCCGAGGGTGGTGAGCTCGTCGATCTCGGTGCGCGGCCGGTAGTAGCCGGAGGTCCTGCCGCGGATGCGGCGGGGCGGTCCGGTGACGGTGACTCGGCGTTCGGTGGGCTCCACAGCGGCATCCCTACCCCGCGGTCCGGCGCATCAGCAGGTCCCGCAGTTCGCGGGCGTGCCGTCGGCTGACCTGGAGTTCCTCGTCGCCGACCAGGACGCTCACGGTGCCCGCGTCCAGGCGGAGTTCGCCGATGTGGCGCAGGGCGACGAGGTGCCGGCGGTGGATGCGGACGAAACCGCGGGCCCGCCAGCGTTCCTCCAGGGCGGACAGCGGGATGCGGACGAGGTGGCTGCCGGTGCCGGTGTGCAGGCGGGCGTAGTCGCCGTGCGCCTCCACGTGGGTGATGTCGTCGACGGCGAGGAAGCGGGTCACGCCGCCGCGTTCGACGGGTATCTGGTCGGGGTCGGGTTCGTGCACGGGTATCGGCGGTGCGGTGCCGCGCAGTTCGGCGGCCCGGCGGACGGCTTCGGCGAGGCGTTCCCTGCGGACGGGCTTGAGCACGTAGTCGACCGCCTCCAGGTCGAACGCCCGCACGGCGAAGTCCTCGTGGGCGGTGACGAAGACGACCAGCGGCGGCCGGGCGAACCCGGTCAGCAACCGGGCCATCTCCAGTCCGTCGAGGCCGGGCATCTGGATGTCGAGGAAGACCACGTCGATGGCGTCGGGCCCGGCCGGCCCGGACTCCAGGGCGCGGGTGATGCGGCGCAGCGCCCCGGTGGCGTCCCCGGCGCCCTCGGCGGCGGCGATGCGCGGGTCGGCGTTGAGCAGGTACACGAGCTCTTCCAGCGAGGGCCGTTCGTCGTCGACGGCGAGGGCGCGCAGCATGAACGTGGAGTGTAGGAGGAATCCGCACGCCTGGACATGTGCCGGTGTGGACGTCGCCGCTGGATACAGTGCCGACATGAACAGCAGGACCGTCCCGTTCGACGAGCTCGACCGCAAGATCATCACGGCGTTGATGGCGAACGCCAGGACCAGCTTCGCCGAGATCGGTGCGGCGATCGGGCTGTCGGCCACCGCGGTGAAGCGGCGGGTGGACCGGCTGCGGGACACCGGTGTGATCACGGGGTTCACGGCCACCGTGAAGCCGTCGGCACTGGGCTGGCGCACGGAGGCGTACGTGGAGGTGTACTGCGAGGGGGCGGCGCCGCCGAGGCGGCTGGCCGAGGTGGTCCGCAACCATCCGGAGATCACGGCGGCCATGACCGTGACGGGCGGCGCGGACGCGCTGCTGCACGTGCGGGCACGGGACGTGGAGCACTTCGAGGAGGTGCTGGAGCGGATCCGCACGGAGCCGTTCATCAGGAAGACGATCAGCGTGATGGTGCTGTCCCACCTCCTCCCGGAAAGCCCGGAGGCGGGAGCCACCCAGGCCGCCCCGGACGGGGACGGGCCGCACGCAGCAGACGTGCGCTGACCGGGTTCACAACGCAGTGATCCTGCGCGAAGACGCAGGTGTCGTTCCTTGTCGCGCGTCCGGGTCCGTTCTTACCTTGGAGTCAACCCTCGTTCGGCACCGCAGGAAGCGGAGGAACCCCTCTGTGCCCGACAGCCGTGTACCGCGCCTCAGGCGCTTCCTCGTCTGCGAACCCAGACACTTCGCCGTGCAGTACGCGATCAATCCCTGGATGCATCCCGACACCAGCGTCGACGTGGATCTGGCCCGGGAGCAGTGGCAGGCGCTGATGAGCGCCTACCGCACCCACGGCCACACCGTCGACACCGTGGACCCGGCCCCCGGCCTGCCGGACATGGTCTTCGCCGCGAACTCCGCGGTGGTCGTCGACGGCCGGGTCTTCGGCTCCCTCTTCCACGCGCCGGAGCGGCGCCCCGAGTCGGCCCACTACGACACCTGGTTCAGGTCGGCCGGGTTCGACGTGCGCCGTCCCGAGTCCGTCTGCGAGGGCGAGGGCGACCTGGTGTGGACGGGCCGGTACCTGCTGGCCGGGACCGGCTTCCGCACGACGCGTGAGGCGCACCGCGAGGTGCAGGAGTACTTCGGTCACCCGGTGATCAGCCTGACGCTGGTGGACCCGTACTTCTACCACCTGGACACCGCACTCTTCGTCCTCGACGACGACAACATCGCCTACTACCCCGAGGCCTTCTCGGCCGGCAGCCGGGAGGTGCTCGCGCGCCTGTACCCGAACGCGGTGCTCGCCACCCGCGACGACGCGATGGCGTTCGGCCTCAACTCGGTGTCCGACGGCCGGCACGTCTTCATCGCGCCGCGGGCCGAGGCACTCGCCGGCCGCCTCGCCGAGCACGGCTACGTCCCCGTCCCCGTCGACCTGTCGGAGTTCCACAAGGCCGGCGGCGGCATCAAGTGCTGCACCCAGGAGATCCGCTCATGAGCGCACCCGCACGCACCCGTACCTCCGCCGACCTGATCCGCGCGGAGGAGCCGGTCCTCGCGCACAACTACCATCCGCTGCCGGTGGTGGTCGCCCGGGCCGAGGGCGCCTGGGTGGAGGACGTCGAGGGCCGCCGCTACCTCGACATGCTGGCCGGCTACTCGGCGCTCAACTTCGGCCACCGCCACCCCGCGCTGATCGAGGCCGCCCACCGCCAGCTCGACCTGCTGACGCTGACCTCGCGCGCCTTCCACAACGACCGGCTCGCCTCCTTCGCCGAGCGGCTCGCCGCGCTGACCGGGCAGGACATGGTGCTGCCGATGAACACCGGCGCCGAGGCCGTGGAGAGCGGCATCAAGGTGGCCCGCAAGTGGGCGTACGAGGTGAAGGGCGTTCCCGCGGACCGGGCGACGATCGTGGTGGCGGCGGAGAACTTCCACGGCCGTACGACGACGATCGTCGGCTTCTCCACCGACGAGACGGCCCGCGCGGGCTTCGGCCCCTTCGCGCCGGGTTTCCGGATCGTCCCGTACGACGACCTGGCCGCGCTGGAGGAGGCGGTCGACGAGACGACGGCGGCCGTGCTGATCGAACCGGTCCAGGGCGAGGCGGGCGTGATCGTCCCCGCCGACGGCTATCTGCGCGGGGTCCGCGAGCTGACCCGGCGCGCGGGCTGTCTGTTCGTCGCCGACGAGATCCAGTCGGGGCTGGGCCGCACCGGCCGTACGCTCGCCGTCGAGCACGAGGACGTCGTCCCGGACCTGGTGCTGCTCGGCAAGGCGCTGGGTGGCGGGATCGTGCCGGTGTCGGCCGTGGTGGGCCGCCGCAAGGTCCTCGGTGTGCTGCGGCCGGGCGAGCACGGCTCCACGTTCGGCGGCAACCCGCTCGCGGCGGCGGTCGGCACGGCGGTCGTCGAGCTGCTCGAGACGGGTGAGTTCCAGCGCCGGGCGGCCGAGCTGGGCGCCGTGCTGCGCGAGGGGCTGGCCGGGCTGACCGGCCGGGGCGTGGTCGGCTTCCGTTCGCGCGGGCTGTGGGCGGGCGTCGACGTCGACCCCGCCCTCGGCACCGGCCGCGAGGTCAGCGAACGTCTCATGCGGGAGGGGATCCTGGTCAAGGACACCCACGGCTCGACGATCCGGCTGGCCCCGCCGCTGACCATCACGGCGGAGGAACTGCGTTCCGCGCTGGGCACGTTGGAGCGGGTGCTCGTCCGGGGAAGCTGAGGTGCGCGGTTCCGGGTGCTCGGTGGGCGCAATCCGCCGGGAGCTGTTCTCCGTATCCCTCACAGGAGCGGAACACCTGGAGCCACGATGAATCCCACCCATGCCGTCGAAGCCGGCCTCACGGGACTGGGGGTGTGCTGCGCCGTGGCCAATGCGGCGCTGCACACGCTCCTCGTCCCCGACCACCTGGAGGAGATGTTCTACATCGGCGTCCTCTTCGCGGTGGGGAGCGCCGTCATGTCGGCGGTGGCGGTGGCGCTGGTCGCCATGAGGCGCCCGCTGGCCGCTTGGCTGACCGGGGCCCTGGTCAGCCTCGGAATGATCGTCGGCTTTGCGCTGTCGCGCACCGTCGGACTGCCGGCCGGCTATGACGAATCCGGCTGGGAGACGCCGTACGGCCCGCTGTCCCTGCTCGTCGAGGGGCTCTTCGTCCTTGCCTTCCTTGCGTGGCTGGGCGGCCGGGTGGCCCGTGGCACCTCGCCGGGAAGGCGGTACGGGTCGGCGCGCGAACCGGTCTCCGTCAGGCCCGACATCTCAGAACGCTGACGCAGCGAGGAGTACCGGCCATGGCTGGAACACTCAGCCGGAGCGGAGCGGCGGTGGGGGCGGGCGTGATGACGCTGGCCGCCGTGCTCACGGCGTGCGGGAACTCGGGGTACGGCAGCGGGGGAAGCGGGACCACGTCCTCCGCGTCGCCCTCTCCGTCGTCTTCCCCCGCGTCCTCCCCGTCGGCAAACGGCAAGCCGACGGGGACGACGGTGACGGTGCAGATGACCGAGTACAGGCTGACCCTGTCGTCGAAGTCGTTCAAGTCCGGTGACTACACCTTCGTCGCCGAGAACAAGGGGCACATCGCGCACTCCTTGGAGGTCGAGGGGCAGGGCGGTGACGTACGGCTGCCCCACGACGTCGCTCCGGGTCGGTCGGCGCAGCTCAGGGTCACGCTGAAGAACGGCTCCTACGAGCTGTACTGCCCGGTGGACGGGCACAAGGACCTCGGCATGAAGACGGACATCACCGTCGGTGGCGCCACCGGTGGCTCGTGAGGGGCGGCACGGGCCGGTCCTGCCGGACGGGCCGGCCGGTGCTCAGTGGTGGGCGTGCACGACCGCGTGCCCCTTGCCGCGGCCGATCATCCACCGGTTCACTGGGGTGGTCAGCACGAACGCCAGAGCCAGCGACAGCACGAGTGAGGCCCAGAACAGCCAGTCGGAAAGGCCCGCGTCCATGGCGCCGGGCACGCCGACCATCACCGTGTTGTCGATCAGTTCCATCACCGCGATGGACACGGTGTCGGCGGCCAGCGCGACCCTGACCGCCTGCCCCAGGGGGACGCCGGCGCGCAGGACGCCCCGCATGGTCAGCGCGTAACCGAAGACGAACGCCAGGACGATGGAGATGACCACGGTGGCCGCGTTGTGCAGGCCGGCCGCCGTGCCGATGACCAGGCCGAGGATCTCGCCGATGGCGCAGCCGGTGAGGCAGTGGAGTGTGGCCCGGGCGGCCATGCTCCAGGACGTACCGGCCGCCTGATGGTGCCCCTGGTGTCCCTGGTGCTCATGGTGCTGGTGGTCATGCGTCGCGTGGTCCATCGTCGGCCTCCCCTTTCGCGATCTCTCGACTCCGCCAACCATATACCCCCCAGGGGTATTCTCCACTCCGGCCGCCCGTCAGGAAGGCCGGTGGCGGGTCGTCATCGACACGGGCGGAACCGGTTCCACCGGACTACGGCTGCACTTACACTGACACCCCGTTTGACATGCCGGTTGACCTGCGAGAACTCTGCGGTTGAGCCGATCCACCCGGAGTGAGGAGCGACCCCTTGTTCTACTACCTGCTCAAGTACGTGCTGTTGGGGCCGCTGCTGAGGCTGGTTTTCCGGCCCCGCATCGAGGGCCTCGATCACGTGCCGTCCTCCGGAGCGGCCATCATCGCCGGCAACCACCTGTCCTTCGCGGACCACTTCCTGATGCCGGCCATCCTCAAACGGCGCATCACCTTCCTGGCCAAGGCCGAGTACTTCACCGGACCGGGCGTGAAGGGCCGCCTGACCGCGTTCTTCTTCCGCAGCGCCGGCCAGATCCCGGTCGACCGCTCCGGCAAGGAGGCCGGCCAGGCCGCGATCCGCGAGGGGCTCGGCGTACTCCGCAAGGGTGAACTGCTCGGCATCTACCCCGAGGGCACCCGCTCACACGACGGCCGTCTGTACAAGGGCAAGGTCGGCGTCGCGGTGATGGCGCTGCAGGCAGGAGTACCGGTCGTCCCCTGCGCGATGATCGGCACCTTCGAGGCGCAGCCGCCGGGGCGCGTCATCCCGCGCATCCGCCCCATCGCCATCCGTTTCGGCGAGCCGCTGGACTTCTCCCGCTACGCGGGCATGGAGCACGAGAAGGCCGTCCTGCGAGCCATCACCGACGAGATCATGTACGCCGTGCTGTCGCTGTCCGAGCAGGAGTACGTCGACGAGTACGCGGCGGTCGTCAAGGCGGAGCAGGCCGCGGCGGGGGCCGAGAAGGAGCGCCGCTTCCCGCGGCTGCCGCTGAGCTGACCGGCATGACGAAGGGGCGGCCGGGATCCCGGCCGCCCCTCGGTCGTCGTAAGGCGACTACGGCTTGGGCGTGGCGTGCGGAGCGCAGGTGACGTCCGCGGTGTCCAGCTTGCCGGTGAGCAGGTAGGTGTCCACCCGGTCGTTGACACACGGGTTGACCAGGCCGGTCACGCCGTGGGAGCCCGCGTCCTTCTCGGTGATCAGACGGGAGCCTTTGAAGCTCTTGTGCAGTTCGACGGCGCCCTCGTACGGGGTGGCGGCGTCACGCGTGGACTGCACGATGAGAACCGGCGGCAGGCCCTTGTGGGTCTTGACGTGCAACGGGGTCTGCTGCTGGACCGGCCAGGTCGCGCACGGCAGGTTCATCCAGGCGTTGGCCCAGGTCATGAACGGGTAGTTCTTGTTGAGCCGTGTGTTGTCGCGGTCCCACTTGCGCCAGCTGGTGGGCCACTTGGCGTCGGCGCACTCGACGGCCGTGTAGACGGCGTTGCTGTTCTCCGAGGTGATGTTGCCCGCGGTGTCGGACATGTTCGGAGCGGCGGCATCGACCAGCGCCTGGGTGTCACCCGCGAAGTACTTGCTGAACGTCGTCGCCACCGGCACCCACGAGGAGTCGTAGTACGGGGCGCTCTGGAAGAAGGAGATCAGCTCGGCCGGGCCGACGACCCCGCCGATGGGGTTCTTCTTGGCGGTGGCGCGCAACTGGAGCCACTTGTCCTGGACGGCGGCCCGGGTGGTGCCGAGGTGGAAGCTGGCGTCGTTGGCGGCGACCCAGTCCTCCCAGTCCTTCCAGCGGCCCTCGAAGGCGACGTCCTGCTCCAGGTTGGCCTCGTACCAGATGTTCTGGCGGGACGGGTTGACCACGCTGTCCACGATCATCCGGCGGACGTGCCCCGGGAAGAGGGTGCCGTAGACGGCGCCGAGGTAGGTGCCGTAGGAGACGCCGAGGTAGTTGAGCTTCTTCTCGCCGAGCGCGGCCCGGATGACGTCCAGGTCGCGGGCGGTGTTCGGCGTGGTCATGTAGGGCAGCATCCCGCCGCTGCGCTGGTAGCAGCCGTCCGCGTACTCGCGGGCCAGCTTGCGCTGGGCGGTCTTGTCCGCCTCGGTGTCCGGCACCGGGTCGGCCTTGGGCGCCTTGACGAACTCCTGCGGGTCGATGCAGGAGATGGGCGCGGAGTGACCGACACCGCGCGGGTCGAAGCCCACGAAGTCGTACGCCTTGGCGGTGTTGACCCACAGGGGGTTCTTGGTGGTGACCCGGCGCGGGAAGCGCATGCCGGAGCCGCCGGGGCCGCCGGGGTTGTAGACGAGCGCGCCCTGGCGCTCCCCCTTGGTCCCCGTGTTGCCGATACGGTCGACGGCGAGCTTGATCTGCTTGCCGTACGGCTTGGCGTAGTCGACCGGTACGGAGACCCAGCCGCACTGGATGGGCTTCTCCAGCCCCCAGTCGGCCGGGCAGTCGTGCCAGTCGATCCCGGCCTTGGCGGCCCGGGCGGCGGCGATCGCGGCGCCGCGCGCCTCCCGGTCCTGGCCGTGCCGCTCGGCCGCGCCGGCCGTGGGCGCCGAGACGGCACCGGCCAGCAGGGTGGCCGTGACGAGTGCTCCGGCCGAACCGAGCGCCAGCACGCGGTTCTTCGGTCTCGTGTCCCTCAAGTGGGGCCCCTCCCCGTACATCGCAGCGGATGGTCACGGAGGATCCTCGCGGCTGTGAACCACCTGAGGACAGGGGCCGTTGACCTTCTTTACCAATCCGATAACCGGACGTTGACGTCCCGTTCAGCGGATCAGGCCAACTGCGCCAGCGCCTCGTCCAGTACCCGCCGCAGTCGCAGCGCGTCGGCCGCGACGGCGGTCACCAGCACCGCGGGCCCGGCGAGCGGCGCGACGGCGGCCCCCTCCCCCAGCATCCGTGGCGCCACCGGTTCCCGCTCGAACTCGGGCCGGGCGACGACGAGTTGCCCCACGGCCCGATGTCCCGCGAGCACGGCGGGACCGTCCCAGCCGCCCGGCGCGCCGGGCCCGCAGGCCAGCTCCTGGTCAAGCACGGTCCGCCCGGCGATCCGCACGGTGAGCCGGCTGGTCAGGCGCCCGGGCTCCTCCCCGGTCCGGCCCAGTACCTGCTCCTCGCGCAGCACGAGCCGGGCCCCGGCCGCGAGATCGACGCGTGTGGAGACGTACAGGTCGCTGCCGCGGGCACAGATCAACTGCTCGGGCAGCCAGTGCAGTTCGCCACCCTCGGCCACGACGAGCCGTACGTCGTACCGGGATTCCCCCTTCCGCTGCCCCGGCAACGCGATGGTCGCGGCGGCGGAGCCCACGTGCAGCCGGGCGCCCTGCCCCACCTCCGCCGTCACGTCGAACCGGTCACCGCCGAGGGGCCCGCTCATCGCCCCGACGAGCACGACCCGCGCTTCGGCCCCGCTCGCCCGGGTCCGGCGCGGCGCCAGCGGCCCCTCGCCGTCCAGCACGGGCAGTGCGGTACCGCCCCGTCCGTCCTCCCGGGCGACGATCCGGGCGGTGGCCCGCACCCCGGTCACGGTCATGCCGTCCACGCCGCGAGCCGGGCGCGCACCCAGTCGACCACGTCCGTCACTCCCGTCTCGCTCCTGAGCGACTGGAAGACGACCGGCAGTTCACCGCGCTGCACCTTCGCGTCGGCGGCCATCCGCGCCAGGTCGGAGCCGACGTACGGTGCGAGGTCGGTCTTGTTGACCACGAGCAGGTCGGCGGTGGTCACGCCGGGCCCGCCCTTGCGCGGGATGTCGTCCCCGCCTGCCACGTCGATGACGAAGATCTGCGCGTCCACCAGCCCCCTGGAGAAGGTGGCGGTCAGGTTGTCCCCGCCGGACTCCACCAGGATCAGGTCCAACGGCCCCACCTCTTCCTCCAGGTCCTCGACGGCTTCGAGGTTGGCGGAGATGTCGTCCCGGATCGCGGTGTGCGGACAGGCGCCGGTCTCCACGGCCGTGATCCGCTCCGGCGGCAGCACGGCCTCCCTGAGCAGGAACTCGGCGTCCTCCCGGGTGTAGATGTCGTTCGTGACGACCGCGAGCGACATCTCGTCCCGCAACGCCCGGCAGAGCGCCGCCACGGTGGCGGTCTTCCCGGACCCGACGGGCCCACCGAGCCCGATCCGCAGCGCCCGCCGACTTCCGCCGGGCAGGCGGGCATCGGCACTGAGGGCGGCGGTCGTGTGGGTGGGGGTGTGGTCGAGGTGCACGAAGACACTCCAATCTCTCGCACCGGTGCGCTTTTGCAGCCCGGTCAAGGAACTCTCAGCCCGTCCGGCCTTTGAGGACGAGGCCGTTCAGGCCGATGGGGGTCCAGGGGGCGGACCCCCCGGTGGGGTTCAGGGGGCGGAGCCCCCCGGTGGTTCAGGGGGCGAAGCCCTTGGTGGGGTGCAGGGGGCGAAGCCCCGGTGGGGTGCAGGGGGCGAAGCCCCGGTGGGGTGCAGGGGGCGAAGCCCCGGTGGGGTGCAGGGGGCGAAGCCCCGGTGGGGTGCAGTGGCGGAGCCCCGGTGGGGTGCAGGGGCGGAGCCCCGCGAGGGGCCCAGGGGGCGGAGCCCCCTGGCGGGGTCGAAGGGGCGAAGCCCCTGGGGACGGGAAGGGTAGGGGCGGCGGGGGCGAGAACCCCCTACGAGGCGAACAACCGCACGGACCACCCCGCATGCCACTCCGCCCCCACCTCCGACAACGGCGCCGACGCCGCGGGCAGCACGTCGACCCCCTCCTCGACCACTCGCCGAGCCGCCTCCACCGCCCGGTCCGCGACACGATCCACCTCCGGCGCCAGCCGGGCCAGTACCGCCGTCGCGTCGAACGGATCCAGGCTCAGCAACCGCACCACCGCGGCAGCGGGCCCGCTCACGCTCTCGTACGCCGCACAGTACGCCGCGTCCAACTCCCCCAGCCCGGCCGCCCCGGCAACGACACCCAGCACCACAGGCTGGTGCGCCCCCTTGGGGAACCCCCCTGCCAGCACGTCCAGTTCACCGCACGGCCAGGTCGCCCGAGCGGCCCGCAACAGCTGCCGCCCCAGCCGCCGCCCGGCGCCCCGCAACGCGGGCGACGGCGTCCGCGCGTCCGCCGCGGCGTCCAGCACGGCCGGGTCCACACCGAGCGCCGCGGCCGCGGCGAGCGCACCCGCCACCAGCCCGGTGGTGTGCAACCGCCCCCGGCAGAAGTCCTCCAGGCTCGCGGCCCCGTCGATCCGCCCGGCCTTGACGGCCGCCTCGGCCCCGCCGGAGTGCGCGTGCCCACCGGCGGGAAACCGGCCGTCGGCCAGGACGAGAAGCGCTGCCCTGGACATCAGAAGAGGAAGTAACGCTGGGCCATGGGCAGTTCGGCCGCCGGAGCCGCCTCGACCAGTTCCCCGTCGATGTGCACGGCGAAGCTGTCGGGATCGACCTGGACACGCGGCCGGGCGTCGTTCTCCCTCATGTCCGCCTTCGTCACACCGCGCGTCGACTCGATGCCGACGAAGCGTTTGCCCAGCTGCAGTCGTTCCGGCAGCCCGTCCTCGATGGCCAGTGGTGCCACGAAGTTGAACGAGTTCGCGGCGGGCGCCCGGCCGATCGCCCCGTACATCGGCCGCGGGAGGATCGGCTGCGGCGTGGGAATGGACGCGTTCGCGTCGCCCATCTGCGCGTACGCGATCTGGCCGCCCTTGAGGACGAGGTGCGGCTTGACCCCGAAGAACGCGGGCTCCCACAGCACCAGGTCGGCGAGCTTCCCGGTCTCGACGGAACCGATCTCGCGGGCGAGGCCCTGGGCGAGCGCGGGGTTGATCGTGTACTTGGCGACGTACCGGCGCACCCGCAGGTTGTCGGCCAACCCGTCCCCGGGCAGCGCGCCCCGCCGGCGCTTCATCACGTGCGCGGTCTGCCAGGTGCGCAGCACGACCTCACCCACCCGCCCCATGGCCTGGGAGTCCGAGGAGATGATCGAGATCGCGCCCAGGTCGTGCAGTATGTCCTCGGCGCCGATGGTCGACGGCCGGATCCGGGACTCTGCGAAGGCGAGGTCCTCGGGGACGGCGGGGTTGAGGTGGTGGCACACCATCAGCATGTCGAGGTGTTCCTCGGCGGTGTTGACGGTGAACGGCCGCGTCGGGTTGGTGGAGCTGGGCAGCACGTGCGGCTCGGAGACCACGGTCATGATGTCCGGCGCGTGTCCGCCGCCCGCGCCCTCCGTGTGGTACGCGTGGATGCCGCGTCCGGCGATCGCGGCGAGCGTGTCGCCCACGAAGCCGGCCTCGTTGAGGGTGTCGGTGTGGATGGCGACCTGGATGCCGGTGCGGTCGGCGACGGTCAGCGCGGCGTCGATGACGGCCGGGGTGGAGCCCCAGTCCTCGTGCAGCTTCAGGCCCAGCGCGCCGCCGCGGATCTGGGACAGCATCGCCTCGTGCGAGACGGTGTTGCCCTTGCCGAGGAAGCCGATGTTGAGCGGGTACTGCTCCATCGCCTCCAGCATCCGGGCCAGGTGCCAGGGGCCGGGCGTGACGGTGGTCGCCTTGGAGCCCTCGGCCGGTCCGGTGCCGCCGCCGACCAGCGTGGTGATGCCGGCCGCAAGGGCCTCGTCGGCGATCTGGGGGCAGATGAAGTGGACGTGCGCGTCGATGGCGCCGGCGGTGAGGATCCGCCCGTTGCCCGCGATCACCTCGGTCTCCGGACCGATGACCAGGTCCGGGTGGACGCCGTCCATGGTGTCGGGGTTGCCGGCCTTGCCGATGCCGGTGATCCGGCCGTCGCGGATACCGACGTCGGCCTTGACGATCCCCCAGTGGTCGACGATGACGGCACCGGTGACGACGGTGTCGGGGGTGCCTTCCGCGCGGGTGGCGCGGGACTGGCCCATGGACTCGCGGATGACCTTGCCGCCGCCGAAGACCGCCTCGTCACCGGCGCGTCCGGGGCCGCCGGAACGATCCTCCTCGATCTCGATCAGCAGGTCGGTGTCGGCGAGCCGGATCCGGTCACCGGTGGTCGGGCCGAACAGGTCCGCGTAGGCGGCGCGGGAGATCTCAGGCATCGAGGGCACCTCCGGTCTCCCCGCGCAGGCCGGGTACGACACGGGCGCCGGCGAGCGGGACGAGTTCGACGTCGACGGGGATCCCGGGCTCGAAGCGCACGGCGGTGCCCGCGGCGACGTTCAGGCGCTTGCCCCGCGCGGCGGTGCGGTCGAACTCCAGGCCCGGGTTGGCCTCGGCGAAGTGATAGTGGGAGCCGACCTGGACGGGCCGGTCGGCGGCGTTGAGGACGGTGACACGGGTGACGTCGCGGCCCTCGTTGAAGGCCACGGGGCCGTCCGCGAAAAGGATCTCTCCGGGAATCATGGCCGGCCCCTCAGAGGATGGGGTCGTGGACGGTGACGAGCTTGGTGCCGTCCGGGAAGGTGGCCTCGACCTGTACGTCGTGGATCATCTCCGGGACACCCTCCATGACGTCGTCCCGGGTGAGCAGCTTGCGCCCGGAGGACATGAGTTCGGCGACCGTACGGCCGTCACGCGCGCCTTCGAGGATGTGCGAGGTGATGAGCGCGACCGCCTCGGGGTGGTTGAGCTTCAGCCCACGGGCCCGGCGCTTCTCGGCGACGTCGGCCGCGACGTGGATCAGCAGCCTCTCTTGCTCGTGCGGGGTCAGTTGCACGTCCCACCTCACAGTCCTCGCTCCGGACCGTGCGGGGCCCGGTTGCCGCGGCCACGGGGCAAAGTCCCTGTTGGCGTGGATCGGCAGGCTAGTGCGAGCGGGTTTCGGGCACGTTAACCGTTCCGTGATCCCCCGTCCGGCCGCGGACGGGCCACACGGCCGGCAGGGAGACCGGACCGCGCCCGGACCGTATACGGCGCGACAGCGACCGTCCCGGCCCTCACACCGGCCTGCGAGGCGCCCCTAGGAGCGGTCGGGCCGCCGGTGTTCCGCCGCGATGCCGAAGCGCTGCTGTTCGCGAGGAGCGGACGTGGCGTCGTGGGTGTGCGAGACGGAGCTGATCATCCGCTCCTCCTCCGCCTCGTCGAGCGCGTCGAGTCGTTCCAGGTCGGCGGCGGAGACGAGGGCGACCAGGGGCTTGCCGTGCCGGGTCACGACGACGCGCTCACCGCCGTACACCACGCGGTTGATCAGGTCGGCGAGTTCAGCCCTGGCTTGCGTCACCGGAATCTCGTAGGCCATACCCCCATCATAACGTCATGTACATCCTGTACATTTTTTACAGACAGCGCCGCCCGAGGAGGGGAACACCATGACCCGACCGTCCGCCCGTCACGTCCTGCCCGAGTTCACCGAGCGAACCGGCAGCGGCTACCGCACCGTCGATCCGTACTCCAAGCTGCTGCAGGAGCGGATCGTGCTCCTGGGGGCACCGATCGACGAGGTCTCGGCCAACGACCTCATGGCGCAGTTCATGTACCTGGAGTACGACGCGCCCGACCGGGACATCTCGCTGTACATCAACTCCCCGGGCGGCTCGTTCAGCGCGATGACGGCGATTCACGACACCATGCGGTACGTCACCTGCGACGTGGAGACGGTCTGCCTGGGGCAGGCGGGCTCGTCCGCCGCGGTGCTGCTGGCCGCCGGTACTCCGGGCAAGCGGTTCGCGCTGCCGGGCGCGCGGGTGGTGCTCCAGCAGCCGTCGCTGCCCGAGCCGACGCGGGGTCAGCCGAGCGATCTCGCCATCCAGGCGGAGGAATTGGTCCGGATGCGCGGCCTGCTGGAGGAGCTGCTCGTTCAGCACACCGGCCGCGACCCCGAGCGGGTCGGCGCCGACCTCGAACGGGACCTGGTGCTGGACGCCCGGGGCGCTCTGGAGTACGGACTGGTGGACCGGATCGTGCCCAGCCGCAAGGCCTCGCGCACCGCCACCCCGGACGCGGGGTGAGCCGCCGATGCTGCCACCGGAACTTCCGCCACTGCCGGCCCTGACCCGGGCCGAGGGCGAGTTGATCGACCGTTACCTGGAGGCGGCCGACCTGCTCGGCCGGGTGAATCCGGCGCGGCACGGCCACACCTACAGCGGACTGCGGGCCGCCCAGGCGCTGGTGCGCAAGGCGGTGGAACTGCGCGACGCCCTGGCGCTGATGCACAGCCGTGGCGAGACGGAGCTGCACGAGGCCACCCTGGCGCGGGCGCTGAGGGTGCTGGACGGCGAGCGCCGCACCGCGCGCGTCACCGTGCCCCCGGACGGCACCGGTTGACAGCTTGCGCGTTCACGGCTGAGTCGAAACGGTCCAAAGGACGTACCCACGTTCGGACTAGCAGCGCATCCTTTTCCAGGGCCCTCGAAGTTGCGCGAACCGCCCGGCCGAAGAGCGCCGGGAGGAGCTTCGACCCTGGTCGGAGGGTGCGCCGCTGTCCCGGCAGGGACTCGAACACGAGCCCGTCCACCCGAACGGCTGAGTGGTGAGTAACACCACAAATACTCGGTTCCGTTGGGTTTTTCGGACAGGTGTGGGCGAAGATCCCTGACTGACGACAAGACCCCGCCAAAGCGGCGGGGCGATCCGGGCGGACGCCGAGTCCTGCCGCCGCCTGGATGACCGGTCGACAGGAGTGGATCGGCAGGAGTGGAGGACCCAGGCAAGACGGGTCGCCGGAGCGGACAGCCGTCCGTCTCCGAGCAGCCCTTGGGGTGAAGCCGCGGCAACGCGGCCGGGCAACTTCGCCAGCCCGAATCCGACAGGTCATCCTTCACAGGCGGCTGACGAAGGGTTGCGCATGACTGCGCTCAATCGTGTCCCGTCGCTCATGGCCCGGGCCGGCACGGCCTCGGCATTCGCCATCGCCGCCGTCGGCGGCTCGATAGTCGTTCCCGGTGTCGCCACAGACGCCGCTGCCACGACTCCGGCGACGAAGGCGCTCCAGGTCGCGGCGTCCAAGAAGGGCGCACCGTACAAGTGGGGAGCCACCGGTCCCGGCAGGTTCGACTGCTCCGGCCTCACGCTGTACTCGTTCAAGAAGGCGGGCAAGAAGCTGCCGCGGACGGCAGCCCAGCAGTACAACAAGACCCACCACATCTCCGCCGGCAACCGCAAGGCCGGAGACCTGGTCTTCTTCCATTCGGGCTCGAACGTCTACCACGTCGGCATCTACGCCGGGAAGGGGAAGATCTGGCACGCCCCGAGGACCGGGGACGTGGTGAGGCTGCAGAAGATCTGGACGAAGAGCGTCTGGTACGGCCGGGTCAGCTGACCCGCAGTCACGCGCCGCACGGTCCCGGGCACAGGGCCACACCCGGAACCGTGCGAGCCGTGCGGGCCCATACGGACCCCTGCAGGCCCGTGCCGGGCCCCTCTAGGGCTCCTGCTGCCCCGCTGTCGTGACCGGCCTCGCCGGGAGTGCCCACGGCAGCTCGACGAACACCGTCTTGCCTCCCTCGCGGGTGGGCCGCACCCTGAGCCTGCCGCCGCACTCGGCGGTCAGCCAGCGGATGATGACCATGCCGCGGCCGTTGTCCTGCTGCACGGCGGCGGGCAGCCGCTTCGGGAAGCGGGGATGGCTGTCGGTGACACCGACGCGCAACTGCTCGTCACGGTCGAGCGCGAGGGCCACCGTGAAGGTGGGCGACTGCCCGAAGGTGTGCTGTACGGCGTTGGTGGCGAGCTCGGAGACGATGAGCCGGACGGTGTCGCAGACGCCGGTGTCCGGCTGGAGCCCCCATTCCGCCAGGATGCCCACCACATAGCTGCGGGCAGCGGAGACCGAGGCTGGATCGCTCGGCAGAGTGATGGATGCTTCCAGATGGTCCGCCATGGCGACGTCGTCCCTTTCCCACGGGACCGCAGTCCGACACGGAGCGGATGGGTTCGAGTACGGTCCCGCACTGGTGCTTCGTCGCCAGACTGCCATCAGCGCGCCGGTCACGGGTGAGAACCACCAGGATATGCATATATCTGTCGCTCAAAGCGGTGAACTCTACGACGGCAGACCGTATTCGGGCGGCGCGCGCGGAGTAATGGCGAGTAAGGAGTGGCCCATGCAGAACGGTCCCGCGGTGCGCCGCCGGAAGCTGGGCGCCGAACTGCGCGAGCTGCGCACCGGCGCGGGCCTCACCAGTGGTGAGGCCGCCCGTCTGGTGGGCTGGCACCAGTCCAAGGTCAGCCGGATCGAGACCGGCGCCAGTGGGGTGAAATCGGCCGATGTCCGGTTACTTTTGGACGCCTACGGTGTGACCGACCGCCAGCAGCGCGAGCTGCTGCTGGTGCTGGCCGGGTCGGACGACGTCGGCGGCCGGCACCACTGGTGGCACGCCTACCGCGGGGTGCTGCCGCCCGCCTACCGTGACTTCATCAGCCTGGAGTCGCAGGCGAGCGAGATGCGCACCCTGGAGACATCGGTGGTCCCGGGGCTGCTGCAGACGCCGGAGTACGCCCGCGCGGTCACCGGGGCGGCCGTCGGCAGAAGCCACGACGGTCCCGACGGCACTGGCGGCCCCGACGGCACGGTCGGTCCCGACGCCCCCGACGACGCCGAGGAGCGGCTGGACGCTCTGGTGAAGGTCCGGCTGGCCAGGCAGGACGTGCTGCGGTCGGATCCGCCGCTGGTGCTGAGCGCCGTTCTGGACGAGGCGGTGCTGCGGCGGGAGGTCGGCGGGCCGGAGGTGATGGCCCGGCAGCTTCAGCGGCTCCTGGAGGCGGCGCGTCTGCCGCAAGTGCGCCTCCAGGTGCTGCCCTTCTCCGCCGGGGCGCATATCGGTATCACCGGCCCTTTCGTTATCTTCTCATTTCCGAGCACTTCCGATCTGGACGTGGTTGTTCTCGACCATTTGACGAGTAGCCTCTACCTCGAGCGGAAAGAAGACCTCCGGGCCTACTCGGAGGCCTTCAACACCCTTCAGATCCACGCCCTTTCACCCGAGGACTCGCTGGATTACATCGCCGGGATAGGCGGCGCGTAAGGAGGCACCATGTCTGCACTGCCTCGGAACGTACCCTCCAGTACCGATCTGCACGGTGTGCGGTGGCTGCGCAGCAGCTACAGCACCGGAGCGAACAACTGCGTGGAGACGGCCCGCCCGCACTCCGGTCCCTGGACCGGGCTGCTCGCCGTGCGCGACTCCAAGGACCCGGCCGGACCCGCGCTGCTCTTCTCCCCCGGGAGCTGGGCGGAGTTCGTCGCCGCGCTCCGGTGACCTGCTGACCGCTTCCGGTCAGTTTCCGTCCAGGCGATGCACGGCCGTGTCACGCCGACTCATGGTCGCGTCTCGCCGATCACTCGTACAGCGCGTTCGATCTCGGCCCCGGAGAGGTCCGCCCGCGCGGTCAGCCTGAGCCGTGAGATGCCGTCGGGCACGGAAGGAGGACGGAAGCAGCCCACGGCCAGGCCCGCCGCCCGGCATGCGGCCGCCCAGCGCACCGCCTCCTCCGGGGACGGGGCACGTACGGAGACCACCGCGGCGTCCGGACGCACCGCTTCCAGCCCCGCGGTGGTCAGGCGTGCGTGCAGTTCGGCGGCCACCGCGCGGGAGCGCGCCGCCCGTTCCGGCTCGCGGCGCAGCAGCCTGAGGGCCGCGAGCGCCGCTCCGGCCGCAGCGGGTGCGAGGCCCGTGTCGAAGATGAAGCTCCGGGCCGCGTTGACCAGGTGGTCGATGACCCGTGCCGGTCCCAGCACCGCACCGCCCTGACTGCCCAGCGACTTCGACAGGGTGACGGTGACGACGACGTCGTCCGCGCCGGCGAGTCCGGCTCCGTACGGTGCTCCCCGGCCGCCGTCGCCCAGCACACCCAGGCCGTGTGCGTCGTCGACGACCAGCCCGGCGCCGTACGCCCGGCAGGTCCCGGCGAGCGCGGACAGCGGGGCCGCGTCCCCGTCGACGGAGAACACCGTGTCGGAGACGACGACCGCGGGCCCCTCGTGCGTGGCCAGTGCCTTGCCCACCGCCTCGGGATCGGCGTGCCCGACGACCTGCGTGGTGCCCCTGGCCAGCCGGCATCCGTCGATGAGGGAGGCGTGGTTGCCCGCGTCGGAGACGACGAGGGAGCCGTGCGGCCCGAGCGTGGTGACCGCCGCGAGGTTGGCGGCGTATCCCGAGGAGAAGACCAGGGCCGCCTCGAAACCGCAGAAGGCGGCCAGCTCGCGCTCCAGCTCGGTGTGCAGTTCCGTGGTGCCGGTCACCAGCCGGGACCCGGTGGAGCCGCCGCCCCAGGTCCGGGCCGCCGCTGCGGCGCCCTCGGTGACCTCGGGGTGGCGGGCCAGACCGAGGTAGTCGTTGCTCGCGAGGTCGAGGAGCGGCGAGTCGGCGGCCCGGGGCCTGAGGGTCCGGACCAGTCCGGCGCGGCGGCGGGATTCCGCCTGGTCGTCGATCCAGCCGAACGCCATGGCTCCTCCGGGGATTTTGTAGGCAGTGGACAGACACTAGCCGGACGACCAACCGCCCACCGTGTGGCAATACCCACACAGGCAACCAGTCTCCGTTGTGCAAACTCTCCTTGGCCCGGGGCGGTCACGTAGGACAGGATCGGACCTCATGGACCTGCTGAACACGCTGGTGGACAAGGGGCTTCGGCGCGAGCTGCCGACCCGCGAGGAAGCACTCGCCGTACTGGCCACCTCCGACGACGACGTGCTCGATGTGGTGGCCGCGGCCGGCAAGGTGCGCCGGCACTGGTTCGGCCGGCGCGTGAAACTCAACTACCTGGTCAACCTCAAGTCCGGCTTGTGTCCGGAGGACTGCTCCTACTGCTCCCAGCGGCTCGGCTCCAAGGCCGACATCCTGAAGTACACCTGGCTCAAGCCCGACGAGGCCTCCGCGGCGGCTGCCGCGGGCCTGGCCGGAGGTGCCAAACGGGTCTGCCTGGTGGCCAGTGGGCGCGGTCCGACGGACCGGGACGTGGACCGGGTCTCCGAGACGATCAGGACGATCAAGGAGCGGAACGAGGACGTCGAGGTGTGCGCCTGCCTCGGCCTGCTCTCCGACGGCCAGGCCGAGCGGCTGCGCGAGGCGGGCGCGGACGCGTACAACCACAACCTCAACACCTCCGAGGGGACGTACGCGGACATCACGACCACGCACACGTACGCCGACCGGGTGGACACGGTGCAGAAGGCGCACGCGGCCGGACTGTCCGCCTGCTCCGGTCTGATCGCGGGCATGGGTGAGAGCGACGAGGACCTGGTCGACGTCGTCTTCTCGCTGCGCGAGCTCGACCCCGACTCGGTTCCGGTGAACTTCCTCATCCCGATGGAGGGCACCCCTCTCGCCAAGGAGTGGCACCTCACCCCGCAGCGCTGCCTGCGGATCCTGGCGATGGTCCGGTTCGTGTGCCCGGACGTCGAGGTGCGCATCGCGGGCGGCCGTGAGGTGCATCTGCGCACCCTGCAGCCGCTCGCCCTGCACCTGGCCAACTCCATCTTCCTCGGTGACTACCTGACCAGCGAGGGCCAGGCGGGCAAGGCCGACCTCGAGATGATCGCGGACGCCGGGTTCGAGGTGGAGGGCGCCGACCAGGTGACGCTGCCGGAGCACCGGGCGGCGTCCGGGGGCGGCTGCGGATCCCATGGCGAGGCGGGGTGCGGGTCGCACGCGGCGGACGGAGGCTGCGGCTCCCACGCGGGCGGTGGGGTCTGCGGCACCGCCGCGACGGCCACGGTGGCGGGCGAGCCCCGTACCGACCTCGTCGCCGTCCGCCGCCGGGGTGCCGGAACGGACCTCGCGCCCAATGCCTGACCTGCCCGGCCGGAGCGTGCCGGAGCTGCTGGAGCTGGACCGGCGGCACGTGTGGCATCCGTACGGCCCGATGCCCGGGCGGGCCGAGCCGCTCGTCGTGGAGTCGGCGAGCGGGGTGCGGCTCCGGCTCGCCGACGGCTCGGGCGAACTGGTCGACGGCATGTCCTCGTGGTGGTCGGCGATCCACGGCTACAACCACCCGGTCCTGAACGAGGCGGCGCGCGAGCAGCTGGGGCGGATGAGCCATGTGATGTTCGGCGGGCTCACCCACGAGCCCGCCGTCCACCTCGCGAAGCTCCTTGTCGACATGTCGCCGGAGGGGCTGGAGCATGTCTTCCTGGCCGACTCCGGTTCGGTGTCGGTCGAGGTCGCGGTCAAGATGTGCCTGCAGTACTGGCGTTCGCTCGGACGCCCGGAGAAGCGGCGGCTGCTCACCTGGCGGGGCGGCTACCACGGCGACACCTGGCAGCCCATGGCCGTGTGCGACCCCGACGGCGGGATGCACGAGCTGTGGAGCGGGGTGCTGCCGCGTCAGGTCTTCGCGGACGCGCCGCCGGTGGAGTACGAGGACGCCTACGCCCGCCGTCTGCACGACCTGATCGAGCGGCACGCCCATGAGGTGGCCGCCGTGATCGTGGAGCCGGTGGTGCAGGGCGCGGGCGGGATGCGGTTCCACTCCCCCGCGTATCTGCGCACGCTGCGTGAGGCGTGCGACGCGCACGACGTGCTGCTGGTGTTCGACGAGATCGCGACGGGTTTCGGGCGCACCGGTGCGCTGTTCGCGGCCGACCACGCGGCCGTGACCCCCGATGTGATGTGCGTGGGCAAGGCACTGACGGGCGGCTACCTGACGATGGCGGCGACGCTGTGCACCGCGCGCGTGGCGGACGGGATCTCGCGGGGCGAGGTGCCGGTGCTGGCCCACGGGCCGACGTTCATGGGCAATCCGCTGGCGGCGGCCGTCGCCTGCGCCTCCCTCGAACTGCTGCTCGGGCAGGACTGGCTCGCGGAGGTCAAGCGGATCGAGGGGGGCCTGCGCGAGGGGCTCGCCCCGGTCGCGCGGCTGCCCGGGGTGAAGGACGTACGGGTGCTGGGCGCGATCGGGGTGGTGCAGCTCGACCACGAGGTCGACATCGCGGCGGCCACCCGCGCCGCCGTGCGCGAGGGTGTCTGGCTGCGGCCGTTCCGCGATCTGGTCTACACGATGCCGCCGTACGTCACCGGCGACGCGGACGTGGCGCGGATCGCCCGCGCGGTGTGCGCGGCGGCACAGGAGGGATGACATGCCGGTACTGGTGATCACGGGAACGGGCACGGAGGTCGGCAAGACGGTCACGACCGCCGCCGTGGCGACGGCCGCGGTGGCGGCCGGGCGGTCGGTGGCCGTGCTGAAGGCCGCGCAGACGGGTGTACGGCCCGACGAGCGCGGGGACGCCGACGAGGTCGCTCGGCTCGCGGGAGCCGTCGCCACGGCCGAACTGGCCCGCTACCCGGAGCCGTTGGCGCCGGGGACGGCGGCGCGGCGGGCGGGCATGGCGCCGGTGCATCCGCACGAGGTGGCCGAGGCCGCCGCCAAACTGGCCGCGGAACACGATCTGGTGCTGGTCGAGGGGGCGGGCGGGCTGCTCGTCCGGTTCGACGCGGCCGGCGGCACGCTCGCGGACGCGGCCCGGCTGCTCAACGCGCCGGTGCTGGTCGTCGCCTCGGCCGGGCTGGGCACGCTGAACACGACCGAGCTGACGGCGCGCGAGCTGCGCTCCCGGGAGCTGGAGTTGCTGGGCGTCGTGATCGGCAGCTGGCCGCGGTCACCGGACCTGGCGTGCCGTTGCAACCTGGCGGACCTGCCGGAGGTGGCGGGCGCTCCGTTGCTGGGTGCGCTGCCCGCCGGGGCCGGGGCACTGCCGCCCGCGCAGTTCCGCGCGGTGGCGCCGGGCTGGCTCGCGCCGCGGCTGGCCGGCACGTGGGACGCGGAGGCGTTCCGGGTGCGCAACGCGCCCTGATCCGCCTCCCCGGGTGCGGCGACCCGCCTCCCCAGGGGTGCGACGGGCCCGTACGGGGGACAATCCCCATAGGCCCGTCCTGTCCGGGAGGTCGTCATGCGGCTGCGCTCCGCCGGCTCCGGCAAGGTGGCACGGGATGCCGTCCACCACCCCCTGTTCGCCCGCTATTACGCCCGGATCAGTACGGGCGCCGAGGCCCGGCTCGGGATGGCCGGGATGCGGGACAGGCTGCTCGCCGGGCTGTCCGGGCGGGTGCTCGAGATCGGCGCGGGCAACGGTCTCAACTTCGCGCACTACCCGGGCGCGGTCGCGGAGGTCGTCGCGATCGAACCGGAGCGCGTGCTCAGGCGGTTGGCGGTGCGGGCGGCGCTGCGCGCGGAGGTACCGGTGGACGTGGTGCCGGGCGCGGCGGAGGCGCTGCCGGTGAAGAGCGAGGCCTTCGACGCGGTGGTGCTGTCGCTGGTGCTGTGCAGCGTCCGGGACGTGCCGCGCGCACTGGGAGAGGCGCGGCGGGTGCTGCGGCCCGGCGGAGAGGTGCGTTTCTTCGAGCACGGCAGGGGCGGCGGCCGGGCCATGACCCTCACCCAGCGCGCACTGGACGGGACCGTGTGGCCGGTGCTGAACGGCGGCTGCCATCTGGCCCGCGAGCCGGTCGCCGCGCTGCGGGAGGCCGGGTTCGAGCTGGGCCCGTACCGTACGGTGCTGCTCCCGGAGAAGGGACCGCGGCTGCCCACGTCGTACTGCGTGCTCGGCACGGCCTGGCGGCCCGGGGAGCGGTGAGCCGGGGCTGACGGCGGCCGCGGTCCCGCGGCGGGGCGGTTCTCCTCCCCCGGGTGGAGGATGCCCCTTACACCGGTATCAGGGCTGCGACCTGAGACTGAGACGCCCTCTGCCCCACGGGGGATTCCAGCCGTGGGCCCCGTCACCTTACGCTCGGGCGGCACGAGGAATGCACGAGATCCCGGCGAGCGAGGAGGCGGCCTTGTCCACACCTGCTGCGGAGCACGCGCCCGGCCGGGCGCCCGGCGACGGGACAGCGGCCCGCGCCCGGGGACTGACCAAGGCGTACGGCTCGGGCGAGACCGCGGTGCTCGCGCTGGACTCGGTGGACGTGGACATAGCGCGCGGCCGGTTCACCGCGGTCATGGGCCCCTCGGGCTCCGGGAAGTCCACCCTGATGCACTGCCTGGCGGGACTCGACACCGTCTCGGCCGGTCAGGTGTGGCTCGGCGACACCGAGATCACCGGGTTGAGGGAGCGTGAGCTGACCCGGCTGCGACGGGACCGTATCGGCTTCATGTTCCAGTCGTTCAACCTCATCCCGACGCTGAACGCGGCGGAGAACATCACCCTGCCCATGGACATCGCGGGCAAGAAGCCCGACGAGAAGTGGCTGGACCAGGTCATCGACACACTGGGGCTGCGGGGCCGGCTGAAGCACCGGCCCGCGCAGCTGTCCGGCGGGCAGCAGCAGCGCGTGGCCTGTGCCCGGGCGCTGGCCTCACGGCCCGAGCTGATCTTCGCCGACGAGCCGACCGGGAATCTCGACTCGCGGGCCGGGCTCGAGGTCCTCGGGTTTCTGCGTGACGCCGTCGACGACCTCGGGCAGACCGTGGTCATGGTGACCCATGACCCGGGCGCCGCCGCCCACTCCGACCTGGTGCTCTACCTCGCCGACGGGCGCATCGTGGACGAGATGGAGCGGCCCACGGCGGAGGCGGTGCTGGACCGGATGCGCCTCTTCTCCGGTGCGGGCCACCGGACGACCGGCGCCGAGGCCACGCACGGCGCGTCCGACCGCGACAGCGCCGCCGAGGAGGACTGACCCGGTGCTCAAGGCGACACTGCGCAGCTTCCTCGCCCACAAGGGGCGCCTGCTGCTGTCCGCGCTGGCCGTCGTGCTGTCCGTGGCGTTCGTCGCGGGCAGTCTGATCTTCTCCGACACGGTCACCCGCACCTTCGACCGGCTCTTCGCCTCCACCTCCGCCGACGTGACGGTGGAGCCGAAGCAGGACCTGAAGTCGTCCGTCCCCACCGGAGCGGTCCAGACCGTGCCCGCCGCGCTCGCGGAGAAGGTCGCGAAGGTCGACGGGGTCGCCGCCACCCACGCGGACGTGTCCGTGCAGAACATCGTGGTGGTGGACAGCAGGAACAAGTCCGTGGGCCCGACCACCGGCGCCCCGACCATCGCCACCGACTGGTACCTCACCCACCGCAGCCCGGTGAAGCTGACGTCCGGGCACGCCCCGCACGGTGCGGACGAGGCACTCCTGGACGCGGACACCGCCGACAAGAAGCACGTACGGATCGGCGACACACTGACCGTGCAGGCGGCGCCCGGCACCTTCCGGGTGAAGGTCGTCGGCATCGCCACCTTCACCACCACCAACCCGGGCGCGGCCCTGGTCTACCTCGACCCCGCGGTCGCCGCCCGTGAGCTGCTGGGCTCCGCCGGCCGGGCCACCAGCATCTCCGTGGACGCCGCGCGGGGCGTCGGCGACGACGAGCTCAAGGGCCGGGTGGGCCGGGTGGTCGACACCGGCGCCTACGATCTGAAGACCGCGGACGAACAGGCCAAGTCGGCCGCCGCCGACCTCGGCGGCTTCCTCGACGTGATCAAGTACGTGATGCTCGGCTTCGCCGGGATCGCCGTGCTGGTCGGTGTCTTCCTGATCGTGAACACCTTCTCCATGCTGATCGCGCAGCGCACCCGTGAGCTCGGCCTGCTGCGGGCGCTGGGTGCCGACCGGCGGCAGGTGCGGCGGTCGGTGCTCACGGAGGCGGTGCTGCTCGGCCTGGTCGGCTCGACTCTGGGCCTGGCGGCCGGGATCGGGCTCGCGTTCGGGCTGATCCGCCTGATGAGCGCGTTCGGCATGAACCTCAAGGCGACCGAGATGGTCATCGGGTGGCCGACGCCCGTCTCGGCGTACGCCGTCGGTGTCGGCGTCACCTTCGTCGCGGCCTATCTGCCCGCCCGGCGCGCGGCAGCCGTCTCGCCGATGGCGGCGCTGGCGGACGCGGAGATCGCCGGGGTGGGACGGCCGCTGAAGACCCGCGCGATCGTCGGTGGTGTCGTCGGGGCGGCCGGTGTGGCCGCGCTGGCGGGCTGCGCGGTGGCGTCCAGGACCGCTTCGGCGGCCTCCCTGCTGGGCCTCGGAGTCGTGCTGACCCTCGTCGCCACCGTGATCGCCGGCCCGCTGCTGGTCCGGCCGGTGATCCAAGTCCTGGGCGGCGCGTTCCCCGCGCTGTTCGGCTCGGTAGGCCGGATGAGCCAGCGCAACGCCCTGCGCAACCCGCGCCGCACCGGCGCCACCGCCGCCGCGCTCATGGTGGGCCTGGCCCTGGTCGGCGGGATGTCGGTGGCCAGTGCCTCCATGTCGCGGTCGTTCGACCAGCGGATCGACAAGACGCTCGGCGCCGACTTCACCGTCCAGAACAGCAACTTCCTGCCCTTCACCAAGGAGATCACCGACCGGGTGCGCGCCACCGACGGCGTGCGTCTCGTGGTACGGCAGCGGTTCGTGCCGGTGGCGGTGCGGCTGCCGGACGGCAAGCGGGTGGAGACGACCGCCTCGGGGTACGACCCGCAGGTGGACGAGGTCGCCCACGTCACGTACAAGGGCGGCGACAGCGCGGCGGCGCTGGCCGCCGGGCATCTCGGCATGGACGTGAACTTCGCCGAGGACCACCGTGTACGCCTGGGCGGCGCCGTCACGGTGGAGTTCCCGGGCGGCCGAACCGCCGACATGACCGTGGGCGCCCTCACCGACCAGGGCGGGTCGGGATTCCGTATGCAGGGCGGGCTGTCCTTCGGCATCGCCACGGCGGAGAAGTACCTGCCGGACGGCCAGGACGCGGCGCTCTACGTCGCCAAGGACCCCGGGACGAGCGCCGACCGGCTGCGCTCGCGCCTGGAGAAGACGCTCGAGCCGTATCCGCAGGTGCAGGTCCGCGACCAGGCCGACTACAAGAAGCTGGTCCACGACCAGATCGCGGTGCTGCTCTACCTCGTGTACGCGCTGCTCGGGCTGGCGATCGTCATCGCCGTGCTCGGCGTGGTCAACACCCTCGCCCTGTCGGTCGTGGAGCGCACCCGGGAGATCGGTCTGCTGCGCGCGATCGGGCTGGCCCGGCGGCAGCTGCGCCGGATGATCAGGCTGGAGTCGGTGGTGATCGCGGTGTTCGGCGCGGTGCTGGGGCTCGGCCTGGGCCTGGTGTGGGGAGTGTGCACACAGCAGGTGCTGGCCCTGCAGGGCATGACGGCGCTCGCGATTCCCTGGGGAACCGTCGTCGCGGTCGTGATCGGCTCGGCGGTGGTGGGCGTGGTGGCGGCCCTGCTGCCGGCGTTGCGTGCATCCCGCATGAATGTGCTGGCGGCCATCGCGCACGAGTGATGGGATCGCAGCGAAGACTCGCATCGCCCTTCGCTGGAGGAGAGTTCATGCCGCGTCCGTTCCGTTTCGGGGTCAATCTGCTCACCTCCGCGTCGGCCGGGGAGTGGCGCGCCAAGTGCCGCCGCGCCGAGGAACTCGGATACGACGTGATCCTGGTGCCCGATCACCTCGGCTGGGTGGCGCCGTTCCCGGCGCTCGTCGCGGCCGCCGGGGCCACCGAGCGGCCGCGGCTGGGCACCTTCGTGCTCAACGCCGGCTTCTGGAATCCGGCGCTGCTGGCCCGCGAGGTGGCCACCACGGACGCGCTGACGGGCGGCCGCCTGGAACTCGGCCTCGGCACGGGCTATGTCCAGGCGGAGCACGACACGGCCGGGCTGCCCTACGGTTCGCCGCGCGAACGGGTGGACCATCTCGAGCACACGGTGGCGGAGGTGCGGCGGCTGCTCGGCTCGGCCGATCACCAGCCCCGGCCGGCGCAACCGCGGGTACCGCTGCTGGTCGGGGGAAACGGCGACCGGGTGCTGCGGCTGACCGCCGAGCGGGCCGACATCGCCGCGTTCACGGCCGGCCGGGTGGTGGCCGGGAGCGCGACCGGCAAGATCGCGCCGCTCACACCGGAGGAACTCGACGAGCGCGTGGCCCGTTACCAGGGGCTGGCGGCGGGCCGTGCGGAGCCCGCCGAACTGAATCTGCTCGTCCAGATGGTGGCCGTCACCGACGACCCCGAGGCCGTGCTCGGGCCACTGCTCGAACGCCGGCCCCAGCTGACCGCGGAGCAGGCGCTGGCCCTGCCGATCGTGCTGGTCGGCTCCCTGAAGGAGATCGTGGCGCGGGTGCGGGCGCAGCGGGAGCGGTACGGGTTCTCGTATCTGACCGTCCTGGAGCCGTACATGGAGGACTTCGCGGCGGTGATCGAGGAGCTGCGCGACGAGTAGGCGTGCGGTGTCCTTTCCTCGGGGGGCACGGGACGAAAACCGGGTGTGGTCCACCCTTATGGGCACCTCAGCAGTGATTCATGGGGTCTGCCGGGAGGGGCCCCCACCGGCGTTGTCGTCGGTCCTCGACTCCCCCACGCTCGAACGAGCTCGCGCGGGGGGACCCCCATCGCGTCGACTCCCTCCTCCGCCTTGCAGCTGCACGCTCCCCCACGCTCGAACAGACTCGCGCGGGGGCACCCCCATCGCCCCCGCTCGGGTCGGCTGGAAGGCGCCGTCGGTCTCAACCGGCCTGATCCACAAGACACCCCCTAGCGACGGCAGGACCCGCGGGCGGGCCGGGGCCGACTGGCGAGACGGTGCTTACGGCATCACATGCGTGCGCATAGCATCGGCCCGGCATGAACACGATGACGCTCTGGCACATATCCGGGTGGGGATTCACCGCGCTGGCCTGCGCGGCGCTGCTCGTCGGCTTCTCCAAGACCGCCGTCAGCGGGGCCAACACGGTCAGCCTCGCCGTCTTCGCCGCGGTGCTGCCCGCCCGGGCCTCCACCGGGGTGCTGCTGCCGGTGCTCATCGCGGGCGACGTGCTGGCCGTCCTCACCTACCGGCGGCACGCCCACTGGCCCACGCTGTGGCGGCTGTTCCCCGCGGTGGCGGCCGGAGTGATCGTCGGCACCCTGTTCCTGATGTGGGCGGACGACGGCGTCGTACGGACCTCGATCGGCGCGATCCTGCTGCTGATGGCCGCCGTCACGCTCTGGCGGCGGCGCCGCTCCGAGGAGGAGGAGCCGGACTCCGTGGGCAGCCGGGCGGGCCGGATCAAAGCCCGCTCGTACGGCGTGCTCGGCGGTTTCACCACGATGGTCGCCAACGCAGGCGGCCCGGTGATGTCCCTCTACCTGCTGTCCGCGGGCTTCAGGAAGCTGGGCTTCCTCGGGACCTCGGCCTTCTTCTTCCTGATCGTCAACGTCTCCAAGGTGCCCTTCAGTGTCGGCCTCGGCCTGATCGACGGCCGTTCGCTGCTGCTCGACGCGGCGCTCGCGGTGTTCGTCGTGCCGGGCGCGTTCATCGGCAAATGGGCGGTGAACAGGATCAACCAGCGGTTGTTCGAGCAACTGGTGATCGCGGCGACCGTCGTGGGCGGGGTGCAGCTGCTACTGCGCTGATCCCTATTGCGCTGATCCCTCGCGCAGCCCGAGCAGCCCCGGGAGGTCCGCGAAGGAGTCCAGGACGTGGTCAGGGGTGCCGCTCGCCCCCTCCTGCGTCTCGGGCAGGTACTTCCCGGTTCTCACCAGCACGCCGGTGATCCCCGCTCGCTGCGCCGCGAGCACGTCCGACTCGATGTCGTCGCCCACCATCAGCGCCTGGCCCGCGCCCACCCCCAGCCGGGACAACGCGGCCTCGAAGAAGGCCGGCGACGGCTTGCCGGTGACCTCCGCCTCGACCCGCGCGGCCTTCTCCAGCCCGGCCAGGAACGCGCCCGCGTCCAGTTGCAGACCGGAGTCCGTCCGCCAGTACAGGTTGCGGTGCATGGCGACCAGCCGCGCCCCGCGCTGGAGGTGCCCGAAGGCCCGGTTGAGCTGCGCGTAGCCGAACTCGGGACCGGCGCCCCCGACGACCACCACGTCGGGGACGGCGCCCTCGTCGACGAGTGTGACGCCGACCAGGTCCTCCTCGATGTCCCCGCTGTTGAGGAGCGCGCAGCGGGCGCCGGGGAAGCGCTCGGCGAGATGGACGGCGGTCACCGCGGGCGCGGTCAGGACGTCCTCGCCGGTGACGGGGAAACCGGCTTCCGACAGCGTCCGCGCGATCGACGCCCGGGTGCGGGACGTCGTGTTGGTCACCAGCGCCACGGCGAGCCCGGCCTCCCGGATCTCCCGCAGCGCCTCCACCGCACCCGGCAGCGGCTCCCACGACACGGTGAGCACCCCGTCGATGTCGATCAGCACACCACGTACGGACTCCATGCCTGGACGATAGCCGCCCCGTACCCTGACGCCATGTCTGCGCACGCCACGGCCCCGCACATCCTGATCCTCGGCGGCACGACCGAGGCCCGCCGACTGGCCGCCGAGCTCACGGCGCGCGGTGCTCTCCGGGTCACCACCTCGCTGGCCGGACGGGTGACCCGGCCCGGCGCACCGCAGGGGGAGGTCCGGATCGGCGGGTTCGGCGGGGCGGACGGGCTCGCGGACTGGCTGCGCGAACACCACGTGGACGCCGTCGTCGACGCCACCCATCCCTTCGCCGCCCGGATCACCGCCAACGCGGCGCGGGCCGCGACGTCCGCCTCGGTCCCGCTCCTGGTCCTGCGCCGCCCGGGCTGGCTGCCCGTCGAAGGCGACCGCTGGCACCCGGTGCCCTCACTCGGCGCGGCGGCCGATGCGCTGCCCGCCCTCGGCCGCCGGGTGTTCCTCACCACCGGCCGCCTGGGCCTCGGGGCCTTCGCCCATCTCGAGGACCTGCACTTCGTCGCACGGTCCGTGGAGCCCCCCGAGCCACCGATGCCGACGGACCTCGAAGTGCTCCTGGCACGCGGCCCCTTCACCGTCGCCGACGAACTCCGGCTGTTGCGCGGCCGCCGCATCGACGTCCTGGTGACCAAGGACAGCGGGGGAGAGGCGACGGCCGCCAAACTGACGGCGGCCCGCGAACTGGCGCTGCCCGTGGTCGTCGTACGACGCCCCCCTCTCCCGGAGGGAGTGACCGCGCTGCCCGACGTGGCGGCCGTAGTGGAACGGCTGAGCCGGCTGGAGGGGCCGGCCCGCACCGGCCTCAACCGGCCGTGACCGACTCCCGCAGCCGGTCGATCGCGCGCAGCACCTCGTCACGGTTCTTGGCGCTCTTGATCCACGCGGGCAGCCGGGCCACGTACGTCATCTTCCGCCCGTGTTCGTACCAAGGGGCCCGCTCCCGCAGCGAGGCCGCCACGAACCGCCGGAGCAGGTCGAGGTGTTCGAGGTTGTACGCCCAGATCTCGCCGTGCCGGGTGGTGGTCCGCAACCACAGAGCCGGCCAGCGCCCGTCGACCAGCCACGAGTTCCGGGACAGCCCGCAGGACCGGCAGACGAGACGGTGCCGCCCACCCTCGGCCGGATCCGCCCGCTCCTCCGCGTGGGCGATCCGCGCACAGCGCGGGCAGCGGACCAGCATCGAGGACCGGAACCGGCAGGCCGTGAGACCGGTGTCGTGGAAGCGGACGGGCACGGGAGACATGCCGGGAGTATGAAGGACGCCCCTCCTCTCAGGCATCCCGTTTGCGAGGCCTCACGTGTCCTTCGGGTTCCGGCGCAGCAGATACGTGTCCATGATCCAGCCCTTGCGCTCCCGGGCCTCCGCCCGCAGCCGCTCGATACGCGGGGCGGCCTCGGCGATCGGGCCGGAGACGAGGATCTCGTCCGGGGTGCCTATGTAGGCCCCCCAGTAGATGTGGATGTCGTCGCCGGCGTACTGCCGGAAGGTCTGACGGGCGTCCAGCATCACCACCACGTCGTCCACGCCCTCCGGGAAGCCCTCCGCGAGCCGCCGCCCGGTGGTGATCTGCACCGGCCGGGCGACCCGGTTGAGCCCTGTACGGTGCCGGGCGACGAGCGCCGAGACGCTGCTGACACCGGGCACGACGTCGTACGCGAACGCCACGGCGCCCCGCTCCAGCACCTCCTCGAGAATCCCGAGCGTGCTGTCGTACAGCGCCGGATCGCCCCACACCAGGAACGCGCCCGTCTCCTCCTCGCCCAGCTCCTCGGCGATCAGCCGCTCGTAGATGTCGGCCCGGGCGCTGCGCCAGTCCTCCACGGCCGGCGAGTACGCCGTACCACCCGCACTCCGGTCCCGCTCCGGATCACGGGCCTCCACCAACCGGTAGGCCCCATCCGGTACGTGCGCGTCCAGCATGTCCCGGCGCAGCCGGGTCAGGTCCGACTTCGCCTCACCCTTCTCGAGGATGAAGAACACGTCGGTGCTCCGCAGCGCCTTGACCGCCTGCAGGGTCAGCTGGTCGGGGTCGCCCGCGCCGATACCGATGACATGAATCTTTCGCACGGCCCCGAGTCTGCCGTATGCCACTGACAGTGGGTGAACCGCCTCGGGGCGGGACCCACCCCGCTACGACGCCCGCAGCCGGGGCGCCCGCGCCCGAGCGTCGACCGGCCCGCCACCCCGCTCCACGGCCTCGGCCAGCTCCCGCGCCCAGGCGACGACCCCGGCGAGATCGATCCCGTAGGGCCGCTGCTGCCCGCCGTCAGCCCACTCCTCGACGGCGCCCGCGCCACGCCTGAGCAGCCGCGCCCCACCGGTCGCGTTCCCCCGGGCGGCGTGCGTCAGCCCCACGGCGAGCTGCGCCAGCCCCCGCCAGAGCGTGCGCTCACCCTCCGGCCCGGACTTCCACGCGTCCTCGAACACCTCGTGCGCGTGGAACGGCCTTCCGGCCGCCAGCAGTGCCTGCGCCTCACGGACGGTCTCCTCCGGGGTCCGCACGACGCCCTCCGGCTGCCGTGCCACCCCCTCCGCCCCGTACGGCAGAGGACGCCCCAGCCCGTCCCGCGGCCGCGCGTTGCGCGCCCGCCCCTCACTGTCCCGGTCCCGCCTGTCGCCCATACGCACGATTCTCCCCCGGCCCGGGCGCCCCCTTCGGCCACCCCTCCGGGCGTACGGTAAAGTGCTGTCCGCGCGATCACACGGCTCCCCGTGTGCGAGCGCACCGGGACGTGGCGCAGCTTGGTAGCGCACTTGACTGGGGGTCAAGGGGTCGCAGGTTCAAATCCTGTCGTCCCGACTTGTGAGAGTCGTGATCAGGGCCGGCTTCGGAGACATCCGGAGCCGGCCCTCGGCCGTTCGTGGTGCACCCGACGGTGCACCACGGCTCTCAAGGCTTGACGGCCACCGCGCCGAACTGCGGCACCGGCGCCGCGGCGGCCGTGTCGGCACGCCACTGGGAGCAGGGCACCAGGCCGGGCTCCACGGGCTCAAGGCCGTCGAGGAAGGCGGCGATCTCGGTCCGGCCGCGTGCGGTGATCGGCGGGGTGGCGTGGGCGTTCCAGAACTCCATGGCGGCTGCGTTGCCCTCGCCGCCCACGTCGCCGTCGTACGTCGGGTGGGTCAGCACCAGGTGGCTGCCGGAGGGCACCGCCGCCATCAGCCGCCGCACGATGTCCGCGGCCTCGCCGCTGTCCAGCACGAAGTTGAGGACGCCCAGCATCATCACCGCGACCGGCCGGGTCAGGTCCAGGGTGCCTGAGGCGCTTTCCACGATGGCGTCCGGGTCGTGCACGTCGGCGTCGACGTAGTCCGTGGCGCCCTCCGGGGAGCTGGTGAGCAGCGAGCGGGCGTGCGCGAGGACGATCGGGTCGTTGTCGACGTACACGATCCGGGAGCCGGGGGCGATCCGCTGGGCGATCTCGTGGGTGTTGTCGGCCGTCGGCAGGCCCGTGCCGATGTCGAGGAACTGCCGGACGCCCCGCTCGCCGGCCAGATACCGCACCGCCCGGCCCAGGAACTCCCGGTCCGCCCGGGCCACCTCCCGGATCACCGGGAACATCCCGGCGACCTGCTCGCCGACCTGCTGGTCGACCTCGTAGTTGTCCTTGCCGCCGATCCAGTAGTTCCACACCCGTGCGTTGTGCGCCACGGAGGTGTCCAGCCGCGCCGGTCCGATCCTGGGGGAGTGACCCTCGCTCACGTGTTCGCCCTTCTCATGTGCGGTTCTCCGGCGTCATTGTGCCGCCCCACCCCGATCGCCGTCCCGGAATACGGCTGGCCGGAGGGGCGTTCCCGGCAGCGGAAACGGAGGAACGATGACCGGCAACTTCAACGGATACCCGGCGACCGGCGGAGTCGCGCCCGACCGATGGGCGAGCGCTCTGCACCTTTTCGACGAGGGCGCCGGGGTCCCGCACGAGGAGACCACCGCCGAACGCTGGGAGCGGGCCCGGCTGCTGTTCGAGGCCAAGGACTACATCGGCGCCGCGAAGCTGCTCGCCGCCGTCGTCGAGGAGGTCCCGGAGCAGACGGGTCCCCGGCTGCTGCTGGCCCGCGCCTACTACCACTCCGCCCAACTGCGGCGGGCCGAGGAGCAGTTGCGCGACATCGTCGAACGCAACCCGGTGGAGCACTACGCCCACCTGATGCTGGGCCGCACGTTGCAGCGCCAGGGACGCAAGGACGAGGCGGACACCTGGCTGCGGATGGCCGCCGCGTTCTCGGGTGAGTCCACCCCCTAGCGATCGACCCAGCCGTGGTTCTGGGCGAGGGTCCTGATCCGCTTGCGCAGGTCCAGGATCTGCGCCCCGGTCAGCGTGGGCTCGGCGCACAGGAGGACCTCGGTGACCTCGTGCTCGAATTCCGCAGCGGAGAGGACGTCGCACATGTCGTCGCCGTCCGGGTCCGCCCCGCGGCGGTGCGCGAACACCGGCTCCAGGCCAGGTGCCGGTTTCAGGACGCGCACCGCCGACGCCTTCGGGCCGCGATCGCCCTCCTCGACCAGGAATTCCACGGTGCTGCCCGGACCGAGCAGGTTCTTGTCGTCCAGAAGATCGTTCACGTGCATGAACACGTCGTCACCGCCGGTGTCGACGGCCACGAAACCGTAGCCCTTGATCCGGTCGAACGAGACGACCGTGCCCCTGACAGTCACCACAACCACCACCTCATCCCACCCCACACCGGACTTCCCGCCGGTCACGATAGGCGCGGGCGTGGAACCGGACAAGACGCGTCCCCCGCGACCCGGACGCCCGCGCCCACGCCCTTGACTTCGCGTGCGCTTCAAGCTCAAGACTCCTGTCCGCGTGCCCGGCATCCCGGGTGCGCGGACGGAGGGAGCAGCAGCGTGCAGTACCGCACCATGGGACCGACCCGGCGACTCGCCGCGAGGTGAGCGTGCTCGCCCTCGGCGCCATGCTGTTCGGATCGAGGACGGACGAGCGGACACCGTTCGCCGTCCTCGACCGGTACGTGGAGGCCGGCGGGAACTTCATCAGCCGGGGGATCGGTGACGAGGTCGTGATCGCCACCAAGCTGGGCGGGAGGCCGCTCGCGCCCGGGACGAGCTACGTCGACAACGCCGAGGGCCTGTCGGCGAAGGTCGTCCGGGAGTCGGCCGAGCGCAGCCGGGAACGCCTCGGAGTGGAGCGGATCGATCTGCTCTACGCCCACATGGAGGACCGTGCCGTCCCGCTGGACGAGACCGTCGAGGGCTTCGCCGCACTGGTCGAGGAAGGCACCGTCGGGCTGCTGGGCGTCAGCAACCACGCCGTCTGGCGGGTGGAGCGGGCCCGGTCCCTCGCCGCCGCGGCAGACCGGCCCGGCTACGAGGTGCTCCAGTACGAGCACAGCTACCTCAGGCCCGCACCGACGTACCGGACGACCTTGGAGGAGAACCTCGCCGCGGTGGAACTGGAACTCGACCCGGAGCAGCGGGCCCGCCTGGACGCCGCCCACTGAGCGCGCCGCCCGACCGCCACCGACGTACGCTCCTTCATGAGTCAAGGAGCGGGTCATGACCACACTTCCCACCGCCCATTCAGTCCGCACCACCCCGGAGGGCTTCCGGTGGGAGCCCAGCGAGCGCTGGGTGCGCGGGGTGAAGGGCGAGGTCACCGTCGTGGACAGCCGGCACCCCGTGCTCGTGTGGGAGCCCGGACTGCCCGTACCCCAGTACGCCTTCCCGCGCGGGGAGGTCCGCCAGGACCTCCTCCGCCCGGCGGCGCACCCCCCGACCGGCGCGCACGCCGGGTCGCGGGTGTTCTACGACCTCGACGTCGGTGGCGAGCCGCTGCGGAACGCGGCCTGGACGTACCCGGGCCGGGAACTCGCCGGGCACATCGCCTTCGCCTGGTTCCAGCGCAGCGGCCCGGGCCTCGACCACTGGTACGAGGAGGACGAAGAGATCTTCGTGCACCCCCGTGACCCGCACAAACGCGTCGACGCCCTGCCCAGCAGCCGCCATGTCGTGGTCGAGATCGACGGCACGGTGGCGGCGCAGACCCGGCGCCCGGTGCTGCTGTTCGAGACGGGACTGCCCACGCGGTTCTACATCCCCCGCGACGACGTCCGCCTCGACCTGCTGGAACCCACCGACCACAGCAGCAGATGCCCGTACAAGGGCGTCGCCGAGTACTGGTCCTGGCGGGGCGACGCGGACGTGCCGGGCAACATCGTCTGGAGCTACCCGGACCCCCTGCCCGCGGTGGCCGCGGTCAGGGGGCTCCTGGCCTTCTATGACGAGGCCGTCGACATCACGGTGGACGGCGAACGCCGCCGGCGCCCGGTCACCCTGTTCACCTGGGCCCTCTTCGACAGACCCGAGGTGAGCAGGCCGTAGGGGCCTGCGGACTCCTAGGGGGTGTCTTTCCGATCATCCGATCGTTGGGCTGAGACGTCCCCGCGGGGCTCCCGTACGACCGCGATCTCACCCGGGGCCAGTGTGACCGAGCCCGTCGTCTCCTTGCCGGTGAGGAGTTCGGTGGCGCCCGCCGGGACCGGGATCTCGGCGCCCTGTCCGGCGTGGTCGATCAGGAACACGTAGTCCGCGTCGGTTCCGCGCCGCCGGACCACCTCCACGCCCGCCGGCACGGAGCGCACCGGTTCCACTTCCGCCTCGGCGCGCATCCGGCCGAGCAGCCCGGCGAGGGTGTCGGGGTCCAGAAGCGTCGCCACGTACCAGGCGGTGCCCGCCCCGTGCGCGTGCCGGGTCACGGCCGGTACGCCCGCCAGGGGGCCGTCCGTGTACGAGGCGACCGCCTCGGCACCCGCCAGGCGCAGCCGCTCCGACCACAGGGTGCCGGTGGCCTCCTGGGGCACCTCCCCGCTCAGGCCCACCTTCTCGCCGGGCAGCAGCGGGAACGGCTCGTCGCTGCGCACGCCCAGCGCCTCCCGGAACGCGCCGGGGTAACCGCCCAGCCTCACATGGCACTTCTCGTCCACCATGCCGCTGTGGAAGCCCACGGCGAGGGTGCCGCCGCGCTCCGCGTACGAGGTGAGGTTCGCGGCCCCCGCGTCGTCCACCAGGTACAGGCCGGGCGCCAGCACCAGACGGTACGCGGACAGGTCCCCGTCCGGGCGGACGAAGTCCACGGCGACCCCGGCCCGCCACAGCGGCTCGTACCAGGTGCGCACCAGGTCCAGGTAACGCAGCTCGCCGCTCGGCTGGGAGGGCAGCTCCAGGGCCCAGCGGGCGTCCCAGTCCCAGACGATCGCGACCTCGGCCGTGCCCGTGCTGCCACGCACCTCGGCCAGCGCCTTCAGGTCGGCGCCGAGCCGCACCACGTCCCGCCAGATCTGGCTGTCGGTGCCGGCGTGCGGCAGCATCGCCGAGTGCCACTGCTCGGCGCCCGCCTTGGCCGCCCGCCACTGGAAGTAGGCGATGCCGTCCGCGCCGTGCGCCACATGCGCGAGGGCGTTGCGACGGAGCTCGCCCGGGCCCTTGGCGCGGTTGACCGGCTGCCAGTTCACGGCGCCCGTGGAGTGCTCCATCAGGAACCACGGCCCGCCCGCGAGGGAGCGCATCAGATCGCCGCACAGCGCGATGTCGATGTGCGACTCGGGGTCCGTGGACTGCAGATAGTGGTCGTTGGAGACGACGTCCAGCTCCGGGGCCCAACGCCAGTAGTCCAGCGCCTCGAAGCTGAAGTTCACCATGAAGTTGGTGGTGGCGGGGGTGTCCGGGGCCGCCACGCTCAGCACGTCCCGTTCGGCCCGGTACAGGGACAGCAGTTCGTCGGAGCAGAAGCGGCGCCAGTCCAGCTGGTGCGTGGGGTTGGGCACGGCGCCGGTGGCGCGGGGCGGGAGGATCTCGTCCCAGTGGTAGTACCACTGGCTCCAGAAGGTGGTGCCCCAGGCGTCGTTGAGGGCGTCCAGATTTCCGTACCGGGCCCGCAGCCAGCCGCGGAAGGCCTCCGCGCTGGTGTCGCAGTAGCAGGCCGCGTTGTGGCAGCCGTACTCGTTGTGCACGTGCCACATCGCCACCGCCGGGTGGTCGGCGTACCGCTGCGCCAGCTGGTCCGTGATGCGCAGGGCCGCCCTGCGGTAGGCCGGGCTGGACGGGCAGAACGTCTGGCGGCTGCCGTACGACAGCGTGCGGCCGTCCCGGTCGACGGGCAGGGCCTCCGGGTGGGCGCGGAAGAACCAGGCGGGCGGCGCCGCGGTCGGCGTGGCGAGGTCGGCGGCGATGCCGTTCTCGTGCAGCAGGCCGAGGATCTTGTCCATGCGCGAGAAGTCGAACAGGCCCTCGGCGGGCTCCAGCAGCGCCCAGGAGAAGATGCCGACGCTGACCATGTTCACCCCGGCCTCGCGCATCAGCGCCACGTCCTCGGCCCACACCTCCTCGGGCCACTGCTCGGGGTTGTAGTCGCCGCCGTAGGCGATGCCGGGGACGGACAGGGTGCGCTTCATCGGGTGGCTCCGGAAAGGATGCGGCGCGTGGTCTCCACGCCCCACTGGTCGAGGGAGAGCAGACGGTCGCTGGAGGCCATCAGACCGCCGGTGGCCGCCACGTGCGCGGCCCAGCGCTCTCGGGTCTCCACGGCCGGGCGGGCCATCAGGCAGTCCGGGTCGTTGACCCAGAGCCGGCCGTGCTGCCACTGGCGGGCGGCGCCGGTGAACTCGGCCGGGTCCTGTCCGGGCTGGCTGTAGTCACCGGCCTCGGGGCGGCGGTGCGGGGCCGTGTCGGGGCTGACCCGCATGGCGTCGAACAGGCCTAGGGAGGGCAGGATCGGCGCGCCGCAGCCCAGCAGGTAGGCGTCGGGGCCGATGGCCTCCCGGATGACGCCGATGCCCGCCCGGTAGGCGGACAGGGCGTCCATGTTCTCGTGGTCCCCGTGCCGTACGCCCTCCAGCGCGCCCGCGTAGAGGAAGTCCACCTTGAAGTAGTCGTAACCCTCGGCGCGCAGGGTCCGGAAGACGCCGGCCAGGTAGGCGGCCGCCTCCGGGTGGGTGGTGTCCAGTACGCACAGGTCGTGGCCCCAGTTGCGGCCGGCGTGCGCCGGTCCGCCCTCGGCGTCGCGGACCAGCCAGTCGGGGTGCTCCGCGGCCAGGTCGCTCGCCGGGTCCACCAGGAACGGCGCGGTCCAGATGCCCGCCCGGCGGCCCCGGGCCCGGATCGCGTCCGCGATGGCCTCGCGGGAGCGGAACCGTCCGGAGAGGGTGAGCCAGTCCCCCAGCGCGCGCTGGTAGCCGTCGTCGATCTGCACGACGTCGATCGGCAGGTCGAGGGTGTCCATCGCGCGCAGGTTCTCGTGGATGTCGTCCTCGGTGACCTCCGTGAAGTACTCGTACCAGGAGCACCACACCGTCGGCGCCGGGCGCGGGGCGGGCAGCCCGAGGCCGGCGGCCCACTCGCCCAGCAGCGACGGGATGTCCGTGCCGGTCCACTCCTTCACCGGGCCGTCGGCCGTGACCTCGGCGTGGTCGCCGGTGACGGTGAGGCGGACGGACGGCACCTCGTGGGCCGGGTCGGCCGCCGCCCACAGCCGTACCGGGGAGCCGTCGCCGGGGTCCAGGGCGAGCAGGCCCTCGCCCTGGAAGGCACCGGCGGGGACGGTCACGCCCGGGCGGTAGCAGACGGTCGCCCAGTTGTCGTCGGTCGGGCGGTACGGCGCCTGGTCGAGGGCGTAGGTGCCGCTGGGGCTCCAGGACTGCCAGCCCTCCTCGTGGACGCGCGCTCGGCGCGGGTCCACGAGGACCGAGGCGACCGGGGTGAAGGAGTGATGCACGGGATCTCTTTCGGCAGGTGGGGGCGGTTCAGCCCTTGTTCGCGCCCAGCGTCAGACCGCTCACGAACTGCCGCTGCAGCACGAAGTACACGATCAGCGTCGGGATCGCGGTGAGCAGGGCGCCTGCGGCGACCAGGTTGGGGTCGGTGAAGTACTGGCCGGAGAGGTTGTTCAGCGCCGAGGTGATCGGCATGTTCTCACCGGTGGAGATCAGCACGATGGCCCAGAAGAAGTCGTTGTAGATCCAGATGGACAGCAACGTCGCCAGGGCCGCCATGGCCGGCTTGCACAGGGGCAGCACGATCTGCCAGTACATCCGCCACACCGACGCGCCGTCGACGAGGGCGGCCTCGGTCAGCTCGTGCGGCAGCATGCGCATGTAGTTGCTGAGCACGAACGCGCAGAAGCCGGACTGGAACGCCACGTGGATCAGCACGAGGCCGAGCGCGGAGTCGTACAGCTTGCCGCTCATCGTGATGCCGGGCAGGTCGATGAGCAGGTACATCCGGTACAGCGGGGTGATGATGACCTGCTGCGGCAGCAGGTTGCCGGCCGTGAACACCAGCAGCAGGAACACGTTGAGCCGGAAGTCGAACCGGCTGACGTAGAACGCGACCATCGACGACAGCAGCAGCGTGAGCAGCACGGCCGGGACCGCGATGATCAGCGTGTTGCCGAAGTAGTGCATCATGTCCGACTGCTGGAACGCGTTCTTGAAGTTGTCGAAGTTCAGCGTGTGCGGCCAGGAGACGTAACCCCTGTTGCTGGTCTCCGAGTACGGGCGCAGGGCCGCGAGGATCGCCCACAGCAGCGGGGCGAGCCAGGCCAGCGATGTGACGACGAGGAACACGTGCAGCAGGACCCGGGCCGGACGGACCGGGGTGCGCTGCCGGCCGAGCGCGGCGGTGGTGGTGCTCACGCTTGCCGCTCCTTCCGGAAGGTCGCGATCAGGTACGGGATGATGACCGCGAGGGAGATGACCAGCAGGACGACGGCGATCGCGGAGCCGTATCCGATCCGGCTGGACTCGCCGATGATGTTGTTGGTGATCAGGATCGACAGCAGCTCGGTGCCCTGGGCGCCCTTGTTGAAGACGAACACCAGGTCGAAGGCGCGCAGCGCCTCGATGATGGTGACGACCAGGACGACCGTGTTGGTCGGCCGCAGGGTCGGGAAGATGACGTTCTTGAACGTCTGCCACTCGTTGGCGCCGTCGAGCGAGGAGGCCTCGCGCAGCGACGGGTCGACGCCCTTCAGACCGGCCAGGTAAAGGATCATCATGTAGCCGGTGTGCCGCCAGGACGCGGCGACCAGCACGGCCCACAGGTTGAGGTGCGGGTCGCCGATCCAGTCGATGTAGTGGCCCGGCTTGTTGGCCCCGATCAGGCTGTTGATCAGGCCCGTGTCGGGGTTGTAGACGAGCTGCCACACGAATCCGGTGACCGCCAGGGACACCACGACCGGCAGGAAGAACGCGGTCTGGTAGACGCGGGTGAACCGGATCTTCTTGTCCAGCTGGACGGCGAGGAACAGACCCATCGGCGTCGGGATCAGGATGAGCACGACGAACCAGATGATGTTGTGCTCGACGGCGGGCCAGAACTGCGGGTTGTCGGTGAACAACTGCTTGAAGTTGTCCAGCCCCACCCACTTGATGGAGTCGAAGCCGATGCCGTCCCAGCTGGTGAAGGCCAGCGCGATGGAGGCGAGGGCCGTGAACCAGACGAGGGCCACGTGCAGGACCGTGGGCACGCCGGCCATGAAGCCGAGCGTGACGCGGTCACGGCGGGTCAGCAGGCGCTTGTGGCCTCGCGGGACCCGCTTCTTCTCAGGCGCGGGGCCCGGAGGCGGCACGGGCGCCGCCTCCGGGCTCTTCGAAGTGATGTCGGTCGTCATGCGGAGGCGAAGATCTGCTTCTTCTGGCGGTCGATGGAGGACAGCAGGCTGTCGACGCCCTTGGGGTTCTGGAGGAACTTCTGCAGCCCGGGCTGCATGACCGTGGAGGTGAAGTCCGGCCGGGAGTCGCGGTCCATGAACTGGGTGAGGCTCTTGGCCTCACTGATCATCTTGTACGCCTTCTTCTGCAGCTCGGTGTACGAGGAGGTGTCGGCCTTGCTGGAGGCGGCCACCACGCTGTTGTCGGCCTTGAGGTAGATCTGCTCGGCCTCCGGGGTGCCCAGGAACTCCATCAGCTTCACGACGCCGGCGTGGTTCTTCGGGGACTTGCTGACCATGAAGCCGTCGGTGGGCGCCTCGACGGTTTCCTGGCCGTACGCCGGGTTGATCTCCGGGAAGGCGAAGAAGTCGAGGTCCTTGAGGTCGGCCTTGTTGGTGAACTGCTGGCCCACGAAGGAGCCGAGGAGGTACATGCCCGCCTTCTTCGACACCAGGGTCTGGGCGGCGTCCTGCCAGGTGCGGCCCATGAAGCCGTCCTGGTGGTAGGGGAGGAGCTCGGCCCAGTGGTCGAAGACGGCCTTGACCTTGGAGTCGGTCCACGACTCCTTGCCCGCCATCAGGGACTTGTGGAAGTCGTAGCCGTTGAGGCGGAAGTTGATCTGGTCGAAGGTGCCCATCGCCGGCCAGGCGTCCTTGTCGCCGAAGGCGAGCGGGACCAGGCCGTCCTTCTTCATCTGCTTGCAGAGGGCGACCAGCTTGTCCCAGGTGGTGGGGACTTCGTAGCCGTGCTGCTTGAACACGCTCTTGCGGTAGAAGAGCGCCCACGGGTACGTGTACAGCGGCACGAAGTAGTACTTGCCGTCCTCGCCCTTGCTGAGCTGCTTCATGGCGTCGGGGAAGTTGTCCCCGATCTTCGCCCACACGTCGTCGATCGGCGAGGCGAGCTTCTTGGCCGCGAAGAACTGCATACGGTATCCGGCGAACCAGGTGAACACGTCGTCCGGCGTGCCCTGCAGGTAGGAGTTGATCTGCTCCTGGAAGGTGTTGTGGTCCTTCGTGTTCACGTCGACCTTGATGCCCGACTTCTTCGTGAAGGCGGCGTAGATCTCGGCGAACGCCTTCTTGGGCACCGCGTCCGAGGAGTTGGAGCCCAGACTGACGGTCTTGGGGTCGGACGAGCTGCCGCTGCTGCCGCAGGCGGACAGCAGGGGTATCCCGGCACCGGCGAGGAGGGCGGCTCCGCCCGCTCCGCGGAGCAGGGAACGGCGGCTGGGACCCGGCACGGCGAGACCGGAGGGCGAGAGGCGCATGGCGGCTCCTGTAAGGCAGGGTTCGGCAAGGGGGAGCAGGTCTCCGAAAGGTGCTCGAAACCGATCAGAAACCAACTGGACCGAACATCGTGGGCGTAATAACAGCCGCATATCCGCTCATGCGTCAATAGCTACCGTCCGTCTCGTGCGTCTCTTGCCCGAAACGTAATCGACACGGCCGCCAACCGGATCGTTCACAAAGCGACAGTCACGGTCTGACCAGCAGCTGGAAGTCGAAGGTGTACCGCGACGCCCGGTAGATGTGGGTCCCGTACTCGACCGGCCGGCCCGCGTCGTCGTACGCCGTGCGCCGCATGGTGAGCAGGGCCGCGCCCTCCTTCTCCTCCAGGCAGGCCGCCTCCTCGGCGGTGGCGCCGCGGGCGCCGACGGTCTGCCGCGCGCTGTGCAGGGTGATCCCGGCGGAGCGCATCATCCGGTACAGACCGGACGACTCCAGCCGGGAATCGTCGAGTTCGAACAGGGCGGCGGGCAGGTAGTTGCAGAGGAGGGCCACCGGCCGGCCGTGCGTGCAGCGCAGCCGCTCCAGGACCGTGACCTCCTCGCCCTGTGCGACACCGAGCGCGGCGGCCACGTCGGCGGACGCCGGGACGCGCTCGTTGCGCAGCACCCGCGTCGTCGGGCGCTGCCCGGCCGACTCCAGGTCGTCGTAGAGACTGCTGAGCTCCAGAGGCCGTCTGACCTGGCTGTGCACCACCTGGGTGCCGACACCCCGGCGACGCACCAGCAGCCCCTTGTCCACCAGGGACTGGATCGCCTGCCGCACGGTCGGCCGGGACAGGCCCAGTCGTACGGACAGATCGATCTCGTTGCCCAGCAGATTGCCCGGAGCGAGTGCCCCGCGCCCGATCGCCGCTTCCAGCTGCTGTGCGAGCTGGTGGTACAGCGGCACCGGACTGCTCCGGTCCAGGGTGAAGTCGAGGGAGTCGAGCGTGGAGACGTTCAGGGAGTGGGCGCGGTCACCGGTCCTGGCCATCGGGACGCCTCCTTGGGGTGAGCGGAGTTCACAGATGCCGGCGGCGAGCGGCGACCTGCCGTTCGTGGTCCTCGCGGTCCTCGCGTACGGTCCTCTCAGGTGTAGGGGCCGACGACAGTCCTGTCAATGATTTGTACTTACATTCTGACTAGCTCCTGAAATGATGTCTTAACAAAGTATTGACAGCGGGCCTCCCAGGGACTTGGATCGCGTCCCAGCGCACCAGCGTCCTTTCCCCCGTAGCACAGTGAGGTGCAGGAAAAATGGACCGCTCTTCTCTCTCCCGCTCCCGCAGACTGGCCCCCGTCGTGGCCGTGGCCGCCGCGGCAGCACTGACCCTCGCCGGCTGTTCCAGCAGTTCGGGAGGGAAGAAGGCCGAAGAAGGAGGGGCGAACGCCTCCGCGGGCAGGGCCACCACTGCGCGGATGACGGTCGCGCTCGTGACCCACCAGGCGCCCGGCGACACCTTCTGGGACATCGTCCGCAAGGGCGCCGAGGCAGCAGCCGCCAAGGACAACATCAAGCTCATCTACTCCCACGACCCGAACGCGGGCCAGCAGGCCGGCCTGGTGCAGAACGCCGTGGACCAGAAGGTCGACGGCATCGCCATCACCCTCGCCAAGCCCGACGCCATGAAGGACGTCGTCAGCAAGGCGACGGCCGCCAAGATACCCGTGGTCGGCCTCAACTCGGGCGTCAGCGACTGGAAGAAGCTGGGCCTGCTGGAGTTCTTCGGACAGGACGAAACCGTGGCCGGTGAGGCGCTCGGCAAGCGGCTGAACCAGGAGGGCGCCAAGAAGGCCGTCTGTGTGATCCAGGAGCAGGGCAACATCGGCCTCACCCAGCGCTGCGACGGCGTGAAGAAGACGTTCTCCGGCACTACCGAGACGCTGTACGTGAACGGCACCGACATGCCCTCCGTGCAGTCCACGATCACCGCCAAGCTCAAGCAGGACGCCGCCATCGACTACGTCGTCGCCCTCGGCGCCCCCTACGCGCTGACCGCCGTGCAGTCGGTGGGTGAGACGGGCAGCAAGGCCAAGGTCGCCACGTTCGACCTGAACAAGGACCTGACCAACGCCATCAAGAAGGGCACCATCCAGTTCGCCGTGGACCAGCAGCCCTACCTGCAGGGCTACCTCGCGATCGACTCCCTGTGGCTCTACAAGAACAACGGCAACTACAGCGGCGGCGGCGAGCAGCCGGTGCTGACCGGGCCGGCCTTCGTCGACAAGTCGAACGTCGACACCATCGCCCGGTTCGCCGCGAAGGGCACCCGGTGATGAGCATGACCCAGCAAGCCGAACCGGCGGTGGGCACATCGCCGGGGCCCGGCCCCCGGAAGACCGACGGGCGCACCGCCGCCCGACCCCTGGTGATCCGGCTGCTGGCCCGCCCCGAAGTGGGCGTGTTCCTCGGCGCGATGGCGGTCCTGGTCTTCTTCCTGATCGCGGCGCCCACGGTCCGCCAGGGCAGTTCGATGGCCACGGTCCTCTACCAGTCGTCGACGATCGGCATCATGGCGCTGCCGGTGGCCCTGCTGATGATCGGCGGCGAGTTCGACCTCTCGTCCGGCGTCGCGGTGATCAGCTCGGCGCTGACCGCGAGCATGCTCAGCTACCAGCTCACCCTGAACGTGTGGATGGGCGTGATCGTCGCCCTGGTCGTCTCGCTCGGCATCGGGGCCCTCAACGGCTGGATGGTGGTCCGCACCGGACTGCCCAGCTTCCTGGTCACCCTCGGCACCTTCCTGATCCTGCAGGGCGTGAACCTGGCCGTCACCAAACTGGTCACCGACAACGTCGCCACCGACGACATCAGCGACATGGACGGCTTCGACCAGGCGAAGAAGATCTTCGCCTCCTCCTTCGACGTCGGCGGGGTCCAGGTGAAGATCACCGTCGTGTGGTGGCTGGTCTTCGCGGCCATCGCCACCTGGGTGCTGCTGCGCACCAAGTACGGCAACTGGATCTTCGCCGTCGGCGGCAACAAGGAGTCCGCGCGCGCGGTCGGTGTCCCGGTGAACTTCACCAAGATCACCCTGTTCATGACCGTCGGCTTCGGTGCCTGGTTCGTCGGCATGCACCAGCTGTTCTCCTTCAACACCGTGCAGTCCGGTGAGGGCGTCGGCCAGGAGCTGATCTACATCGCCGCGGCGGTGATCGGCGGCTGTCTGCTCACCGGCGGCTACGGCTCCGCGATCGGCCCGGTCTTCGGCGCGTTCATGTTCGGCATGGTGAACCAGGGCATCGTCTACGCGGGCTGGAACCCCGACTGGTTCAAGGCCTTCCTCGGCGTGATGCTGCTCGGCGCCGTCCTGATCAATCTGTGGGTCAGCCGCACGGCGACCCGGAGGTGACCCGATGACGAACAACGGAACCGGAACCCACGGCGCCATCCTCCAGGACACCGTGCCCCGCGACGACGGGGCGATCGTCGAACTGCGCGGCGCGGGCAAGTCCTACGGCAACATCCGCGCCCTGCACGGTGTCGACCTCAAGGTCCACCCCGGCCGGGTGAGCTGCGTGCTCGGCGACAACGGCGCCGGCAAGTCCACCCTCATCAAGATCATCTCGGGGCTGCACCAGCACACCGAGGGCGACTTCCTCGTCGACGGCACCCCGGTGCGCTTCGGCACCCCCCGCGAGGCCCTCGACAAGGGCATCGCCGCCGTCTACCAGGACCTCGCCACCGTCCCGCTGATGCCGGTGTGGCGCAACTTCTTCCTCGGCTCGGAGATGACCAAGGGGCCCTGGCCGATCCGCCGTCTCGACATCGAGCGGATGAAGAAGACCGCGGACGAGGAACTGCGCAACATGGGCATCGTCCTGGACGACCTGGAACAGCCCATCGGCACCCTCTCCGGCGGCCAGCGCCAGTGCGTGGCGATCGCCCGCGCCGTCTACTTCGGCGCCCGCGTCCTGATCCTGGACGAGCCGACCGCCGCGCTCGGCGTCAAGCAGTCCGGCGTCGTGCTGAAGTACATCGCCGCCGCCCGCGACCGCGGCCTCGGCGTCATCTTCATCACGCACAACCCCCACCACGCCTACATGGTCGGCGACCACTTCAGCGTGCTGCGCCTCGGCACCGTGGAACTGTCCGCCGACCGCAGCGAGGTCAGCCTCGAGGAGCTGACCAACCACATGGCCGGCGGCGCCGAACTCGCCGCGCTCAAGCACGAACTGGCCCAGGTCCGCGGCGTCGACGTGGAGGAACTCCCCGAGGCGAAGGACCTCACCGCGCCCGTGGCGACCTCTCCCGAAGGGACCCCGTGACCATGGCCGACGTCCTCGACCGCATCCGGGTGGGCTCCGCCCCCGACTCCTGGGGCGTCTGGTTCCCCGACGACCCGCGGCAGGTGCCCTGGCAGCGCTTCCTCGACGAGGTCGCCGAGGCCGGCTACTCCTGGATAGAGCTGGGCCCGTACGGCTACCTGCCGACCGACCCGGCCCGCCTCACCGACGAGTTGCAGCAGCGGAACCTGAAGGTGTCCGCGGGCACGGTCTTCACCGGCATGCACCGCGGCCCGTCCGTCTGGGAGTCGACCTGGGAGCACGTCAGCCAGGTCGCCGCGCTCACCCGGGACATGGGGGCGAAGCACCTCGTCGTCATCCCGTCGTTCTGGCGCGACGACAAGACGGCCGAGATCCTCGAACCCCCGGAGCTGACGACCGAGCAGTGGGCCCACCTCACCAAGGGCATGGAGCGGCTCGGTCACGAGGTCAAGGAGGTCTACGGCCTCGACCTCGTCGTCCACCCGCACGCCGACACCCATGTCGACACCGAGGACCACGTCGAGCGCTTCCTCGACTCCACCGACACCGAACTGGTCAACCTCTGCCTGGACACCGGTCACTACGCCTACTGCGGCGGTGACAGCGTCAAGCTGATCGAGACCTACGGCGAGCGCATCGGCTACCTTCACCTCAAGCAGGTCGACCCGGAGATCCTGGCCGACGTCGTCAAGGACGGGGTGCCGTTCGGACCGGCGGTACAGCGCGGTGTGATGTGCGAACCGCCCTCCGGGGTGCCCGACTTGGAGCCCGTGCTGGCCGCGGCTCAGCGGCTCGGCGTGGAACTGTTCGCCATCGTCGAGCAGGACATGTACCCGTGTGAGCCGGACAAGCCGCTGCCCATCGCGGTGCGCACCCGGCAGTTCCTGCGCTCCTGCGGGGCCTGAGGACAGAAGCGGGAGGGCCCGCGCGGCACCGCCGACAGGCGGCGGCGCGCGGGCCCTCCTATTCTGGTACAGCCGACTCCGGGGGCAGCCGACGTCGGGAGCACGCCCATGTCGCACACGTCAGCCCGACTGCGCAGGGGGGTCGTCGCCGCGGCCGCGGCGGGGATGCTGGTGACGCCGGCCGCGGGCTGGGTGGCCGGCGCGCCGCCGCTCCCGGCCGTCTCCGCCACCCCCACGCCCTCGCCCTCCGGGAGCGACGTCCGCGAGCTCACGCCGGCGGTGCGGCGGCAGCTCGACGCGGCCGTGCGGGACGTGATGCGCGTGGCGCACGTGCCGGGGGTCACCGTCGGGCTGTGGACACCCGGCAAGGGACAGTACGTGAGGTCCTTCGGCGTCGCCGACAAGGCCACGGGCCGGCCGATGTCCCCGGACCTGTACATGCGGATCGGCAGCGAGACCAAGACGTTCACCGTCACGGCGCTGCTGGAGCTGGTCGACCAGGGCAAGGTGGGGCTCGACGACACGATCGACAAGTACGTCGACGGCGTGCCGAACGGCGACCGGATCACCCTGCGTGAGCTGGCCGGCATGCGCAGCGGCCTGTTCAACTACTCCGAGGACGACGACTTCTTCAAGGCGGTCACCTCCGATCCGCAGCGGCCGTTCACCCCGCGGCACCTGCTCGCGTACGCCTTCAGACACCCCGTGCTGTTCCCGCCGGGGGAGAAGTTCGACTACAGCAACACCAACCTGATCCTGCTCGGCCTGGTCGTCGAGCGGCTGAGCGGCCGGTCGTTGGCCGACTGCATCCAGCAGGGTGTCCTCGCTCCGGCCGGCCTCGGCCACACCCTCTTCCCCACCGGCGACGAGTTCCCCACCCCGCACGCGCAGGGCTACACCGACCAGACCGCGACCGGCGAGGTCGAGGACGCGGCCGACTGGAACCCCTCCTGGGGCTGGGCGGCCGGCGCGATGATCTCCGACCTGGACGACCTGCGGGTCTGGGCACGCACGGTCGCCACGGGCCGGCTCCCGGACGGGCGCACCCTGATCAGCCCCGCCACCCAGAAGCAGCGGCTGACCACACCCCCGTCGTCCTTCCCGGGCGCCGGATACGGTCTCGGCATCTTCGACGTCCAGGGCTGGATCGGACACAACGGATCGCTGCCCGGTTACGAGTCCCTCACCGTCTACCTCCCGTCGGCCGAGGCGACCCTCGTCGTCCTGCTCAACACCGACATCGACCACAGGGGGACGGAACCCAGCACCCTCTTCGGAGAGGCGATCACCAAGATCGTCTCTCCGGACCACGTCTTCGACCTGCCCGCGGAACCGGCGGCGCGCTGAGAACGTTCAAGGCAGTGAGCGGGGCGTGCGGACCCCGGGACGGGGAGGAGACGCAATGGACCACGAGTCGACGGGTGGAGAGGCCCAGGAGACGGCCGAGGCAGCCGTCCGCCGGGCCAGGTTCGGGGCGCTGCCGGAGCGGGTGCGGGCCGAGGACACGGTGGAGGAGCGACCGGCCACCCTGCCGGACCCGGCGCGGGACGCCTACGATCCGGACGAGTGGATGGTGCGCTACTGCCTGTGAGCGCCGTTCAGGCTCCTCGTACCTCCGCGATCGTCACCGGCCGGTGCTCGTGCAGCGACAGCGTGCAGGCCTCCGCGATCCAGCCGGCCTCCAGCGCGTCCGCGATCGTGCACGGGGAGGGGCGGGTGCCGGCGACGACCTCGGTGAACGCGGTGAGTTCGGCGCGGTAGGCGTCGGTGAAGCGGTCCATGAAGAAGTCGTGCGGAGGGCCCGAGGGGAAGGTCACGCCGGGCTCGACGGAACGCAGCGGCAGCTTGTCGTCCAGACCCACGGCGATGGAGTCGGTGAAGCCGTGCAGTTCCATGCGGACGTCGTAACCGCGGGCGTTGTGGCGGCTGTTGGAGACCACCGCGATCGTGCCGTCGTCCAGGGTGAGGACCGCACCGGTGGTGTCGGCGTCGCCCGCCTCCCGGATGTAGTCGGCGCCCCGGTTGCCGCCGACCGCGTACACCTCGGTCACCTCGCGGCCGGTCACCCAGCGGATGATGTCGAAGTCGTGCACGGAACAGTCGCGGAAGATGCCCCCGGAGGCGGCGACGTACGCGGCGGGCGGCGGGGCCGGGTCCAGTGTCGTCGACCGCACGGTGTGCAGCTTGCCCAGCTCACCCCGCTGGACGGCGGCCCGCGCGGCCACGAACCCGGCGTCGAAGCGGCGGTTGTAGCCGATCTGGACCGGAACGTCGCTGCCTTCGAGGGCCCGCAGCACCTCGACGCCCTCGGGCATGGTGCGGGCGACGGGCTTCTCGCAGAAGACGGGGACGCCGGCCTCGACGCCGGCCAGGATCAGGGCGGGGTGGACGTCGGTGGCCGCCGCCACCACCAGCCCGTCGACTCCGGCCGCCAGGACCGCCTCGGGGGAGTCGGCGACCTCGGCACCGAACCGCTCGGCGGCGGCCTTGGCCGCGTCCGCGAACGGGTCGGCCACCACGAGGGACTCGACGGCGTCGAGCCCGGAGAGGGTCTCGGCGTGGAAGGCGCCGATGCGGCCGAGGCCGAGGATTCCGATACGCATGTGCTCCGCTGCTTCCTGTGAGTGGTGTTGCCGTCCGTCGCCGGGGCTCCGGTTCCGGCGGGCCCGGTCCGTCTGGTTCAGTCCAGCCCGCCGAGCACGTTCTGGTCCCAGTCGATCACCGAGCCGGTGACCACGCCGGACCGCTCCGACAGCAGCAGGACCACGAAGTCGGCGATCTCGTCCGGCTCGCCGAGCCTGCCCATCGGCAGCCGGGCGGCGGCCTGTTCCCGCCAGTCGTCCCCCGCGCCGTGGAAGGCCCGCTGGGTCGCGTCCTCGCCCTCGGTCGCGGTCACCGTCTAGAGCGCAGGTCTGCGCGGACAGCCAGACACCGCCTGGCGCGGAGGTCGGGGACATCGGTGTCCTTCCTTCGGTCACGGGAAGCGACGCGGCCCTGTCATTCTTGTCAGTACAAACCCTTCCAACAACCAGCACGCGACCATCAAAAACCCCTCAAGGAGCCGAGGAGTCCCCGTCATGGGCCACCCCTTCCCGATTCGCGAGATCGCACGTCAGGCCGGTCTCAGCGAGGCCACGGTGGACCGTGTGCTGAACGGCAGGGGAGGGGTGAGGGAGAGCACCGCGCAGGAGGTCCGCCGGGCCATCGCGGACCTGGACCGGCAGCGCACCCAGGTCCGGCTGGTCGGCCGGACCTTCATGGTCGACATCGTGATGCAGGCGCCCGAACGGTTCAGCACGGCCGTGCGCGCCGCCTTGGAGGCCGAACTGCCCGCGCTGCACCCGGCCGTGCTCCGCTCCCGCTTCCACTTCCGGGAGACCGGCCCGGCGCGGGAGCTGGTCGGCACCCTGGACCGGATCGCCCGGCGCGGCTCCCAGGGCGTGATCCTCAAGGCGCCGGACGTCCCCGAGGTCACCGCCGCCGTCGGCCGGCTGGCAGCGGCCGGGATCCCGGTCGTCACCCTGGTCACCGACCTGCCCGCCAGCGGCCGGCTCGGCTACGTCGGCATCGACAACCGGGCGGCCGGGGCCACCGCCGCCTACCTGACCGGCCAGTGGCTCGGCGACCGGCCCGGGAACGTCCTCACCAGCCTCAGCAGCGGGTTCTTCCGCAACGAGGAGGAACGGGAGATGGGCTTCCGCAGCGTCATGCGGGCCCGCCACCCGGAGCGCACGCTGGTGGAGATCGCCGAGGGGCAGGGGCTCGACGCCACCCAGTACGACCTGGTGCGGGCCGCGCTCGAACGGGACCCGGAGATCCGCGCGGTGTACTCGATCGGCGGCGGCAACATCGCCACCCTGCGGGCCTTCGAGGACCTCGGCCGCGAGTGCGCCGTGTTCGTCGCGCACGACCTCGACCAGGACAACACCCGCCTGCTGCGCGAGCACCGCCTGTCCGCCGTCCTCCACCACGACCTTCGCCAGGACCTGCGGGAGGCCTGCCACCTGGTGATGCGCGCCCACGGCGCCCTGCCGCCCGCCGGCCCGACCCTGCCCTCGGCGATCCAGGTCGTCACCCCGTACAACATGCCCGTGCACACGGCGAACCGAAAGGGGGCGGAGTGACCCGCACCGAGCGGACCGAACACCTGCGGATCGAAGGCGTGCCCCTGGTCGCCACCCTCGTACAGGGCGGGGACGTCGGGCTGCTGGCCCTGCACGGGGCGAACGAGGGAGGCACGGCCGAACTGGCGGGCATCGTGGCCGGCCGCTGCGGCGCCACCAGCCTGGTCTTCACCCAGCCGGGGACACGGCGGCCCGTGCACATCCCGTCCCCCCGGATGGCGGTGGACCACTGCGCGCTCCTCGGCGAGTTCCTGTCCGCCGTCTCCCTCACCGTCTCCCTGCACGGCCACATGCGGCCCGACGCCGCCCGCACCGTCTACCTCGGCGGCGGCAACCGGGAGGCGGCGCTCGTCCTCGCCCAGGAGTTCGACTCCTGTGCTCCCGATTTCAAGGCCGTCACGGACGTCGCGGCGATCCCGCCCGCCCTGCGCGGGCTGCACCCGAGGAATCCCGTCAACCGGACCCGCCGAGGGGGAGTGCAGGTGGAACTCCCGTTGTCGGCGCGGACCGCCGACCCGGTGAAACGGCGCGGAGTGCCCGACCGGCCTCCGCAGCCGGTGATCGACGCCCTCGTCGCCGGCGTCGCACGGCTGTCCGCGGGCCCGGACGCTCAGGGCATCCGGACGTCCACCCAGGAGCCGTTCTGAGCCGACCGCACCATCGCGTCCAGTGCCTCCGCGCCGCGCACGGCGTCGTCAAGCGTCGCGCCGTACGGCTCGCCCTCCGCGATCGAGCGCAGGAACCGGGCGGCCTCGATCACCTTCAGATCGTCGTAGCCCATCGCATTGGCCGCGCCCGGCTGGAACGCCGCGAACTCGCCGTCGCCCGGGCCGACGTGGACGGTGCTGACGGGCTGGTCCTGGTACCTGTCGCCGCGGCTGACCCCGAGTTCGTTCATCCGGCGGAAGTCCCAGAACACCGCTCCCGAGGTGCCGTGCACCTCGAAGCCGTAGTTGTTCTGCTCGCCCACCGAGACCCGGCAGGCCTCCAGGACACCGCGGGCGCCGGAGACGAAGCGCAGCAGACAGCTGACGTAGTCCTCGTTCTCGACCGGGCCGAGCTCGCCGCCCGTGGCCCGGGAGTGGCCCGCCGTGGCGCCGGCGGGGCGGGCCCGCTCCGGTACGAAGACCGCGGTGTCGGCGGTCAGGGACGCGATGTCACCGATCAGGTACCGGGCCAGGTCCACGCCGTGCGAGGCCAGATCACCCAGCACCCCGCTGCCGCCCCGCTCCCGCTCGTACCGCCAGGTCAGCGCGGACTCCGGGTGGGCGGCGTAGTCACTGAACAGACGGACGCGGACATGGGTGACGGTGCCGATCCCGCCGGAGGCGATCAGGTCGCGGGCGGCCTCGACGGCGGGCGCGTTGCGGTAGTTGAAGCCGACCGCCCCGCGCACGGCCGCCTTCGCCACCGCGTCGGCCACCGCCCGGGCGTCCCCGGCCGTCAGGCCCACCGGCTTCTCGATCCAGATGTGCTTGCCGGCCTCGGCCATCGCCACGCCGATCTCCCGGTGCAGGAAGTTGGGAGCGGTGATGCTGACCGCCCGCACCCGCGGGTCGGCGGCCACCTCCCGCCAGTCGCGGGTGGCCGAGGCGAAACCGAACTGCTCGGCGGCCTCCTCGGCCCGGCCCGGCACCTCCTCGGCGACGGTCACCAGTTCCGGCCGCAGCGGCAGCCGCGGATAGTGGTGCCGGACCCGGGCGTACGCCTGGGTGTGCACCCGGCCCATCCAGCCGAATCCGATGACGGCGACACCGAGCGAGTCCACCATGACAGCACCTCTTTGGACCGGTCCATACCCTGTCCGGCACCACCCTGAGCGTGGTGAGCACCAGTGTCAACCCTTTGACAGCCCGCGACGGCGCATGGAACGGTCCATGTCATGAGAGCGCCGACCATCCGCGACGTGGCCGAACGAGCCGGGGTGTCCAAGTCGCTGGTCTCGCTGGTGCTGCGCGGCTCCGGCCAGGTGCGCCCCGAGAAGCGGGAGGCGGTGCTGCGGGCCGTGCGGGAGCTCGGCTACCGGCCGAACGCCGCCGCCCGCAGCCTCAGCGAGCAGCGCACCCGGACTGTGGGGGTCCTCCTCAACGACCTGCGCAACCCCTGGTTCGTCGACCTCCTCGACGGCCTCAACTCCCCACTGCACGCGGCCGGCCTGCACATGCTGCTCGCCGACGCCCGCCTCAACCGCCGCACGGGCCACGACCTGACCGGCCCCTTCCTGGACCTGGGCGTCGACGGCCTGGTGGTGGTCGGCACCCTGCCCGACCCCGGGGTCCTCGGCGCGGTCGCCGAGCGCCTGCCGCTCGTGGTGGCCGGCGCCCGTGAGCCGGTACTGCCCGGCGTCGACATCGTGGCCGGGGACGACGAGCACGGCGCCCGGCTGGTCACCGAGCACCTCATCGGGCTGGGCCACCGCCGCATCGCGCATCTCTGCGGGTACGGAGCCGTGGGCGAGCTGCGGCGCCGCGGCTTCGAGGCGGCGATGCGGGCGCACGGACTGGCCGGGCAGGCGGTGGTGGAACCCGGCGACATGACCGAGGAGGGCGGCTACCGCGCCACCGTACGGCTCCTCAGCCGCCCGGACCGGCCCACCGCACTGCTCGCCGTGAACGACACCGCCTCCCTCGGCGCGCTCTCGGCCGCCGGGGAACTGGGGCTGAGCGTGCCCCGGGACGTGTCGGTGACCGGCTACGACAACACCGGCACCGCCCGGCTCCGCCACGTCTGGCTGACCACCGTCGACACCGCGCCGCACGAGGTCGGCCGCCGCGCCGCCCGCTGCCTCCTGGAGCGTCTCGACGGCCGACGCGGCGAGGGCAGCGTCCATCTGGCCGTGCCCACGCTGAAGATCCGGGGGACGACGGCACCGCCGGCCGTCACGACTGACCGGCCGCCGTGAAGTGGCGGGGCGCCTTCGGCCAGGTGATCGTGGAGAGCGCCGGCTTCACAGCCCCGAGAAGACCCTGGAGGAGAGGAGCCCATGGCGGACCCCTCCCGGGCCGTGCCCCGGCGGCCCGCGCACGACCGCCGGTCCATGCTGCTCTTCGGCGGTGTCTACGGTGCCGTGGTCGCCAGCGCCGTGCTGGCGGCGCTCACCGAGTACGGGCGCTACTCCCGGGCCGACCGGCGCTACGACGCCGCCTGGCTGCTGGTGACCGCGCTGGCCTCCGCCCTGGCGCACGGCTACGCCCACTACATCGCCGACCGCGGTCCCCGTCGACGGGGGCAGGCCCTGCGTGCGCTCGCCGACGAGTGGCCGCTGGTCGTGGCCATGCTGCCCAGCGTCCTGATCCTCGCGGGGGCCGGCTGGGGCTGGTGGCCGACCCGGAGCGTCGAGTACTCGGCGTTCTCCTTCAACATCGTCCTGTTGTTCACCCTGGGCCTGTTCTCCGCGAGGTCCGCGGGCCGCAGATGGACTTTCGCGGTGGCCACCGGCATGGGGGACGCGCTGATCGGGGTGATCGTGGTGGTGGCCAACGCGGTCATCAAGTAGCCGGCGGCCACTCGTGCGGGCCCGCACCGCGCCGACCGCCGCCCGGTGCCAGTATGGTGCTTATGGCCCTTATGGCCGGTTTCCGTGCGGTGTCGCTGTGTGCCGCCGCCCTCCTCGCGGTGACCCTCCAGACGACGGCGATCCCCGCCGCCGGGCGCCCCGCCCCGGGCTGCGTCGCCGGCGGGCAGCGGGACGACCGCGCACGAACGGTGCAGGAGATCACGCGGCAGGCCCGGCGGGAGCTCGACCTCAAGGCCGTACTGGTGCGGGTCACGGTGAACGGACGCGAACTGGTCACCGACGCGGCCGGTGAGTCGATGACCGGTGTCCCGGCCACGCCCGCCATGCACTTCCGGGCCGGTTCGATGGCCATCGCTCACCTGGGGACCGTGCTCCTGCAGCTCGTCGAGGAGAACCGGGTGAGTCTCGACGATCCCGTCTCCCGCTGGCTGCCCGACCTGCCGCACGGCGACGAGATCACGCTGCGGATGCTCGGTGACTCCACCTCCGGCCTGCACGACTACGTCACCGACCCCAAGTTCGTGCAGCGCTTCTACGCCGACCCCTTCCGTCAGTGGACCCCGCGCGAGCTGATCGGATTCCCGCTCAGCCATCCCCTGTGGTACGAGCCGGGCAGCAACTGGAGCTACTCGCACGCCAACTTCGTCCTCCTCGGCCAGGCGCTGGAGAAGATCACCGGCACCCCGCTGGACAGGCTGCTGCGCGAACGCGTCCTGGCTCCGCTGCGGCTGAGCGGGACCGCCAACGGTTTCACCCCTCAGATCCCGGCTCCGGTGCTGCACGCCTACGACGGCGAACGCGGCAGATACGAGGAGTCCACCTTCTGGAACCCGTCCTGGACGACGGCACCGGGCGCCGTCCTCACCACCGACATCTGCGACCTGGCCCGCTCCGCCCAGGGCATCGGATCGGGCGAGCTGCTCTCTCACCGCTCCTACCGAGTCCAGCTCGATCCCGGCACCCCCGGCCTCGGCACCCGGACCGCGACCTGCCCCGCCGCCGTCTGCCTCAAGCAGACCCAGGCCTTCCACTTCGGGATGGGCGTGATCGTGAAGAACGGGTGGGTCCTGACGAACCCCTCCTTCGCCGGCTTCGCGGCGGTGCAGGCGTACCAGCCCGCCGAGAAGCTCGCCATCGCCGTGTCCACGACCGTGGGGCCCAAGGCACCCCAGGGCAACACGGCCCAGACGATCACCGACCGCATCGCCGCGGCCCTGGCCCCGGTCCACCCGCTGGACATGGGCTGACCACGCGCAGGGCGACGCCGGGCGTCCGGCAACAGCACCGACATGTGTGCGGTAGGGTTGACTTGCGTGATCACGCGGGACACCGCGTGGCACCGCACCGGGACGTGGCGCAGCTTGGTAGCGCACTTGACTGGGGGTCAAGGGGTCGCAGGTTCAAATCCTGTCGTCCCGACTTTACGAAGTCGCAGGTCAGGGGCCGTTTCAGAGGAGATCTGAAGCGGCCCCTTGATCATTCTTGGGGACCGCTTGGGGACCAGTGCATGTGAAGGGGCTGTGGCGCACCCTGACCCGGTCAAGGTGCGCCACAGAACGTTGAATCGCCCGGGCGAAGCAACTGGCAGCGCGGGGCCCAGGTGTCCGGTTCCCGGCACCGACCCGGAGCCGCCGCAGGCGCCCGGTTCTCCCGGCGTTACGCTGCTGTACGAGTCCGACCCGCAGCTGTCGGACGCCGACCCGCGCACCTCGCTGCTCGCCCCACTGCCCCCCATGCTGGCTCACCCGCTCCTGCTCCAGCGGGCCCTGCGCCCCATGCGGCGCCGGGTGCCCTCGCACGTGGAGAGGGAACTGGACGAGCGGAGCACCGCCTACCGGATCGCCCGCCAGGGAGCATCGCCCGGCAGCTGGCTCCCCGTTCTCCGGGCGAGGCCGGAGCGCTGGCTCACCCTCCACCTCCTGTACGACGCGGGGCCCACGATGCCCATGTGGCGCCCGCTGCTGCGGGAGCTGCACCGCGCCATCGGCCAGACAGGCGCCTTCCGGGGGATACAGCTCCTGAAACTGACTCAGGACGGCCGGCTACGCCAGTCGCCCGGCGGTCGGCCGGCCACCCTTCCCCCGCGCGACGGCCGAAGCCGTGACCCTTGTCCTCAGCGACTGCAGCGGCCCCCACTGGTATGCCGGGAACGAGGGGGCCGCGGAGTGGTACCGCGTGCTGCGCAGCTGGGCACGGACGACATCGCTGGCGATCGTCCAGCCCCTGCCGGAACGGCTCTGGCGGCGTACGGCCCTCCCCGTTTCCGTGGGGCTGCTGACGGCACGCGCACCGGCCTCTCCCAACTCCGCTCTCCGCTTCACTCCGTTCGACACGGTCGGCGAAGCGCCTGCCGGGCTGCCGCTGCCGGTGTTGGAACCCTCCGCCCGTTGGTTCGCGCACTGGGCCGAGCTCGTGGCCGGACCCCCCGGTACCCGGGTGCCAGGTGCGGCGGCCACGCTGCCCACCGGTCTGTCGACGGTCCCGGCGGACCACGGACGGCCCGTCCCCCGGTCCCTGTCCCCCCAGGAACTGGTGCTCAATTTCCGCGCCCACGCATCGCCACAGGCACTCCGGCTCGCCGCGCACCTGGCGGTGGGCGAGCCGAGTCTTCCCGTGATGCGGCTGGTGCAGGCGGCCACCGAAGCGAGGCCGGAGCCGCAGCACCTGGCCGAGGTGGTCCTCAGCGGCTTGCTCACGACTGCCCCTGGCAGCCCGGCCGCCGCAGGCGACTACGTGTTCCGGCCAGGTGTACGCGAGGTGCTGCTGCGCAGCCTGCCCCGCTCGACGGCCGCGCGAGTCGGTGCTGTCATCCAGCGCTACGCCGGATCCCGGGCAGGGGAGTTCCCGGTCACGGTCCCGGACGAGCACAGCGCGGAGGGAGGTTGTGCGTCAGGAGAACCCTTGGCCGTGGTCTCGGACGAGACCGTACGGAATCTGAGCGGTGCCCCGGACGTGCCCGCCGACGAGCTGGACACGCTCGTCGAGGGACGCTACCGGCTGACTCGGCGGCGGCATGGCGGAACGACGTCGAGCACCTGGCGGGCGACGGACGAGCTACTGGGCAGGGAGGTCGCTCTCAAGCTCTTCGACACGCCGAGGGCCGGCAGGGCGTCGGGCGAGCAGCACTTTCTCGCCGACGCGGAACGGCTGGCCGCACTCGACATCCAGGGATGGGCGCGCGTCACCGGCTACGGGATGCACGACGGTCGTCCGTACCCGCGGTGCGCGATGTGGACCCCGACGGTGCACGTATGGGGCGCGTCCTGCGGGAGGCCGTCGACGAGGTGCTGAACGGCGGGGTGACGGGCCGTTACGACATGAAGAGCCTCACGAAGACGGAGAAGACGCACCTCGGGAGCCTGGTGGACATGGCGATCCAGCGCGAGTTCCGCTTCGAGGACGGTCGGGCGATGGACTTCCGCATCGCCGGTGTCGATGTCGACTGCCGGTTCAGCCTCGTATTCGGCGGCTGGATGTTCCCTCCCGAGACACTGGGTCACCTCTGCCTCCTGGTCTGGGCGAACGACTACCAGAGCCGGTGGAGCGTCGGCCTGCTGCGCGCCAACGAGGAGTGGCTCAGTGCCCGGATGAACCGAGACCTGAAGGCCACGCTCAAGGCCGAGCACCGCGACAAGATCCTTTGGCTCTGGCGCGACGTCGAGCTCGCGGAGAACGTCCTCCTGCACATGTCCGACGCCGACCGTGAGGCGGTTTTCCTGCACAAGACCGGTCAGCAGCGACTCAACGAGCTCTTCCAGCGCGTTCAGCGACGCCGGATCGGACGCAACGCCGTCCGTACCGTGGCGCAGCAGCGGGACTACATGAAGCGCCTCCGCGGACATGGCGGATCCCGCTCAGCCCTTCGGGACAAGGGGATCATCATCCTGGGCGACTACGAGGCACACCGGCACATCGCCCGGCAGCTCGGCCTCCCCGTCCCCCGGGAAGGAGAGTTCGTCAGCGCGCGGGTGGTACCGGTTGCGCCTGGGGCTGACAAGCCTGTCGCGGAGATGGATGGCGGGCTGTGGTCTCTGGCTTCCCCGGAAGACCCTGAGCACCCCGCGCCGATGCTTCCCGCACATCTGCCGACGGAGGCAAGCAGTGAGCATGGGGATGGACCCCGCCGGAGGTAGTGGGGGCCTCGTCGGCTCACCGCAGGCCAGCGAGTGGGCGGCCCGGTTGGCATCACTGGCGTGGGGACCAGTTGGGAACCGGCGCACTTGATCCTGGGCTCAGGCCCGCGCCGGGCTGGAACCGTGCGCGTGGCGGGGGAGACCGACCCGCGGACTGGACTACTGCGCCAAGACCGAGCTGATCGGAGTCGTCGACACCCTCGCCGCCGAAGGCCGCGCGGTCGTCGTCTCCACCCGCGGCGTCGAGTTCGCCGCCCGTGCCGCCGACCGGGTGGTGGTCACGGCCGAAGGAGACATCGTCGCCGACGGACCGACCACCGAAGTCATCGTCTCCTCGCCCGTGTTCGCACCTGACACGGCGAAGAATCTCGCCCCGCTCCCGTACTTGACGGCCGATCAGGTCAAGGCGGAGCGATCACGACGGCCGCAGCCATCCGGCTGCCCCCGCGCGCAGGCGCGGTCATGACCCTGGCCGCCTTTCTCGGCCTGGTCGCCTTCTTCTGGCCCTCCGCCGTCGCCCCGGGGACGTTCGGCTCGAACTACGCACCATCAGATGTCTCTCGGGGAGTCGAGACTCCAGTTGCTTGCACACCGGACGCATCACACGGATGTAGTAGCCCTTCGAGTAGCCGCTCGCCCACAGCCTCGTGATCGCTTTCGTCCTTCAGTCCCACCCCGGTGATCCCCAGCTCCCGCCCCCTCCCCATCAACCCCGCCAACTTCCCTGCTGCCAGCTCATACGTCAGGCCCAGGGGCGGCCGGATGTTGCTCAGGCAGTTGCGGTCCGCGTCCGTCGTCTTCCCCGGCCTCGGCCGGTACGTCAGGTACGCGCCCAGCGAGTCCGCCGCAGACATCCCCGGTCGTTCGCCCACGAACACGACCACCATCGCCGCTCCCATCGCGGACGCGATGTCGTCGCCGAGGGCCACCCGGGCCTGTTCGGCCAGTACCACCGGCGCCACCCGCCATCCCACGAGCCGCGCTACCGTGCCCCGTACCATCGCCGCCGCGTGCTCGTGCACGGCCCGGCTGGACAACCCGTCCGCGACCACGAACACCACGTCCCAGTCGCCGACGGGCAGATGCGCGCGATCCATCGGGTCCAACCGGCGGCCCAGATCGGGACGTTGGAGGTACGTGAGGCGGTCACCCGCCGCGCTGCGGACCCGTACCGTCTCCCTCCCCGCGAGCCCCGCCGCCACCACCTCCGGCTCGAACGGCGAGTGCACCGCGTCCCGTGCCGCCGCGTGCGCGGACTGGAGTTCCAGCCGGTTCCGCGTCGGCAGCGAGGTGCCCGCGCGGCCGAGGCCGATACGGGCCTGGGTGTGCCGGCGCAGCGCGGACCAGAGGGGCAGGTCCCTGACGGTGAGATCGACTTGGCCGTTCGTCATGCCGCAAGTTCCCTTCCGATCGCCGTCAGGGGATGCGCCGAGTCCGACGGCACCTCCCTGATCGAACCCGCCTCGTCCAGCAGACCGATCGACCCCAGCCATGCCTCGAACTCCGGTGCCGGGCGCAGGCCGAGGACCTCGCGGAGGTACAACGCGTCGTGGTAGGAGGCCGATTGGTAGTTGAGCATGATGTCGTCGCCGCCCGGCGTGCAGATCACGAACGACGCGCCCGCGACGCCGAGCATGGTCAGCATGGTCGCCACGTCGTCGTCATCGGCGTCGGCGTGGTTCGTGTAGCAGATGTCCAGGCCCATGGGGAGGCCGAGGAGTTTGCCGCAGAAGTGGTCCTCCAGGGCGGCGCGGAGGATCTGGCGGCCGTCGTAGAGGTACTCCGGGCCGATGAAGCCGACGACCGTGTTCACCAGCAGGGGCTCGTAGCGCCGGGCCACCGCGTACGCCCTCGCCTCCACCGTCTGCTGGTCCACACCGTGATGCGCGTCGGCGGACAGGGCGCTGCCCTGGCCGGTCTCGAAATACATGACGTTGTCGCCGACCGTACCCCGGCCGAGCCCGCGCGCCGCCTCGTGCGCCTCGTCGAGGAGGCCGAGCGTGACACCGAAGGCGGCGTTCGCCGCCTGGGTCCCGGCGATGGACTGGAAGACCAGGTCGACAGGGGCGCCCTGCTCCATCAGCTGCACGCTCGTCGACACATGGCACAGCACCGAGGACTGGGTCGGGATCGAGTACCGGCCGATCACACCGTCCAGCAGCTCCAGCAGTGCCCTCGTCGCCTTCGGGCTGTCCGTCGCCGGGTTGATGCCGATCACCGCGTCGCCGGAGCCGAGCAGCAGGCCGTCCAGCAGGGCCGCCGCCACTCCCGCCGCGTCATCCGTCGGGTGGTTGGGCTGGAGGCGGGTGGCCAGCCGCCCCGGCAGTCCGATCGTCGAGCGGAACGCCGTCACGACCCGGACCTTGCGGGCCACGGCGACGAGATCGGCGTTGCCCATCAGCTTCGAGACCGCCGCGACCATCTCCGGGGTCAGCCCGGGCGCCACCGCCGACAGCGCGTCGCTCCCCGCCGCCAGCAGCCATTCCCTCAGCTCGCCGACCGTCATCCCGCCCACGGGCGCGAAGGCCGCCGCGTCATGCGTGTCGAGGATCAACCGGGTCACGTCGTCGGTCTCGTACGGGATCACCGGCTCGGTCAGGAAGGTCGCGAGCGGTACCTCGGCGAGGGCCCAGCGCGCGGCGACCCGTTCCCGGGCGCTCGCGGCGGCGAGGCCGGCGAGCCGGTCGCCGGAGCGCTCGGGGCTCGCGGCGGCGAGGAGGTGCGCGAGGGAGCCGAAGCGGAAGCGTTCGACACCGAGAGTGGACGTGTAGACGGTCATGGCGGTGACCGTACGAGCCGTGTGTTGCCTACACGTTGCGCCAGGTTTCTAAAGGTCTGGTTGACAAACATTTAACGCCCCGAGACCCTTGCCCGACTCATTCGGTCTGCAGAGTTCCGGTTCAGTGCAAGCAACGAGCAGCAGGAGAGGGGCCACCGGCGATGGCAGTGGACGAGGGAGTCGCCCCGGCGACGGAATCAGGCGACGAAAGCACGGTTCACCGGCTTAAGCCGAACGCGATCGGCCTGCTGGGCGTGGTCTTCATGGCCGTCGCGACCGCCGCCCCGATCACCGCGATGACCGGCAACGTGCCCTTCATGGTGTCGTCGGGCAACGGCGTCGGGGCCCCGGCGAGCTATCTCGTCGCAATGGTCGTCCTGGCAATCTTTTCGGTCGGCTTCACGTCGATGGCGAAGCACATCACGTCCACCGGCGCGTTCTACGGCTTCATCTCCTACGGCCTCGGCCGCACCGCGGGCCTCGCCTCCGGCCTCCTCGCGACCTTCGCGTACGTCGTCTTCGAGCCGGCGCTGATCGGCATCTTCTCGGTCTTCGCCAACACAACGCTCAAGGACCAGACGGGCGTTGACGTCCCGTGGTGGGCGTTCGCGATCCTGATGCTCGCCGTCAACGCGACCGGCACCTGGTTCGGCGTCAGCGTCGCCGAGAAGCTGCTCGTCGTGCTCCTCGGCACCGAGGTCACCGTCCTCGCGGCCATGGCCATCTCGGTCGCCCTGCACGGGGGCGGCCCGCACGGCTTCACCTTCGGCCCGGTCAACCCGGTCAACGCCCTCAAGGGGACCTCCGCCGGCCTCGGCCTCTTCTTCGCCTTCTGGTCGTGGGTCGGCTTCGAGTCGACGGCGATGTACGGCGAGGAGTCCCGCGACCCGAAGAAGATCATCCCCAAGGCGACGATGATCTCGGTCCTCGGCGTCGGTGTCTTCTACGTCTTCGTCTCCTGGATGGCCATCATCGGCAACGGCGAGGCGGAGGCCGTGAAGGCGGCCTCCTCCGCGAACCCCCTCGCCCTCTTCTTCAACCCCACGGAGCGGTACGTCGGCCACTGGGCCGTCGACGTCATGCAGTGGCTGATGATCACCGGCTCGCTGGCCTGCGGCATGGCCTTCCACAACTGCGCCGCCCGCTACATGTACGCGCTGGGCCGCGAGGGCGTCCTGCCGTCCCTCAAGCGCACGGTCGGCCGCACCCACGCCAGGCACGGCTCCCCGCACATCGCGGGCCTGGTCCAGACGGCCGTGTCCGCCGTCCTCATCGGCGCGTTCTGGGCGGCCGGCAAGGACCCGTACAACGCGCTGTACGTCCTCCTCGCGATCCTCGGCACGATGGCGATCCTGGTCGTCCAGGCCGTCTGCTCCTTCGCGGTGCTGGTCTACTTCCGCAGGAACCACCCCGAGAGCCGCCACTGGTTCAGGACCTTCGCCGCCCCGCTCATCGGCGGCATCGCGATGCTCGGCGTGGTCGTCCTGCTGGTGTCCAACATGGGTGCCGCGGCCGGCACGGAGTCCGGCTCCCTGCTCCTGAAGGCGACCCCGTGGCTGGTGGCCCTGGTCGCGGCGACGGGCATCGGCTACGCCCAGTACCTCAAGCACCGCGCCCCCGAGCGGTACGCCCTGCTGGGCAGGACGGTGCTGGAGGAGACCAAGGAGCGGTAGGGGCATGAACGGCGTCAGGGGTACGGGGTGTGGGTCACCCCGTACCGGGCAGCGATGCCGCACCCATTACGCCCGCAACCTGCTGAGCCAGGTCCCCAAGTCGGCACAACTGTGGGTGGTCACCCTGCTGTTGAAGGTGCTCGCCGGGACGGTGAACGGAAGCCGGCGCGGACGGCGGCCTGCCGTGCCGTGTTGGGGCCGGCCCCGGCCTGGACTACGTGGCCCATGACGACGGCCTCCGCGGCGCCCGGGTCCAGGTGTGCGGCCGCCGGCGCGGCGCCGATGGCGTGCGCGCCCAGCTCGGCGGCGGAGAGGGTGTTCAGCGCGCCCATCAGTTTGCCGAGTCCGCGACTCGCCGCGGCAACCCCGTGCAGGGAATGATCATCCTCAGAGATGATGTCGCAGCGGTATCGGCGACTGGTCGGTGGCCAGCCGCTTCAGGCCGAGGAGAGAACGTTGAGCGCACATTTAGCCGGGGATCTGACCTTTCGGGTGCTGGGGAGGGTGCGGGCGTTCCGCGGAGAGGCCGAGATCCCGGTCGGCCCTCCGCAACAGGTGGCCCTGCTGTCGGCACTGCTGCTGCGCGCCGGGCATCCCGTGACGTTCGACGACCTCGCCGATGCCCTGTGGGAGCACGATCTGCCCAAGTCCGCGGCGACGACCGTCCGTACCTATGTGTGGCGGCTGCGGCGGGTCCTGGAGACGGACCCCTCGGCTCCGGACATCCTGCTGTCGGCGGGCGACGGCTACCGGCTCGCCGTGGAGGACAGCGCGGTGGACGTCTGGCACGCCGAGGCGCTGACACGGCAGACCGCCCGGCTCAAGGCCGAGGGGCGTGTCGAGGAGGCCGAGGAGAGCGCCGCCCGTGCCCTCGCCCTGTGGCAGGGCACGACCCTGGCGGGGGTCCCCGGGCCCTTCGCCGAGCGCAGGCGGGACAGCCTGGAGGAGCTCAGGGTGTTCCTGCAGGAGGAGCGCCTCGAACTGGCCATCCGGCTGGGACGCTTCCAGTCCTCCCTGCCGGGACTGGCCGAACTCACCGCCGAACACCCCCTGCGCGAACGACCGCACGCGCTGCTGATGCGTGCCATGTGCGCGATGGGACGCCAGTCGGAGGCACTCGCCGTGTACGACCGGGTGCGCCGTCGCCTCGCCGAGGATCTCGGCGTCGACCCGGGACAGGAACTGGTCGGGGAGTACACGCGGATACTCAACGGCCTCCCGGCCGTCGACGCACCGTCGGAGCCCCAGGGTCCCGGCGCCGCCACCGGCGTCCGTCCGGTGGCCGAGTACGTGCCCGACCCGTCGGAGAACCGTGCCGCGCAAGAGGGCCGTCCGGCGGAAACCGGGACGGACCGGGACCGGCAGCGCACCGGCTTCCTGCCCGCTCCCGCGCAGTTGCCCGCCGCGGTCCCGTTCTTCGTCGGACGCGACGAGCTCGGCCGGCGTATGTGCGAGCTGCTCACCGCTTCGGATCAACGCGCGTTGACCATGGTCGCGGTGAGCGGAATGAGCGGCGTCGGCAAGACCGCCTTCGCCCTGCACGTGGCCCACCGTGTGCGGCACCACTACCCGGACGGCCAGCTCTACGCCGACCTGCGGGGCGGCAGTGTCCCCCCGGCCGATCCGTTCGTCGTCCTGGGCAGCTTCCTCACCGCACTCGGTGCGTCGGCCGACGGGCTGCCCGAGGAACTGGACGACCGCGCACGGCTCTTCAGATCCCTGCTGGACCGCCGTCGCATGCTGGTCGTCCTGGACAACGCCCACGACGTGGTGCAGTTGCGGTCTCTCCTGCCCGGCAACGCCGGCTGTGCCGTGATCACCACCAGCCGGCCGCGTCTGTCGGGTCTGGACGCGACCGCGCACGTCGGCCTGGACGTCTTCACGCGCCAGGAGGCGCTGGCCCTGCTGGAGGAGGCCGTCGGCCCGTCCCGGCTGTCCGCCGAGCCCGACGCGGCCGGTGAACTCGTCGCCGCATGCGGTCATCTGCCCCTCGCCACGCGCATCGTGGCGGCGCGGCTGGCGGCGCGGCCCGCCTGGACCATCGCCTCCCTGGTCCGCAAACTCGCCGACGAACGCGGACGCATCGCACACCTGCGCCTCGGCGACGTCGCCGTCGACGCGGCGTTCGAGCTCGGGTACCGGCAGCTGTCCGCCCCCCAGGCACGCGCCTTCCGGGTGCTGGCGCCCGTGGCCGAGCCCGACCTGGGGCTGCCCGCCGTGGCGGCGGTTCTCGGCATCGACGAGGACAGCGCGGAAGAGGTGATGGAGTCCCTGGTCGACGGTTCCATGGTGGAGTCGGTCGCGCCGGGCCGCTACCGCTACCACGATCTGCTCAGAGCCTTCGCCCGCACCCTCCCGTGGCCGGCGGACGCGGAACCCTGCGGCGCGATCCTGCGGCGGCTCCTCGACTTCCTGCTGGCGAGCGCGGGGGCGGCGTTCCGGCACGTGGTCCCCGGGGACGACGTGCACGACTCCTTCGGACCGCTCGGCGGGGCAGGGCTGGACTTCGCCGACGCGCGCACGGCCCGGGCCTGGATCACCGAGGAGGCCGACGGCATGCTGGCCGCCGTGCGGCAGTCGGTGGGGGACCCCGCGGCGCTGCGGACGGCGACGGACCTGCTCATCGCCCTCAGCGCCTTCGGCCAGGAGGTTCCCCCGTCCCGGCTGGCGGAACAGGCCCAGGCCCTCGCGCAGGCCGCCGAGGCCCACGCGGACCGGCGGACGCTGGGGCGGGCCCGGTGGCTCAGCGGAGCGCTCGCGCTGCGGGCCGGGGATCCCGCCGGGGCCGAGCCGCTCGCCGCCCAGGCGGTGGCGGCGTGCCGTGACACCGGTGACAAGGCCATCCTGCGGCAGGCTCTCAACGACCTGGGGCTGGCCGCGCAGTTCCTCGGCCGGTACGAGGAGGCGTTGGCCCACTTCGACGCCTCCCTGGCGCTGGCGGAGGAACTCGGGCACCGTTCCGGCAGGGTGGCGACCACGCTCAACGCCGCCCTCACCCGGATCCGGGGCGGGCAGGCCCGCGAAGCCGTCGCCCCGTGCGAGGCGGTACTGAGTGATCTGCGCTCCGAGGGCGACGACGCCGCGATGACCGCCTACGCGCTCTATGTGCTGGGTCTGGCGCTGCACGGCGAGAGCCGGTGGCAGGAGGCAGCCACGCGTTTCGCGGAGTGCCTGGGTCTGTGCCGGGCGACGGGCATCCGGGACCGCGCGGCGCACGCCGGATACCGGCTCGCGGACACGCTGACCAGGATGGGCGACCTGGACGGTGCCCTGCGCCACGCCGAGTGGGCGCTCACGGAGGCCCAGGAGACAGGTGGGGACCGTGAGCTGGCCACGGCCCGGCTGGTGCTCGGCCGTGTCCTGGCCGAGCGGGGCGACGCGGACCGGGCGAGGGGACAGCTCGAGGAGGCGTACGAGACGTTCTCCCGCCTCGGACTGCCCGAGGCACGGCAGGCCGCCGACGCCCTCGAGACGGTGGGCGGCCCGCGCGCGGGCCGGCCCTGAGGGGCCGGCAGCCGCCTGCGAGCGGGCGCGCTGCCGGCCCTCGTCACGGCCCGGTGGGCGTTGTCAGCTGGGAGACTTGCACTTCTCGCAGTCGCTGCCGGTGCTGTTCCAGGCGACGACGTGCCGGTCGGCGTGTGCCCCGCCGTCCGCCCCCACCCGTCCGGCGACGCCGGTCATGCCGGTCAGGAGGGCGAAAAGCCCCAGGGCGGCGGCGTACCGCCGGACCGCCCTCCGTGTCGTTCTGCGCGTCATGCTGCTTGTCCCTCACTCTGTGCGGCAGGGCCGCCCGTGCTTGCGCGAGCAGCATGGCACGCCCGCGTCAACAACCGATCAACGAGTGATCGAAATCGGTCACCGACCGGCTGTCGACGTTCCGTTGACAGGCGGTGCCTAGCGTTCTCAGCGGTCGGACCTACCGGTCACGCACCACAACCAAGAGATCGAAGGAGAGCGACATGACTCGCAACCACGCCGTCGGAATGCGTCCCCGCCTGGACAAGGTGAAGGTCAAGGCCGCCAAGGCCTGAGGCACCGCATGGTCAGCGGCTGCCGGGGAGTTCTCCTCCCCGGCAGCCGCCGGCCGGTCTCCCTCCCCTGCCCGCACGGGAGGGCCACCCATGGTTCATCCGCTCACCGCGCCGGTCTCCCGCCGCGTACGCCCCTGCGAGAGTGCCCCCTTGACTGTCTCCCAGCTCACCACCCGGACCGCGGGGCCGGCGGTCGCGTCCGTCCCGCTGCTGACCGTCGTCGACGAACGGCTCAAGACCACCAGTATCTGCCTCGCGCTGGCCCACGGCTCCCGCGACGACCCGGAGGGCCGTGGCGGGATCGCCCACCTCCTGGAACACCTGGTGATGTCCTGTCCCCTCGGGGACGAGGGGCCGCCCGTGTCGTTCAGCGAGTACGTGGAACGGCGCGGTGGTCAGGCCAATGCCCAGACCGGGCTGGAAGTGATGCTGTACTACGCGCAGGTGCACGCCGACGACGCGCAGGACGTGGCCGCCGCACTCCTGCGGGCGGTGCGCGAACCCGAGCTCGGCCAGAACACCCTGGACCGTGAAAGAGCCGTGGTGCTGCAGGAGCTGGTCACCGCGGCCGCCGACCCCTCGGACGCCGTCCAGGACGCCGTCCTCGCCCAGCTCTTCCCCGGCCATCCGCTGGGCCGCCCGGTCGGTGGCGACCCGGGCCAGCTGGACGCGGTCACGACGCGGGAACTGGCGGCGGTGCACCGCGACCGGTTCGTGCGCGCCCCCGGAGTGCTGGTCGTGGTGGGACCGTGCGTCCCGCCCGCGCTGACCGGCCCCACCGCCCTCTGGCCGGAGCAGCCGGCGGCCCCCGCGCCGCACGTGCCACTGGGGCCCGCCGGCGCGGGCGACCCGCTGCCGGACCCCGGGACGGCGGACTTCGCCTGGCTCTGCTTCGGCGCCCGCTCCCCGAGAGCCGCCGCCGCGGGACGCGCCGCCTTCACCGTGCTCGCCCACCTCCTCGGCTCCAGCCCCTCCTCCCTGCTGTACCGCGCCCTGCGCAGCGAGCACGGCCTGTCCTACTCGTTCCACGCCTGGGACCGCGGTTACCGGGAGTCCGGCGCCTGGCGGTTGCTGATCGGTGCGGAGGCGTCCGCCGCCGACCGGGTCCGCGCGCTCGTCCACGAGTTGCTGGCCGGCGTCGCCGCACGGGGGCCCCTCGCGGACGACTTCCGCTCGGCCCTGCGGCAGGCGGAGATGAGCCTGGCCTGGTCCTGGAGTCGGAGACCCCCCTGGAGTACGCCAAGCTGATCGCCGAGCGCAGTTGCTCCGCGGGGCGCCCGTGGACCCTCGAGGACGAGATCGCCGAGTTGCGCCGGGTCACCCCCGAAGACGTCCGGCTGGCCGCCGAACGCGTCCGGCGGGAACTGCTGCTGACCGTCCGCTCGGTGGGCGCCTGATGTACGCCGTGGAGAGCTACCTCGAGGCGGCGGGCGCCGCAGGCCTGCTGCGTACGGTGTCCGGTCTGCCCTGTGTCGCGGGCGTGTCCACCGATGCGCTGACCGGCGCCCGGCACCTGCTGGTGGAGTACGCGGACCCGGGACTGCTGTCGGACCCGGACGCCTCGGCACTTCTGTGGCGGACGATGCTGACGGACCACCCCGAGGCCTCCGTCCTGATCGTGCGCACCGGTGCCGCCGTCCGGCTGCCGCAGCCGTGGCAGCGCGACCTGACGTACGTGCGGCTGACCGGGGACGCCGAAGCGGCGACGCGCGCAGGCGCCCCCCGGGTCACCCCCGCCGAGGAGCGGCACCGGCCCCTGCTGGCCGCCTGGCTGGTACAGGCCGTCCTGCACGCGGCGCGGGAGCAGGGGCGGCCGGCCGACCCGGCGGCCGCGGCCGCCGAGGCCGACGCTCTGCTCGACACCCCGTCCCGCTACTCCCTGCTGGTGTGGGAGGACGGGGTGCCGGTGGGACACGCGACCGTCATCGGCCGGTCCTGGGACGAGATCACGGCCGAGTCCCGTGCGGAACTGGTGGACGTCCTCGTCGAACCCGGCGACCACGCCTCCGCGGCCCGCGGTGCCCTGGTCGCCGCGGTCGCGGAGCTCGCCCGGACGGCGGGACTGCCGTTGCTCGGGCACGTCGTGCACGGCCCCGACGGCGGTGGCGACCGGGTCACCGAGAACCTGTGCGCGCGGGGCTGGAAGGTGGATCACCGTTACTGGAGGGCCCGGGCCGGGGAACTGGCCACGCCGCTGAAGGGAGCCGGGCGGGCATGACCGACACACCACTCGACCTGCGGCTGCTGCACCGGCTGCTCGAAGTGCCCGAGCACGAGGGCGCGTACCGTCTGGTCCGCCGCGCCCAGCAGACCTCGGGCACGCTCGCCCAGCTGGTCGTCTCGGTGGCCGCCGCCGAGGGCGCCGAGACCGGCAGCGGCAGCAGGGATCTGCTGGAACGGGCCCGTCTGCGCGCGGACCGCTACGCCGAGCTGCGCGGCGCACTGACCGGCTGCCCGGGGCTTCGTACCGTCAAGGGACCGTCGCTCGCCGCCCACTATCCGCCGGACGTCCGGCGCCCGGTGGGTGACCTCGACGTCGTCGCGCCCGACGAGGCACAGCTGTGGCGAGCCGCGCTCACCCTGTGCTCCCTGGGCGGTGAGCCGGCGGAGCTGTCGCTGTTCACCGCGGACGGGCGGCTGCACGTCATGGTCGCCGTCCTGTGGCCTTCCCCCGACCCCCTGATGGAGGAGGAGATCCGGGTCGAGCTGTGCACGGCCGCGTTCGCGGGTGACTTCGCCGGAGTCCCCGTGCGGCCGGAGCTGCCCGCGGACCAGGTCCTCGCCGACCTGCTCTCGGTCGCCGAGGAGCGCTTCCAGCGGTCCTTCCACGCCAAGGACGCCGTCGACCTGCTGATGCTGCTGGAGGGCGGTGCGGCGACACCGGCGGAGATGGCCGACGCCGCGTCCGCCTACCGGCTGGCGCCCGAACTGCTGGAGCTGACCGGTCTGCTGGGCGCCGCCGTCGACCATCCGGGCACGGAGCCGCTGCGGCGGGCGCTGGCCGGGGCGGCGCAGGACGAGACCGCTCGCCGTGCCGCGGCGCGCCGGAGCACACCGGAGCCGGAACGCCCGGTGGCGGCGCGGCTCGACGCGGGGTGTCCGGTCTGGGGCATGCCGCTGAACCGTGCGACACGGTCCGGGAACAGCTGCGTCCTGGAGCACCGGGCCGCTCTGCCACTGGCCCGCACACCGGTCGGGGACTACCTGCTGGTGGCCGACGAAGTCGTCGATCCGGGCGTGTACGCCACGGCGCTCGCCGCCGTCACGGAGCAGGAGGCCGGAACATGACTCCGCCGCAAGAGCGCGCGATCGAGGTCGGCGCGCTGACCCGGGTCTTCCGGACGGGCCGGCGGCCCGACGCGGTCGTGTCCGCGCTGCGCGGCGTCGACCTGACCGTCCGCAGCGGCGAAGTGCACGGCCTGCTCGGGCCGAACGGCGCCGGGAAGACCACCCTGTGCAAGATCCTCACGACCGTGCTGCTGCCCAGTGCGGGCACGGCACGGGTGTGCGGGCACGACGTCGCCACCGCGCCGCGGGCGGTCAAGCCGCTGATAGGCATCGTCTTCGGCGGCGACCGGGGCCTGTACGGCCGGATCAGCCCGCGGCAGAACCTCGCGCTGTGGGGCGCGCTGTACGGCCTGCACGGCAGCGAACTGCGGCGGCGGACCGACGCCCTGCTGGAACGGGTCGGTCTGAGCGAGCGGGCGGACGACCGGGTGGACGGCTTCTCCCGGGGCATGAAGCAGCGGCTGCACCTCGCCCGCGGTCTGGTCAGCGACCCCAGGGTGCTGATCCTCGACGAGCCCACCGCCGGCATGGACCCACTGGCCGCCCACGACTTCCGCACACTGGTGCACGAGCTTCGCGCGGAAGGCCGTACGGTGCTCGTCACCACGCACGACATGGCCGAGGCCGAGGCGGTGTGCGACCAGGTCACCCTGATCGACCAGGGCCAGGTGCTGGCCACCGACCGCCCGGAGGTGCTGGCCCGCCGGATGTCCGCCTACGAGCGCGTGGAGGCGGCCGGCGTGCCCGCGTCCGTCGCCGAGCAGCTCGGCAGGTTGCCCGGGGTGGCCTCGCTGGACCGGTCGCCCGACGGGCGGATCAGGGTGGAGGTCTCCGCCGCCGACACCACCGGTGAGGTGCTGCGCGGGCTGGTCGAGGCGGGCGTCACCTCGCTGGCGACGGTCCGGCCCGGGCTGGCCGAGGTCTACCGGCACATGATGCAGGACCGCGGGATGCGGGTGACCCGATGAGCCCCACCCTGTTCTGGCAGGTGTTCCGCCTGCAGGTGCTGATGACGCTGCGGACCCCGGACACCCTGCACGTCTTCGTGACCGCGCCGCTGTACACGTGCGTCTTCCTGGCCATCACCGAGCACGCCGAACGTCGTGACCTCGCCGGCTTCGCCGTGCTCGCGCCGGTCCTGATGTCCCTGTGGTCGATGGCGCTGATGGCGGGCGGCGAGCTGATCGGCCACGAGCGGGAACGGGGCACGCTGGAGGCCGTGGTGGCCACACCGGCACGCTACTCGACGGTGGTCACGGCCAGGATCACCGCGGTGACCCTGCTGAGCACCCTGAGCCTCGCGGAGGCGTGGCTGGTCGCCTGGGCCGGTTTCGGTATCACGGTGACGATCGCCCGCCCGCTGCTGTTCGCCGTGGGGGTACTGCTGACCGCGCTGGCGATGGCGGGCACCGCGAGCTGTGTGTCGGCGCTGTTCGTGCTGGCGCCCTCCGCCCGGATCCTGCAGAACACGCTGAGCTTCCCGTTCTTCCTGCTGGGCGGGGTCCTGGTGCCCGTGAGCGTGCTGCCGCAGTGGCTGCAGCCGGCCAGCAAGGCCGTGTTCCTGTCCTGGAGCGCGGACGTGCTGCGGACCGCGGTCGGTCCCGCCCCGGACCACGGCACGGCCGGCGGCCTGCTGGCCGTGGTGCTGCTGGGGCTGGCCGGTCATGCCGCCGGGACCCTGCTGATCGACCGTATTCTGCGCAGGGTCCGGGTCACCGGCACCCTGGCCCGGATGTGAGGCCGTATGGACACCACCGTCTTCCGTGCCGTCACCGCCGGCCGGGTGGTACGCGCCGCCGCCGCCAACGCCTTCGCGGACTTCCGCGCCACCTACACCTGGTACGGGTGGACGTTCGGCTGGCTCGGCCGGATGCTCTGCCAGGTCACCTTCTTCGCGCTGATCGGCTCCTTCCTGCATTCCCCCGCCCAGACCCGCTACCTCGTCCTCGGCAACTCGGTGATGACGTGCGTCATCGAGGCCATGACCGTGGTGGTGTCGACCAGTTGGGAACGCGCGCAGGGCACCCTGGCGCTGCTGGCCGCCGCCCCCGGCGAGATGGGGTGGGTCTTCCTCGGGCGCAGCCTGCAGTGGCCGGTGAGCGGCTGCGGCACCTCGCTGGTCGCGCTGCTGCTGCTGGACCCGATGTTCGGTGTGCACTTTCCGGCGGTCCGGGTTCCGGCACTGGTGGGGCTGGTGGTGCTGACCGCGTTCAGCACGTACTGCTTCGGGCTCTTCCTGGGCGCGTTCGTGCTCGCCGCGCCGGCCGTCCGCAACATCGTGTTCAACACCGCCTTCCTCGTCACCATGGCGATCGGCGGAGTGCAGGTGCCGACGGGCTTCTGGCCCCTCGGTGTGCGGCTGTCGGCCGACGCCCTGCCGGCCACCCACGGTGTGGCGGCGGTGCGCGCGCTCGCCGACGGCGCCGGCCCGGCCGCCGTCGCACGGCCCGCGGCGTTCGCCGCGGTGGCGGGCGCGCTGTGGCTGGCCGCCGCGCTGACCGCTTTCCGCCTGTCGGCGGAGCGGGCCCGGCGCAACGACGGATACGAGTTCGCCGTATGAGCGGCGAACCGCGCGAACAGAAAGGTCACCCCATGCCCCACCAGGCGACCACTGGTGAGCTCAGCGTCCTGGTCGTCAAGCCCGACGGCTATCGCTCCCCCCGGGTCCGCGAGTACGTCGACGTCCTCCTGGACGCCTCGCCACTGAGCGTCGAACTGCGCTACGAGGTCTGCCTGGAGGACGAGGACGTCCTGGACACCTGGCCCAAGTTCGCCGGGCCCAAGTACCCGATCACCGCGGAGCTGCTGAAGCTGTATCTGACCAGTGGACCGTGTGAGGTCATCGTGGTGCGGGGGCCGGAGGTGGTGCGCCGGTGCGCGCAGCTGCGGGCCGAGGTACGCGCACGGTTCGGCACATCGGCGTTCGCGAACTGCGTGCACACTCCGACCGAACCTCACGAGATCGGCCCCAACGTGGAGAAGTACCTGGTCAGTCTGCCGACGGGACGACCCTTCGTACGGCACCTCGACGAGGGCGCCACGGTGGGGATCACCGGGCGACTGGCCGCCGTACCACGCTCCGTCCTCCTTTCCGAGGCGCGGGCCTTCTGGCGGACCGCGCAGGAGGACGGCTGGCGTGCGGCCTGGCGGGGCCGTCCGGCGGGCGGGGCGTACGGCACCTGCCTGCTGCCCGGGGATCCGCACTCCGTGGATCACGGCATGTCGCTGATCGCCGACGCCCTGCCCGGCCTGACCCCGCGGGAGGTGATCTCCGCCTACGTGGAGGCCGAGGTGGAAGGCTGGTCCTGTCTGCTGTCCGGTACCCGGGAGCAGGCACGGGACCTGGCCGCACTGCTGACGGCGCAGGGGCTGTACACCGAGGTCAGGGCCATGGCCGCGGCTTAGGCGACGCCCCGCGGCCTCACCCGCGGATCCTGCCGCACCCCTTTTCCCTTCCGTGTCCGCCCGTACCGATGTGCGCCGTCCATCCGTACGGATCCTCGCGGGCGCTGTGCGCCCGCGCCCGCCGCCCGGCTTCCCCGTCGACGAGCGTCAATGAGCTTGGAGAGCCTTCGTATGCCCCTGCCCCCTCATCTCGTGGCCCCGGACACCTTGTCCGAGCAGCAGGCCGACGACACCAGCGCCGTCTACTACCCGGTTTCCGACACCAGGATGGTGGCCGGCGAGGGCATCCACCTGTACGACTCGGAAGGCCGCGGTTACATCGACTGCGCCTCGGCGACGTTCAACCTCAGCCTCGGGTACCGCCATCCCGCGGTGATCCGGGCCATCAAGGAACAGGCCGACCAGCTCATCCACGTGACCTCCGGTTTCCAGACGGCACCGATCAACGCGCTCGCCCACCGTCTGGTGAAGCTGGCCCCGAAGACCATCAGCAAGGCCCATCTGAAGGTCGACGGGGGCTCGGCCGCGAACGAGGGCGCCGTGAAGATGGCCCAGCGGGCCACCGGCCGCCGGGACGTCATCACTCTCTTCCGCAGTCATGTCGGGCAGACGGTGATGATGGCCAGCCTGTCCGGGAACGCCTTCCGCAAGCAGCCGTTGGCACAGCTGTACCACGGCGGCCTGCAGGTGCCGGACCCGTACTGCATGCGCTGCTTCTACGGTCAGGACCCGCGCAGTTGCGGGCTGATGTGCGTGGACCGCATCAACGACTTCCTGGAGTACGCCAGCAGCGGCAGCGTGGCGGCGGTGCTCGTCGAGCCGATCTCGGGCAACGGCGGCAACATCGTGCCCCCCGACGGGTACTTCGCCGCGCTGCGCGAGTTGTGCGACGCCCACGACATCAAGCTGATCTTCGACGAGGTGCAGACGGGAATCGGCCGCACGGGACGCATGTTCGCCGCCGAGCACTTCAGCGTCGATCCCGACGCCATCACCGTGGCCAAGGGGCTGGGCGGTTCCGGCAGCCAGGTCGCGGCCATTCTGACCAGTGAGGAGCTGGCGGGTCTGCCGACCAACGACCACTCCTTCACCTACGGCGCCAACCTGCTGGCCGCCGCCGCGGCGCTGGCCACCCTGGACATCATCGACGACCCCGACTTCCTCGCCAACGTCCGTACCACGGGCGCACACATCCTGGACCGTCTTCAGACGCTGCGCCGCACCCACCCGCACATCGCGGACGTGCGCGGAGTGGGTCTGATGATCGGCGTCGAGATCGTCGACGAGATGGGACGCCCGAGCGCGGCGCTCACGAACCGGCTGGCCGAACGCGCCCTGGACCACGGCCTGGTCATACGGACCTCCCGCTACGGACACGGCAACGTCCTGAAGATCCGCCCGCCGCTCATCCTCACCCTTGAGGAGGCCGACATCATCTGCGACCGGTTCACCGAGCTGCTCCTGGCGGAGGGCGTCTGATGGCCCACCAGGACCACCGCGCCTCCTCGACCGCCTCCCTCGCGCGACCGTGCGGCACGGACAGCGACATCGCCTTCGTCGGTGGAGGCTTCCGCACCACCACCTTCCTCTCCTCCGCGCCCGGTCTGCTGCGCCGCCGGATCCGCGTCCACGAGCGCGGCAGCACGTTGGGCCCCGGCGGCTTCGCCCGTTACGGGATCACCACCACCTCGATCGGCTCCCGCTTCTTCAAGCACGTCGACCTCAGCGGCCCGTTCGCCGCCCCGGGCCGCTCCCGCACGCTGACGGACGTCGCCCGGGCCGAGCAGCCGGTCGCCATGCCCCGGCTGGCCACCGCCCTGACCGAGCTCGGGCGTACGCTCCAGGACGCCCTCGGCCCGGACGGGGTACGTCTGGGCAGCACGGTCGTGGCGGTGCACGCCGAGAGCGCACGACAACGGGTGACGCTCGAACTCGCCGACGGGACCAGGGAGTCGTCCCGGCATGCGGTGCTCGCCACGGGCCGCATCGAGCGCCCCCACCCGGAGCTGGCGCCGTGGCGGGCGAAAGTGCTGCCGTCCGGCACCGTGATCTCCACCGGCCACCGGGCCGAGATCAAGGACCGTCTGCTCGGGGCGGCCGGCCGGCCGGTGGTCATCGTCGGCTGTTCGCACAGCGCCATGTCCGCCCTGCAGACCCTGCTCCTCCTGCGGGCGGAGGCGCGCGCCGAACACCCCGGCGCGCTCCTGCCCGCGCTGCAGGTGGTCCGCCGCGGCCCGGCCCGGCTCGTGTACGACAGTGCGGACCTGGCCCGGAGCGGCCAGAAGCCCGGGAGGGAGCGGCTCTTCGACCCCGTGGCCGACGTCTGCCCGGCCACCGGCATCGTCTACCGCGACTCGGGGCTGCGCCATGAGTCACGGGCCCTCTACTGCGCCCTGTGGGCGGGCGAGGTGCCCGGCGCGACACTCCTGGACGCGCCGGTCCTGGCCGACGCGGCCGATCGTTTCGACCGGGCGGGACTGATCGTTCAGGCGCTCGGTTACCACGGGCAGGCCCCCGACATCCACCTGGACGGCGCGCTGCTGCGTTCCGGCGAGTCACCCGACCGGCTTCTGGCCGACGACGACGGAGCACTCCTGCTGAACGGAACCCCGCAGTCCCTGCTGTCCGTCCTGCGCGTGGAGCCCACCCCCCTCGACCGCCGTGACCACAGCGTCTACGGCAGTGACCTGTACCACCGGCTGGCCCGCCGGCTGGACCGCCTGGTCGCACCGACGGCGGAGGTGCACGCGTGAACGGCGACGAGCCCGTCCTCTGCGCACTGACCGCGCTGATCGCGAACCGCCGCGCCGGCGCCCCCCGGAGCCCGTACGTCGTCGGTGTCACCGGAGTCGACACCGCGGGAAAGTCCCGGATGGCGGAACGCCTGCACACCCTGCTGCGGACCGCGGGCACACCCGCCACCGTGGTGCACGTGGACGACTTCCACCGCCCGCGGGCCGAGCGTTACGACCCGGCCCTGCCGGCGCCCCGCCAGTACTACGAGCGCAGCATCGACTTCGCCCGGCTGGAGGCCGAGATCCTGGTCCCGCTGCGGGCGGAGGGCCGGCTGCACCGTACCGTCGCCGTCCTCGACCCGGCCTCGGACGAGTGGACCACGGTCCGTCACGACATCGGTCCCGGCTCCGTCGTGATCCTGGAAGGCGTCTTCCTCTACCGCGCGGAGACCCGGCCGTACGTCGACCTCTTCGTCCATCTGCACGTCGACGAGGACACGGTGCTGGAGCGGGCCCGGCAGCGGGACGTGCCCGGTCAGGGCGAGGAGGTGATGGCGAAGTACGCCGGCAAGTACCTGCCGGCGCAACGCGCGTACCTGGCGCGGCACAGGCCACAGACGCTCGCCGACGTCATCATCGACAACGCCCACTGGCAGCGGCCCGTCGTGCGCACCTGGCCGGGAGGGCCCCGGGCGGTGCTGTTCGACCTGTGGAAGACGCTGGTGCCGCTGCCGGAGGAGCTGAAGCGGCGCACCTTCGAGGCCACCGCCGAAGCGCTGGGGCAACGTCCCGAGGACCTGGCGGACGTGTGGAAGCGCACCAGGGACGTACGCGAGACCCGGCCCTTCGCGGCGTACCTGGACCGGCTGCGCGACCAGGTGGCGGGCACCTGGTCCCCGGCTCAGGCGGAGCGGGCGGCAGCCACCCGCCGTCTGCTGCACGGCCAGGCCTTCGCCGCCCCGCTGCCGGGCGCGGTCGAGGCGGTGACCACCGCGAGGCGGCTGGGACTGCGGACGGCGCTCGTCTCCAACTGCACCTCGGACGTCCGGGAGATGGTGCGCGACTCGCCCTTCGCCGGCCTCTTCGACGAACTGGTGCTGTCCGCGGAGGCCGGTGTCATGAAACCGGACCCCGAGCTGTTCCTCGCCGCCGCCGACCGCCTCGGCGTTCCGCCCTCGGCGTGCGTCTTCGTCGGTGACGGCACGGACGGCGAGCTCAGCGGTGCCGCCGCGGCCGGCATGACCGCCGTCCTGGTGGAGTGCGGTGAACCCCGCTCGTGGACCGGCCCCCGGATCGCCGCCCTGCCCGATCTGACCGACCTCGTCGTGACCGTCCTCGCCAAGGGGTGACCCCACGCCATGCACATACACCACAAGGTCCTGCTCGTGCCCATGCAGCCGACTCCCAACGGGCGACTGCACATCGGACACGGCGGCGGCACCTATCTGCGGGCCGATGTCATCGCCCGCGCACTGCGCGCCCAGGGCCACGAGGTCGCGGTCATCACCGGCAGCGACGCCTACGAGGACTGGGTGGTGGCCGCCGCCCACCGCGAGGGCCGCCCGCCGGAGGAAACCTACCGGGACCACCACGAGGGGATCGCGCGCGACCTCGCCCGTCTCTCCGTGGACCTGGACACCTGGATCGACCCCGCGGGCGAGCAGCACCGGGACGCCTATCGGCGGCTGCACGAGGACGTGCTCACCCGGCTGCGGGCCACCGGCGCCGCCCGGCTCGAACGCGAGCGGATCCCCTACGCGGGGGACACCGGCCGGCCTCTCGTCGGCCCGTGGATCGCGGGGGACTGCCCGCACTGCGGGCACCCGTGCGGAGGCAGCACCTGCACCTACTGCGGGGAGTACTTCGTGCCCGAGCAGCTGCTGCGGGCCCGGTCCCGGCTGAGTGACAGCCCGGTCGAGTGGCGCACGGAGGAGAACTGGTTCGCGACGGCCGACGACCCCCGGGCCATCGCCGACCGGCACCGCGCGTCCGGCCTGCGGCCCGTGTTCCTCGCTCCGCTGCTGCGCGCCCTGGACCAGCACGGCGGCCGCATCCGGCTGACCGGACAGGGCGAGTGGGGCATCCGCAGCGGGATGCTGCCGGCCGGGAAGGTCATCAGCAACGGCTACTTCCTCTACAGCGTCTACTGCGGTGAGCTGCACCGGCAACTCACCGGTGCCGCGGTCAACCCCTTCACGCCGGGCAGCGGTGTCACCACGGTCGGCCTGTTCGGCAGTGACAACTCCACCCCCGGGCTGCTGGTCCCGGACGTGATCGCGCAGGGCTCACAGGGGACGCTGGCACCGTTCGACGCCACCGTCGTCAACGGCATGCTGCACTTCGAGGGGCAGAAGTGCTCCACCAGCAAGCGGCACGGCATCTGGCTCTCCGAACTGCTGGAGAACTCCTCGGTGACCTCGGACGAACTGCGCTACACCCTGCTCCACGCGCCGCTCGACCACGGCCCCGCCGAGACCTCCACCGGCACGCTCACCCAGCACGTCAACGCCCTGCGCGACTGGGACGCCGCGGTCCTGCGCCCGGCCCTCGACCGGCTGCGTGAGCGGTCCGGACCAGGAGGGCCGGCCGCTCCGGCGCTCAAGGCGGCGGCCGCCCAGTACGCGCTGCTCAGCCCCTGCTCTCCCGACCTGACGGCCGCCGTGCGGATGCTGGACGACTGGGCCCACACGCCGCTCGGCACGGACGCCGAGTGGCTTCTCGGCCTCGCCCTGCTCGCCCACCCGCTGCTGCCCCGGCTCGCCGGCCTGATCTGGACGCAGCTGGGCTATCCCGGCGACCCCGGTCTGCGGCCGGCGGAACAGCTCGAACCCACGCCGCTGCGGTCCCTCGTCGCCGTCCCCCCACCGTCCCCGGAACGCCTGAACGCGGCGGCTCTGCAGCCGTACGTACACCTGCAGGAGGCGGAGGAGCGGACGAGCCGACCGGCCCCCTGAGGGCGAGGGCGTCTGCCGGACCCTCGGCCGGGAACCGCCTCGGTGCGGCAAGCGGCCGCGGGTTCCACGACTCCACCGCCGGACCGGCGCCGGTGTGTCTCAGCGGTCCTTGGTCCGGTCCGCCCACAGCCCCCGCACGTGCCCCAGGTGCCGGGCCATGACCTCGCGCACGGCCTTCTCGTCGCGGGCCAGCAACGCGTCGAGGAGCTCCAGGTGTTCCTCGGCGGAGGCCGGCAGCCGGCCCGCCTCGACCAGTGCGGTCAGTCCGTACAGCCGGGAGCGTCCGCGCAGGTCGGCGACCACCTCGACGAGGTGGGCGTTGCCGGCGAGGGCGAGCAGACCGAGGTGGAAGCGGGTGTCGGCCTCGACGTACGCGATGAGGTCGCCCGCCGCGGCCGCGGTGACGATCTCCCGGGCGGCCGGGCGCAGCGCCTCCAGCGAGGCACGGTCCGCCGTGCCGGTCAGGGCCACCACGGTGGGGACCTCTATGAGTGCGCGGACATGGGTGTACTCGTCGAGCTGCCGGTCGGAGACGGCGGTGACCCGGAAGCCCTTGTTGGGGACGGCGTCGACCAGGCCCTCCTTGGCCAGGTCGAGCATCGCCTCCCGGACCGGGGTCGCGGAAACGCCGAACCGGGCGGCCAGGGAGGGCGCCGAGTACACCTCGCCGGGCCGCAGTTCACCCGCGATCAGCGCGGCCCGCAGCGCGTCGGCGACCCGCTCCCGGTAGCTGCTGCGGCGCCCGCCCAGCCGGGGGAGTGCGGGGGCCGCGCCGTCCCGGGCGGGCTGCTGTGCCATGTCACGCATCACCGGGGGGAGTCTAGAGGACGAAACCGGCGGGGAACGGATCCGTGGGATCGAGCAGGTACTGGGCCGTGCCGGTGATCCAGGCGCGGCCCGTGAAGCTCGGCAGCACCGCCGGAATCCCGGCCACCTCGGTCGTGCCGAGCAACCGGCCGGTGAACCGGGTGCCGATGAAGGACTCGTTGACGAACTCGGTGTGCAACGGCAGTTCGCCGCGCGCGTGCAGCTGCGCCATGCGCGCGCTGGTTCCGGTGCCGCAGGGCGAGCGGTCGAACCAGCCGGGGTGGATGACCATCGCGTGCCGGGAGTGCCGGGCGGTGGCGCCGGGCGCGTACAGGTGGACGTGATGGCAGCCGCGGACCGACGGGTCCTCGGGGTGGACCGGTTCCTCCTCGCTGTTGATGGCCTCCATCAGGGACAGGCCGGCGGCGAGGATGTCGTCCCCCCGGGCGCGGTCGAAGGGCAGACCGAACTCCTCCAGCGGCGCGATGGCGTAGAAGTTGCCGCCGTAGGCGAGGTCGTACGTCACCGTCCGCCCGTCGGCGAGCACGGCCTTGCGGTCCAGGCCCACGCTGTAGGACGGCACGTTGCGCAGCGTGACGTTCCTGGCGGCGCCGTCCTCGACCGCGACCTCGGCGACCACCAGCCCGGCCGGGGTGTCCAGGCGGATGGTGGTGACCGGCTCGACGACCTCCACCATGCCGGTCTCCACCAGCACGGTCGCCACGCCGATCGTGCCGTGCCCGCACATCGGCAGATAACCGGAGACCTCGATGTAGACCACGCCCCAGTCGCAGTCGGGCCGGGTCGGCGGCTGCAGGATCGCTCCGCTCATCGCGGAGTGCCCGCGCGGCTCGTTCATCAGCAACTGCTTGACGTCGTCCCGGTGTTCACGGAAGTACAGCCGCCGCTCGTTCATGGTCGCGCCGGGGACGGTGCCGATGCCGCCGGTGATCACCCGGGTGGGCATGCCCTCGGTGTGCGAGTCGACGGCGTGCAGGACGAGCTTGCTGCGCATGATGCCCCTCTTCCTAGGCGAGTCCGGCCGCGACGGCCTTCTCGGTGGCGGCCCGGACGGTGGCCTCCTGCTCGGGCAGCAGCGGCACGCGCGGCGGCCGCACGGGACCCCCGTACCGGCCGACGACGTCCATGGACAGTTTGATCGCCTGCACGAACTCGGTGCGCGAGTCCCAGCGCAGCAGCGGGTGCAGTTGCCGGTAGAGCGGCTCGGCCGTGGCGAGGTCGCCGCCGGTGGCCGCGTGGTAGAGCTCGACGCAGGCGGTGGGCAGCGCGTTCGGGTAGCCGGCCACCCAGCCCTTGGCACCCGCGAGCGCGAGCTCCAGCAGCACGTCGTCGGCGCCGATCAGCAGATCCAGCTCCGGGGCGAGTTCGGCGATGCGGTAGGCGCGGCGGACGTCGCCGGAGAACTCCTTCACGCCGTGGATCAGGCCCTCGCCGTGCAGCCGGGCGAGGAGTTCGGGCACGAGGTCGACCTTGGTGTCGATCGGGTTGTTGTAGGCGACGACCGGCAGGCCCGCCTTCGCGACCTCCGTGTAGTGGGCGAGCACCGACCGCTCGTCGGCACGGTAGGCGTTCGGCGGCAGCAGCATCACCGCACCGCACCCCGCGTCGCGTGCCTGCTCGGCCCAGCGGCGGGCCTCCGCGGAGCCGTAGGCGGCGACGCCCGGCATGACGCGCCGCCCGCCGATCGCGGCCACGGCCGTCTCGACGACCTTGGCGCGCTCCGCGGGGGTGAGCACCTGGTACTCACCGAGCGAGCCGTTCGGCACGACACCGTCACAGCCGCTCTCGACGAGCCAGGCGCAGTGCTCGGCGTACCTGTCGTAGTCCACCCCGAGGTCGTCGTCCAGCGGGAGCGCGGTGGCGACGAGAACGCCGTGCCAGGGGCGGTGGTCGGTCATGAGGGTTCCTCCTCGACGGGGTCTTCGGGAGCTCGGGCCAGCACACCCAGCGGCACCGGCCGGGCGAACGGCCGCCGGGAGGGGGTCGGTTCGCATCCGGCGAGCCCGGCGACCGCGGGCCCGCACACACGGCCCTGGCACCAGCCCATCCCGGCCCGGGTCAGCAGCTTCACGGTGCGCAGGTCGCCCGCGCCCAGTCCGGTGACGGCCGCGCGGACCTCCCCGGCGGTGACCTCCTCGCAGCGGCAGGCGACGGTGTCGTCCGGGACACGCTCCGGCCAGCGGGCGGGCGGCGGGTACACCGCGTCGACGGCCGCGAAGAACGTCCGCAGTCGCGCACGGGCCCGGGCCGCCGCCGACCAGGCCGCGGGGTCGGGTTCCCGGCCGTGCAGACGGGCGGCGACCGAGCGGCCCGCGATGTGTCCCTCGGCGAGCGCGAGCGCCGCGCCGCCGATGCCGGTGGTCTCACCGGCCGCCCAGACGCCCGGAACGTCGGTGCGCTGCTCGTCGTCGACGTGCACGTCCGTCCCGTTCAGGGTGCAGCCCAGCGTCTCGGCGAGGTCGGTGTGCGGCAGCATGCCGTGGCCTACCGCGAGGGTGTCACAGGGGATGCGGTGCTCAACTCCGGGCCGGATCCGCCCGCCGGCGTCCAGGGCGGCGACGGTCACCGCCTCCAGCCGGTCCCTGCCGTGCGCCTCGACGACGGTACGGCGGGTCAGCAGACGTGTGCGGTGCCGCAGGAGCCGTACCGCGTACCCGGCGCCCTCGGCGAGCTTGCCGGGCTGGGCGGCCAGTGCCGAGGGCCTGCGCAGCAGGGCTCTCGGGTCGGCGGACTCCACCAGGGCGGCCACGCGCGCGCCCGCCGCCGCGAGGCCGGTCGCCACGGGCAGCAGCAGCGGCCCGGTCCCGGCGACGACGGCCGTCCGCCCCGGCAGCACCAGGCCGCCCTTGAGCATGGCCTGCGCACCGCCCGCGGTGACCACCCCGGGCAGCGTCCAGCCCGGGAAGGGGAGTACGACCTCGTAGCCGCCGGTGGCCAGCAGTACCGCGTCGGCACGCACCGTCGCGGGCTCCTCCTGCGCGGGACCGCGCAGCGCGTGGACGACGAAGCCGGCGGACTCGCGCTCCACACACCACACATGATGGTCCGTCAGGTGACCGACCCGTCCGGCGGCGCGATGCTCCGCGAGTCCGTCCCGCAGCCGTTCCCAGGTGCGCCACTGGTGGTGGAGCGCCCTGGCGCGGCGCGCCCCGAGGGCGGCGGCAGGCTGCCGGTAGAACTGGCCGCCGGCCTCGGGGCCGGCGTCCACGAGGGTGACGTCCACCCCCCGCGCGGCGGCGGCGAGGGCCGCGGCGAGCCCCGCCGGGCCCGCGCCGATCACGGCGAGGCGCGCCCGCTCAGCCGTCGCGGCCATCGTGTCCCGTCCTCTCCTGCGTGACGATGACATCGCCCGGCCGCGCGGGCAGCAGACAAGCCCGTTGGTTCGGGCGGCCGTTGACCGTGACCAGGCAGTCGAAGCAGACCCCGATGCCGCAGAACACCCCCCGGGGGCGGCCCTCGCGCCGGGTCGTGCGCCACGCGGTCACACCCGCCGTCCACAGCGCGGCGGCGACCGTCTGGCCGGGCAGCGCCTCGATCGCGCGGCCGTCGAAGCTGACGATGAAGGCGGTGCCGGGCCGGGCCCGGGCCAACTCCAGTGGATTCACGCCGTATTCACCCCGTTCGTCGCGAAGCGCTCGGGCCGGAAGGGCGCGAGGGGCAGTTCCGGTGGCGTCCCGGTCAGCACCTGGGCGATCAAGTGACCCGTCCCGGTGGCCAGTCCGATGCCCGCGCCCTCGTGCCCGCAGGCGTGGACCAGTCCGGGAACCCGCGGGTCGGGGCCGATCGCGGGCAGGTGATCGGGCAGATACGGCCGGAAGCCGAGGTAGGTCCGCATCGCCCGCACCCGCTCCAGGAACGGGAACAGCCGGGTGGCCCCGGCGGCGAGTGCCCGCACCACGGGCAGCGAGAACGAGCGGTCGAAGCCGACCCGCTCCCGGCTCGCGCCGATGAGGACGGGTCCGGCGGCCGTGCCCTCGACGACCGGCGAGGTCTGCAGCGCGGCCGAGTCGCCGGCCACGTCGGCCACGTAGTCCGCGGCGTACACCTTGTGCCGCACCAGCCGGGGCAGCGGCTCGGTGACCAGCACGAAGCCGCGCCTCGGCAGGACGGGAAGGTGGACGCCGGCGAGGCGGGCCAGGTCGCCGCCCCAGGTCCCGGCGGCGTTCACCACGGCCGGCGCGTGGACGTCCCCCCGGTCGGTGCGCACCCCGAGCATCGCGCCCCGGGCCGTGCGCAGCACGCCGGTCACCGTCCATCCGGTGTACAGCCGGGCACCCGAGGCGCGGACCAGACGGGCGGCGGCGAGGGCCGGCATGACCTGGGCGTCCTGGGGGTAGTGCACGGCGCCGGCGAGTCCGGGCGCCAGCTCGGGTTCGAGGTCGGGGAGCCCGTCCGCGTCGACGGGCACCGCGGTGACACCGGCGGCCCGCTGGGCGGCGGCGAAGCCGGCAAGCGCGGCGAGATCGGCGGGGGTCGTGGCCACGACGACGCCGCCCTTCGCTTCGTACTCGAAGCCCGGTCCGTCCTCACGGGCCAGCTCCGTCCACAACCGGGCGGACAGCAGGGCGAGTTCCAGCTCCGGTCCCGGTTCCTTGTCGGAGACGAGCAGATTGCCCTCGCCCGCGCCGGTCGTGCCGCCGGCCACCGGACCCCGGTCGACGAGGACGACGTCCAGGCCCGCCCGCGCCGCGTACCACGCACAGGCAGCGCCCGTCATCCCGGCGCCGACCACCACGACATCGCAGGTCAGTCGCTTCGCCACAGCAGTACTATGTCACATACCGCTGACCGCGGACAGGGTCCTGCGGTGGCCCGGTCCGCGCCCACCTGTGAGCCCGCCGAAGGCGGGGCGCGGATCCCCCCGTTCACCCGTCCGGTGTCCCAGGGGTGGACGCCCCCTTGACGTCGCCCCGAGCCGGATCGACACTCCAGATGGGAATCCTAGTGAACAGGTAGGGAAACATGAGGCGCTCGGAGACGGTCACCAGCCGCGTGAGCCGTACGCCGACCTCGCCCCTGCTCACCTCCCGCCGGCACATCGACCTGCTGCGGGTCTGCAGCGCCCGATCAGCCTCCTGAGCCGGTCCCGGGCGACCCGCTGACCTCGCCCGCCCGTCCGGGCGCCCCGGACCCCTCCGGCACATCCTGGCGCCCACTGTCCGACGACGCTTCCGCCGCGCCCACGTCCGCGCGCCCGCCCCCGGGGAGACGCATGTCCATCGCACCGCTCGCCGCCGTCCCGTCCGCCCACCGCTCCGTCCCCGTCTTCCGGGGCCGTCTCGGCCGGGACGCGCGCAGCGGCCACCACGCCGTGCCGCACCGCTACCGGCTCCATCTCTCCACCGCCTGTCCCGACGGGCTGCGCCTGGCCATAGGGCACAGCCTGCTCGGACTCGACCACGAGTGCCCGGTCACGTTCCTGCCGGCCGTACCGGACCGTCCCGGCGGCGGCCACTCGGCCCTGCGTCCGCTGTACGAGGCGAGCGCACACCACTACACCGGGCCGGCCCTCGCCCCGGTGCTCAGCGACGACTGGTCGGGGCGGATCGTCAGCACCCACACCCCGGACATCCTGCGCGACCTCGACCGCTTCTGTCCGGACGGCCCCACCTCGCTGTATCCGTGCGGCACCGAGAGTCAGATCGAAGCCGTCGAACGGCTCTGCGCCGAAGGCATCCAGGAGGCCGCACAGCGCGCCGGACGGGCCGACGCCGATCCCGCGGAGCGTGCCACCGCGCTGGAACTGCTGCTGGACACCCTGGGCAGGCTGGAGCGGTACCTGGACGGCGAGGAGTACCTCGTCGCCGGCCGGCTCACCGCGGCCGACGTCGAACTGTGGGTGGCCCTGGTGCAGTTGGACACCGTGCACCGCTGCCACCTCGACGCCCGTGCCGTGCACCGCATCGCCGGGCACCCGGTGCTGTGGGCCTACGCCCGGCGCCTGGCCGCCCACCGCGCCTTCGGGACCCACCTGGACCTGGACGGCATCGCACGCCGCCACCACGGCCGCTGCCAGGGCCTGGAGGCCGCCGGAGCGGCCGTCCAGATCCTGGACTGGACGGGGCACACGATGGACACCGGCGGCTCTTCCAGCAGGTGAGGTCCGGTCAGGCAGGTCCATTGCATGGACAGCCGTTGACATCCGAACGGTCAACTGCCTTACTTGCTGATCAGAACGGTCATGAGCGTCAGCGACAAGCCCTGGCTCGCTGACCGGCAACCCTCGCATCGCGGTGGGGTGCCCCAGGTGACGACCGGACCGGACGAAGTCTTCGGTAAGCGCGAGAGCCCCGCGGGGCCGGAACAGTGACAGGTGACGCCATGTACGCAGCTCCCAGGACGGCCACGGGCCGTACCCAGAGCTGCGTACCGCCGTACGCCGGACTGCTCGTCGCCGATCGTGCCGTCGACCTGCTCCGGGTCAACAGCGCACTGTGTACCGCACCGGGCCGTGCCCGCTGTCGGGGCTGACCCCACTTCCCAGCCGCCCCCCCCCGCGCCCTGACGCACACCGTCCGTACGGTGTGCCGTTGTCCGACCAGCCCCCGGTTCCCGTGCGATCCCGTGTGCCGCCCCGTGCCGTAGCGCCGTAGCGGCCCGCGTCCGGCCCGCCGCGTTCCCGGGGTGTCCGAATCCGCCGGAGCCCGCCATGAGTGAACCCCCAGGCGCCGCCGTGTCCCTCGCCGAGGCACCACCCGCCGAAACACCGCCACAGACCGTCAGAGCCCAGCGCGTACAGCCGCTGCGGCGGCCCGGACGGTGGATCGTCACCGCCGTCGTCCTCGTGCTCGTCGCACAGATCCTGCACGGACTGGCCACGAACCCCTTCTACCAGTGGGACCGCTTCCGCTACTGGTTCCTGCGCCCCACGATCCTCGACGGGCTCGTCGTCACCCTCGAAGCGGCCGCGCTCAGCGCCGTGCTGGGCCTGCTCGGCGGCATCGTGCTGGCGCTCGGCCGGCTGTCCGGCAGCCCGGTGCTGCGGGCGGTGAGCTGGACCTACACCTGGCTGTTCCGCTCGGTACCGCTGATCGTCGTCCTGATCTTCCTCTACAACTTCTCAGCCCTGTACAAGACGTTGAGCCTCGGGATCCCCTTCGGGCCGGCCTTCGTCACCTTCGACGAGTCGAAGCTCGCCACCGACATGACGGTCGCCGTCATCGGCCTCAGCCTCAACGAGGCGGCGTACGCGGCCGAGGTCGTGCGCGGCGGCATCCTCTCCGTCGACCAGGGCCAGCACGAGGCGGCGGCCGCACTCGGTCTGCCCAAGGGCTACCAGTTCACCCGGATCGTCTTCCCGCAGGCCCTGAGGTCCATCACCCCGAACTACGTCAACCAGCTCATCGGCCTGATCAAGAGCACGTCCCTCGTCTTCTACGTCTCCCTGCTCGACCTGTTCGGCTCGGTGCAGACCATGGGCAGCACCTACCCCGGCGACATCGTGCCGCTGCTGCTCGTCGCCACCGTCTGGTACCTGATCCTGACCAGCGTCGTGTCCGTCGTCCAGTTCTACGTCGAGCGGTACTTCGCCCGCGGTGCCACCCGCAGCCTGCCGCCGACCCCGCTGCAGAAGGCGCGGGCGGGCCTCGCCGACCTGCGGGCCCGGCTGCGCAGGGAGGCCGCCGTATGACCGCCACCGACACCCTGGAGACGACCCCGGCCGCCCTGGAGGTCCACGACGTCCACAAGTGGTACGGCACCCACCGCGTCCTGGACGGCATCGACCTGACCGTGCGCCCCGGCGAGGTCACCGCCATCCTCGGGCCCTCGGGCTCCGGCAAGTCGACCCTGCTGCGGGTCATCAACCACCTGGAGAAGCCCGAGGTGGGCCACGTCAGCGTCGGCGGCGAGCTGATCGGTGTGAAGCGGAACGGGGCGCGGCTGAAGGAACTCAGCGAGCGCGCCATCCTGGCCCAGCGCAGCAGGATCGGTTTCGTCTTCCAGAACTTCAACCTCTTCCCGCACCTCACCGTCCTCGACAACGTCGCCGCCGCCCCCGTCGCCACCGGCAAGCTGACCAGGCCCCAGGCACAGGAGCTGGCACGCGAACTGCTCACCCGGGTCGGGCTCGGCGACCGTACCGGCGCCTACCCGCGGCAGCTGTCCGGCGGCCAGCAGCAGCGCGTCGCCATCGCCCGCGCCCTCGCGCTGCGCCCCGGGATCATCCTCTTCGACGAGCCGACCTCGGCGCTCGACCCCGAACTCGTCGGCGAGGTCCTCTCCGTCATCAAGGACCTGGCGACCAGCGGCACCACGCTCGTCATCGTCACCCACGAGATCGGCTTCGCCCGCGAGGTCGCCGACCGGGTCGTCTTCATCGACGGCGGAAGGATCGTCGAACAGGGCCCGCCCTCCCAGGTGTTGGACAAGCCCCAGCACGAACGGACCCGGGACTTCCTCAGCAGGGTCCTCTGAACCCCCTCACCCTCACCCGTCCCGAACGACAAGGACAGCCATGCCCAGCCACTTCTCCCGACGCAGCCTGATACGCGGCATCACCGCGGCGACCACGGTCGCCACCCTGGCCACCGGGCTCGCCGCCTGCGGTGGTGACAGCGAAGCCGCCACCACGACCGACGCCGCCGGCACCGTGACCGTGGGTCGGGTGTCCAACGGCGCGGCCAAGCAGACCGAGCTGAAGGTCTCCGAGGTGAAGGCCCTCAACGCCGAGTTGCCCGCCGCGATCCGCAAGAGCGGCACCCTGAGGATCGGCGTCGGCGCCCTGCCCGACGGTTTCCCGCCGCTGGCCTACATCGGCGGCGACCAGAAGACCCTCACCGGAGCCGAACCGGACCTCGGGCGCCTGGTCGCCGCGGTTCTCGGACTCAAGCCGCAGTTCTCCAACGCCACTTGGGAGAACATGTTCGTCGGAGTCGACAGCGGCAAGTACGACGCCGCCTTCGCCAACATCACCGACACCGAGGAACGAAAGAAGAAGTACGACTTCGCGTCCTACCGCAAGGACAACGTCGGCTTCGAGGTGCTGAAGAAGAGCACCTGGAACTTCGACGGGAACTACCAGAACCTCGCCGGGAAGACGGTCGCCGTCGACAACGGCACCAACCAGGAGAAGATCCTCCTGGAGTGGCAGACGAAGCTGAAGAAGGAGGGCAAGACCCTCACCGTCAAGCGCTTCCAGAGCAAGAACGCCACCTATCTGGCGCTGAGCGGTGGCAGGATCGACGCCTACTTCGCCGCCAACCCCGGTGTCGCCTACCACATCAGGCAGACCGCCAAGTCGCCGAACCCCACCCGCAGCGCCGGTACCTTCTCCGGCGCCGGCGCCCGCCTGCAGGGCCTGATCGCGGCGACCACGAAGAAGGACAGCGGACTCGCCAAGCCGTTCGCGGACGCCATCAACCACCTGATCGAGAACGGTCAGTACGCCAAGTGGCTGGCCGCCTACAACCTCTCCGACGAGGCCGTCGCCAAGGCCGAGGTCAACCCGCCCGGGCTGCCGCTGGACAACTCCTGACCGACCGTCAATCGGCAGCGCCGTCATGCAGGTTCAGTTAGAAAGGACTCCGCCTCCGTGGCCCACCTGACCGACGTCCGCGGAGGCGGTGCCCCGTCGTCCCCGCCCGATGCTCCCGTTCTCGACAACGCCGTCTGGGCCGCCCTCGCCGGCCCCCACGCGCACCTCGCCGAACGGTTCGGGCGGGCCGCCCGTTACCAGGCCGGCATCTACGCGTTCGCCGCGCTCGCCGATCCGGCGGACCCGGACGCCTGGGCCGACCTGCACACGCTCGTCGGGCCGTCGACGGCCGTACGGATCAAGCCCGTCGACCGCGCTCCCGACGGGTGGCAGGTCGTCGGCGGCGGCGAGGGCGTCCAGCTCGTCGACACCGCGCTGTGGGCCGAGCCCGCCCCCGAGGCGGTACGGCTCGGACCCGCCGACGTCCCCGAGATCCTCGACCTCGTCGCCCGCACCCGGCCCGGCCCGTTCCTCGAGCGGACCGTCGAGACGGGCACCTACCTCGGCATCCGGCACCAGGGGCGGCTGATCGCCCTGGCCGGTGAGCGCCTGAGGTTGCCCGGCTGGACGGAGGTCAGCGCGGTGTGCACGGATCCGGCGTACCGCGGCCGGGGCCTGGCCACCCGGCTGGTGCGCGCGGTGGCAGCGGGCATCCGGGAGCGCGGGGACACCCCGTTCCTGCACGCCGCCGCGGACAACACACGGGCGATCCGGCTGTACGAGTCGATCGGCTTCACACTGCGCCGCCGCTCGACGATCGTCCAGGTCCGCAGCCCGGGAACATCCCGCGGGACCGGGCTGTTGTGACTCAGGACGAGATACGTACGGAGGTGGCGGACATGACACGTGTCGTACGCCCCCGCGCTCTGCAGCCGAGCCGCTCCGTCGTACTGCACTCCCGGCCGCACATCGATCTGCAGCGCGTGGCCGGCGCCCTCTGTTGCTCCTGATCCGTTCTTTCCCTCGCCGTGCGCCCGTCCGTCCGCGGGCCGGCGCTCTCGTACGGACCTCCAGGAAGGCACCCTCGTGTCATCGACTCCCTCCTCCCCCCTCCACCTCGCCGTCGCCCTGGACGGCACCGGCTGGCATCCGGCGTCCTGGCGCGAACCGGCCGCCCGCCCCCGGGACCTGTTCACCGCCGGCTACTGGGCCGACCTGGTCGCCGAGGCGGAGGCCGGTCTCCTCGACTTCGTGACCATCGAGGACGGCCTCGGCCCGCAGTCCTCGCACTTCCTGGAACCGGACGAACGCATCGACCAGGTACGCGGCCGTCTGGACGCCGTCCTCATCGCCTCCCGGATCGCCCCGCTCACCCGGCACATCGGCCTGGTGCCGACCGTGGTGGCCACGCACACGGAGCCGTTCCACATCTCCAAGGCGATCGCCACCCTCGACTACGTCAGCACCGGACGCGCGGGACTGCGCGTGCAGATCACCGCCCGGCCGAACGAGGCCGCGCACTTCGGCCGTCGCACGATCCCCCCGATCGACGCGTACGACAGCCCGGCCGCACAGAACCTGGTCACCGACCTGTTCGACGAGGCCGCCGACTACGTGGAGGTCGTCCGCAGGCTCTGGGACAGCTGGGAGGACGACGCGGAGATCCGGGACGCGGCGACGGGACGCTTCATCGACCGGGACAAGCTGCACTACATCGACTTCGAGGGCCGCCACTTCAGCGTCAAGGGCCCCTCCATCACTCCCCGGCCGCCCCAGGGGCAGCCGCTGGTCACCGCGCTCGCCCACCAGACGGTGCCGTACCGGCTCGTGGCCCGGCAGGCCGACGTCGGCTACGTCACCCCGCACGACGCCGCCGAAGCCCGCGCGATCGTCGCGGAGATCCGCGCCGAGCAGGAGGCGGCCGGACGCGCCGACGACAGGCTGCACGTCTTCGGCGACCTGGTGGTCTTCCTGGACGAGGACCCGGCCAGGGCGGCGGCCCGGCGCGAGCGGCTCGACGCCCTCGCGGGCAGCCCGTACACCAGTGACGCCCGGATATTCACCGGAACCCCCGGTCAACTCGCCAATCTTCTGGAGGAGTTGCACGGCGCCGGGCTCTCCGGTTTCCGGCTGCGGCCCGCCGTGCTCGGCCACGACCTGCCGGGCATCACCCGGGCGCTCGTGCCCGAACTCCAGCGCCGCGGACTGTTCCGCACCGCCTACGAGGCCGGCACCCTGCGCGGCCTCCTCGGACTCGCCCGCCCCGCCAACCGCTTCGCCGCAGCCACCGCCTGAGCCGGAGGAACCGCACACCATGAGCAAGCCGCTGAAGCAGATCCACCTGGCCGCCCACTTCCCCGGCGTCAACAACACCACCGTGTGGAGCGACCCGGCCGCCGGCAGCCACATCGAGTTCAGCTCCTTCGCCCACTTCGCCCGGACCGCCGAACGCGCCAAGTTCGACTTCCTGTTCCTCGCCGAGGGCCTGCGGCTGCGCGAACAGGGCGGAAAAATATACGACCTGGACGTCGTCGGCCGCCCCGACACCTTCACCGTGCTCGCCGCGCTGGCCGCCGTCACCGAGCACCTCGGCCTGACCGGCACCATCAACTCCACGTTCAACGAGCCCTATGAGGTGGCCCGCCAGTTCGCCAGCCTCGACCACCTCTCCGGCGGCCGCGCCGCCTGGAACGTGGTCACCTCCTGGGACGCCTTCACCGGCGAGAACTTCCGCCGCGGCGGCTTCCTGCCGCAGGAACAGCGCTACTCCCGCGCCAAGGAGTTCCTGGCCACCGCCAGCGAGCTCTTCGACTCCTGGCGCGGCGACGAGATCCTCGCCGACCAGACCACCGGCACCTTCCTCAGCGACGCGAAAGCCGGCGCCTTCGTCCACCAGGGCGAGCAGTTCGACATCCACGGCCGGTTCAACGTGCCGCGCTCCCCGCAGGGCCGCCCGGTGATCTTCCAGGCGGGCGACTCCGAGGAGGGCCGGGAGTTCGCCGCCTCCACCGCCGACGCCATCTTCAGCCGGCACGCCACCCTGGAGGCGGGGCAGGCCTTCTACGGCGACGTCAAGGGCCGCCTCGCCAGGTACGGCCGGCGCCACGACCAGTTGCTCATCCTGCCCGCCGCGACCTTCGTGCTCGGCGACACCGACGCCGAAGCCGAGGACCTGGCCCGGGAGGTGCGCCGGCAGCAGGTCAGCGGGGCCACCGCCATCAAGCACCTGGAGTTTGTCTGGAACCGGGATCTTTCGGCGTACGACCCGGAGGGCCCGCTGCCGGACGTCGATCCGGTGGTCGGCGAGGAACACATCTCGCGGGGCCGCGCCCAGGTGCGGATGTACCGCGACCCGATCGCCATAGCCCGCGAGTGGCGCGAGCTCGCCCAGGCCAACGACTGGTCCATCCGCGACCTGGTCATCAACACCGGCAACCGGCAGACCTTCGTCGGCTCGCCGGAGACCGTCGCCCGCACCATCAACGAATTCGTCCAGGCCGACGCCTCCGACGGTTTCATCCTCGTCCCGCACCTCACCCCCGGCGGCCTCGACCCGTTCGCCGACAAGGTCGTGCCGCTGCTGCAGGAGCAGGGCGTGTTCCGCACCGAGTACGAGGGCACCACCCTGCGCGACCACCTCGGGCTCGCGCACCCCGACGAGGTAACCGGCGACCGGGTGGCGTCGTGAAATTCATCGCGCTCACGCTGATCGTGCACCGCCCGGACCCGGTCACCGGCGTCCGCAAGCCGACGCACGAGCGGTTCCGCGAGGTGCTCGACAACGCACTGCTCGCCGAGGAGCTGGGCTTCGACGGCTTCGGTGTGGGGGAGCGGCACGAGCGGCCGTTCATCTCGTCCTCGCCACCCGTCGTGCTCAGCCACATCGCCGCGCTCACCAAGCGGATACGGCTGTTCACCGGCGTGACGACCCTCAGTCTGCTGGATCCGGTGCGCGCCTACGAGGACTACGCCACCCTCGACCACCTCTCCGGCGGACGCCTCGACCTGATCATCGGCAAGGGCAACGGAGCCGCCCAGCGCGAGCTGTTCCACGTCACCCCCGAGGACCAGTGGGACCGCAACGCCGAGAGCTACGAGGTGTTCCGGCGGATCTGGCGGCAGGACAAGGTCACCGCGGCGACCCGTTTCCGGCCGGAACTGAAGGACGCGGAGGTGTGGCCGCGACCGTACCAGCAGCCGATCCGGGTCTGGCACGGCAGCGCCACCAGCAAGGAGTCGGTGGACCTGGCCGCCCGCTACGGCGACCCGCTGTTCTCGGCGAACGTCACCAACCCCATCGAGCCCTATGCCGAGTTGATCCGCCACTACCGCGAACGCTGGGAGTACTACGGCCACGACCCGGCCGACATCGCCATCGGCGCCGGCACGGCCGGCATCCACGTCGCGCCCACATCCCAGGAGGCGCTGTCGGTGTACCGGCCCGTCTTCGAGGCCAACCTGGCCTTCTTCAGACAGGCCGGCCTCCCCGTGGTCTTCGAGACCCTGGAGGACTACGTCGAGCGCAGCTCGGCCCTGATCGGCAGCCCCCAGCAGGTCATCGACAAGGTGCACCGCTACCACGAGCAGTTCGGGCACACGCTGATCCATGTGCACGCGGACGCGAGCGGCGTCACCGACACCCAGCACCGCGACTCGCTCGAACTCTTCCAGTCGGCGGTGGCCCCGGTCCTGCGCAGGGACATCCCCGACCCGCCGTTCGACTGGGCCCCGGTGCTCCCGGCACCTTCGGCCACCGAGGAGCCGGCCCGTGTCTGACATCCCTCTCGGCGTCCTCGACCTGGTCCCGGTCCCGTCCGGATCCACCGCGGGCGACGCCCTGCGCAACTCCATCGACCTGGCCCGGCAGGCCGAACGCCTCGGTTACACCCGCTACTGGTTCGCCGAGCACCACCTCAACCCGGGCGTGGCCGGCACGTCCCCGGCGGTACTGCTCGCGCTGACGGCCGGTGCCACCTCCACCATCAGGCTCGGCTCGGGCGCCGTCCAGCTCGGGCACCGCACCGCGCTGAACACCGTCGAGGAGTTCGGCCTGTTGGACGCCCTGTACCCCGGCCGCTTCGACCTGGGGCTCGGCCGCTCCGGCGGCCGGCCGCCCGGCGAGAACGCGGCCACCCCGGCCACGGTCACCCCGGTCGTCGACGGCCGCGCCCCGAACGGTCTGCTCATCCCGCCCCGCTTCTCGTTCGCGCACCTCCTCGGCTCACCCCGCGTCGCCCTCCAGCGCAGGCTGCTCCTGCTGCCGGGCGCCGAGTCGCAGGACTACGCCGAGCAGATCGACGACGTCCTCGCCCTGCTGGCCGGTACCTACCGCTCCCCGGAGGGCGTCGAGGCACACGTCGTGCCCGGCGAGGGCGCGGACGTCGAGGTGTGGATCCTGGGCAGCAGCGGCGGGCAGAGCGCCGAGACCGCGGGCGCCCGCGGCCTGCGGTTCGCGGCGAACTACCACGTCAGCCCGGCCACGGTCCTGGAGGCGGTGGACGGCTACCGTTCCTTCTTCCAGCCGTCCGACGTCCTCGACAAGCCCCACGTCAGCGTGTCCGCGGACGTCGTGGTCGCCGAGGACGACGCGACGGCCCGGGAACTCGCCACCGGCTACGGCCTGTGGGTGCGCAGCATCCGCACCGCCGAGGGCGCCATCGAGTTCCCGACACCCGACGAGGCACGGGCCCACGCGTGGACCGACGAGGACCGGGCCCTCGTCCGGGACCGAGTCGACACCCAGTTCACCGGCTCACCCGGCCGGGTCGCCGACCAACTGGAACAGCTCCAGGAGGCCACGGGCGCCGACGAACTGCTCATCACGACGATCACCCACGGCCACGCCGACCGGGTCCGTTCCTACGAACTGCTCGCAGCGGAGTGGCGGCGCCGGGGTCACACCCTCCGGTCGAGCTGACGCTCGCCGAACGCCGGCCGTCCGGCCGTCCGGCCGTCCGTCCTTACGCGATCGCTTCGGCGCGGCCCGCCTCGTCGCCGCGCCGGTAGCAGTCGGCGTACCAGCCGCCCTCCGGGGGCAACGCCCCGGTCGGCGCCTGAGCGAGCCGGCCGGCCCGGTGAGCCGCTCGGCGGGGCCCACGTAGTGCGCACCGCTCAGGTGCGAGGACGTCTCGCCTGCGTCGGGTCGGCCGCAGCAGTGGTCCGAGGGCCCGGCGCGTCCGCTCGAGCCGGGAGGCTGAATCCCGAGCGCCGCAGGGGAGTCGTCGCCCGGTGCCCGCGGCGGGCGGGAGGTACCGGCCGGGTGACCCCGGCGGACGAGGCTCGGCCCCAGGGCCACCGGCAGACCGCGGCGGCGACGCGTTGGACCATCCGCAGGATGCCGCCCGCCACTCCGGCCGCCTCGGCGGGCCCGTGCTGCAGCACGCGGGCCTGGTGGGGAGAGACGGTCGGACCGGACGCGGCACCCTCGGCAGGCGGACGGCGGACGGCGGACGGCGGACCGGCGTGGCCGGGGGGACGTCTCCCTCCCCCGAAGGTGACGTCCCCCCGACCGTTCCCCCGGTGCCGGACTGAAGCCCGCACGTCCGCGTGGTGCAGCGGCGGTCATGTGCACAGCCTGCCCTCGGCCCCCTCCGGACGCCTGAGTCGGGGCCTACTCAAGTCCCCCTGTATCAGACGTGAGTACCCCGTCTCCCATTGACGTGACGACCTACGAACCGGACCCCTGGACACCGCAGCCGCCCTGGCCGTTCACCGGCCGCGAGGACGAACTGGACCTGGTCCGCCGGTGCCTGACCGGCGGACGGCACGGCATCGTGGTGACCGGACCGCCCGGCCACGGCAAGACCCGGCTGGGCACCGAGGCGGTCCGGGGCGCCGGCTGCGCCCGGGCGACCGGGACGCCGGGGACGCGCCGGCTCGACTTCGCCGCCTTCGCGCATCTGCTGCCCGGGGAGGTCTCGCTGCACCACGCGGTGCGGCTGCTGTCCGGCGTACGCCTGCTCGTGGTCGACGACGCCCACCTCCTGGACGACGCCTCCGCCGCCCTGGTCCACCAGCTCGCCGTGCACGGCCGTACCCGTCTCGTGGTGATCGCGGCGGACGGCGGCGCCCCGGTGCCCGCCGCCGTGTCCCGGCTGTGGACCGGCGAGCTGCTGCCCCGGCTGGCCCTGGAACCGCTGCCGCGCGAGGAGACCGCGAGGATGCTCACCGCGGGCATGGGCCGCACCCCGGAGCCGCTCACGGCGGGGCGGCTGCACCGGCTGTGCGGGGGCGACCTCCGGCTGCTGCGCGAACTGGTGGGCGAGCTGAGCGAGCGCGGCCTGCTGACCCAAGGGTGCGAGGCGGACGAATGGACCTGGCGGGGTCCGGTGCCGGTGACCGCCGCCGTACGCGAACGCGTCGGCCCCGCCCTGGAGGGCCGAACCCCCGGCGAGCGTGACTGCCTGGAACGCCTCGCCTTCGCCGAACCGCTGCCCCTGCGCCTCGACGACCTCGACCTCGACGCCGTGGAAGGCCTGGAGGGCGGGCGCCTCGTCCAGGTCGACGACGAGGGTGCCGTCCGCCTCGCGCACCCCCTGCACGGTCCGGTGCTGCGTACCGCCGCCGGACGGCTGCGTGCCCGGCGGGCGGCGCCGACGCCGGAGGACTGCGGCCCGGCCCTGGCGGCCGAACGGGCCGCGCTGGCCCGCCGGATCGAGGAGGCGGACGTACGGGACCTGCCGACGCCGGTGGGCGAGTGGCTGGCGGGGGAGGGCGTCCCGGTACCGGCCGGATACGCCGCCGTCCGCGCCCGGTTCGCACGGCTGCGGGGGCAGGTGCGGGAGGCTGCGGCCTGGGCGCGGGAAGGGGTGCGGGAAACCCCGGACGATCCGGCCTGCCGGGCCGAACTCGCGCCTCCCGTACCCCGGTCACCGCGGACGAGCGCCCACGACGACCCGTACGCCCGCTATGACGCCGTACGCCTCGGCCGTCCGCAGCGGGTCCTGGGACGGCTGCCGCACGGCGTGTTCGCCCGGCACGCCGACGCGCTCGCCCGCGGGGACGGACCCGCGCTGGACCGGGCGGCCGAGGCACTGCGGCAGCGCGGCTTCCTGCTCTTCGCGGCCGAGGCATACGCCCAGGCGGCCCACGCGCACCGTGCCCCGGGCGCCGCCCGCACCTCCCGCAACCGCGCACTCGCTCTGGCCCGCCGCTGCCAGGGCGCCCGGACGCCGGCCCTGTCCGGGCTGGTGCCGGGCGGACTCACCGCCCGGCAGCGGCAGATTGTCGCTCTGGCCGCGGCCGGGCTGACCAACCGGCAGATCGCGGAGCGGCTCACGCTCTCGGTGCGTACCGTCGGCAACCACCTGTACAGCGCCTATGCGCGGCTCGGGTCGAGCGACCGGGAGCAACTGCCGTGGCTCGTGGAACCGCCTGCCGTGAAGTCGGCGTGACCCGGCGTCACGCCGCCCCGAACGCCGCGAACGCCCACCCCGTCGCCTGGTGCACCGCGTCCCCGGGCAGCGCGGCACGGGCGTCACGGAGGGCCTCGGCCAGGCACAGACCTGAGTCGAGCCCTTTGTGCAGCGCGAGCATCAACGGCACCACCGCCGCGTCGTTGACGGGCGCACTGCTCGCCACCACCCCGGCGGTGCCCAGCGGCAGCAGCGCGGTGACCAGGCCCAGCAGTTCGTCGGCGCCGACCGAGGCCAGCCGGGCGGTGTCGCAGCTGGACAGGACGATCCGGTACGGGCTGCGGCCGAGACGTTCGAAGTCGTGCACGATGAGCGGTCCGTCGGCCATCCGCAGGGACGAGAACAGGGGGCTGTCCGCGCGGAACGTGCCGTGCGCGGCCAGATGGGCGAGCGCGGCCCCGTCGAGCTCGGCCAGTACACGGGGCACCTGCGCGTCGTCGCCCTCGAGGACCGTGGCGCCGCCGTGCCGGCCGGCGAGTTCGGGCACTTCGGCGCCGCCCGTCGCCAGCCCCGGCCCGCGCACCAGCACATGCCGGCCGCCCGGCGGTGGCTCGGTGTCGCGGGCGCGCAGCCAGCTGCCCGCCGACGGGGACACACTGAGCACCCGCTCCCTGAGCGAGGGCAGCAGCGCCCACGGCACCCGGTGCAGCGCGCCGGGCGGCACCACCACGACCGGCCCCGGACCCAGATGCCGTACCGCCCCGGCGAGCAGCAGTTCCTCCAGCCTGCGGCCCGCGGCCTCCACCACCGGCAGCCGGGCCTGAGCCCCCGGGTGGGCGAGCCGCCGCAGCCCCGCCTGTACGTGCTCGGCCTCGGCCACCGCCTCCGCGAGCGCCCCGCCCTCGAACCGCCGGACCCGGCCCTGCCCGCACAGCAGGACGTGCACCCGCCCGTCCAGCACGGCGAGTTCGACCAGCCGGGTGTCCCCGAGCCGGTCCAGCAGCCGGCCCGGGTCGAAGCGGTCCCCGTACCCGGGGGCGGCGCCGCGCAGGTGCAGGGTACGGGAGCGGATGTCCCGCTCCAGGCGCCGCTGTTCGCGCTCCAGGACGGGAACCGGGCGGCCCTCGGTACGGGCGGCCTCCGCCCGGGCGGCGATCTCCCGGAACGCGGTCAGGCGCCCGAGCAGCGCGGGGTCGGCGGGCGGCCGGGTGGGCGGCGCGGCCAGTACGGTGGCCCGCCACCGCTCGCTCCACTCCAGCAGCCGCCGCGGACCGCCCCGGGCGAGGGCCGCCTGCTGGGCCAGCGCCGCCAGTTCGGCGCCCTGAGCGGTGGCCCGGGCCCTCAGCTCCGAGGCGCCCAGCGTCATCCGGTGGTCGTCGAGCACGTCCAGGCCGCGCCGGCACGCCTGGAGCAGGCCGGGCCCGGAACCGGCCGCCCGCGCTCTGAGCGCCTGCGCCGCCCACCCCGTCATCCGGGCCAGCGGCGGCCCGGCCCGTCTGCTGCGCGCGGCCACGGCCAGGTGCCGTTCCGCGGCCTCCGGCCGGCCCAGGGCGAGCGCGATCCGGCCCGCGAGGAGGGAGGCCTCCGGTGCGGCGGGCGAACCGAAGGCGGCCAACCGCTCGGCGACCCGGGCCGCGTCCGTGACCATCCGCCCCGACCGCCGCCCGCTCGCCACCCGCGCCTCGATCAGCACCAGCCGGGCGTGCGTCTCCCACCAGGTGCGATGCTGCCCGGCGAACAGTCTCACGGCGGCCGCGGCCCGGTCGATCGCGGTGTGTGGGTCCCCGGCCGAGCGGGCGGCCCGGGCGGCGGCCAGCAGCAGTTCGGCCTTGCGGGTGGACTGCCCGCCGATCCCGTCGAGTTCGGCGATCGCCGCGTCCGCCTCCGCCAGCGCCTCCGGGGCGAGCCCGGCGGCCATCAGCACCTCGCAGCGCCGGACGCACAGCATGAACGTGGGCGTGCCCAGCTTGCCGTACCGCTCCTCCGCCTCGTCGAGCAGTCGCAGCGCCGCCGGGATGTCACCGGAGCGGAACGCGGCAAGGCCCCGGCTCTCCACCGCGTCGGCCTTGTCGTGCTCCTGGCCGGTGGTCTGCCACAGCCGCTCGGCCGCCGTGAAGTCGGCGTCCGCCCGGTCCACCGCGCCCAGCGCCAGGTGCACGGTCGCCCGCAGGGTCAGCGCCCGCGCGGTCCAGATCACGTCGCCGGCCTGCCGCAGCACCGGTATCGCCCGGCGGACGTCCTCCAGCGCCTCCCGGTGACGGCCCAGCACCCACCAGACATAGGCCCGGCGGAACAGCACCCGGGCCCGGGTGTGCCCGGTGCCGCGCGCGACCCCGCGCTCGAACGCCGTGAGCCCCTGTCGCGTGCGCCCCGCATGCACCAGTGCGACCCCGAGCGTGGCGAGGACGTCCGCCTCCCGGTCCGCCGACTCGGCCCGTGCCGCGAGGTCCCGGGCACGCCGAAGATGGCGGAGGGCGACCCGCAGATCGCCGAAGTCCCGGTGCCAGATGCCCATCACCTGGTGGGCGACCGAGGCGTGCAACGGCGGCGGATCGGCGTCCAGCACCCGCCGCGCCCCGGCCAGGGCCTCGTTGGGGGCGGCGAACACCATCGGCAGCAGCTCGAGGACCGGCGCGTTTCCCGCTGTCACTCCTCGGATGGTAGTGGCCCCCTCACGGCCCGTCACACGTGCGGGGTTGTATCGAGCTGTATCAATCGGCGGCCCGCGGGATCAGACTGACGAAACCGGCCTCAGGGGGAGGACACGCCATGGCACCGCAGCGGTTCCACGAACAGTTCCGACAGGTCCAGCGCTCGATGCCGGACGTTCCGCTGGCGATGGGGCCGGACGACGCACCCGAGTTCCTCTACGAGAAGGGCGTCGTCCTCGCCCGCGACGGCGAGGAGGCCCGGCTCGTCGAGGACACGGTCCGCGGCCACTTCGCCGAGGCCACCGGGCTGGTCGCCGGCGATGTGCGCCGGGCGGGCCCCGAGACCAACCGCAGTGGTGTCACCCGCATCCGGGTCGGCGACCCGGGCCAGGGCGACCACGGCGCGGACCGCGCCGTCGCGCACGCGCTGCGGGCGATGCGCGAGCACGAGGGGCGCCGGGGCCGTCGGCTGGTCGGCCGCAACCACGTGGTGTCGATCGCGGGGCACGTCAACGCCTGCCCCGGCGACGAGCCCGTGCCCGTCGCCCCGACCGAGCCGTGCAACCCCGCGGTGGACGGGACACCGTACGCCCCGGACACCGCCGTCGCCGTCCTCGTCATCGACACCGGGCTCATGCACGACCACCGCTCCTGCCCGCAGCTCGCGCACACCGAGGGCGACGCCCAGCTCCAGGAGACCGACCAGGACGGCGTCCTCAGGCAGTACGTCGGACACGGCACGTTCATCGCGGGAGTGCTCACCGCCGTCGCGCCGGTCACCGACGTCACCGTCCGGAACACGCTCGACGACGCCGGCGCGGTACTGGAGTCCGAATTCGGCGCCAGGCTCTTCGAGGCCGTCGACCGGGGCGGCTGGCCCGACATCATCAGCCTCTCCGCGGGCACCTCCAACGGCCGCACCGACGGCCTCCTCGGTGTGGAAGCCTTCATGCGCGAACTGCGCGACCGGGACACCCTGCTGGTCGCCGCGGCCGGCAACAACGCCGGTGCCACACCCTTCTGGCCCGCGGCCTACGCCACGCTGCCCGGCTACGAGGACGCGGTGCTGTCGGTCGGGGCGCTGCGCGCGGACGGCGAGTTCGGCGCCTGCTTCACCAACCACGGACCGTGGGTACGGGTGTACGCGCCCGGCGAGCGGCTCACCAGCGCCCTCACCGGCTTCGACCGTCCCGTGCCGTACGTGTACCAGCACTCGAGCTACGACGCCTGCCGGTTCGGCTTCACCTACGCCTGCACCTGCCAGTACCCCGCTCACACCGGGGTGCTGAGCGAGGAAGGCCAGAGCGACCCGAGCAGACCGGGCAAACCGGGCAACCCGGGCAAGCCGGACCAGGTGATGTTCGAGGGGTACGCGCAGTGGAGCGGAACGTCCTTCGCCACCCCGGTCGCCGCCGCACTGGTGGCCGCCCACATGACGGCGCACAAGGAACGCGACCCGCGCGCCGCACTACGGCAGTTGCTCGGCGCCACCACCGAGTACGCCGAAGTGCGCGGTGCGCACGTACCGGCACTGAGGCCGCCCACCTGGCGCCCGACGCCCGTCGTGCGAACGGCTCTTGACGCATGAGGACCGGATGCGTCCCCTCCGCGGCGTACGATGACTTGCCGTACACGAGGGGTGGAGCCGTGGACCGAGCAGACGTCGGGGCGCTGGTCGCGTCAGCCGTCGACGGTGACGCGGCGGCCTGGAAAGCGCTTGTGGAAGGGCTGAGTCCGCTGGTGTGGTCCGTCGTGCGCGCGCACCGGCTCTCCGACGCCGACGGCTCGGAGGTCTACCAGACCGTGTGGTTCCGCTTCGCCCAGCACCTCGGCCGGATCCGGGAGCCGGAGAAGGCCGGGTCCTGGCTGGCGAGCACGGCGCGGCACGAGTGCCTGAAGGTGATCAAGGGCCTGACCCGGCTGACGCCGACGGACGATCCGCGGGTCCTGGACCGGGTCAGCGAGGACGTCACCCCCGAACAGTCGCTGCTCGACTCGGAGGAGGCCGTCGCCGAGGCCGAGCGGATCCGCCGGCTGTGGCAGGAGTTCGAGGAACTCGGCGAGCGCTGCCGCCAGTTGCTGCGCGTGCTGATGGCCTCCCCGCCGCCCAGCTATCTGGAGGTGTCCGCCGCGCTGGGTGTCGCGGTGGGCAGCATCGGGCCCCTGCGGCAGCGGTGTCTGCGCCGGCTGCGGGCCCGGCTGGAAGCACGGGGGGCGGTGTGAGCGGCATGCACGACGAGTTCGACGGCGGGCTGCTGGAGGAGGAACTGCGCCGGGCGGCCGCGATACTGGACCCCGTCCCCGCCGGGCTGCGCCAACTGGCCATCGACGCCTACGTGTTGCACAACGTGGACGCCCGGGTCGCCGAGCTGACCTTCGACTCCCTGCTCGACGCCGTGCCGGTCCGGGGCGCCCAGGACGTCCCCCGGATGCTGACCTTCAGCGCCGGGGAGCTCACCGTGGACGTCGAGATCGGCGGCGACGGGCTGATGGGGCAGGTGCTGCCCCCGCGGCCGGCGCGCGTCGAGGTGCTCGGCGGTCCGCGGACGGCGGCCGAGGTCACGGCGGACGCCCTGGGCCGTTTCACGGCCGCGGCGCCCCCGGCCGGCCCGTTCGCGCTGAGGCTGCACACCGGCGGCGACGTGATCGTCACGGAGTGGCTGCGGGCCTGACCTCAGCGGGAGGCGCCGTCCACCAGGCCGGCCAGGGCCGAGGCCGGCCCGGACAGTCCGGGTCCGACGACGGGTCCACCGGGCTCGGTCATATAGGTGTCCCGCCGGATCTCCACCATCAGTGCGCCGACCCGCCGGTCCCTGCCGTAGAACTCCAGCGGCACATAGGCACCGCTGAACGGGCTGTTCAGCCCCGTCTCCCCGCACCGCGCGAACATCTTCCCGGCCAGCTCCGCGAGTTCCGGCGGGGTGTGGAAGGCGTCGGTGCCGACGCACACCGCGGGCCGGGGGCCCGCGCCGTGCAGCTCGTAGGGCAGCACCTCGCGCGGATACGAGTGCACGTCGATCACCACGGCCCGCCCGGTCGCGGCCAGCCTTCCGGCCACCGCCTCCGTCATGGCACGGGCGTACGGCCGGAAGTACCGCTCGATCAACGGCTCGGGGTCGGTGCCGTCGGGCCGCAGCTCGGTCCGGTGCGTGGTCCGCGTGTACACCGCGCCCATCCCCACCGCGAGCATCTCCTCCCGCTCGTCCGGGAACCGCTCCGGGTCGACGACCAGCCGCGACAGCCGGTTGACGAACCGCCAGGGCGTCACCGCCGCCAGCCCGGCCGCGGCCTCGGCGAGTTCGGCCGTGTGCGCGTCGGTGATGTGGTCCAGCTCCCGCTCCAGCGCGGCGTCGTCCAGGACGATCCCCGCCCGCACGGCGTCCGGTATCTCCCGCGCGGAGTGCGGCACATGCAGGATCACGGGCGAGTCGTCCGCGCCGGGCAGGAGCTCGAACGAGGGCGGAGGAGGGGGCACGGGCGGCTCCGGGGCGTCGTCGGCGGCAGGGCAGGGGAGCGAGGCGCGGCGGACCGCGGCTACTTCCGGTGCCGGGCGTGCCGGCCCACCGCCAGCACGATCAGCAGCGAGACGGTGAACGCCCCTAAGGTCGCGGCGGTGTTGTGGGACTGGTAGCCGATGATGGCGAGCATGCCCGGTCGGATACCCGCCGTCGGCGACGGCATACCCGCCCGGCCGGTCCGTACGGCTCCGCCCCGGCCAGGGCAGTGTGCCGGCCGGGGCGGAGTCGTGCACGGAAACGGCCGTCGGGCCGCTCGCGTCAGCTCAGGGACGCGAGCGCCTCGTTCCAGGTGGCCGACGGGCGCATGACCGCGTCCGCCTTCGCCTTGTCGGGCTGGTAGTAACCGCCGATGTCGGCGGAGGAGCCCTGGACGGCGTTCAGCTCGTCGACGATCTTCTGCTCGTTGGCGGCGAGCGTCTCGGCGAGCGGCGCGAAGGCCTTGGCCAGGTCGGCGTCGGCGGTCTGCTTGGCCAGCTCCTGCGCCCAGTACAGGGACAGGTAGAAGTGGCTGCCGCGGTTGTCGATGCCGCCGATGCGACGGGTCGGGGACTTGTCCTCGTTGAGGAAGGTCGCCGTGGCCCGGTCGAGGGTGTCGGCGAGGACCTTGGCGCGGGCGTTGCCGGTGAACTCGGCGTACTGCTCGAAGGACGGCACCAGGGCGAAGAACTCACCCAGGGAGTCCCAGCGCAGGTAGTTCTCCTTGACCAGCTGCTGGACGTGCTTCGGCGCGGAGCCGCCGGCGCCCGTCTCGAACAGGCCGCCGCCCGCCATCAGCGGGACGACCGACAGCATCTTGGCGCTGGTGCCCAGCTCCAGGATGGGGAACAGGTCGGTGAGGTAGTCACGCAGCACGTTGCCGGTGACGGAGATGGTGTTCTCACCACGACGGATGCGCTCCACGGACAGCTTGGTCGCCTCGACGGGGGAGAGGATCCGGATGTCCAGGCCCTCGGTGTCGTGCTCCGTCAGGTACTGCTTCACCTTGGCGATCAGGTTGGCGTCGTGGGCGCGGGTCTCGTCCAGCCAGAACACCGCCGGGTCGCCGGTGGCGCGGGCACGGGTGACGGCCAGCTTCACCCAGTCCCTGATCGGCGCGTCCTTGGTCTGGCAGGCGCGGAAGATGTCGCCGGCGGAGACCGTCTGCTCGATCACCACGTTGCCGGCCTGGTCGACCAGGCGGACCGTGCCGGTGACCGGGATCTCGAACGTCTTGTCGTGGGAGCCGTACTCCTCGGCCTTCTGCGCCATCAGGCCGACGTTCGGGACCGAGCCCATGGTCGACGGGTCGTAGGCGCCGTTGGCCTTGCAGTCCTCGATCACGGCCTGGTAGACGCCCGCGTACGACGAGTCCGGCAGGACGGCGAGGGTGTCGGCCTCCTGGCCGTCGGGGCCCCACATGTGGCCGGAGGTGCGGATCATGGCCGGCATGGAGGCGTCGACGATGACGTCGGACGGCACGTGCAGGTTGGTGATGCCCTTGTCGGAGTCGACCATGGCCAGCGCGGGGCCCTCGGCGAGCTCGGCCTCGAAGGACGCCTTGATCTCCGCGCCCTCGGGCAGCGACTCGATGCCCTTGAGGATGCCGCCGAGACCGTCGTTCGGGGTCAGACCGGCCGCGGCGAACGTCTCGCCGTACTTGGCGAACGTCTGCGGGAAGAAGGCGCGCACCACGTGACCGAAGACGATCGGGTCGGAGACCTTCATCATCGTGGCCTTCAGGTGCACGGAGAAGAGGACGCCCTCCTCCTTGGCACGGGCGACCTGCGCCGTCAGGAACTCGCGCAGGGCGGCGACGCGCATCACGGAGGCGTCGACGACCTCGCCCTCGAGGACCGGTACGGACTCGCGCAGGACGGTGGTGGAGCCGTCGTCGCCCTTCAGCTCGATGCGCAGCGCGCCGGCCTCGGAGATCACCACGGACTTCTCCGTGGAGCGGAAGTCGTCGACGCCCATGGTCGCCACGTCGGTCTTGGACTCGGCGCTCCAGGCACCCATGCGGTGCGGGTGGGACTTCGCGTAGTTCTTCACCGAGGCCGGGGCGCGGCGGTCGGAGTTGCCCTCGCGCAGCACCGGGTTCACGGCGGAACCCTTGACCTTGTCGTACCGGGCGCGGATCTCGCGCTCCTCATCGGTCTTGGGGTCGTCCGGGTAGTCCGGCAGCGCGTAGCCCTGGGCCTGCAGCTCGGCGACCGCGGCCTTGAGCTGCGGGATGGACGCCGAGATGTTCGGCAGCTTGATGATGTTGGCCTCGGGCGTCTTGGCCAGCTCGCCCAGCTCCGACAGGGCGTCGGGGATGCGCTGCTCCTCCTTCAGGTACTCCGGGAAGACGGCGATGATGCGCCCGGCCAGCGAGATGTCGCGGGTCTCCACGTCGACACCGGCCTGCGAGGCGTAGGCCTTGATCACCGGCAGGAACGAATGCGTCGCCAGGGCCGGGGCCTCGTCTGTGTAGGTGTAGATGATGGTCGAGTCAGTCACCGGGTGCTCCGCTCCACGTCTGCAACATTGCTCGACATCAAGATATCTCGTGGCCGCCCCCGGCTCGACAGGGGTCCGGAACTCGGAATCCCTCAGCGGCGGCGGCCCCGGTCCGGGCCGCCTGCGCCCGCCACCTGGCGCTCGATCCACCGGCAGATCACGTCCACGACGTAGACCAGTTCGGCGCGGCTGAGCTCCCGGCCCTTGGGAATGCCGTGCCAGCGCTGCAGGCAGCTCCGGCAGCAGGTGGCGGTCGCGTGCTGGGCGACGAACACCGGATGCCCGCGGTACGGAGTCTGCTTGCCGTCCTTGACCGGCTCGGCCGGGGCCACCCGCTTGGCGATCAGGTCGTACGCGTGCCACCGCATCGTGGCCGGCCCCTTCAGCTCCGCGGTGGCCAGCTCCCGCCCGCGCAGCCGGAACTTCGCCCGGAACGGCTGCCGCGAGATCGCGTCCAGCCGCTGGTCGAGCGAGCGGGGCGCGGGGTCGGGGGATTCGGGCGGACCGTTCATGCTGCTTCGAGCGTAGCGGGGCGGTCACCCCCACGGACCGGATGCCGGCCACGGACCCGCTCGACCTGGTCGTTCAGTGCCACCAGTTGAACGGATCACCTGCCGCCTGCAGGTCCTGCATGGTGACAAATCGACACTCGCCGGTCACATTGTGCACCGAGATGCAACTCCACACCCGGGGCGGCGGTCCCACGCCGCCGCCCCTCGCACCGCGGAGCTAGGAGGCCGTCGCCCCCGACGACACGTCCTCCCCGCTGCGCTGGTGCGGGATGACGACCGTGCCCTGCTGCAGCGCGACCGTCCGGGCGGGGGCGGGGATGCGGATGCCCTCCTCGCGGTAGCGCCGGTGGAGGCGCTTGATGAACTCGTGCTTGATCCGGTACTGGTCGCTGAACTCGCCGACGCCCAGGATGACGGTGAAGCCGATGCGGGAGTCACCGAAGGTGTGGAAGCGGATGGCGGGGTCGTGGTCCGGGACGGCGCCGGTGACCTCGGTCATCGTCTCGGCGATGACCTCCGTGGTCACCCGCTCGACGTGGTCGAGGTCGCTGTCGTAGCTCACTCCCACCTGCACCAGGACCGTCAGCTGCTGCTCGGGACGGGTGTAGTTGGTCATGTTGCTCTTCGCCAGCTCCCCGTTGGGGACGACGACCAGGTTGTTGGACAGCTGGCGGACCGTCGTCTGGCGCCAGTTGATGTCGACGACGTAGCCCTCCTCGCCGGTGTTCAGCCGGATGTAGTCGCCGGGCTGCACGGTCTTGGAGGCGAGGATGTGGATGCCCGCGAAGAGGTTCGCGAGCGTGTCCTGCAGGGCCAGGGCGACCGCCAGACCGCCCACACCCAGGGCGGTCAGCATGGGCGCTATGGAGATGCCCAGTGTCTGCAGCACCACCAGGAAGCCGATCGCCAGGACCAGCACCCGGGTGATGTTGACGAAGATCGTGGCCGAACCGGCGACGCCCGAGCGGGACTGGGTGACGCTCTGCACCAGACCGGCGATCACCCGTGCCGCGGACAGCGTCACCACGAAGATGAGCAGCACCTGGAGGCACTGGTTGGTGTGGTGCTGGACGGTCCGGGTCAGCGGCAGCGCCGCCGCCGCACCGGCCGCGCCCGCCGCGATCGCCGCCCACGGCACCACCGTGCGCAGCGCGTCCACGATCACGTCGTCGCCGCTCCACTTGGTGCGTTTGGCGTGCCCCGCCAGCCAGCGCAGCAGCGTGCGGGAGGAGAAGGCCACCAGCAGGCCCGCCGCCAGGGCGATGCCCGCGAGGATCAGGTCGTCCAGGGTCAGCGCGCGGTTCACCGGTCACCTCCGGGACGGAAAGCTGCGGCGAACGGCGTCGCCGACGGCCCAGTGTGAAGAAGCGTCACGTTGTCACCTGCTCGTTTCAGGGATGTGCGGTCGCGCCGGGCCGGTTGGACGTCGACGACCGGCGCGACTTTTCATCCTGCCGTATCCCGCACGGCAGTTCGCACGCGTGCACCCCCGCGGAGCGAGAACGAACCGTGTCGTCCCTCACGACCGGGTGGCGGAAGGCCCCGCCCTCAGATGACCTTCAGCCGTACCAGCGCCCCCAGCGTCAGTGCCCCCGGCACCAGCGGCACCCACACCGTGATGATCCGGTAGGCGAGGACCACCGCCGTGGCGACGGCCGCCGGGCCGCCCACCGCGACCAGGGCCACGATCAGCGCCGCCTCGACGGAACCGATGCCGCCCGGTGTCGGCACGAGGGCCACCGCGGCCGTGGCCGCGAGATAGGCCAGCGCCATGTGCGCGGCCGGCACCGGCAGCGCCAGCGACTGGCCCACCGCGGCCAGCCCGGCCGCCTGCAGCGCGGGGAACGCCAGCGAGCCGCCCCACAGGGCCAGGGCCCGGCGCGGACGGGCGTGCACCGACCGCGCCTCGCCCAGCGCGGTCCGCAGGAACGAGCACACGGGCCTGCGCAGCCGTCGTACGAGCGTCAGCGCGGCCACCGCCGCCAGCAGCACCGCGCCGGCGGCCAGCAGCAGCGGGCCCACCGCACCGGCCGGCACCAGGCTGCCCGGCCTGAGCGCGTCGGGGAAGGCGAGCAGCAGTCCGGCCAGCAGAACCAGCCGGCCGACGCACTCGGCCATCATGTACAGCGCGAGGGCGGCCGAGGAGCGGGCGAGCGGCACCCCGCACACGGTCATGAACCGCAGGTTGACGGCGCTCGCGCCAAGCCCGGTCGGCAGCAGGTGGTTGGCCGCGCCGGCCGCGAACTGGGTGGCCAGGAGCCGTCGCTTGGGCAGCGGCTGCACGACCGCGCCCTGCCGGGTGAAAGCGGCGGCGACCCAGGTCAGACAGGTGGCGCCGACCGCCGCGAGAAGCCACGGCCAGGACGCCGTGCGCAGTTGTCCGAAGCCGTCGGCGAGCACGGAACGGTGCCGCACCGCGGCGACGGTGACGAGCAGGAGCGGGAGCAGGCACAGGGCCTGCCGGACGGGGACGCGTCGGGGGAGTCGTCCCTGGCGGAGTTCGGGGAGTTGTACCGCTGTCACACCCGAAGAGGGTTTCCGCGCCGTGCCAACGGCGGGTGGCGGAGACGGGGCCGACGGCTTACGGACGGGAAGCGTCTGAGCGGAAAGCTGCGGGGGAGGGGGCATCGGGTCCTTCGCGCGAGGGGACGACGGGCGGATATTGACCTCAATCAAGCTCGAGGTTCTACGGTCTGTGCCATGAGCATGGAGACCACCGCGTGGACGCAGTTGCACAGCGTGATGAACGCGCAAGCCGAACGACGCCCCTTCGACCGCGGGACACTGCGCCGCATCGGGGCGTTCGCCCGCCCGCACCGCCGCCGCATCGCCTGGTTCGTGCTGCTCGGGGTGGTGACCGCGCTGCTCGCCGTCGCGACCCCCGTGCTCGCGGGCCGCGTCGTGGACGCGATCGTGTCGCACGGCGACGAGCGCACGGTCGTACGCCTGGCCGTGCTGATCGCGCTCATCGCGGTCGCCGAGGCCGCCCTCGGGATCCTCGGCAGACGGCTCTCGGCGACGCTCGGGGAGGCGCTCATCCTCGATCTCAGAACGGCTGTGTTCGATCATGTGCAGCGCATGCCGGTCGCGTTCTTCACACGCACTCGTACGGGAGCGCTCGTCTCCCGTCTCAACAATGACGTCATCGGCGCCCAGCGCGCCTTCAGCAACACCCTGTCCGGAGTCGTGAGCAACATCGTCACGCTGCTGCTCACCCTCGCCGTCATGCTCACCCTGTCCTGGCAGATCACCCTGCTCGCACTGGTGCTGCTGCCGGTGTTCGTGGTGCCCGCCCGCCGGATGGGCAGCCGGATGGCCCGGATGCAGCGGGAGGCGGCCGCACTCAACGCCGCGATGGGCACCCGGATGACCGAGCGTTTCTCCGCCCCGGGCGCCACCCTGATCAAGCTGTTCGGTCGCCCGGAGGAGGAGTCCGCGGCGTTCATGGACCGCGCCGCGCGGGTGCGGGACATCGGTGTCCGCACGGCCACCGCCCAGTCGGCGTTCATCACCGCCCTGACCCTGGTCTCCTCGCTGGCCCTTGCCCTGGTCTACGGACTCGGCGGCTGGTTCGCGCTGCGCGGCCATCTGGAGCCCGGCGCGGTGGTGTCGCTGGCCCTGCTGCTGACCAGGCTGTACGCGCCGCTCACGGCGCTCGCCGGGGCCCGCGTCGAGGTGATGTCCGCACTCGTCAGCTTCGAGCGGGTGTTCGAAGTGCTGGACCTGAAGCCGCTCATCGAGGAGAAGCCGGACGCCCGCGAGGTGCCCGAGGGACCGGTGGCGGTGGAGTTCGACGAAGTCCGCTTCGGCTACCCGTCCGCCGACAGGGTCTCCCTCGCCTCCCTGGAGGAGGTCGCCGCGCTCGACGGCCGCGGCGGCGCCGAGGTGCTGCACGGCGTCACCTTCCGCGCCGAGCCCGGGCAGACGGTCGCCCTCGTCGGCTCCTCCGGCGCCGGCAAGTCGACCGTCGCGCAGCTGCTGCCGCGCCTCTACGACGTCGACGAGGGCGCGATCCGAGTCGGCGGCGTCGACGTCCGCGACCTGACCGCGGCCTCTCTGCGGGCCACCGTCGGCATGGTCACCCAGGACGGCCACCTCTTCCACGACACCGTCCGCGCCAACCTGCTGCTGGCCCACCCCGGGGCGAGCGACGACGAACTGTGGGACGCGCTCGGCCGCGCCCGCCTGGACGAGGTCGTACGGTCCCTCCCCGACGGTCTGGACACCGTGGTCGGCGAGCGTGGCTACCGTCTTTCCGGCGGCGAGCGGCAACGCATGACCATCGCCCGGCTGCTGCTGGCCCGGCAGCGTGTCGTCATCCTCGACGAGGCCACCGCCCACCTGGACAACACCTCCGAAGCGGCCGTCCAGGAGGCGCTGACCGAGGCCCTCAGGGACCGCACCGCCCTGGTGATCGCCCACCGGCTGTCCACCGTCCGCGCCGCCGACCTCATCCTGGTCGTCGAGGCCGGTCACATCGTGGAACGCGGTACGCACGAGGAACTCCTGGCCGCCGGTGGCCGGTACGCGCAGTTGTACCGCACCCAGTTCGAGAAGCGGGCCGCCGAGAACGAGAGCGAGACCGGGACCGAGGTGGCCGCCGGGGCGTGACCGGCGGCCGGCCGGGCACCCGAGCAGGCGTCAAGTACGTACCAACGCTCGCCCGGGAGGCGGACACCGTGTCGAAAGCGCAGATCGGAAGTGCCGTGGCCACGCTCGTCCTGGCCGCCGGTTTAGCGGCCTGCGGCAGCGAGGACGGCGCCGGGAAGGGAGGCGACGCCAAGGCCGACGGGAGCGCGACGCCCAAGGCCGAGGCCGTGCAGAGCGCCTACCGCAACACCGTGGCCGCGGACACCGCGAAGATGACGGTCAGCAGCAAGGCCGTCGCCGACGGACAGGCCGTCACCGCGCACGGCGCCGGCGTGGTCGACCTGCGCAAGGGCGCCAGCCGGATCACACTGACCTCGCAGGGCACCGAGATCGAGCAGCGCGTCGTCGACGGCGTGGTCTACCAGAAGCCGTCCGGCGGGCAGCGGGCCGAGATCCCGGGCGGCAAGACCTGGATGAAGATCGACCTGGCCCGGCTGAACCGGTCCGGCGCCACCGGACAGTCCCAGGCCGGCGACCCGGCGGAGCCGTTCCACTACCTCAAGGGGGTCGGCCGCGAGGACGTCACCCGGGTCGGCGCCCAGACCCTCGACGGCACCCGCACCACCCACTACCGCGTCTCGGTTCCCGTCTCCTCGCTCGCGAAGGACAACGCGCGGCAGGCCGAGGAACTGCGGCGGCAGCTCGGGAAGTCCTCCCTGCCGGTGGACCTGTGGCTCGACGACCAGGGCCGCCTGCGGCAGGAGAGCGTACGACTGGCCCTGCACCCCCTGAAGGGGAAGACGCCGGGCAAGGAGAACGCCCAGGTGACCAGCACCACCGTCCTGCGGTTCAGCGACTTCGGTACCAGGGCGAGCGTCACGGCGCCGCCCGCCTCGGACACCGCGGACGTCACCGATCGGCTGGCGAAGTCGGGCGGGTCCGCACCCGGTGGATCCGCGCAGCGCGGCTGACCGGCCCGGGCGTCCCCGGGGTGCCGGTACGTGTCAGCTGCCGCAGCCTGGATACGCGGTCAACCACGGCAGCACGGCGCGTCCGGAAGGTCATCCACGCCATGGGCAGCGACAGGTACGGCGAGCACGACACGATCCCCGACGGCGGGGCCGACCCGGCGCACACCGCGCCGACGGCCCCGTACCGCTCCGAAATCACCCTCCGGGTCAACGGAAAACCCCACACCCTGCTCGTCGACCACCGGCGCGCCCTGCTCGACCTGCTGCGCGAGGACCTCGACCTCACCGGCGCCAAGAAGGGCTGCGACCACGGCCAGTGCGGGGCCTGCACGGTCCTGGTCGACGGGCGCCGGGTCAACAGCTGCCTGCTGCTCGCCGTCTGTCTCGACGGCAGCGAGGTGACCACCGTCGAGGGCCTCGCGGGCGACGGGGAGGAACCGCACCCGCTGCAGCGGGCCTTCCTGGAACGCGACGCCTTCCAGTGCGGGTACTGCACACCGGGCCAGATCTGCTCCGCCCTCGGCGTCCTCGCCGAGGCCGCGGCCGGCCACCCCTCGCACGTCACCGACCCGGCGGCCCCCTCCGGCCGCCCCGTCCCGCTGGACCGGGCCGAGATCCGCGAGCGGCTCAGCGGCAACCTCTGCCGTTGCGGGGCCTATCCGCGCATCGTCGACGCCGTGGAGGACGTGAACCGGTGAAGCCCTTCGGATACGTACGGCCCCGCAGCGTCGAGGAAGCGGCCGAGGCGTACGCCGCGCACCCCGGCGCCCAGTACCTCGGCGGCGGCACCAACCTCGTGGACCTGATGAAGCTCGGCGTGGCCCGGCCCGCCGTCCTCGTCGACGTCAGCCGGCTGCCCCTGGACACCGTGGAGGAGCTCGACGACGGCTCCCTGCGCGTCGGCGCCACCGTCCGCAACAGCGACCTCGCCGCCCACCCCCTGGTCCGCGACCGCTACCCCGCACTGTCCCAGGCCCTGGTCGCGGGAGCCTCCGGCCAGCTGCGCAACGCCGCCACCACCGGCGGCAACCTGCTGCAGCGCACCCGCTGCCCCTACTTCCAGGACCTGTCCAAGCCCTGCAACAAACGCGCCCCCGGCACCGGCTGCGGGGCCCGCGACGGCGTGCACCGCGACCACGCGGTCCTCGGCCACTCCCCGCAGTGCATCGCCACCCACCCCTCCGACATGGCCGTCGCCCTCGCCGCCCTCGACGCCCGCGTCGAGCTGTACGGCACCGAGGGCACCCGCAGCGTCCCGGTGGCCGACTTCCACCGGCTGCCCGGCGACCACCCCGAGCGGGACACCGAGATCCGGCCCGGCGAACTGATCACCGGCGTGGTCCTGCCGGCCGCCACCGCCGGGGCGCCCTCCGCCTACCGCAAGGCCCGCGACCGGGCCTCGTACGCCTTCGCCCTCGCGTCCGTCGCCGTCCTGCTGCGGGTGACGGACGGCAGGGTCACCCAGGTCGGCCTGGCCTTCGGCGGCCTCGCGCACCGGCCCTGGCGGGCCCGGCTGGCGGAGGACGCCCTGCTCGGGGCCGCCGCCACCCCGCCCGCCTTCGAGGGCGCCGTCGACCTCGAACTCGACGCCGCCGAGCCCCTGCGCGACAACGCCTACAAGGTGCCCCTCGCCCACAATCTCGCCCTCGACGTCCTGAACCGGCTCGCGCCGACGCCCGTGGGGAGCTGAACCGGTATGCCACAGGAGGACACCATGGCCCGCACCGGCACCGCCCTGGGCGCCCCGGCGGAGCGCCGGGAAGGGCGGGAGAAGGTCACCGGCCGGGCCCGCTACGCCGCCGAACACCACCTGCCCGGCCGGGTCCACGCCTGGCCCGTGCCCGCCACCGTGGCCCGCGGCCGGGTCACGTCGGTCGACGACGCCGCCGCCCGGCAGGTCCCGGGCGTCCTGGACGTGCTCACCCACGAGAACGCGCCCCGGCTCGCCGAACCGGAGGACGCCACCCTCGCCGTGCTGCAGAACCCCCGGGTGCCGCACCGCGGCTGGTTCGTCGCCCTGGTCGTCGCCGACACCCTGGAGGCGGCCCGCGCCGGCGCCCGGGCGGTCCGGGTCACCTACGACACCGAGGAGCACGACGTCACCCTCCGGCCGGAGCACCCCGGCGGTTACGAACCCGAGGAGGCCAACGGCCAGCCCGCCCGCACCGAACACGGCCACCCCGAAGGCGCCTTCGCGGCCGCCCCGGTCCGGGTGGACACCGCGTACCGGGTGCCGCCCCTGCACAACCACCCCATGGAGCCGCACGCCACCACGGCGCACTGGGACCGGGCCCGGGATCGCCTCACCCTGTACACCTCCAGCCAGGGCGGCACCACCGTCCGCTCGGTGCTCGCCGGGATGTTCGACCTCCCGGAGGACCACGTCACCGTCGTCGCCGAACACGTCGGCGGGGGCTTCGGCTCCAAGGGCACCCCACGCCCCGACGTCGTCCTCGCCGCCCTGGCCGCACGCCACACCGGCCGCCCCGTGACCGTCAACCTGCCGCGCAAGTACCTGGCGGCCGTGGTCGGCCACCGCGCCCCCACCCTGCACCGGCTGCGCCTGGGCGCCACCGCCGACGGCCGCCTCACCACGCTGCTGCACGAGGTGACCACGTACACCTCCCGCGTACGCGAGTTCGTGGAGTCGGCGGCGGCCCCGGCCCGGGTCATGTACGCCAGCCCCCACCTGCTCACCGCCCATCGGGTCGTGCCGCTGGACGTGCCCGGCCCGTCCTGGATGCGCGCCCCCGGCGAGGCGCCCGGCATGTACGCCCTGGAGTCCGCGATGGACGAGCTCGCCGACGCCCTCGGCGAGGACCCGGTGGAGCTGCGGATCCGCAACGAACCGGACGCCGAGCCCGACAGCGGCAAGCCGTTCAGCAGCCGGCACCTGGTGGAGTGTCTGCGCGAGGGCGCCCGCCGCTTCGACTGGGCCCACCGCGACCCGCACTCCGCGGCCCGGTCCGAGGGCCCGCTGCTCATCGGCACGGGTGTGGCCGCGGCGACCTACCCCGTCGTGGTCTTCCCGTCCACCGCCGCGGCCCACGCGCTGCCCGACGGAACGTTCGTGGTCCGGCTGAACGCCGCCGACATCGGCACCGGCGCCCGTACCGTCCTCGCCCAGGTCGCGGCGGACGCCCTCCGGGTGCCGCTCGACCGGGTGCGCACCGAGGTCGGCCACAGCGACCTGCCGTCCGCGTCGCTGGCCGGCGGCTCCTCCGGCACCGCCTCCTGGGGCTGGGCCGTGCACGAGGCGTGCACCCGGCTCGCCGAGCGCCTGGCCGGCCACACCGGGCCGCTGCCCGGCACCGGCCTGGTCGAGCGGGCCGACACCACCGGCCGGGCCGACGCCGACAGTCCGTACGCCCGCCACGCCTTCGGCGCCCACTTCGCCGAGGTCGCCGTGGACACCGTCACCGGCGAGGTGCGGGTGCGCCGGCTGCTCGGCGTCTACGCCGCCGGGCGGATCCTCAACGCCCGCACCGCGCGCTCCCAGTTCGTCGGCGCCATGACCATGGGACTCGGCATGGCGCTGACCGAGGGCAGCACCATGGACGCCGCCTTCGGTGACTTCACCGAGTCCGACCTCGCCTCCTACCACGTGCCCGCACACGCCGACGTCCCCGACATCGAGGCCCACTGGATCGAGGAGGACGACCCCCACCTCAACCCCATGGGCAGCAAGGGCATCGGTGAGATCGGCATCGTCGGCACCGCCGCCGCCATCGGAAACGCCGTCCACCACGCCACCGGCGTCCGCTTGCGCGAACTGCCGCTCACGCCGGACCGTGTGCTGACCGGGCTCGCCGGGTTGTGACCTTGCCGGGTTGTGACCTCGCCCGGGTGTGACACCGCCCGCCTAACCCGGTTTGCGGCCGACCCGCTCCTGGCGTTGCGTTGGACCGGAAGGATCCCACAGCCCGGCGTGAGGGAGCGGCGATGATCGAGGCGCGACAGCTGACGAAGCGGTACGGGGAGAAGACGGCGGTCGACCGGCTGGACTTCACCGTCAGGCCGGGCACCGTCACCGGCTTCCTGGGCCCCAACGGCGCGGGCAAGTCCACCACCATGCGCATGATCGTCGGCCTGGACGCACCCACCGGCGGCAGCGTGACCGTGAACGGCAGGCGGTACGCCGAGCACCGGGCGCCGCTGCAGGAGGTCGGCACCCTGCTGGAGGCCAGGTCCGTCCACCCGGGCCGCTCCGCGTTCGCCCACCTGATGGCGCAGGCCCACACCCATGGCATCCCACGCCGCCGGGTGGAGGAGGTGGTCGAGCTCACCGGTCTGCGGTCCGTGGCCAGGCGGCGCGCCGGCGCCTTCTCGCTCGGCATGGGCCAGCGCCTGGGCATCGCCGCGGCCCTGCTGGGTGACCCCGCCACCCTCATGCTCGACGAGCCGGTCAACGGGCTCGACCCCGAAGGCGTGCGCTGGATCCGCAACCTGCTGACCCGGCTCGCCTCCGAGGGCCGTACCGTCTTCGTCTCCTCACACCTGATGAGCGAGATGGCGCAGGTCGCCGACCACCTGATCGTCATCGGCCGGGGCCGGCTCCTGGCCGACACCACGGTGCGGGACCTGGTACGCCAGGCGGGGGGCGACACCGTGACGGTCGCCTCCGACCGGGCGAACCGCCTGCGCGAGATCCTCTCCGGCCCCGGAGTCGAGATCACCGGCGCGGTCGGCTCCGAGGAACTGCAGGTGACCGGCCTGTCGGCGCGTGCCATCGGTCTCCGGGCCGCCGAGCACGGCATCCCGTTGTACGAGCTCAGCTCCCGGACCGTCTCCCTCGAACAGGCGTTCATGGAGCTGACCGGCGACGCCGTCGAATACCACGGCAGCACCACCGTCGAGACCCCCCGGAGCGCCGCATGAGCCAGACCACCCTGAACGGGAGTCCGACCCCCGCACCGGCACCCGTCCACACGCCGCGCCCCCCGTACAAGGTCACCGCGCGCCGCGTGCTGCGCTCGGAGTGGGCCAAACTGTGGTCCCTGCGCTCCACCTGGATCACCCTGGGCCTGGGCATGCTCTTCCTCGTGGGCTTCGGCGTGATCGCCGCCGTGCACTACCACGCCGACTCCGCCTCGGGCAGACAGATGCGCCCCTACGACGCCCACGCCACCGCCCTGAGCCTGTCCCTCTTCGGCACCAACTTCGCCCAGCTCGCCCTCGGTGTCCTGGGGGTGCTGGCCACCGCCGGCGAGTACTCCACGGGCACGATCCGCTCGACCCTCGCCGCGGTCCCGCGCCGTCTGCCGGTGCTGTGGTCGAAGGCCGCCGTGCTCGGTCTGGTCGCCCTGGCCGTCGCCACCGCCGGCGTGTTCGCCGCCTTCCCGATCGGCGCCGGCGTGGTCTCCGACACTCCGGCGGCCCTGTCGCTGTCCCACCCGGGTGTCGTACGCAGTCTGCTGGGCGCGGGCCTCTACCTCGGCCTGGTCACCGTGATCGGTGTGGCCCTGGGCGCGCTGCTGCGCTCCGTCGCCGGCGGTATCGCCGTCCTGATCGCCTCACTGATGCTGGTGCCCGGCCTGGTCTCACTGCTGCCCAGTTCCTGGCAGGACGACATCAGCGAGTTCCTGCCCAGCAACGCCGGTGGGTCGCTGTTCGCGCTGACCCACGACCCGACGACCCTGCCGCCCGCCGCCGGGCTCCTGGTCCTCCTCGGCTGGACCGCGCTGGCCCTCGCGGGCGCCGCGTACCGCCTGCTGCGCACCGACGCCTGAGGTGCCCTCCCTCGGCGGTGGGGGTGAGCGATCGAGACGGCCAGGGTCACAGGGCGTCGTTGGAACGCAGGTGTTCCCTCAGCCACTGCTCGGTGGTGCTCACGTGCAGCAGCGCGGCGGCCTGGCTCAGGGCGGCGTCGCGGTGGGACAGCGCCCTGAAGATCGCTTCGTGTTCGGCCAGGGTGCGGCCCGCGGCCTGGTCGTCGACGAGACCGCGCCAGATACGGGCGCGCAGTGTGCGTCCGGAGATGCCCTCGAGGAGGGTGAGGAGTGTCTCGTTCCCGGTGGCCGAGATGACGGCGCGGTGGAAGGCCGCGTCATGGGAGTTGAGCCGTTCGACGTCGTCACGGGCCTCGCGCATGGCGTCCAAGTGCCTTTTGACCTCGGCCAGTTGGTCGTCCGAGATCCGGGTGGCGGCCAGCGCCGTGGCGACCGGTTCGAGGAGGCGCCGGACCTCCATGAGGTCCTGCAGGGCGGCGGAGTCACCCTGCAGCAGCTCCACCGCCCCGCCGAGCCCCTCCAGGAGGAGGCTCGGCTGCAGACTGGTCACGTACGTGCCGTCGCCCCGGCGGACCTCCAGGACCCGCGCGACGGCCAGCGCCTTGACCGCCTCCCGGGCGAGGTTGCGGGAAAGTCCCAGCTGGGCGGCCAGGTCCGGTTCCGGTGGGAGCTTCGACCCGGGAGGCAGCGCCCCGGTGCTGATCAGCTCACGGATCTGCTCGATGGCCCTGTCCGTCAAAGACACCGCGAACCCCTTCCCCGCGCGTTCGCCGCCGGCACGTCGGCCCTGATCGGCCCGCGGGCACGGAGATCGCCCCAGAGGCCTTGGGGGGTGTGCTGACGGTGGAGTTCCACGCTTCGTACGACCTGCTCCGGATTCCGCATACCGAGGGTGACATTGATGATACTTGGATGCGTGTACGGGAAGTCATGCCCTCGGTGGGCCGGTCCCGGGAGAGCGGCACGGACCGTCACCTCACGGTCATCGGCCGAGCCACCCGCCGTCGACGGGCAGGACCGTGCCGTGGAACGGGCGGAACGTACGCGCGCGCCAACTGGCGTCGGCCGTACGTGAGCCATGCTTCGACGTTGAGGTCTTCTGCGGCCACGAGTGCTCCCTGATGGCAGTCGGGGTGCGGGCGGACACAGCCAGGCTATGGCAGCGTCCCGGGGGCGTACGGTTGGTCCGTGAGGCTCAACGGCCCCGTCGGCTCAGGGGTTCTTCTTGACTTCGAGTGCGCTCCAATTCGTAGCGTTCCGGGTATGAGTACTGCACAGCACAAGATCGGGTCCGGTTTCGGCGCCACCAGCACCGCCGACGACGTTCTGCAAGGCATCGACCTGGCGGGGAAGCTCGCCCTTGTCACCGGCGGCTACTCGGGGATCGGCCTGGAGACCACCCGGTCGCTCGCGGCGGCCGGCGCCCACGTGGTCGTGCCCGCCCGCCGCCCGGGCACGGCCGAACAGGCACTGGCCGGAATCTCCGGAGTCGAACTGGACGAGCTGGACCTCGGCGACCTGGAGAGCGTGCGCGGCTTCGCCGAGCGGTTCCTCGCCTCCGGACGGAACATCGACATCGTGATCGACAGCGCCGGGATCATGGCGTGCCCGGAGACCAGGGTGGGGCCCGGCTGGGAGGCCCAGTTCGCCACCAATCACCTGGGTCACTTCGCCCTTGTCAACCGCTTGTGGCCCGCGATCGCGCCGGGCGGCGCCCGGGTCGTCTCCGTCTCCTCTCGCGGCCACCACTTCTCCGGCATCCGCTGGGACGACATCCACTGGCGGCAGGGCTACGACAAGTGGGAGGCCTACGGCCAGGCCAAGACCGCCAACGTCCTGTTCGCCGTCCAGCTCGACAAGCTCGGCCGCGATGCCGGCGTCCGGGCCTTCGCCCTGCATCCCGGCGGCATCATCACCCCGCTCCAACGGCATCTGCCGAAGGAGGAGATGATCGAGCGCGGCTGGATCGACGAGGACGGCAACGTGCTCAACCCCGAGGGCTTCAAGACCCCGCAGCAGGGTGCGGCCACCCAGGTGTGGGCGGCGACCTCGCCGCAGCTCGACGGGATCGGCGGCGTCTATCTGGAGGACTGCGACGTCGCCGAGCCCGCGGTGGAGGGCAGCGAACGCGCTGGTGTCAAGGAGTGGGCCATCGACCCGGAGCAGGCCGCCCGGCTGTGGGAGCTGTCGGCGGAACTGACGGGCGTCGACGCGTTCGCCGAGTAGAACCGACGGAAGGCTCCGTCAGCGCACCCGCAGAACGCCGAGCGCGGTGAGCGCCAAGGGCGGAAAGAGGTCCCCGCGGCGTCGGGGCACGCCTCGCACCTGCCCGTCGGTGTCAGCCGCTGCGGCCGCCCCGGAGGGCCGTCGTCGCCCGCCCCGCGCTCCGTGGGACGGGCACCGCCTCCAGCACGAGTACCGCCAGATCGTCCTCGAGCGGCTCGGTGCTGAAGTCGTGGACGGCTCGCCGGACGCATTCCGCCACGGCCTTCGCGCCGAGTCCCACGCATGTGCGCAGCACCTTCGCCAGGCCGTCGTCGTCGTCCAACTGCTTCGTGCCCCTGCGGCGTTCGGTCACGCCGTCGGTCACGCACAGCAGCGTCTCACCCGGCGCCAGGGTGAAGGAGTTGGCGCGGAACTCCGCATGCTCCTCGATGCCCAGCAGCATCTGCGGGTCCGCGGCAGCCGTCACGGAACCGTCCGTCGTCAGCCGCAACGGCGGCGGGTGCCCGGCGCTGGCCACCGTGCACCGTGCGCCGCTGGCGACCGAGTCGGGCTCCAACTCCCCGTACAGCAGGCTCAGGAAGCGGGAGCCCTCCCGCTCGCCGCGGAGCGTCATGGCCTCGGCGGCCTCCTCCGCCAGGGCGAGGTTCAACCGGGTGAGCAGGGACGCCACGCCGTGGCCCTCACGTGCCAACAGCCGTACCAGATGCCGGGCCAGGCCGGTGACGGCCATCGCCTCCACATCATGGCCACTCACGTCGCCGAGCAGGAAGCACCACCGGCTGTCCGCTGCCGGGAACAGGTCGTAGAAGTCGCCGCCCACGGTCTGGCCCTCGCCCCAGGGTTCGTAGACGATCGCCGTGTCGATGCCCGGGATGGCCGCGAGGGATGTGGGGAGCTGGCTGCGCTGCAGCGTCCGGCTGATGCTCACCTGCCGTGCGTAGTGGCGGGCGGTGACCACTGACTGGGCCATGCGCCGGGCCACGTTCTCCGCGAGTCGTACCACGGCGTCGGTCAGCTGGGACAGTCCCGCCTGGCCGATCAGAAGGGTGCCGTGGCACCGGCCGCCCGCGACGAGCGAGAACGCCAGTGCCGAGCCGCCCGCGTTCTCCGCGCCTCCGGACTGGGGCCAGGGCCATGGGACACCTGCCGTGCTCAGTCCCGCGACAGGACGGTCCTGCTGCAGTGCCAGGCGCAGTGCGCGGATCCGCCGCTCGTCCACGTGCCAGACATGGGAGAGCCGCATCTCGGCGTTGTCCGTGGTCAGCCATACGCCGCACCAGTCGGCGAGCCTCGGGACCAGGAGCTGTCCGGCGAGGGCCGCGACCATGTCCTCGTCCAACTGCCCGGCGAGGAGCTCTCCGGCCTCGGTGAGGAACGACTGTCCTTCGCGCTCCGCCCACAGGGCGCTGCGGCGCGGACGGTTGCGCGGCGGCGGGACGGCAGGGGGGAGGGAGACCGCGACGCCCTGCTCGGCGGTCGCGAGCGCCGTCGCCACCGCGCACTCCAGGCGGAACCACGTGACCTTCCCGGTGCGCCGGTAGGTGACACCCCAGGACTCGGCCAGGTTGTGCAGCAGTCGTCTGCCGGGACCGCGCACATGGCTCGGTTCCCACTCCTCGCCGTCGGGGGAGTCACGGGTCCCGTGCTCCAGCACCTCGACCACGATTCCCGAGCTCCCGGCCCCGGCCCGCGCGGAACCGGTCGGAGAGGGAGAACGGTCCTCGATGCGGCAGGTCACCTCGACCTCGAACCCGGCGTGTGGGACAGCGCCGGTGACCAGTTCGCCGACGAGGAGCACGGCATCGTCGACGGACCGGTCGCTGATCGCCGGAACCTCGGGGAAGTGCGGTGCGCCTCTCTCCGTGAGCACGACACGCAGGAACTCGCGTGCCGCCGAGGCCGCGAGCTCGTCGGCGGGTACGCGGATCCGCGCCGTGGCGCCACGCGGTTCACGGGACGACCCCATGGGCGACCCCCGGCAAGCTCGCTTCCGAACAATACGGGACGAATGTAGCCTAAATTGAAAGTAATCGTATGTTTGCTCCGGAAAAGTGTTGCTATGGAATCTGTCAACCAGCCCGATTCCGCTGCTCCCGAGACCGAGACCGAGGCCGAGGCCCACGCCGAGGCCCAGGCCCGGGAGCGGGAGACCATGGCAACCAGCCCCGGGGCCGTAGGCCGGCCCGCCCCCGCCGAGGACGGCGAGTGGGTGCGCGTGGCCGAACTGCGTCCGCTGCTCGCGGCCATGAACGCGCTCTGCGACGGCGACTTCACCGTGCGCATGGGAGGTGTGCCCGAAGGGGTCCTCGCCGAGATGGCGGGCGTGTTCAATCGGATCATCACGCGCAACGCGCACCTGGCCGCGGAACTCGAGCGGGTGCGCCGGGAAGTGGTCCGGCAGGGGCGGCTGGACGAGCGGGTCACCGCGAGCCCCGGGCCGGGAGGGTGGACGACCAGCGTGGAGGCGGCCAACACGCTGCTGGAGGCGCTGGCCGTCCCGATCATGAACGCCACACGCGTACTCGACGCCGTCGCGGACGGTGATCTGACCCAGCACGCCGAGTTGCACGACGGCAGACGCCCGCTCCGCGGCGACCTGCGCCACTTGGGGAGCGGCGTGAACCGCATGGTGGAGCGTCTGTCGCTGTTCACCGGCGAGCTGACCCGCGTCGCCCAGGAGGTCGGTACCGAAGGCCGTCTCGGCGGACGTGCCACGGTGGACGGTCTGGCCGGCGACTGGCGCTACGTGACCGAGGCCGTCAACACCATGGCCTCCCGGCTCACCGCACAGGTGCGCGACATCGCGGTGGTGACCACGGCGGTCGCGCGCGGCGACCTGACCCGGCAGGTCACGGTGGAGGCGACCGGCGAGCTGCTGGAGCTGAAGCTCACCGTGAACACGATGGTCGACCAGCTGCGCGCGTTCGCGGACGAGGTCACCCGGGTCGCGCGCGAGGTCGGCACGGAGGGGCAGCTGGGCGGCCGAGCGCAGGTACCGGGCGTCTCGGGGGTGTGGAAGGACCTCACCGACAACGTCAACTTCATGGCGTCGAACCTGACGTCGCAGGTCCGCAACATCGCCCAGGTGACCACGGCGGTCGCCAACGGCGATCTGAGCCAGAAGATCACGGTGGACGCCCGGGGCGAGATCCTGCAGCTCAAGAGCACCGTGAACACGATGGTCGACCAGCTCTCCGCGTTCGCCGGCGAGGTCACCCGCGTCGCCCGTGAAGTCGGTACCGAGGGCCGGCTCGGTGGCCGGGCCCAGGTCCGCGGGGTGTCCGGAGTGTGGAAGGACCTCACGGAGAACGTCAACTTCATGGCGGACAACCTGACCTCGCAGGTCCGCAACATCGCCCAGGTCGCCACGGCGGTCGCCCAGGGCGACCTCGGCAAGACGATCACGGTGGAGGCGAAGGGCGAGATCCTGGAGCTCAAGTCGACCATCAACACGATGGTCGACCAGCTCCTGGCGTTCGCCGACGAGGTCACCCGGGTCGCGCGCGAGGTCGGCACCGAGGGCAACCTGGGCGGACAGGCCCAGGTCCGCGGCGTCTCGGGCGTGTGGAAGGAACTGACGGACAACGTCAACTTCATGGCGTCGAACCTGACCTCGCAGGTCCGCAACATCGCCCAGGTGACCACGTCGGTCGCCAACGGTGACCTGTCGAAGAAGATCACGGTCGATGCGCGCGGTGAGATCCTGCAACTGAAGGAGACCGTGAACACCATGGTCCAGCAGCTGCGGGCGTTCGCCGACGAGGTCACCCGGGTCGCCCGCGAGGTCGGCACGGAGGGATCACTGGGCGGCCGGGCACAGGTCCGCGGGGTGTCCGGGGTGTGGAAGGACCTCACCGACAACGTCAACGGCATGGCCGACAACCTGACCTCACAGGTCCGCAACATCGCCCAGGTCGCCACGGCCGTCGCCCAGGGCGACCTGTCCAAGAAGATCGACGTGGACGCGCGTGGCGAGATCCTGGAGCTCAAGACCACCATCAACACGATGGTCGACACGCTCTCCTCGTTCTCGTCCGAGGTCACCCGTGTCGCCCGGGAGGTCGGCAGCGAGGGGCAGCTGGGCGGTCAGGCCCGTGTCGAGGGCGTCTACGGCACGTGGAAGCGGCTGACCACCAACGTCAACGAGCTGGCCCTGAACCTCACCACCCAGGTCCGGGCGATCGCGGAGGTGGCCGACGCGGTCACCCAGGGCGACATGTCCCGCGCCATCACGGTCGAGGCCAAGGGCGAGGTCGCCGAGCTGAAGGACAACATCAACCTGATGGTGGCCAACCTCCGCGAGACCACCCGGGCCAAGGACTGGCTGGAGTCCAACCTCACCCGCATGGCCGGGCTGATGCAGGGCCACCGTGACCTGGTGGAGGTCGCCGACCTGATCCTGCGCGAGCTGACCCCCCTGGTGAACGCCCAGTTCGGGGCGTTCTTCCTGGCCGAGACGGGGGCGCTGCCCGGCGAGGGGCTGCAGTTCATCGCCGGATACGGCACCGACCAGGCCGGCGGGGGCAGCCCGCTCCCCGGCACCGGCACCCTGGGCCGCGGTCTGATCGCGCAGGCCGCGCAGCAGAAGAAGCGCATCATCGTCACGGACGTCCCGGCCGACTACATCACCATCAACTCGGGACTCGGCACCGCCCGCCCGGCCAGCATCGTCATCCTGCCCATCCTCTTCGAGGACCAGGTGCTCGGAGTGATCGAGCTGGCCTCGCTCAGCAAGTTCAACGATGTGCACCTGGCCTTCATCGACCAGTTCGTCAACACGATCGGCGTCTCGATCAACACGATCATCGCCAACTCGCGTACGGAGTCGCTGCTGTCGGAGTCCCAGCGGCTCACCTCAGAGCTGCGCGAGCGGTCCGACGAACTCCAGCGCTCCAACGCCGAGCTGGAGGAGAAGGCCGCCCTGCTCGCGACCGCCTCGCAGTACAAGTCGGAGTTCCTCGCGAACATGTCGCACGAGCTGCGCACCCCGCTCAACTCACTGCTGATCCTGGCCCGGTTGCTCGCCGACAACCCCGACGGGCGCCTGGGCGAACAGGAGGTGCAGTTCGCGACCACCATCCACCGGTCGGGTTCGGACCTGCTCCAGCTGATCAGCGACATCCTCGACCTGTCGAAGATCGAGGCCGGGCGGATGGACGTGCGTCCACGGGTGCTCCCGCTGATCAAGCTGCTCGACTACGTCCACGCCACCTTCCGGCCGCTCACCATCGACCGTGGTCTGGGCTTCGAGATCGCGGTCGACGAGGGGGTACCGGCCGAGCTCTACTCCGACGAACAGCGCCTGCAGCAGGTGCTGCGCAACCTGCTGTCCAACGCGGTGAAGTTCACCCACAGCGGCACCGTCGAACTGCGCGTCAGCCGGGTGCCGGGGAAGGGGTTCGCCGAGGAGACACTGAAGAACGCGGAAGCCGTCATCGCGTTCTCCGTGAAGGACACGGGGATCGGTATCGCCCCCGAGAAACTTCCGATGGTCTTCGACGCGTTCCAGCAGTCCGAGGGCACCACCAACCGCAAGTACGGCGGCACCGGCCTCGGCCTGTCCATCAGCCGGGAGATCGCCGGGATGCTCGGCGGCAAGATCGTCGCCGAGAGCGAGCCGGGTGTGGGCTCGCGGTTCACCCTCTACATCCCCGCGCGTCACCCCGGTGCCGGCACCGCGCAGCGCCCCGCGGACCTGCGCACCGCCGGTGCCGCGCCCCCGCCGCCCGTGGAGACCCGGGCACCGGCGGCGGACCTCGCCGGGGACGCGTCACCTGAGCACGTGCTCGACAGTGTGAGGAGCGGCGAGGACAGCGAGGAGACCTGGCCGGAGACGACGCGACTCAAGGAATGGCTCAGCGGGCGTCCCGGCCGCGCCCTGGCGGGCCGTCGCATCCTGATTGTCGACGACGACATCCGCAACGTCTTCGCCCTCACACACGCGCTGGGCCGGGTCGGCATCACCGTGCGGTACGCGGAGAACGGCCGGGAGGGACTCGAGGTCCTGGAGCGGTCCCCTGACGTGTCCCTGGTCCTGATGGACATCATGATGCCGGAGATGGACGGGTACGAGGCCATACGCATCATCCGGGACACCCCTCGTCTCGCTCATCTGCCGATCATCGCGCTCACCGCCAAGGCGATGCCCGGAGACCGGGAGAAGGCGATCGACAGCGGCGCCGACGGCTACGTGCCCAAGCCGGTGAACGTCGACCGTCTGCTGTCGGTCATCTGCGATCTGCTCGACCCGCAGAGCGACTCCCCGGCACCGGCGCACGACGGCGACGCCGCCGAGGGAGAGCCGACCGCGCACGACACCGCCGGCGAACCGTCCGAGGACGCGCCATGAGCCCCCACCCGGCCGACACGTGCAGCATCCTCCTCGTCGACGACATCGAGGAGAACCTCATCGCGTTCGAGGCCGTACTCGGCCCGCTGCACCAGCACCTGGTCCGCGCCCGCTCGGGGGAGCAGGCGCTGAAGGCGATGCTGCGCCAGGAGTTCGCCGTCGTCCTCCTGGACGTCCGCATGCCCGGCATGGACGGCTTCGAGACCGCCGCCAACATCAAGCGCCTCGACCAGACCAAACACGTGCCCATCATTCTGGTGACCGGCACGGAGAGCGGCTCGGACTACGCCTACCGCGGATACGCGATCGGAGCCGCCGACTTCATCGCCAAGCCCATCGACCCGTGGGTGCTGCGCACCAAGGTCAACGTCTTTCTCGATCTGCACCGCAAGAACCGCCAGTTGGCGCTGCGCGCGGTGACGGCAGACGCGGACCGGCTCACCGACATCACCGAGCGGCTCGAACAGATCGAGCTGCTGCTGCGCAACAGGGCGGAACCCGACGTGGCCGCACTCGCCGAACGCATCGCGGCGGTGGAGCGCGCCGTCGGGGCCCTCCTGCCGGACGCCACCGGGAACGGAACCGGGACCGGGTAGAACTCTCCGACGGCGGTGTGTCGCGACCGCGTTGTTGGTTAGGGTGGCAGGCGGAGACGGGGTGGGGGTGCATCGGATCTGCCGGATGGTCTGCGACGGTGTGCGGCGGGCGCGTCGACCGGACGCGGTGGGCGTGTGACCGGCCGGCCGGCCCCCCCGGTGCTGCCTGCGTCGCTTCGTGGGTGGCTCGGGGCGATCGCGGTCGTCGCCGCGGTGGTGGTCGGTGCGCTCGGGGTGCTGTTCGCCGGGCACAGCGAGCCCGGCAGGGTGGACAGGTGGTTCGTCCTGCCGACGCAGGACAGTGTCCAGGGGACCTGGCGGCATGTCGCCCTGGTCCTGGACTCCCTGGGAGAGCCCGCCGGATCGACGATGCTGGTCGCGGCCATCGTGGTGTGCTGTCTGCTGCTGCGGCGTCCCCGCGCGGCGGCGCTCTTCGTCGCCGGCGCCGTCGTGGCCGTGGGGACGACGACCCTGCTGAAGCACGTGGTGGGACGCACCATCCACGGCCCCGGCAACCTGTCCTACCCGAGCGGGCACACCGCCTTCTTCACCGCGCTCGCCCTCGTGGTGGCGCTGCTCGCGACCGGCCGGCCCGGCCTGGACGGGGCGGCCGGGACGTCACTCGTGCTCGCCGCGGCGCTGGTCGCCGGCGCCGCCATGGGCTGGGCGGAGGTCGCCCTGGGCGCGCACTACCCGACCGACGTCCTCGGCGGCTGGTGCACCGCGCTGGCGGTGACACCGGCGACCGCGTGGCTCGTCGACCGGATGGCCGACCTGCTCGTCGAGCGGACGGCCGACGCCGGTCTGCGGGAGCGTCTCTGACGTCACGTCACGTCGTCACGCCAGGCGGCGGAACACCGGCTTCACCGGTCGTCCGGCCAGCCAGGGGGTGGGATCCCCGGCCTCCAGTGCCTTCCGGTACACCGCACACGCCTCGGCCACCACCTCGACGGTCTGCTCGATGTCCGCGTCGTCGAGCGCGCTGCTCACCACGAACGACGGGGCCAGCACCCCGCCCGCGAGGAGCCGGCGCAGGAAAAGGGTGCGGTAGGGCTGCGACGGCTGCCGGTTCTCGTCGAGGGTGGCGAAGACCAGGTTGCTGGCCCGGCCCCGGACGAGGACGTGGTCGCCGACGCCCATGTGGGCCGCGGCGTCGCGGACACCGGCGGCCAACCGCTCGCCGAGGGCGTGCAGCCGCGCGGTGACGCCCTCTTCGACATAGGTGGTGAGCACGGCCATCGCGGCTGCCAGGGAGTGCGTCTCGGCACCGTGCGTGGTGGACAGCAGGAACACCCGGTCGCCGGAGTGACGCAGCCCGCCCCGCTCCATCAGCTCGCGGCGCCCGGCCAGCGCGGAGACGGCGAACCCGTTGCCCAGCGCCTTGCCGAACGTGGAGAGGTCGGGGACCACGCCGTACAGGCCCTGGGCGCCCGCCTCGGACCAGCGGAAGCCGGTGATCATCTCGTCGAAGACCAGGACGCAGCCGTGCCGGTCGGCCAGCTCCCGCAGGCCGGCGAGGTACCCGGGCGGCGGCTCCGTGTGGGTGGCGGGTTCGAGGATCAGGCAGGCGACCTCGTCCTGGTACCGGGTGAGCAGCTCCTCCGTGGCGGCCAGGTCCCCGTACGGGAACGCCACGGTGAGCTCATTGGTCGCCGCCGGAATGCCGGCGGACATCGGTGTGGTGCCGATGAACCAGTCGTCGACGGAGAAGAACGGATGGTCGGCGCAGATGGCCACCCGCGATCGTCCGGTGGCGGCGCGGGCGAGGCGCACCGCGGCGGTGGTGGCGTCGGAGCCGTTCTTCGCGAACTTCACCATCTCGGCGGTCGGCACCGTGGCCAGAAAACGTTCCGCGGCCTCCACCTCCAGGACGGACGGCCGGACGAAGTTGCTGCCGCGGTCCAGTTCCCGCCGTACCGCCTCGATCACGCGTGGGTGGGCGTGACCGAGGCTGACCGACCGCAGGCCGGAGCCGTACTCGACGTAGCGGTTCCCGTCGATGTCCCACACGTGGGCACCGCGGCCGTGGCTGATGACCGGCGCCAGGTTCTCGGGGTACTGGTCGTCGCCCTTGGCGTAGGTGTGCGCGCCCCCGGGGATCAGGGCGTGCAGTCGCTCGTTCGCCATGCGCGAGCGGGGGAGGAGGAGCTCTGCGGTGTCAGCGGTGTCTGTGGTGTCTGCGGTGTCCACACCGACCTCAACTTTCTAACTGTCTTCGTGCTTCAGGACCTCGGCGAGGCTCGGCGCCGCCCGGTCCCGCTGGGACATCGAGGTGACCGGCAGCGGCCAGGGAATGGCGAGTTCGGGGTCGTCGAACGCGATCGTCACGTCCTCGGCCGGATCGTGCGGGCGGTCGATACGGTAGGAGACGTCGGCCGGTTCGGTCAGTGCCTGGAAGCCGTGGGCGCACCCCGCCGGGATGTACAGAGCCACCTGCGTCTCGTCGGACAGTTCGAAGAAGGCCCGGCCCAGGTAGGTCGGAGAGTCCGGCCGCAGGTCCACGACGACGTCGAAGATCCTGCCGTACGAGCAGCGCACCAGCTTGGCCTCGCCGGCGCCGGAGCGCAGGTGCAGACCGCGCAGCACGCCCCGGACCGAGCGGGACAGGCTGTCCTGGACGAAGGCGTCCGGGTCGAGGCCCACCGAGCGGACCACGTCGGCGTCGAAGGTGCGGCAGAAGAAGCCGCGTTCGTCGGCGTACGGCGTCGGCTCGAACAGGTACGCGCCGGCGATCTCGGGAACTACGGTCGCTTTCATGAAGCCTTCCGCGGGGCGTGGGCGTGGGTGTTCGCCGGGAACAGGATCGTGGTCAAGGCGGCGAACTGCTGGGCGAGTTGCAGGGCTGCGACCCGGTTCCGCTCGGTGAGGGTCTGCCGTACCTCCGCCGAGCGCTTCTCCAGGTCCCGGAACTGCTCGAGCAGCAGGTCGGCGTCGACCTCGCGTGCCGGGTGGCAGTACGCGCCGAGGCCCATCCGGTCCATGAGCGCGTCGCTCTTCGCCGCGTAGCTGAGGGCGAGCACGGGCGTTGCGGTCTTCAGCGCGCAGATCAGGTTGTGGTAGCGGACGGCCACCACGGTGTCGGCGGCCGCCATCTCGTTCATCAGGTCCGCCAGGGAGGCCGGTTCGGCCGCGGTGACCAGCGGTGAGCCGACGGCGTCCAGGATCGCGGAGACCACCGACAGATCGCACCGGTCGCCGGTGAGGAGCCGGACCGGTCTGCCCTCCTCGACGAGCGCGCGGACGAACGTGATCGTCCCGTCGAGGTAGCGCCGGTGGATCTCCTCGGCCCGGGCGCGGTCGTCGTTGCCTCCGTGGAAGTCCATGACGCCGAGGCAGACGGGACCCGGCGTGCCGGTGGGCGCGCTCGCCCGTGGTGCCGGAAGGGAGAACGCGAGGTCGGGATAGACCTCGTCGTGCGCGGTGTCCACACCCATCGCGCGCATCGCGTCGCGGGACTGGGCGTCGCGGTACGACCGGTACGCGGCGAGCCGTGCCGACCAGCGCACCAGGGCCCGGGTCGGGCGGCTTCCGATCTCGGCGGCGCCGACGCTGACCAGCGCGACCCGGGTGCCCAGCAGCCGTCCACTCGCGCAGAGCAGGAACAGCGAGTACGGGAAACCCCACGGCCGCAGCGGCAGTGTGGCCTCCAGGACGCCCATGCCCGGCACGATGACCACGTCGTGCCGCCGGACCCAGGCCGCGGTACGGAAGGCGTCGACGAGTTTGCCGAGTCCCTTCGACGCGATCGCGCCCGCCCGTGAGGCGGTCCGGTACTCCGCGCGGTTCCAGTGCAGCCGTGTCGCGGGGATGCCGAACCTGGCGGTCACCGCCTCGGGTCCGCCGCACAGCGCGTCCACGACCGCGTCCGGGTGCTCGGCACGGAGGTATCCGAGCACGGCCTCGAGCGACCCGTCGTTGCCGAGGTTGCCGGAACCGAGCAGACCGAACACCCCGACGCGCACCGGCGCCCTGTCCGCCGCCGTCACGCCTGCCTCCCCTCACGTCCGGCGACGAGGGCGTCGACGCGGACGGTGAGCTGTGCCGGGTCGACCGGGGCGCGGTCCTCGACCCGCTCACCGGCACCCGGCCGGACCCGGCTGGTCATCCACGCCGCCAGGTGGCGGTAGCACTCGCGCCGATCGGCCGGGGACAACGGCGCCCGGTGGATCGCCGAGACGAAGCCCCAGACGTACTCGGCGAGCAGCCGGGGCGTCGGGTGCAGCAGACCCGCCCGGCGCGGGTCCAGGTTGACGCACCGGGCGCGCTTGGACGGGTTCGCCCGCTCGGCGCGGGTGGGGTGGTCGCGGCGGAAGTACAGGAGTTCCGGGACCTGGTGGAACCGCCCGTGCAGGGCGATCTCGGCGACGAAGGTGCGGTCGGCGTGGTGGTAGCTGTCCATCGGCTTCACCCGGCGCAGCGCGTCGGCGCGGATCACCCCGTAGAAGTCGTCGCCGCCGGGCTCGAACAGCATGCTGCGGAAGCGCTCGGGCGCGTGCGGTGAGCCGGTGTTCAGCGTGTACTCGTACGGGACCTTCACCTGCCCGTCGCCGTCGATGACCGCCTGGTCGGCGTGCGCGAGGATCACGTCCGGCCGCTCGTCCAGCGCCTCGACGCAAGCCCGCAGCAGATCGCGGGCGTAGAGGTCGTCGTGCGAGGCCCACTTGAACAGCTCGCCGCGGCACTGGGTGAACACGTAGTTGTGGTTCGGCGTCGCACCGACGTTCCGGGGCAGCCGGATGTACCGGATGCGCGGGTCCTGCGCGGCGTACTTGCGGCAGATGTCCTCGGTCCCGTCGGTCGAGGCGTTGTCGGAGACGACCAGCTCGAAGTCCTCGTAGGTCTGGCCGAGCAGGGCGTCGAGCGACTCGGCCAGGTACTCCTCGCCGTTGTACACGGGCAGGCCGATGCTCAGCCTGGGGCGGTCGGTCATGAGGTCCTCACTTCGGGAACGGAGTTGTGGTGCCGCTCGCGCAGGGCGGACCGCAGTTGCAGCCACCACACGGCCGAGCCGCTGACGGTCGCGGCGGCGGCGCCCCAGGCCGAGCCGACCGTGCCGGCGACGGCCGCCCCGCCGAGCCCGCCGCCGACATAGCAGGCGGAGGCGAACAGCTGGCAGCGCAGGCTGCGCCGGGCCGCGCCGAGCGCGCGCAGCCCGGCCGCCGCGCCGGTGCCGAGGCCCGCGCCCGCCACGCCGAGGGTGATCGGCACGATGAGCCGCGCGGCGGAGTGCCAGACACCGCCGAGCGCGAGCGCGCCGAGCCGGTCCGGCATCAGCAGCAGCGTCCCGCCCCAGACCAGCGCGCCGGCGGCCTGTCCGCCGCCCAGCAGGAGGCAGAACGGGCCGAGGCGGTGCGGGGCCTGCCGCAGCACCCGTGCCGCCTCCGGGACGGTGACCAGGGACAGCCCCATCAGTACGGCGAGGAACGGGCCCATCAGGAGCTCGGCGCCCCGCACCGCACCCACCGCGCCGACCCCGACGATCGCGCCGAGCCCGTAGGCCCGCAGCTGGCTCGCGCCGCTGAGGCTGACGTTCTCGACGAGGTACCGGTAGCCGAGATCGCGCTGCTCGCGGAGCCACCCGCGCGCGCCGGCCGTCCGGGGCCGGATGCCGGACTGGAGGCAGCCGTACGCGGCGGCCACGGCGGCGGACGCGCCCCAGGCCAGCACGAAGGCGGCGACGGTGTCCACGTGGGCCGCCAGCACCATGGCGGGCACCAGCGCCACGCACCACACGATGTCGTTGAGGAAAGCCTTCCGCCCGTTGCCCGCGGCGAAGAACGCGAACCGCCAGGCGTCCTGCAGCAGCAGCCCCGGAAGCATGACGCCCAGGCAGACGAACGCGGGCCCCAACCGGCCGCCGATACCCAGCCCGGCCGCCACGGATGCCACCCCCATGGCGGCACCGACGCCGAGCGCGGTACCCGTCGACCGGGCCACCGCTCCCCGCCAGGACGCCTCCGGCACGCCGCTGAAGCGCACCACGAGCGGGTCGGTGGACAGGCCGCGCGAGACGTTCAGCACCACGCCGTAGGTCACCCAGGCCAGGCTGAACACGCCGAACGCGGTCACCCCCAGCGAGCGGGCCACGTAGATGCCCACCGCGAAATTGCTGATGCTGGAGGCCGCCTGGTCGGCCAGCCCCCAGGACAGCCGGCCGACGAGGGCCCGCTTGGCGGATCCGGCCGCCGGCGCCACTGTCTGCGGACTCTCCCCCTCGACGGGCATCGACGTCATGTCTTGATCAGCCCTGCCTCGTGCAGGGCGCCGGCCGCGTCGGCGACGGTGTCGAACGGCAGCCCGGACCGCTCGGCGACGTCCAGCAGACTGTGCTCGCCGTCGGAGAGGTTGAGCACCCAGAGCATCGCCATCTGGGCCTGCTTGGTGTCGCTGCGCCCGCCGAGCGCGTCGTACAACCCGCGTCGGCCCAGCTGCGGTTCGCCGTAGGGGCTGAGGTTGAGGTAGCGCCGGTTGCGGTCCAGGACGGCGAACGCCTCGCGGCAGACGGCGAGGGTGTCCGCCATCGCCTCCGGGGAGACGAAGTCCAGGTCGTCCGCCGAGGTGTGGTACTCGGGGTAGCCCGCGTACGGGGTCCGGGTGAGCGAGCCGACGCCGAGGTCGAACCCGGGCGAGCAGTACTGCCGCTCGTCGTAGCCGTACGGCGTGAACTCCGTGATGCGGTGCGGCCGCCCGGAGGCGGTCAGCACATGCCGCAGCACCCGGTCGATCTCCGCGTCACCGCGCCTGCTCTGTTTGTACGTGAGCGAGCCCGGGTCGCCGGCGCAGGCCAGCACCAGCCCGTGCTTGACCCGCTCGACCCGTTCCGCGTTGCGGGCCAGCCAGGTGATCGCACCGATGGTGCCGGGCGCGAAGACGAACCGGTAGGTGTAGTACGGCGTCCGCCGTGCCAGCTCCCGCGCCAGGAACGTGGCGACCGCGACGCCGGCCATGTTGTCGTTGGCCAGCGACGGGTGGCAGACGTGGCAGGAGACGATCACCTCGTCGGCGCTCCGGCCGGGGACCACGTGCTCGGCGTAGGTGAGATGGCCGTCGGCGAGCGTGGAGTCGATGCGCACCTCGTACGCGCCGTCCGGCATCGCGTCCAGGGTCTCCTGGGCCAGGCAGAACCCCCAGTCCGGCTTGTAGTAGCTGGTCCGGTACGGCACCCAGGACGGGTGGTCGGGCAGGGTGTGCAGGTGCGCGCGCAGCTCGGACAGGGGCATGGTCCGCGCCACCGGCACGCTGTAGCCGAGCACGTGCAGACTGGACGCGGCGAAGTCGACGACCCGGTTGCCGGCGGGGTCGGCGATGTACGCGTCCCGGATGTTCCACTCCTGCGGCACCGTCCAGTCGAGCACCTGCGTCCCGGTCGGCACCTCGTGCACCTGCAGCGGGACGTACTCGCCGACGATGTCCAGGGTGGCGCGCACACCGTCGCCGGTGATGCTCCGGCAGAGCGGGTACAGCCGCTCCACCAGGGCGTACATCTCCTCGCCGGCACCTCTTTCCACCTGCGTGGTCACCGGCGCCACCGCAGGGTGTCGTCGACGGTGCCGGCGTCGGAGGCCGCGCGCAGCACGGCGAGGCGGGTGAAGCGCTGCCGGAAGTCGTCCTGGGTCAGGCCGTGCGCGCGGTAGGCGTCGGCGAGTTCGAGCGCGCCCCGCTTCACCGTCCACTCGCAGTCGAAGCCCGGGATCGCCGCGCGGAACCGGGAGAAGTCCACCCGGTACGACCGCGGGTCGGCACCGGTCTCCCCGGTGATCACCACCTTGGAGCCGGGCACCGCCTCGGCGACCTGCTCGGCGATCTCGGCGACCGTGACGTTGTTGGTCTCGCTGCCGATGTTGAACGCCCGGTCGTGCACCGCCTCGCGCGGCGCGCTCAGCGCGGCCGTGAAGGCCCGTGCGATGTCGACGGCGTGCACCAGCGGCCGCCAGGGGGTGCCGTCGGACATCACCAGCACCTCGCCGGACAGCAGCGCGTGACCCACCAGGTTGTTCAGCACGATGTCGGCGCGCAGCCGGGGCGAGTAGCCGAAGGCCGTGGCGTTGCGCATGAACACGGGGGTGAAGTCGCCGTCGGCCAGCTCGTGCAGGTCGTCCTCCACCCGCACCTTGGACTCCGCGTACGGCGTCACCGGGCGCAGCGGGGCATCCTCGCCGACCAGGTCCTCACCGCCGGCGGCACCGTAGACCGAGCAGGTCGACGCGTACAGGAAGCGCCGCACTCCGGCCTCGCGGGCCAGCCGGGCGAGGCGCACCGACGCGTGGTGGTTGATGTCGTAGGTGAGTTCCGGCGCCAGCGATCCCAGCGGGTCGTTGGAGAGCGCGGCCAGATGGATGACGGCGTCCACCCCCAACACGTGCTCGGCCGTGACGTCACGCAGGTCCACCCGGTGTCCCGGCGGGTCGGAGGGCGCCGGGCCGAGGACACTGTCGGCGAACAGGCCGGAGTCGAGGCCGACGACCTCGTGTCCGGCGGCGGCGAGGACCGGGGCCATGACGGTCCCCAGGTATCCCTGGTGTCCGGTCAGCAGTACGCGCATGGTTCAACCCCCCAGGTTGAGCGTGAGTTTGGTGACGGCGAACGCTTCGGCGTATCGCTCGTGGCATTCGATGCCGCGGATCCGCGCAAGGCCGAGGAAGGCCTCCCGGTCGTACCAGGGCCGGTGCCGCTGCGAGGGGTAGTGCTCCTGCAGCAGCCGCACCTTCTGTTCGGCGACCGCCGTGGACAGCGGCTGGTAGGCCGCCGGCCGGCCGAGGTCGCCGTCCCACTTGACGATCTCGTAGCCGAGCACGAGGTGGTCGCGGAAGGCGGTGGGTATCAGCTGCGCCAGGCCGCGGTGATCCTGGTGCGCGTCGTCGGTGCGCGGCGCCAGCACCAGGTCCGGCTCCGACTGCGCGCGCAGTTCCTCGACCGCGGCCTTGGCCTCCTCCCAGTGCGCGGGCAGCCGGCCGTCCGGCAGCTTGTGCACGGTCAGCCGCAGGTCGGCGTCCGGGCAGAAGGCGGCGAGCGCGGCCTGCTCCTCCTGCTCCCGCTCGCCGCCACCACCGGAGAGCACCAGCGCGTCGACGCGGATGCCCGGCCGCGCGAGGCACAGCGTCAGCAGTGTGCCGCCGGCGCCGATGGCGATGTCGTCGCAGTGCGCGCCCACCGCGACGATCCGGTCCGGGCGCCCGGCCCCGAGCCGGATCACGCCCTCGCTCCGGCGCCCGCTCCCGCACGGTCCCGTTCCCACACGGCCCACGGGCGGTCGCCGCGGGCGTAGGCGGCGTCGAGCGCGGCCCGCTCCTTCACGGTGTCGGTCGGCTTCCAGAAACCGCGGTGCTGATGCGCCACCAGACGGCCGCGCTTGGCCAGTTGGGCGCATCCGTCGGCGACCAGGTCCCCGTTCTCCGGAATGTGGTCGAAGATCTCCTGACGGAGCACGAAGTAGCCGCCGTTCTCCCACAGCGGCAGTTCGCTCACCGCGGTGATGCCTCCCACCAGGCCGTCCTCGCCCAGGTCCACACAGTGGAACGACGACTGCGGCGGGACCACCATCATCGACGCACCGGCGTCGCGCCGGGCGAAGTTCTCGATCATCTCCGGCAGCGGGGCGTCGGTGAGCACGTCGGCGTAGTTGGCGAGGAACATCTCGTCGCCGTCCAGGTGGTGTCGTACCCGGCGCAGCCGCTCCCCGATCGGTGACTCGATCCCGGTCTGCGCGAACGTGATCGTCCAGTCCGAGATGTCGGTGGACAGCAACTCGGTCCGGCCGCCCCGCAGTACGAAGTCGTTGGACGTCGTCTCCTCGTAGTTGAGGAAGAAGTCCTTGATGTGGTGGGCCCCGTAGCCGAGGCACAGCACGAACTCCGTGTGCCCGAAGTGCGCGTAGTAGCGCATGACGTGCCAGATCAGCGGTCTGGGGCCGACCATCGCCATCGGCTTGGGCACGTCGTCGGAGCCCGAGGCGCGCATCCGCATCCCGTAACCGCCGCAGAACAGAACGACCTTCATGCTGTGCCCTTTCCAGACGCGACGTCGACGATGCTCAGTGCCGGGATGGGGAAGACCAGCCGGCCGCCCCAGTCGTGCACGAAGGACAACTGCTCGACCAGCTCGGCCCGCAGGTTCCACGGGAGGACGAGCACGTAGTCCGGCCGGTCGGCGGCGATCTGCTCGGGCGGCAGGATCGGGATGCGGGTGCCGGGGGTGAACCTGCCGTGCTTGTAGGGGTTGCGGTCGACCGTGTACGGCAGCAGGTCGGGACGGATGCCGCAGTGGTTGAGCAGGGTGTTGCCCTTGCCCGGGGCGCCGTAGCCGACGACCGTCTCGCCGCGCTCGGCGGCCTCGACGAGGAACTTGAGCAGGTCCCGGCGCACCTTGGCCACCCGGGCGGAGAACTCGGTGTAGCCGGACAGCTCCTGCAGCCCGGCGGCCTTCTCCCGGGCCAGCACGTCGGCCACCCGCTGACTCGGCTCGCCGGCCACCTCGGCGGGCCGGGCCCACAGCCGGATGGAGCCGCCGTGCGTGGGCAGCAACTCGACGTCCACGAGCGCGAGTCCACCGCTCGCCAGGGCCCGGATCGCGGAGGCGACCGTGTAGTACTGGAAGTGCTCGTGGTAGATCGTGTCGTACTGGTTCTCCTCGATCAGGGTCAGCAGATGCTGCACCTCGATGGAGACCCAGCCGTCGTCGGCGACCAGGGCGCGCAGCCCCTGGGTGAACCCGACCACGTCGGGGATGTGCGCGTACACGTTGTTGGCCACGACCAGGTCCGCCGGGCCGTGCTCGGCGCGGACGGCCGCGCCGGTGTCCGGGCTCAGGAACTCCGTGAGCGTGGGCACCCCCGCGTCCCGGGCCGCGGCGCCGACGTTCACCGACGGCTCGATGCCGAGGCAGCGGATCCCGCGGTCCACCACGTGCCGCAGCAGGTACCCGTCGTTGCTCGCGACCTCGACCACGAAGGCGTCGGTGCCCAGACCCAGCCGTCGCACGGCGTCGGCGACGAACGTGCGCGCGTGCTCCACCCAGGACGTCGAGTAGGAGGAGAAGTACGCGTACTCCTTGAACGTCTCCTCCGGTGTGATCAGCGGCGGGATCTGCGCGAGCCAGCAGTCGGTGCAGACCCGCAGATGCAGCGGGTACGCCGGTTCCGGCTGGTCCAGTTGGTCCGCGGCGAGAAAGCTCTCACATGGTGGCGTCGCCCCGAGGTCGACGACGCTCGCCATCGCCTCCGAGCCGCACAGTCGGCATCGTGTCATCTGCTGTTCCCATCCCCCCTGCTCGCGCGGGTGTCCCCGCCGCGAGTCAGTGCTGACCGACCCGCGATCGCGGTGCGGTACTCCTCCACCAGGCGCTCCAGCCCGACAGCCGGGCTGAAACCCTGTTCGTAACGGCGCCGGGCCGCCCGGCCCATCTCCCGGCCCGGCCCCGGCTCGGCCGCGACCCGGCGTATGCAGGACGCGAGCGAGGCGGACTCGCCCGGCCGGTGCAGCAGCCCGCTCACGCCGTCCTCGACGAGTTCGACGAACGCGCCGTGACCGGCGGCGACGACCGGGACCCCCGCCGCCATCGCCTCCACGACCACCAGGCCGAACGCCTCCAGCCATGTCGAGGGAGCCACCACGGCGACCGATCGCGCGATCGCCTCCTGGCACTGCGCCGGGTCCAACAGTCCGACGCAGCGCACGTCTTCGCGGCCCGACGCCCAGGCGGTCACCTCCGGCTCCAGTGGCCCCGTGCCGGCGATCACGAGCGGCACGCCCACACCGCCGCTCGCCGCCACCTCGTCCCACGCGGTCATGAGCAGCCGTACGCCCTTGGCCTCGGCGAGCCGGCCCAGATAGAGCAGATGCTCTCCGGCGCCCGTCCTGCGTACGTCCGGGTCGGGCACGAAGTTGTGCTTCACCGCCAGCCGCTCGGCCGGCATGCCCGCCCGCACCAGGACGTCGCGCTGCGCCGCGGAGATGCAGAAGAACCGCTCCACGCCGGACCACCACCGCCGCCGGTTGACCGACAGACCGACCGCGAGCGGAACCGTCGCGAGGCGGGAGTTCCGGTAGCAGCCGTGCCGGACGGCGGGCAGCGGCGTGGACCCGACGCACTCGGTGCACGGCCGGCCGTCCCGCTGCAGCGTGCCGGGCGGACAGACCTGGGTGTAGTTGTGCAGCGTGGCGACGGCGGGTACACCGGCGTCGGCGCAGGCGGCCAGCACCGCCGGCGACAGCAGCGGGAAGACGTTGTGGACGTGCACCACGTCCGGCCGCTCGGAGCGGAGCCGGGCGGCGAGTTCCGTGCGGACCGCCGGGTTCCACGGCACCAGCAGCGGTACCGCGGCCTTGCCCAGCAGGGACCGGCCGGCGATGTCGTCGCTGCGCCGCTCGAACACCTCGACCCGGTGACCCGCCCCCCGCAGCAGCGCCACCTCCTGGTCGACGACCCTGTTCTCCCCGCTCGGCTGCGCCGAGGCGTAGCGGTTGTGCAGTACCAGCACGTGAAGGCCGTCCATGCTCAGGCCACCTCCGATCGCTGGGCCCAGCGCGGGACGCGGCGTCGAGGGACTTCGGGCGCCGACAGGTCAGTGGCCGCGGCGGGTGTCGCCAGCAGCGAGGCGGCCACGGCGAGATGCAGCAGATACGGCGAGGCGTCGCCCAGCCCGGCCTCGGTGTACGACGCGATCGCGCAGTAGCTGATCAGGAAGATCGCGCAGGCCCTGTGCAGCGACGGCGGCCGCAGCAACGCGACGCCGCCCAGCACGATGAGGAACGCCGCGACAAGGATGACGCCGACCAGCCCCTGCTCGTTGTAGACGGCCAGCCAGCTGTTGTCGATCGGCAGCCCGCCGAACGACTTGTCGCCCAGGCCCACGCCGAACAACTTCTCCCCGGTCGTCCGCGGCGCGGCCAGCAGGGCGTCCCAGACCTTGGCCCGGCCGGTGAGGCTGGAGAAGTTCTCCTTGCTCTGTCCGCGCAGGAACCACGCCTGGAGCACGGAGGCGAACCCCACCGCGGCCACCGTGGCGCACAGCACCGCCCAGGTGAAGAAGCGGCGGGCCGCGGCGCTCGTGAGGAGGAGCGAGCCGATCGCCAGCACCAGCCCGAGCAGCAGCCCCAGCGTGGCCGTCCGGGTATGGGTCAGCGCGAGCAGGACGAGTGAGGGCACGATGACCATGGCCGCACTGGTCCTGTCGGTCCGGCCCCCCAGGAGGAGCAGCGCGGTGAGCCCGATGATCACCGCGGCGTACTGTCCGATCTGCGGCGGGGTGAGCGGCCACAGCGCGCCGACCAGACGTCCGCCGTAGAGGTCGGGCAGGGCGGCGCCCGGTGAGACGACCAGGCCGGCGGCCACCGTCCCGAGCACCGCGAAGTACATCCGGATGTGGTGCCGGACGAACGTCAGGCCGCCGTCCCACCACCGGCTGAGCAGCCACAGCGTGCCGACGAAGAGAGCCAGCCGGAAGCAGCGGAACAGCGCACCGAACCCGGACTGGAGGTCCGCGCTGGAGATCACGCTCGAAACCAGCAGCAGGGTGAGCAGGAACACGTACGCACTGGCTCGGACGCGCAGCCGGAGATTGACCGCGAGCGCCAGCGCGAACGCGGCGACCAGCGCGCCCATGGTGACCATCTGGATGAGGGAGCGGGGCAGCGGGACGATGGTCTTCGCCCCCGCGGAGCCGAGCGTGTTGAGGACCAGCAGCCCCCAGACCGTCCCGACGATCTTCGGTGTGTTGTTGTCCCCGCCCATCTCAACCACCGTCCCGCGCGCGGAGGGTGCTACCCGCGTCCTGCTGGTACGGCGTGGCCTGCCACTGCCCGAAGTCGAGCACCCGGCTCGGGTCGTAGGCGACGAATTTCCATGGTCCGAGGTAGACGTTGTGGTGCCAGCGGTTGTGCTGCTTGCGGGTGATCGACTCGGCCACCCGCTCGCCCTTGTACGGCGACCAGTCCGGGTAGGTGCCGTAGTTGGCCAGCAACGCCATTCGGTCACACTTCGCCGTGCACTTGACGACGGACTCGTCCAGGACGAAGCGGTTGTCGTGGATGTCGACCCGCTGGGTCTTCCACCGGCAGTCGGAGTAGAGCGGCGGCCTTGTGATCGCCGGCTTGACACAGCGGTGGACGTCCCCGACCAGCAAGGTGCAGTCACCGGACGAGGTGTTGGCCGGGCTGTTGCAGAACCGGTCGGCGTTCTCCCACAGGGTGATCCCGGACCAGTTGTTCTCCAGCAGGTTCCCGTAGATCTCGATCTTGTCGGTGCGGGCCCTGATCCGGGGTTCGCCGCCCGACTCGGACAGGTAGACGGTCGGATACGGGAAGTTGTCGCCGCGGTCGGCCTGCCTGCGGCCGTCGACCCAGTTGTTCCGCCGGATCGTGTTGTTCCGGATGACCGCGTTGTAGCTGGTCTCGTAGATCAGCGCGGCACCGTCGTTGGCATCGAGCACGTTGTCCTCGATGCGGAAGTCGTTGTTGTTGGTGTCCGCCCACAGCCCGGCTCCGCGATTGTCGTGCACCCAGTTGCCGCGTACGTCGGCGCCGTCGACCGCCCAGAACTTCACGCCTCCGGTGCACCCGCAGCCCGGCTTGCGCCGCTCCCAGTCGCCGGTGTTGTTGCCCACGATCTCGTTGCCCTCGACGAGCAGGCCGCTGATACGGCCTTTGGACTTGTAGGCGTTCATGCCGTACTGGCCGTTGTCGCGCAGACAGCTGGCGCGGACCCGCTGGCGGGAACCGGCCATCAGCCCGGCACCCGAGTTGTGCTGGATCGTCGCGTGCTCGATCACCCACCCGTCGGCGGAGTCATGGTTGACCACGCCCTCGTTCTGCGGCGCGACGAAACCCTGCACGGTCAGGTAGCCGATGATGACGCCCCGGGCACTGCCGCCGAAGGCGTACTGGTTCTTCTTCCGGCCGTCGAGCACCGCGCCCGGCGCACCGATGTAGCGGTCCCCGTTCTTGGGGATGACCTGGGCGTAGCGGTCCGGCTCCAGCCGGTGCCTGCCCGGTCGAAGCCAGAACGTGGTGTTCGCAGGGCTGTTCTTGGTCTTCGTGGCCAGGTCGCCGACCACCGCGGGGTCGACCGTCACCGCGCCCGCCGGCGCCTTCGCCGGTCCGGCCGCGGGCTCGGCGCACACCCTGGCCACGGGCCGGGCCACGGGGGTGGACGGCACGGTGGTCGGCTCAGCCGCCGAGGCGCCCGGCGTGCTCTGACAGCCGGTCGCCGCCAGCAGGGCCAGCGCCGCCGCGGGCAACACCGGGTTCCGCCACTTGATCTCCACGCGTCCCCCTCCCTAGCCCCGGAACCTGAGCACGGTGGTGAAGTCCTCCGCGCCGTCGGCGAAGCCGGTGCCGACCAGCGTGGTGGCGGGTTCCTTGCGCCCGAAGCCGGCGGAGTACCAGCCCAGCGGAGGATCGGTCTCTCCGCGATGCGCCCGCCAGGACAACCGCCCGGGCAGGTCGAGCACCGCGGAGCGGTCCTCGCCGTCCCGGGTCCAGGTGAGCTCTGCCCGGCTCCCGACCAGATCCGCGGCGATGGCCGGGCCGAGGTGGAACGCCAGGCGCACGGCCCGGCGCCGGCCCTGCCGGCCGCGGACCTCGTCGACCACCCTCAGTTCCCGGCTCGCGGCCGTCAGCTCCACCCGGCGGCGGTGCACGGAGCCCTGGTAGCCGTCGTGCTCGGCACACCAGCGGGCCGTCCCCCCTTCCGCGGCGCCGGATGCGTCCGCGACCAGGACGCGGCTGCGGGCATGCCGGGTCCACAGGAACGGGCCGCCGGAGACGGACTGGTCACCGCCGTCCAGCTGCAGGGTGTTGTGGCCGAGGGTCGACCGGAAGTACTGCCGCCACTCGGGCTGCCCGTGATAGCAGTACGTCCCCGGGTCGGCGAGTACGTCGACCCCGTCGTGCCGGACCTCCACGGAGAGCGCGTCCGCGTGGGCGTGCGCCGCGATGGACAGAAAGCCGTGCGGGCCGCCGTCGCAGCGGCACCAGATCTCCTGCGGACCGCGCAGGATCGTCATGCCGGCGTCCGCGAAGTGCGCAGGCCGCTCCGCCGGACGGCGCGCGGACGGTTCCCTGGGTCTGATGAGCGCCGCCAGCAGCGGGGTGCGCACGTCGGTGCCGGTCACCGCCGGCCACCAGGGGAGCCGGCCGAAGACGGCGTCGCCGGTGGCCAGCAGCGAGCCCCAGCGGTCGGTGCCCGCGCCGTCCACGACCAGGCCGTACCCGTCGTCCGCGTCCCCCTGGCGCGGCGGCCGGAGCCGGTTGTCCACGATGGCCGCGAGCGCGTCGGTCATGCGCAGCAGCACCAGGCGGATCGACGCGGGGACCGGTACGCCGGCCGCGTCCGCCTCGGCCACGGCGGCCAGACCGAGTTCGAGGACGAGTCCGTGGTACTCGGTGGCCAGCTCACGGTTGATGCCGGAAAGGTGGGTGTTGCCGCGCAGATGCCGGTCCAGCGACCGCAGCGCGTCGGATCGCCAACGGCCCGACGCGGGGAACCAGTCGAACGCGCAGGCCGCCGCGAACTGCCCGGCGGTCTCGGCGATGACGTGGTTGTTCGCCGACGACCCCCGGCTGGGGAAGGCGGCCAGCCAGCGCTGGTGGTGCCAGATCTGGTTCAGCGCCACCGGGTTGTCCTCGAACAGAGCGGCCACGCCCGGCCAGCCGTCGAGCAGCCGGCGGACCCACACCCAGGACAGCAGCCGGATCCCCAGCTCGATGCCGCTGATCCAGTGGACGCCGCGCAGCGGTGGGTTGACCGCCCACCACGACCGCAGGTGCTCGGCGACGCGCTCGGCGTACCGCTCGTCCCCGGTGAGCGCGTAGGCGGCGGCGAGCACGGTGAGGTACTGATGCCGGGACGGCTCCCAGATCTGCTTGATGTCCCCGACCGCGTCCTCGTTGCGGTACGGCACGTCGAAGGCGTAGCCCGAGGGAGCCCGGCGCCCGGTCTTCGGGTCGCGCCACCAGTCCGGGTTGGTCAGGTCGTCGCGGGCCACCCCGAAGAACTCGGCGTGCCCGGCCATCAGCCGGTCGGCCTCGGCGATGAGACGCTTGGCGGCGTCCGGTGGCACCGCGGCGATCGTCCCGGTGGGCAGCACAGCGGTGAACCGGGCACCGGTCACCCTCGGGCACCGCGGTGGCGCCGACCGCCACCGCCGCCTGCGCAGCGCGTCGCCCGCCCGGCCGCCGACCTCCCGCGGTCCCATCCGGGACAGCCGCCGGAGGTACCAGCCCGCGCTCATGCTCATCGTGCCCCCGCCAGCGTCACCGGCGCACCGCCGGCCAGACCGGTCCGCACGGCGAGGGTGGCCGCCGTGGTGGCGACCAGCGACGCCAATGGCACCGGCATCGGCCCGCCGCTCCGGACGGCCTTGACGAACGCGGCCAGTTCGGCGTTCTGGCCCTTGTCCCGGGCCTTGGGCAGCCGCGAGCTGACCCACCGCTGCTGGCCGGCTGTGCTCTTTTCGAAGTACACCGAGGCACGCACGAAGTCGTCGAGCCGCAGCGCGCGACCGTCCGCGATCAGGTCCAGCGTCTCCTTCGGGAAGGCGGACGGGCCGGAGGTGACGTAGCTGATGGTGGCGGTGGACTCGTCCGGGTAGCGCAGCACGATCTGCAGGTCCTCGTTGCCGGACGGGGCGGTCGCGTACACGGACACCGGGTCGGCGTCGAGCAGCCAGCTCGCCGTGTCGATGAAGTGCCCGCCCTCGCCCACGAACCGCGAACCCTCGGACCCCTGCTGGAGGTACCAGCTGCCCTGGTCGAGGCGTCCGGCGTTGACCAGGTAGCGGAGGTTGGCCGGGCCGGTCCGGGCGCCGAACCGCTTCCTGGCCTCCCGCAGCAACGGCGCGAACCGCCGGTTGAAGCCCACCTGGAGCCGGTCGTTGCCGGACTCCTCCACCGCCGCGAGCACACCGGCCAGCTCGTCCTCGGTGAGGGCGAGGGGCTTCTCCACGAACACGGTCTTGCCGGCCAGCAGTGCCTTCCGGGTCAGTTCGGCGTGCGAGCTGTGCCGGGTGACCACGAACACCGCGTCGACGGACTTGTCGCCGAGCACGGCGTCGAGGTCGGTGGTCGCCTCGGCGAAGCCGAACTTCCGCTGCGCGTTGGCCGCGGACAGCGCCGTCGTGGTGACGACCGTGGACAACTCGACGCCGTCGCGCTGTGCCAGGTGCGGCAGCAGCATCGACGTCGCGTAGTTGCCCGCGCCGATGAACGCGAGCCGCACGGGCGACTTGGCGAGCCGGGCCGGACGGGGCTGCACCTTCACCGCGGGAACGGCCACCGACACGGCCGCCGGCTGAGCGGCTTCCTCCGCCTCCGCCGTGTGTCCGGGGTAGCGGAACAGCACGGCCACGGCCTTCAGCTCGCCGTCCTTGAGACGCCGGTACGTCTCGACGGCGTCGTCGAAGTCGGCGACGTGGGAGACCAGGGGTTCCACGTCGACGCTGCCGCGGGCGAGGAGGTCGAGGAAGCACGCCAGGTTGCGGCGCTCGGTCCAGCGCACGTAGCCGATCGGGTAGTCGCGCCCCTCCAGCTCGTACGACGGGTCGTAGCGTCCGGGCCCGTAGGAACGCGAGAACCGGACGTCGAGTTCCTTCTCGTAGTACGCGTTCCACGGCAGGTCCAGGCGGCACTTGCCGATGTCGACGACCCGGCCGCGGTCCCGGCTCAGCCGGGCGGCCAGCTCGACGGGCTGGTTGCTGCCGCCGCCGGCGGCCAGGTACACCTGGTCCACTCCGTGCCCGCCGGTGAGTTCGGCCACCGAGGCTTCCACGGCCGCGGACGCGGGGTCGCCGCAGGCCGCCGCACCCAGCCTTTCGGCGAGTTCACAGCGCACCGGGTCGGGGTCGGCGCCGACGACGCGGACTCCCGAGGCGGTGAGGAGCTGCACCACCAGCTGCCCGATCAGCCCGAGGCCGATGACGAGCGCGACCTCGCCGAGCTGCGGCTCGCCCTGGCGGACGCCCTGCAGCGCGATCGACCCGACGGTGCCGAACGCCGCGTGCCTGGGCGCGAGACCGTCCGGCACCGGGGTGTAGAGGTTCTTCGGCACCCAGTTCAGCTCGGCGTGCAACGCGTGCTCGTTGCCGGCGCAGGCCACGAGGTCGCCGACCTTCACATCGTCGATCCCGGCGCCGACCTGCTCGACCACCCCGCACAGCGAGTAGCCCAGCGGCGTGTAGGAGTCCAGCTTGCCCATCACCTTGCGGTAGGTGGCGGGCACCCCGTTGGTGGCCACGCTCTGCATGACCTTGGCCACCTGGTCAGGACGGGAGCGGGCCTTGCCGAGCATCGACATGCCGGCCTCGGACACCTTCATCAGCTCGGTCCCGGTGGAGATCAACGAGTAGGCACTGCGGACCAGCACACCCCCCGGCTTGCACCCGGGCACCGGAACGTCGAGCACCGCCAGCTCGCCGCTCTTGTAGTTCTGCACAACCTGCTTCACCCGAACTCCTCTTACTTCCTAAGCCGTTTGCCGAGTGCTCTGGCCGGACGCAGAGGTCGCGTCGCGATACCAGTACTCGAGGGTCAGCACATGCCACAGATGCTTGGAGAAGTCCCGCTGCCCGGCGGCGTCCTCGGTGACGAGCCGCTGAAGCGCGTCGCGGCGCAGGAACCCGGAGCGGACGAGCTCGCCGTCGTTGACCACCTCGCGCACCAGCGGTGCCAGATCCCGGCTCATCCAGGCGCGCAGCGGGGCGCTGAACAGGCCCTTGGGCCGGTACACGATCTCCCGGGGCAGGACCGAGGTGGCCGCCTCCTTGAGGACGTGCTTGCCCTGCCGACCGACGATCTTGCGGTCGCCGGGCACGGCGAACGCCGCCCTGACCACCTCGACGTCCACGTACGGCACCCGCACCTCGGTCGACGCGGCCATGCTGGAACGGTCCGTGTACGTGAGGTTCAGTCCCGGAAGGAACATCCGGGCGTCGGTCAGGCACATCCGGTTGACGAAGTCGTCGAGGTCGTTGTCCTGGTAGACGTCCCGGTGTTCGGTCAGCACGTCGTCGACCGTCCCGGCCAGGTCCGGATCGAGAAGGGCGAGCAGCTCCTCCTGGTCGTACATGGTGTAGCTGCGCCGGAAGGCCGTTTCCTCCGGCAGGTCCGCGAAGGAGAGGAACCGCTTCGCGAAGCGCACGGACCGGTACCCCCGGCGGGACGTGGCGACCGGCAGCCGGTCCACGGCCGCGGACACCCCGCGCCGCAGGGGCCGTGGGACACGCTGGTAGCGCAGCGCGATCAGGTTGGCCAGGTGCTTGCGGTACCCGGCGAACAGCTCGTCGGCGCCCATCCCCGAGAGCATCACCTTGACCCCGGCCTCCCGTGCGGCCGAGCAGATCAGGTACGTGTTGATCGCGGCGGGATCGCCGATCGGCTCGTCGAGGTGGTACGTCATCTGCGGCAGCAGGTCGAGCACGTTCGGCGCGATCTCGATCTCGTGCAGGTCGACGCCGAACCGCCCGGCCACCTGCCGGGCGTAGCGCAGATCGTCCGGCATCGCCTCGAACCTGGCGTCCTCGGCGCGGAACCCGATCGTGTAGGCGGAGATCCCCGGTTGGTGGCGGGCCGCCAGCGCGGTCAGATAGCTGGAGTCGAGGCCCCCGGAGAGGAAGGTCGCCACGGGTACGTCGGACAGCAGATGGCGCCGGGTCGACTCCTCGACGACGGCGGCCAGGTCCGGCTGCTCGCCGGCCAGGGCCCGCTCCCGGCCCTCGGCGGCGACGTCCTTCAGGTTCCAGAACCTGCCGCGCTCGACCCGGCCGTCGGGCCGGCACCGCAGCCAGCTCCCCGGCGGCAGCTTCTCCGCCGCACGGAACGCGCACCGTGAGTCCGGCACCCAGTAGTACAGCAACGAGGCCACCAGCGCCGCGTGGTCCACCTCCAGCGATCCGCCGGTCGCGCCGGCGAGCGCCTTCAGTTCGGAGGCGAACGCAAGGCCCTCGCCGCGCCGGAGCAGGAACAGCGGCTTGATGCCCAACTGATCGCGCACCAGCACCAGTTCACCGGTCCGCTCGTCGAAGATCCCGAACGCGAACATGCCGCGCAGCCGGGGCAGACAGTCCGTGCCCCAGCGCCGCCAGGCCTCCAGGAGCACCTCGGTGTCGGAGGTACCGCGGAAGCGCACCCCGGCGGCCGCCAGTTCGGCGCGCAGCTCGGGCGCGTTGTACAGCTCGCCGTTGTACGTCAGGGCGAGGCCGTCCGAGACCATCGGCTGGGCACCGGTCTCGGACAGGTCGATGATGGCCAGCCGACGGTGCCCGAGGTGCACTTCGCCGTCAGCGACGGGGTGGCTGTACCGGCCCGCCCCGTCCGGGCCGCGGTGGGCGAGGGTGTCGGTGAGCCGGTCGGTCACGACCTTCCCGTCCGGCCACCGGTAAGTGCCTGCGATGCCACACATGTCCTACCGCGCCTCCTGGTCGTTGCCCGGGACGCGTGCGGCCCAGATCGGCTGCCGCTCCGTCCGCGGCTGGTTCGTGCCCTTCTGCCGGGGCATCCGCTCGGCACGGCCGCGCAGCGCGATGTTCAGCCCGTCCCACAGCGTGCCGTCGGTGCGGTCCCGCGGATCGGGGTCGATCAGCACCACACCGATCACCGGGATGCGCTGGTCCGCGAGCTGCCGTGCCACGGTGTGCAGCCATGCGGCGCTGCCGTGCCCGGCACGTACGACGAGCACGGTCCGGGTGCCGAGGTACTGCAGGTCCGTCCACGCGGTGCCGGGCGCCACCGAGCCGACGCCGAGCAGACGCCCCTCGTGCTGCACGGCCGCGGCACGCTCGCCGCTGACCACGGTGGGATCTCCCGGCTTCGGGCGACGACCCGAGAGCTGCGGGCCGGGCAGACCGTCGATGACGGCCACCGGCCCCTCGGCCGCCAGTGCCCTGGCGACGTCCAGCGCGATCGCGCAAGTGCTGCGCGCACAGCCCAGCTCCAGCAGCGACACCGGTTCCGCGGAGCCGCGCACGGTGCGGGCCAGGGACGTGGTGAGCCGTTCGCCGGCCGTCCGGGTCCGCCGGCGCTGCCACAGCCTGCCCGACCTCAGGGGCAGCTCCGCGATGACCGAGGCACCCAGGTTCGCCGCGATGTCCCGGCGCAGTACGGGGCGGTCCGCCACCACGACGCCGACCGCGGCCAGCGCGAGCCCGAGGACGAGCCCGAGGACGGCCCCGATGGCGGCGTCCGTGGCGGCTGCCTTGGGCAGGGAGTGCGGCACCGCGCGCGGGGCGTCCACGATCTGCGTGCCGGCGATGACCCTCGGTGTACCGGTACGCGCGTCCGCGGCGCGCTGGTCGAAGTCGGCGATGCGCGAGTTGAGTTCGGCCCGGCGGGCGAAGAGCGACTCGATGCTCGCCGACGCCGTCGGGTCGCTGTCCGGCGACCGGTTCCCTATCTCCTTGTTGACCTGGGCGAGTTCGTCCCGCGTGCGGTCACGCTGGTCGAGCAGGGCCTGGGCCTCGGCCTTCGCGGTTTCCTGCATCCGCTGCACATGGTCCGCCACGAACGCGTCGGCCAGCGCCTTGGCCCGGGCCACCGCCTCCGCGTCGCTGCCCCCGGTCACATCGATCTGCAGCAGGTTGTTGGTCAGACCGGTGCCCCGGTAGTCCCGCATGAAGTCCTGAGGTTTTTCCGAGGACTTGAGGGACTTCAGGGCCAGGTCGGCGATTCGTGAGGTCTGCAGCACCGCGACGTCGGTGCGGATCAGCGTTCCGGTGTCGTTCGGCTGGTCCTCCTCGTGCGCGACCAGCACCTTGGTCATCGCGCTGGGCGGCGGCGGCATCAGGACCGCCACCGCGGCGCCGAGCAGCAGTCCGAGGAGCGCCATGGCGCACCACAGGCGGCGGCGCCTGCGCACGGACACCACGAGCGCCTGCAGGTCGAGGAGCGGAGCGGCGGCCGACGACTCCGAGGTCGTGCCGGTCGTCACGCCGAACCTCCCGTCGCGTGGCCGCGCACCGCGAGCGCCGGAGTGGCGTCGTCCGGACGCCGGTCGGCAGACCGCGTGGGGGAGGCCTGCACCAGGTCGGCGACGACGACGCCCAGGACGTCGTGCCTGCCGTCCGCGCACGCCTCGGCGATGCCGGCGAGCTCCTCCGCGGTCCGGCTGCCCGCGCTGAGGACCACCAGGGCGCCGGCCTCGGTGTCGCGGTCCGGCACCGTCGGCCGCTCCACCGACACCTCCACCACCCGCAGCAGCGGATCGCTCTGGGCCTCGGCGACGAGCTGCCCCGCGGCCCGGCGGGCGATCTCGTCGCCGTCCGGTACGACCACCAGCAGCCGCCGGGGAGCCGGCAGCTGATGCCGGAGGCGAGCACACACCCGCCGGTAGCGGATCCGCCTGCCGGCCTCGTCACCGGACCTCTGCGGGGCCGGTACGTCCCACCGGGTGTCCAGGCCGAGGAGTCGGCGGATCCAGGACGTCCGGCCCCCGCCTTCCGGCCGGTGCGCGCGCCGATCACCGGGCACGTCGACGGTACCCAGCGAGGCCGCCCCCAGTGCGGCGGCGATCTCCGGTTCGGTGCGCAGCCGGCGGTTCCTCCGCGCGGCGACGAGATGGCCGATGACCGCGAGCAGGAAGAACAGCAGCGCCCCGCCGCCCATGAGCTGCGTCCTCGTCGGAGGCGCCTCGCCGGTCGGCCGGGCAGCCGGCCCCATGACGACCAGGCCCGCCTTGTTGGCCGTCGGGCCGGCATCGTCCAGCTTCTTCATGGCCGCCTCCAGCGAGGTGCGCAGGTTCTCCAGCGCTGTGCGGGCCTGCACGCTCTCCACGGTCCGCCCTGGATCGGCCGCCTTGGCCAGGTCGGTGATGCGGCGGTTGGTCTCCGCCACCTGCTTGCGCAGCGCCCCGGTTCCCGAAGCCGCTCCAGCGTCGGTGCCGCTGCCCGCGATCTGTGCGGTGAACTGCACGAACTGCCGGGCCATCTGGTCCGAGAGCCGCTGCGCGCGCTCCGGGGTGTCGGCCGTACCCGAGATGGTGATGATGTTCCCGTCGGCGGCCTTGGCGCTCACCTGGTCCCGCAGCTCGGTGCCGCTGACGCCGGACCAGTGCAGAGCGGCGGCCGCGCGGTCGACCACCGCCGAACTGGTCGCGATGTCCACCTGGGTGAGCAGTTCGCGCTCCTCCCACACCCCGGGCAGCAGTACCGGTGCCGACGCCGTGTAACGCGGCGGGAACACCACCACCGAGGTGCCGTAACCGACGAGTGCGCCCACCACGGCGAGGACGGCGAGAAGCCGCCACCGCCGACGCAGTATCCGCCCGATCGTGACGAGGCGGATGGTGTCTTCGTTCAACTGCGCTGCCTCTTCCTTGTGCGCATCGGGCCGCCCGCCGACACCGCGGTGCGGTCACCGTAGGCGGCGGCGTAGGCGGCGAGCAGCGCCGTCTGCGAGTTGCGCCAGGAAAGCCGCCCGCCGATCCGTTCCTGGCCGATCTTGCCCATCCGGGCCCGTTTCTCCGGATCGTCCAGCAACGTCGCGATGAGCTCGGCGAACCGGTCCTCGTCGTTGGCGGGCGCGTAGACGGCGGCGTCACCGGCGGAGACGCGCGCCTCCTTCAGGTCGAACGAGACGATCGGTCGGCCCATCGCCATGTACTCCAGGACCTTGTTCATCGTCGACACGTCGTTGAGCGGATTGCGCGGGTCGGGGGAGAGGCACACGTCCGCGGTGGACAGGTAGCGCACCAGGTCGGCGTCCGGAACCCGCCCGGTGAACTGCACCTGCTCGGTGAGCCCGAGCCGCCGGGACAGCTCCACCATCGCGTCGAAGGCGTCGCCGGAGCCGACGAACACCGCGTGCCAGTCGGTCCGTCCCCACTCGTCACGCAGCTTCGCCAGGGCCCGCAAGGCGTAGTCGACGCCGTCCTGCGGGCCCATGACGCCGAGGTAGCACAGCAGATGAGGCTTGCCGCGCTTCAACTGCGGTTCGGGCGGCACCGGTTGGAACCGCTCGATCTGAGGCGCGCTGCGCACCACGAAGACGTCCTCGGGTCGCTTGCCGCCACGGCGCACCGCGACGTCCCGGTAGCTCTCGTTCGTGGCGAGCACGATGTCCGCGGCCCGGTAGGTCCGCCGTTCCAGCGCGCACACGGCGCGGTAGAGCAGGTCCTCGCCGCGGTCGAACCGGGAGAGGTACAGCTCGGGCACCAGATCGTGCTGGTCGAAGACGAACCGCGCGCCGCGCCGCTTCAGCCACAGCGCCGGCAGGAACAGCAGGTCGGGCGGGTTGCAGGCGTGGACCACGTCGACCGGGCCGACCTTGCGGGCCAGCCGGGCCGTGTGCCACAACGCGGTTCCGTACTCGCGCAGGTAGCCGGCCGGCCCTCCGGTGGCCGCGCGCAACGGATAACGGTGGATCCGCACCCCGTCGATCAGCGCCTGCGGCTCCGTGTCCCGCTTCTCCCCCCGCGGACAGACGACGTGCACCTCCCAGCCCGCGTCGCGCAGCGTCGTGCACTCCTGCCACACCCGCCGGTCGAACGGCACCGACAGGTTCTCCACCAGGATCAGCGCGCGCCGGCCCGACCCGTCACCGCTGACTGCGTCACCAAGCAAGGCCCACGTACCCCTTTTCGGCCCGGCGCGCCTCGGCGTCGGGAAGGCGGACGAGGTCGACGATCACCGGGCCGCCGCCATGGGGCAGTGCCGAGACGACGGCCGGATCCCTGGTCCCGACCAGGCACACCTCGGCGTGCTCGAGCACCTCCTCGACGGAGTCCGCGAGCAGTTGCGCGAGGTGCGGCAGCCGGGTCTCGATGTACTCGCGGTTCGCGCCGAGCAACCGGGAGAGGCTCACGTTCGCGTCGTGGATCCGCAGGTCGTACCCCTTGCCGTGGAGCCGCTCCGCCAGTTCGACGAGCGGGCTCTCGCGAAGGTCGTCGGTGCCGGGCTTGAAGGACAGCCCGAACATCCCCACCCGGCGCTTGCCGGTGCGCTCGACCAGCTCCACCGCGCGTTGCAGGTGGTCGGAGTTGGAGGGCAGCACGTGGGAGAGGATCGGCACCGAGACGTCGGCCCGCTGCGCCGCGTACACCAGGCTGCGCAGGTCCTTGGGCAGGCAGGAGCCACCGAAGGCGAAGCCGGGCCGCAGGTAGGCGGGGCTGATGTTCAGCTTGCGGTCGGCCAGGAACACGTCCATCACCTGATGCGAGTCCACCCCGAGCGCCTGGCACACCGCGCCCAGCTCGTTCGCGAAGCCGATCTTGAGGCCGTGGAACGCGTTGTCCGCGTACTTGATGGCCTCCGCCGTCGGGACCGGCACCCGGAACACCTCGCCCGGCAGGCCGTCGTACAGCGCCAGCACCGCATCGCCGCTCGCCGGGTCGAGCTCGCCGATGACGGTCTTGGGCGGATCGAAGAAGTCCCGCACGCTCGTGCCCTCGCGCAGGAACTCCGGGTTGACCGCGACCCCGAAGTCCACCCCGGCCGTGCCGCCGGTGTTCTTCTCCAGGATCGGCACCAGCAGGTTCAGACAGGTGCCCGGGAGCATGGTGCTGCGGAACACGACGGTCTGCCGCCCGCCTCGTTCAGCCAGCGCGGCGCCGATCTGCTCGGTGACCCGCTCCAAGTAGGTGGTGCACAGGCTGCCGTTGGGCTCCGACGGCGTGCCCACGCAGACCAGAGACACCTCGCTGCCCATGATGGCCTCGCGGACGTCACCGGTGGCGCGGAGCGCCCCGGTCCGCACGACCTCGGCGATGAGCTCGCCGATCCGTTCCTCGACCACCGGGGCCTTGCCGTCGTTGACCAGGTCGACCTTCACCTGGTTGACGTCCACTCCGATGACCTCGTGCCCCATGCCGGCCAGGCACGCGGCCGACACGCAGCCCACGTAGCCGAGCCCGAAAACGCTGACTCTCATGACCCGTTCCTCCCCCCAAGCAGGCCCGGACGGCCTGCGGTTCGCGCGTCGGCCGGACGGCCCCCGCGCATCAGTAGGCCCCCTGGCCGTAGAGCACCGCACGCAGCGTCTTCCACAAGATCACTGTGTCCAGGGCGAGCGACCAGTCCTCCACGTACCGCAGGTCGAGGCGGACCGCCTCCTCCCACGGCAGGTCGCTGCGTCCGCTGATCTGCCACAGGCCGGTGAGTCCGGGCTTGACCAGCAGCCGCCGCCGGATGTCCGGGCCGTACGCGGCGGACTCCTCCGGCAGCGGGGGCCGCGGACCGACGAGCGACATCGACCCGGTGAGCACGTTGAAAAGCTGCGGGAGCTCGTCGATCGAGTACCGGCGCAGCACTGCTCCCACCCGGGTCACCCGCGGATCCCGGCGGAGCTTGAACAGCGGGCCGGCGCCCTCGTTGCGGTGGGCGAGCTCGGCACGCGCCCTGTCGGCCCCGGCGACCATGGTGCGGAACTTGAGGATGGTGAACTCGCGGCCGTCCTTGCCGACCCTGCGCTGGCGGTAGAACGCCCCGCCCCGGCTGTCCACCACCACGAGCAGTCCGACGAGCAGCATCAGCGGTGCGAACAGCAGCAGCAGGACCGCCGCCCCCACCCGGTCGACGACCCCCTTGACCACCCGGCGGCCCCCGGTGAAGGCGGGCATGCTGACCCGCAGCAGCGGGATCCCCAGCACCGCGTCGACGTGCAGCCGCGGACCGGCCACCTCCATCAGTACGGGGGCCACGACCATCTCGGCGTCGCTGCCTTCGAGGTTCCAGGCCAGCCGCTGCAGCCGGTCCGGTGTCCAGTGCGGGTCCGGCGTGACCGCGACGACACGGTAGCCGTCGTGCTCGACGTGCTTGGCGACGTCGCTGAGCCGGCCGACGACCGGTACACCGTCCAGTTGGTCACCGTCGAGTTCGAGATCGTCCGTCGTGCACACTCCGTCCACCCGCCATCCCAGGTGCGGGAACTTGCGGGTGCGGGTGATCAGGTCGCGCACGGTGGCCGGGCTCCCGGCAGCGAGCACCGGTCTCAGGCACAGCCCTTCCTTGCGCTGTTTGTGCAGCCAGAGGCGGAGCACATACCGCTCGGTCATGGTGACGAGCGCGATCGCGGGGACCGCGACGAAGATCCAGAGTTTGATGTTGCGCGAGGTGAGGGCTATCCCGCCGAGCGCGAGCACGACGGTCGCCGTGAACAGTGAGCGTCCGAGCCGGCGGAATTCCTCGGCACCCTGGCCGAGCACGGCCGGAGCCCACGACCGGCTCACCGCGAGCGACCCCAGCACCAGCAGCTCGGTGCCGAAGGCGAGAATGCCCCACTTCTCATGCCAGTTGGCCGCGTCCCGGGCCCCGAAGAAGTTGCCGATCCCCGCCACCACGATGGCGGTGGCCACGGTATCGCTGGTGATCACGGTACGCCGGTACCGCTGTTCCCAGTCGATCGTGGTCTGGCTGATTGCCCCGTCCGCCAGACGCTCGCGCGCCGACGGAAACAGGCTGGCTACGCCCCCTTGCCGCACAGAACCCCCCAGGTTCCCAGTGATTCGACGTGTTCGCCTAACACCGTTCCTCCGCACGGGAGGCCCCCGCCCCCCGCACTGCGCCACCCCTCAGGAGGCCCCCGCCTCCCGCACTGCTCCTCCCCTTCGGGAGGCCCCCGCCTCCCACGCAGCGCTGTTTCTCCCCACGGGGAGGCCCCCGCCACCCCGCTCATGACATCCCGGCTCTTTCCGAGCTACTCGGACAACTCACCTCGGAGGCAGGGGACTCGCATGCCCTGCCAGACCTTCGAGATGCGCGGGAACCCGTCGACACCTCGGGTGCTCCCCGCACCCAAGGCCCCCTCCCGAGCTCCAGCCATTGATCACCCCCACGTCTGGCGCCGGGGACATGCCTACTGGCTTTCCGCAGCGCCGGACCTATAGATCATTACTGGTCGCCTCATGCCCGAACGGCCGAAGCACGGTCAATCTAGACCATCGGGGCCGGTATGAAGAGAGGATGTGGGTAATTTGTGCGTTCAAGGTCCGAGACTGGTCCCACCGACGGGTGAACGCCTATGGTGACCTTGCCGTCACCGTGCGCTCCGGCGGACCGCCACGGCGCCCGGATCGGCGACGGGTTCGCGCGCATCGACGGAGGGCCGGCGGAACCGCCCGCGGCCCCGGCCCACGGGGCCGGCGCGGCCCCCAACCCGGTCTTGGGCCGGGCGAGTTGCGTGCCCAACAGGCGGCGCAGACATGGGTCGGCGCACACGCGCCCCGGCGGCCCGTCAGCGCAGGAAGTCCAGCGGGGCCTGCGTCAGCTGCCCCTGCTCGCCGAGCACGTACGGGCGACCGCGCCCGCTTCGGTTCCCCGGAGGCCGGGACCGGGGCCGCGAGCAGGAGGGCGTCCCGGAGGCGGGCGGCACACCGCCGGACTCCTCGCCCACCGCCGCCTGGGACCGCTCGTGGGAGGCGCGGACCTCGGCGTCGTGGGTGTCCGTGCCGGTGTGGTCGACCGGGGTCGGGGACTTCACCGTGTCGGACGTGTGCTCCTCCGTCAGACCGTCGCGATGCCGAACAGCAGCGCGGCCACCGCGACCACCAACAGGACGGCCGGCATCGGCAGGCCCTTCGTGTCCTTGGCGCGGAGGTGGGTGATGATCGCGCCGATGAAGTAGAGGATGACACCGACGCCGGCGGCTATGCCCAGCGGCCGGTAGAAGATGCCGACGATGAGACCGAGCGCGCCGGCGAACTCCAGGGCGGCCAGCCGCGGGAACCAGCTGTCCGGCACGCCGATCCCGTGCATCCCCTCAGTGATCTTCTCCATGGAGGTGAGTTCGCTCTCCGATGGTCCGAGCGCCACCGGGAGTACATCAGCATGTCCCGCCGCAATTACGACGCCCGGTAGCGGGCCTCGCCGCGCGGTTCGACACCCGGTGGCGGCTCACAAAGCCGACTGGATGATCCTGACGGTCCGGGCCAGGTGCGGTTCGAAGCGGCCGGCGCGGTGGGCGACGGCCAGCTCCACGCGCGTACCCGCCCCGGCCAGTGGCAGGTAGACGACACCGTCGAGTGCCAACGCGGTCACGGGCTCGGGCACCACCGCGACGCCGAGGCCGCCGGCCACGAGGGTGACCAGCGTCGAGGTCTCGCCGACCTCGTGGCGGATGCGCGGCTCGACGCCGGCGTCGCGCAGGAGTCCCAGCACGACGTCGTACATCACCGACCGGCGGTCGGCGGAGTGCACGATCATGTCGGTACCGGCGAGGTCCGCGGCGCGCAACCGCTTACGGCGGGCGAGGGGATGGTCGACGGGCACGGCGACGACGAGCCGGTCCCGGCGCAGGGTGTGCACGGTGAGCGAGAGGTCGGCCGCCACAGGGCGCAGCAGTGCGACGTCGATCGCGCCGGTGCGCAGCGCCTCGACCTGGTCGGGCGCGAGCATCTCACCGCGGAAGGAGAAGTCGACGCCCGGCAGCTCCTCCGTGAGCCGGCGGGAGAGCGCGGGCAGAAGGCTGTACGTCGCCGAGCCCACGCACCCGATCGCGAGGTGCCCGACCGAACCGGCCGCGACGAGCCGCGCGTGGTGGGCGGCTTCGTCGACGTCGGCGAGGATCGCGCGTGCCCGCTCCAGGTAGGCCCGGCCGGCCTCGGTCACCTCCACGCGCCGTGTGGTGCGGTGCAGCAGCTCGACGCCGAGCTCCGCCTCCAGCTGCCGGATCTGCTGGGAGAGCGGGGGCTGGGCCATGTGGAGCCGCTCGGCGGCCCGACCGAAATGGCGTTCCTCGGCCACCGCCACGAAGTACCGAAGGTGACGCAGATCCATATGTCGTCCATATCGATCGGATCAGATATGCGTACTTCAGCATATCGCCGACGGCCACTAGCGTCGCTGTCATGAGTGCTTTCCTGTACGCCGCGACACGGACGCCGTTCGGCCGCTTGGGCGGCGCCCTGGCCGGCGTCCGCCCCGACGACCTGTCCGCCGCCGCGATCACCTCGACGCTCGCCAGGGTGCCGGGTTTCGACCCCGCCGCGATCGACGACGTGGTGTGGGGCAACGCCAACGGTGCCGGTGAGGAGAACCGCAACGTCGGCCGCATGGCGGCGCTGCTCGCCGGGCTTCCGGTGAGCGTGCCCGGCACCACGGTCAACCGGCTGTGCGGCTCGAGCCTCGATGCGGCGATGATGGCGAGCCGGGCGATCGAGTCCGGCGATGCCGAGGTGGTGTTGACGGGCGGTGTGGAGTCGATGACGCGTGCGCCGTGGGTCCTGCCGAAGTCGGCGAAACCGTTCCCGGCCGGCGACGTCACCGCGGTCTCGACCACACTCGGCTGGCGGCTGGTGAACCCGCGGATGCCGAAGGAGTGGACCGTCAGCCTCGGCGAGTGCAACGAGCAGCTTCGGGAGCGCTTCGGGATCTCCCGCGAGCGGCAGGACGAGTTCGCCGCCCGCTCCCACCAACTCGCCCACGCGGCCTGGGAGTCCGGCTTCTACGACGACCTGGTGGTGCCGGTCGAGGGTGTCGGGCTGACCCGCGACGAGGGCGTCCGAGCCGGATCCACACCGGAGGTGCTGGCCGGGCTGAAGCCGGTCTTCCGGACACCGGAGCAGGGCGGCACGATCACCGCGGGCAACGCCAGCCCGCTCAACGACGGTGCCTCCGCGGTGCTGTTGGGCAGTGAGAAGGCCGCGGCCGGGATCGGGGCCGACCCGATCGCCCGCATCGCCGGCCGCGGTGTGATGGCGCTTCAGCCGCAGGCCTTCGGCTACGCCCCGGTCGAGGCCGCCAACCGCGCGCTGGCCCGGGCCGGGATCGGCTGGGACCAGGTCGGTGCGGTCGAACTCAACGAGGCCTTCGCCGTGCAGTCGCTCGTCTGCCTGGACGCGTGGAAGGTCGACCCCGCCCTCGTCAACCAGAAGGGCGGCGCGATCGCGATCGGCCACCCGCTGGGCGCCTCGGGCGGCCGCGTCCTGGGCACGCTGGCCAAGGTGCTGCGCGAGACGAGGCAGCGCTACGGCGTCGCCGCGATCTGCATCGGGGTCGGTCAGGGGCTGGCCGTCGTACTGGAGAACTGCGACTCCACGGGGGTGGCCCGGTGAGCCGGGCGGAGATCCTCGATTCCGCCGATGCGGCGGTCACCGGCATCGAGGACGGGGCCACCATCCTGGTCGGCGGTTTCGGCCTGGCCGGGATGCCGTTCGATCTGATCGACGCGCTCATCCGGCAGGGTGCGAAGGACCTCACGATCGTGTCCAACAACGCCGGCAACGGCGACGTCGGCCTGGCCGCGCTGCTGGCCGCCGGACGGGTGCGCAAAGTGCTCTGCTCCTTCCCGCGCCAGGCCGACTCCTGGGTCTTCGACGGCCTCTACCGCGCGGGGAAGATCGAGCTTGAGGTGGTGCCGCAGGGCAACCTCGCCGAGCGGATGCGCGCGGCCGGTGCCGGCATCGGCGCGTTCTACTGCCCGACGGCGGTGGGCACGCCGCTGGCCGAGGGCAAGGAGGAGCGGGAGATCGACGGCCGCAGATACCTGCTGGAGTACCCCATCAAGGGCGACTACGCGCTGATCGCCGCGCATGTGGCGGACACCATGGGCAACCTCGTCTACCGCAGGACCGCCCGCAACTTCGGCCCGGTCATGGCCACCGCGGCCACGACGACCATCGTCCAGGTCGAACAGGTCGTCGAGCCAGGCACTCTCGATCCCGAGGCCGTCGTCACCCCGTCCATCTACGTCGACCGGATCGTCCAGGTGGCGGGCCGGCGCTACACCGTGCAGGGGGCACGATGACCACCACGTCCACCGATCACCGCCTCTCCATGGACGAACTGGCCGCCGTCATCGCACGCGACATCCCGGCCGGCTCCTTCGTCAACCTGGGCATCGGGCAGCCCACCAAGATCGCCGACCATCTGCCGCCCGATTCCGGGGTGGTGCTGCACACCGAGAACGGCATGCTCAACATGGGGCCGAAGGCCGAGGGCGACGCGGTCGACCCCGACCTGACCAACGCCGGCAAGGTCCCGGTGACCGAGCTGCCGGGAGCGGCGTACTTCCACCACGCCGACTCCTTCGCCATGATGCGCGGCGGGCACCTCGACGTCTGCGTCCTCGGGGCGTACCAGGTCGCCTTCAACGGCGACCTCGCCAACTGGCACACCGGAAGGCCCGACGACATCCCCGCCGTCGGCGGTGCCATGGACCTCGCCATCGGCGCCAAGGACGTCTACGTGATGATGACGCTCTTCACCCGCTCCGGAGAGCCCAAGCTCGTACCACGGTGCACCTACCCGCTCACCGGTCTCGGCTGTGTCAGCCGCGTCTACACGGACCACGGCGTCTTCGACATCGGCCCCGAGGGCATGCGAATCCGCGAGACGTACGGCGTCAGCGCCCACGAACTCGCGGAGCGACTCGGCATCAGCCGGTGAGACGGTGGTGCTGCGCCAGTGTGTCAGGAGCGGCCCTGGCCTTTCGCAACCCGTCGCGCGATTCGGCTGCCTGTCGCGCTCCGCGGCTGTCGGCCCCGAGCGCGACTCGTAGCGTCTGTCGGCAGTTGAACGAGTACGGACGCCGACACCCGCTCCAGCACATGCGGGCGCCTCGCGTGTGATGAAGAAAGCTGACCTGCGGCTGGGTGCCAGAGCGGAGGGCCCGCCCGATGCGGTGCGCAGGGCGTGGGCGGGGCCCTGTTCGCTCACCGCATCGGAGTCGGCAGGTCATCCAGAAGGTTCGCCTGAGGTGGCCGGCGGTACCGGGACGGCACTTCGAGACGGCGGTCCTACAGGGATTCGAGTGGCGTGGCCGCCCGCGCCCCACCAGATGGGGCGTCTCTGAATCGACCAGTGCCGCTCGTCACCCCCACTCCGGTGTTGAACCGAGTGGGGATGTTCAACGAGCGAGCTGGAGTTCGGACGGTGCCGTACCCGGCGCCGCGTCCCTATCGTTGCGCCATGACGGACGAACAACGCCCTGCGAGGGTCTTCCCCAACCGCTTTCCCGAGGCGATGGACTCCCGGCCTGGGGTGCCGCAGGACCGCTGCCACTGCTTCGACCAGGTCCGGGTGAGTGCCCCCGGCGCGGTCACGTCCTTCCACCCCGAGATCCAGGACACCAATGCTCCGGGCTGGCTCCGGTTGCTGGAACTGATCGAAGAGGCGGCGACCGACGGGCGGGAGGAATTTCGCCCGCTGCCGGAGCTGAGCCCGGAGCAGCGGCGGCAGATCGTGACCCTGCCGGCGTCGATCGGACGGCTGACGGCGGTGCGGACCCTTGTGCTGTACGGGAGCAACCTGGTGCGAATACCGCCGGAGATCGGCGGCATGACGAACCTGGAGGCGTTCAGCCCGTACACGTCGCGACGGCTGCACTGGTTCCCGTACGAAATCACGCGGTGCGCTCGGCTGGTGAACAGCACAGTCAGCACACGCTCGATCTACGGCAACTACAAGTATCGGCCACCGTTCCCACGGCTCCAGCCGCCCGGCGATACGGTCCTGGACCTTGGCGGCCTGGATCCCTCCCGCTGGGGCACCACCGCGGCCCGCACCTGCAGTGTCTGCACCGGGCCGATCTCGGCAACCGGCCCGCACCAGGCTTGGCTCTCCAAGGCGGTGGCGACCGACGTCCTGCCGCTCCTGGTCAACGCCTGCTCCCAGGCGTGCCTCGACGCTCTGCCACCTGGAGCGAAGGGCTACGTCCCTGCACCTCATCGGGGCGGCACGATCGAACAGCCTGCGCCGCGTCGGGCGTCGTGATCCGAAGCACGGGACGGCCCGCTTGCCACCGAGCCACGCCGGTGGCGGGTTCGGGCGGGACGCCGGTCATGCACTCTTCGACCTCGACCTTGGACAGGTCGAAGGGATACCGGGCAATGACACAGCGCATGGATGCCTTCACAGGGTCGGGAGAATGCCGAGACGCTGACCGGGTGACGGCGGTCGGGCGGGGTGGGTGGACGGTGAGGGCGTGAGGGCAAGAGCACGGGCCCCAGCCACATGATGCGCGAACCGGTGGCTCGCGACGATTTCGCGTCAGCGTCAGGCGGGAACGATGTTCTCAGCCTGCGGCAGGGCCCCCGCCGCCCTCACCGGTGGACGCCGCCCGCGGCGACGCCGGTGACCTGAGGACGTTTCAGCAGGACTGGAGAGCGATCACCCGGCAATGTGCAAGGGGTGACACGCATCGCAATCGTCGGACTGACTCTTGTCGCAGGCGTATTTGCTTCCCTGGGCGTCACCGATCCCGCCCAACTGCGTCCGCACATGCCCCACCGGCGTGTCGACCCCGTCACCGAGCTCTCATACGAGGAACTGTACGCATGGCTCGCACCAGGGCAGTTGCTCGCCGAGCCACCGGCCTCCTGGGCAGCCGACTGGAACGCCGCCGACCCCGACCACTTCACCGTCTGAACCGGAGGACTCACGTGGCCCGTACTGTTGCCCGCGTCATCGTGGACGCGCTGAGCGAACTCGGCGTACGCCAGGTGTTCGGCGTCGTGGGGGACGCGCTCAATCCCCTGACCGACGCCATCCGCACCACCGAGGGCCTCGAATGGGTGGGCTGCCGCCACGAGGAGGCGGCGGCCTTCGCCGCGAGCGCCCAGTCGCAGCTCACCGGCGCCCTCGGAGTGTGCATGGGCACCGTCGGGCCTGGATCCGTTCACCTCCTCAACGGACTGTACGACGCGGCCAAGAGCCACGCCCCGGTCCTGGCCATCGCCGGCCAGGTACCGCTCGCCGAACTGGGCAGCGACTACTTCCAGGAGGTCGACAACGACGCCCTCTTCAGCGATGTGGCCGTCTTCCGCGCCACGATCACCTCACCCGACCAGCTGCCGCAGATGCTGGAGACGGCCGTGCGCCACGCACTGGGCCGCAAGGGCGTCGCCGTCCTCACCGTGCCGGGTGACCTGGGGGAGCGGGAACTGACCGACGACCGCCCGCCCCGGTTCTCCCTGAATCCTCCGGTGAGCCGGCCGGAGGAGTCGGCGGTCCGTCGGGCCGCGGAAATCCTCGACCGCTCCGAGCGGGTCACCCTGCTCGTCGGTGAGGGTGCGCGCGCCGCTCGCGAGGACGTCCTCGCCCTCGCCGACCGCCTGGCCGCACCGATGGTGCTCACACTGAAGGCCAAGGCCGGTTTCGAGGGCGACGCCAACCCCTTCCAGGTCGGCCAGACGGGACTGATCGGCAACCCCGCCGCCGCATCGGCCCTCCAGGACGCGGACACGATCCTCCTGCTCGGCACCGACTTCCCCTACCGCGACTGGTATCCCGAGGGCCGGACCGTCATCCAGGTCGACACCGAGGCCACCCACATCGGACGCCGGGTACCGGTCGAGGTCGGGCTGGTGGGGGACACCGGCGCCACCGTGCGCGACCTCCTGGGCCACCTCGCGGCCGGGCCCGGTCCGGGCGGCGGACGTGACCGCTCGCATGTGGAGAAGGCGCGGGAACGCTTCGATCAGTGGCGTGCCGGTCAGGCACGGCTCGCCGACCCCTCACACGACAAGGGACTCATCGGTCGAGTCCGCTCCGCGCTGGACAATCGCGGCCACGACATCCGCCCGGAGGCGCTGGCCGCGGCCGTCGACCGGGTGGCGGCGGAGGATGCCGTCTTCACCTCCGACACGGGCATGGCCACGGTGTGGCTCTCGCGCTTCGTCGAGATGCGTGGTGGCCGCCGGCTCATCGGTTCCTACAATCTGGGGTCGATGGCCAACGCCATGCCCCAGGCGCTGGGCGCCCAGTGCCTGGACCGCGAGCGGCAGGTCGTGGCCTTCTGTGGTGACGGCGGGCTGAGCATGCTCCTCGGCGACCTCATGACCCTGAAGACGTACCGTCTTCCCGTCAAACTCATCGTCTTCGACAACCGTCGCCTGGGCATGGTGAAACTCGAACAGGAGCAGGCCGGCCTCCCCGAGTTCGGCACCGTTCTCGACAACCCCGACTTCGCCGCCGTGGCCGAAGCCATGGGCATCACCGGCATCCGCGTCACCGACCCGGCCGACGTGGAGCCCGCCGTGCGACGAGCCTTCCGCAGCCCGGGCCCGGTCCTGCTCGACGTCCTCACCAACCCCGACGAGATCGCCGTCCCGGCCAAGCCGACGGTGGAGCAGGGCTGGGGGTTCGCGGTGGCCAAGGTGAAGGAAGTTGTGCGGAGCCACGGAGAGCCGAACGGGAACTGACGACACTCAGGGAGTGCCGGTCGGGGCAGGACTTCTTGCCCTGGCTCCTTGCCCCGACCGCCCCACCGAGCAGCCCCGGCCACGGTCTGCTCGGGACGACGCACGGAGCTGACCGTGCCGCACTGGTGGCCACCCGCAAGGACCAAGGGGGTGGCCATCTCGGTGCCCACGGGAGACGGGCACGCAGCAGGAGGCGAGCGACCGCCGGGCTCGACCGACGCTCGCCCGCACGCCGAAGCCGGCCGCCTCGCCGTGGCCGGCCTGCAGCCTGGCCGCCCGCCTGCTCGACCGACGCACGCTGCGACCCCTGGACGGCCGACGGCACGGACGCGGCCGACTCCGGTGAGACCCTGTCGCTCGACCCGGCGGGGACGGCGAGAGCGCTCGCATCGGTCACCTTCACGACGTGCTCTTCGCCTGCTGCGGCGACGAAAGGCCCGCAGGACCGTCGGTCCCCACCCCGCCACGCCGGCGCACTCGTAGCCGAAGGGCCCAGCGAGTGCCGCCGCCACTACTGGCAGGCCGCATCGGACGCCCCCCGACCGGAGGCTCGATCCGTGCAGTCCCGACGCCCTCGCAGCCGTAGCCCGCTCACAGGTCTGTGGGCCGCCGTCCGGGCCTGATGGCCAGGCCGGACGGGTGGCCTCTGCGCGGCAAGGCGCCCCGGCTCACGGTCCTGCCTCTCGAGCACGTGGTCGCAGGCATGGGTGGAAAATAGGGGGGTAGGCAAGGCGTCGTCGGTCGTTTCGCGGCGGGCCGTGGCACGAGTTCGAATCCGGGAGGGGACCTACATGGCGCTCATGCGCATGCTGGACACGCAGACCACCGAGCTGCCCGAAGTCGCCGACCCTTCCCGGGTGGCGCCCAAGGATGCGCGCGGACTCTCCCGGTTGTTCTTCGAGCAGCTGGCGGTGCTGGAGGAGGGCACGCCCGAGTACAGCTACGCGCGCAACACGCTGATCGAGATGAACATGTCCCTCGTCCGCTACGCGGCGGGCCGGTTCCGCAGCCGCGGGCCGGAGGAGATGGAGGACATCGTCCAGGTCGGCATGATCGGACTGATCAAGGCGATCGACCGGTTCGAGCTGTCCCGCGAGGTGGAGTTCACCTCCTTCGCCATCCCCTACGTCGTCGGTGAGATCAAGCGGTTCTTCCGTGACACCACCTGGGCCGTGCACGTGCCCCGGCGGCTGCAGGAGGCCCGCGTCCAGCTCGCCCGTGCCACGGAAGAGCTGCGCAGCCGGCTGGGGCGGACGCCGACGGTCAAGGAGCTGTCGGAGCTGATGTGCCTGCCTGAGGACGAGGTCATGGAGGCCCGCCTCGCCGCGAACGGCTACAACTCTTCCTCCCTGGACGCCGCCATAGGCGGCAGCGAGGACGGCGAGAGCGCCCTGCAGGACTTCATCGGCGTAGAAGACACCGCGCTGGAGTTGGTGGAGGACTTCCACTCCCTGGCCCCACTGATCGCTGACCTGGAGGAGCGGGACCGGCAGATCATCCACATGCGGTTCGTGGAGGAACTCACCCAGGCCCAGATCGGTGAGCGTCTGGGCGTCTCCCAGATGCATGTCTCCCGGCTGCTGTCCCGCTGCCTCGCCCGCCTGCGTGAGGGCCTGCTCACCACCGGCTGACCAGCAGGCCGTCCGGACCCGCCTGATGCCCGCCACCGCTGTGGCGGGCATCAGGCGTATCGGGGGCCGACGAACTGGAAGAGGGGTGCGACGGAGGCACTGGGTGCTGCCGGCCGTAGCCACCCACGGCGCTTCGCGCGATCGGGCGGGTGGTGATCAAGCGGTCGATTCCGCCGCAGACCTCATCAGTCTCACAGGACTGCTGGGCAGTAAGGGGGGGCACCATTCGAGCTCGCTCTCTTCCTGGTGTGTCTGAGGAAGAAAGAAAAACTATCGTGGCGACAGTAGACATTCCGCTGTCGCAGGGTTAGCGTGGTGCGCGTACCCAGAAGTCCAAGTGGGCACAGCAGGCACGGACTGCTGTGCAGGTAGACCAGAAGGACACGGCCCCAGCGGGGCTGTGAGCAGCACCTGCGGTAATCGCCGTAGTCGAAAAGTAAGGAGCAGAACGCCATCAGGATCGCCCGGGCGAGGAAGCAGTCCGCCCGGGTACCGCAAGGCCCCGGATTGGAAGGTGGTCCCCGGTCACGCATTCACGATCCCCGCAACCCCGCCCTCCCAGGCGGCTGCGGAAAAAGAAGGCCGGCGCAGTGCGCCGGTAGATGGTGTTGAAAGCTCGGGGCCCGGGTGCCGTACTGGCACCCGGGCCCCCCGACGCGTCCCCGAAAGAAGAGGTCTATGCCGCCTGCCGGTTCCCGTCCCGTCGATCCTCTCGACGATGACGACTACCCCGCCTACACCATGGGCCGGGCCGCCGAGATGCTCGGCACCACACCTGCCTTCCTCCGTGCCCTCGGTGAACACCGCCTGATCACCCCGCTGCGCTCCGACGGCGGCCATCGTCGCTACTCCCGGTACCAGCTGCGCACCGCCGCCCGCGCCCGCGAACTCGTCGACCAGGGCACCGCCATAGAGGCCGCCTGTCGCATCGTCATCCTCGAAGACCAGCTCGAAGAGGCGCAGCGCATCAACGAGCAACTGCGCGCTGAGGGCGGCAAGTCCCAGCCGAAGACATCAGCCTGATCGCAACGCCCGAACCCGGGGCAACCGATGCACTGCCGACGGATGAGCCCGCTTGGTGGACCGCACCGCCGTTCCGCAGCTCAGGCGGGCTCAACGCGTCAACCGGAACCCACGGAAGACATAACCGCAAGCGGGCGTGACGCATGTAGTGGGTGACGAAGGGCGAACCCGCGGAAGAAGGCCGCCGCCGAGGCGGCACCGTCCGGGGAGTCCCGCGGGCGGTGCCGCGGCCGGAACGGGGACCGTGCTTCCGGCCTTGGCTCAGGCGTCGATGATGACGGGGATGATGAGGGGCTTGCGGCGATGGGTGCGGAACGCCCAGTTCGCCACGGCGCGGGCGAGGAGTTGTTCGAGTTGGCGCGCGTCCCCGACGCCTTCCTCGGCTGCGGTGGCCAGGGTCTTCTCGATGACGGGGATGACCGGCTCGAAGGTGGCGTCGTCGTGGACGAAGCCCCGGGCCAGGAAGTCGGGGGCCTCGGCGAGGGCGCCCGTGTCCGCGTCGACGATCGCCACCACGGTGACCACGCCTTCGGCGGCGAGGGTGAGGCGGTCCTTGAGGGACGCTTCGGTGGCGCCGCCGACTTCCATGCCGTCCACGTAGACGTTGCCGGCGGCGACCTTGCCGGTGATGGATGCGCGTCCGTCGACCAGGTCGACGACGACGCCGTCCTCGGCGATGACGACCCGGTCGGGGGCGACACCGGTACGGATGGCGAGGTCGGCGTTGGCCCGCAGGTGGCGCCATTCGCCGTGCACGGGCATGACGTTGCGCGGTTTGACGATGTTGTAGCAGTAGACGAGTTCGCCGGCGCTGGCATGCCCGGATACGTGCACCTTGGCGTTGCCCTTGTGGACCACGTGGGCGCCCCACCGGGTGAGTCCGTTGATCACCCGGTAGATGGCGTTCTCGTTGCCGGGGATGAGGGAGCTGGCGAGCAGGACGGTGTCGCCCTTGCCGATGCGGATCAGGTGGTCGCGGTTGGCCATCCGTGACAGCGCGGCCATCGGTTCGCCCTGGGAGCCGGTGCACACCAGCGTGATCTTGTGGTCCGGGAGCTTCTCCAGCTCCTTCGTGCTCACCACCAGACCGGAGGGGACCTTCAGATAGCCCAGGTCACGGGCGATGCCCATGTTGCGGACCATTGACCGGCCGACGAAGGCGACCTTGCGGCCGTGCTGGTGGGCGGCGTCCAGGACCTGCTGGATGCGGTGCACATGGCTGGCGAAGCTGGAGACGATGACCCGGCGCGGCGCGGTGCGCATCACCTGCTCGATCGCCGGGTTCAGCTCTCGCTCGGAGGTGGTGAAGCCGGGGACCTCGGCGTTGGTGGAGTCGGTGAGGAAGAGGTCCACGCCCTCCTCGCCGAGGCGGGCGAACGCGCGCAGATCGGTGATGCGGTCGTCGAGGGGGAACTGGTCCATCTTGAAGTCGCCGGTGTGCAGCACCATCCCGGCCCGGGTGCGGATCGCGACCGCGAGGCTGTCGGGAATGGAGTGGTTGACCGCCACGAACTCGCAGTCGAAGGGCCCGAAGCCACGCCGGTCGCCCTCCCGCACCCGCACCGTGCGCGGCCGGATGCCGTGTTCCTTGAGCTTGGCCTCCAGGAACGCCAGCGTCAGCTTGGAGCCGACCACGGGAATGTCGGACCGCTCGCGCAGCAGGTACGGCACGCCGCCGATGTGGTCCTCGTGGCCGTGGGTGAGTACCACGGCCACGATGTCGTCCAGCCGGTCCCGGATCGAGGTGAAGTCCGGCAGGATCACGTCCACGCCGGGCTGGGTCTCCTCGGGGAACAGCACGCCGCAGTCGACGATGAGCAGCTTGCCCGCGTGCTCGAAGACGGTCATGTTGCGGCCGATCTCACCCAGGCCGCCCAGGGCGATGACCCGCAACCCTCCTTCAGGCAGGGGAGGGGCGGCTTTCAGCTCGGGGTGCGGATGACTCATACCCTGACGGTACCCGGAGAGCGGGATGGGATGATCCGTTGCCTGTGATCTCTCCTTGGGCCGGGCCTTGGCACTGGTCCACTCGCAGTGGTCGACATGCGGGTGCCGTCGGCGCTCAGGAACAAGTGGGTTGCGAGAGCCCCGGGGCAGGCGGCCTCCGGGGTGCGGCCCTGAGCTTGCCGGACCGCAGGCAAGTGTGCGGGGCGGTCGATGTCACGGACGCGATGTCAGGCATTGTGTTACTGTCATGCGTTTGCGTGGTCGTCGCGGTGGGCGATTCTGTCTGTTCGGTTCCGCTTTCCGTGGGCTGTTCGATCCTGCCGGGCCTTCCTCGGTACGTTCCCCTGCGGAAGGCTGTTCATGAAACGTCCGGATGCCTCTGGCATCGCTCACGGCGGTCCCGCCCGGCCCGAGGCCATGACCCCGGCGCTGCCCCCGGCCGTCTCCTTCGCCGGTCTGCCGGTGGAGTTGCTGCGGACACTGGGCGGACTCGGGGTGCGTGAACCCTTTCCGATCCAGGCCGCCACACTGCCCGATGCCCTGGAGGGGCGCGACGTCCTGGGGCGCGGGCGCACCGGATCCGGCAAGACGCTCGCCTTCGGCCTGCCGCTGCTGACACGTACGGCCGGGCGACGCGCCGAACCGAAGCAGCCCTTCGCTCTGATCCTCGTGCCCACCCGGGAGCTGGCCGAACAGGTCACCCAGGCGCTGGCGCCGTACGCCGAGGCACTGCGGCTGCGGATGGCCACGGTCGTCGGCGGCATGTCGATCGGCCGGCAGATCGCCGTGCTACGCCAGGGAGCCGAGGTGGTCGTCGCCACTCCCGGACGCCTGCATGACCTGATCGAGCGCAACGCCTGTCGCCTGGGACGGGTGAGGATCACCGTGCTGGACGAGGCCGACCAGATGTGCGACTTGGGATTCCTGCCGCAGGTGGTCGACCTGCTCGACCAGGTGCAGCCCGACGGTCAGCGGATGCTGTTCTCGGCCACTCTGGATGGCGACGTCGACCAGCTGGTCCGCCGCTACCTCCACGATCCTGTCGTCCACTCGGTCGACCCCTCAGCGGGCACGGTCGCGACGATGGAGCACCACGTTCTGGTCGTCCATGGCCCCGACCGCTACGCCGTCACCACGGAGATCGCCGCCCGTGACGGCCGAGTACTGCTGTTCCTCGACACCAAGCACGCCGTCGACCAGCTCACCCGGCATCTGCGGGCCAGCGGGGTGCACGCCGGGGCCCTGCACAGCGGCAAGTCCCAGCCACAGCGCACACGGACCCTGGCGCAGTTCAAGAACGGCCGGATCACCGTTCTGGTGGCGACCAATGTCGCGGCCCGTGGCCTGCACGTCGACGACCTCGATCTCGTGGTCAACGTCGACCCGCCCACCGACCCCAAGGACTATGTGCACCGGGCGGGCCGCACCGCCCGCGCCGGTGAGTCCGGCAGCGTGGTCACGCTCGTGCTGGCGGGCCAGCGCCGCGAGACGAGCCGAATGATGGCCGGGGCCGGCATCGAGCCGACCGTCACCAAGGTGCGCTCCGGAGAGGCGGAGCTGAGCCGGATCACCGGCGCCAGGGCTCCCTCCGGAACCCCGCTCGACGGCGGGCCCGCCGTCGAGCGGCCCAAGAACACCAACGCTCCCTTCCGCGGCCTCGGCACCAGCAAGGACCCCTCCCGCGGCGCCGGCGGCAAGTCCCGAAAGGCCGGCGAGGCCCGCAAGCTCGCCGAGGCCCGCAAGGCCGCCCTCGTGCGTCGCAACGGCTGAGAGTCGTTGCCCCGGCAGTGCACGTCCTGGCCACGGAATCGACAACGCTCGGCCCGGCCAGAAGCCGTTCTGTGCGCCTCATCCACGAAGCGAACGCCCTCCGCCGCGAGAGGGATGCCCGCCGAAACGGAGCAGGATGATGCGGCCGGCGCCCGGGACCGCGCCCGGCATGACAAGCTGTGCCTGCCCAGCCCCGAACCCAGGAGGTCACCATGACCGCAGAGCCCGTAGCCACGGAAGGTTCGGGGCCGGCTGCCCCCGAAACGTCCCCGCTGACGCCGGACGGCGACGGCAACTACGACCTCAAGCGCAAGTTCCGCGAAGCCCTGGCTCGCAAGCGCGGCGCGCAGGCGGACGCGGCCGATGCCGCCGCCAACCCCGACGCGTCGAAGGTGCGTGCGGCGCACGGCCCCGCTGCGAGCCAGCGGTCGTTCAGGCGTAAAAGTGGCGGCTGAGTCGATCAGTCCCGCGATCTGGCGACCTCACCGGCATGCGCGCTGTTCACTCGCGCGCCCGTGCAGGGGCCCGCGACGCGCGTGTACCCCTGCGCGCCTTGCGGGTGAGGGGCAGCCGGCGGTCTCGCCGCACGGGCACGGTCCTGCGCGCCGATCGCGGCGGTCGTCTGCCCGAAGGCGGTAAGTCCGGCCTGCGCCGGCGGCTGTGCGGGCGCCTTCGTCGGAGTGGCTCCGGTGGGCGCGCAGTTGACCACGCACGGGTGCCTGCGTGATCCCGCTGGTGCGCGAGCTGGCCGCCGAGAACGGTGTCGACCTGGCCGCCGTCAAGGGCGCGGGCGTCGCGGCGCTCGACGCGGCCGGGGACTATTTCCGTTCCAGGAGGCGCCGCGCTCTCTGTCGCCGGCGCCGTCACCGACCCCGGTGCGAGGGCCCCGTGCCGTCACCTTCCGCAGCCAGGGTCGCCCGCACCCGCTGCTCCTCGCGAGCGGAGCCGACGTCCCGTTCCAGGGGCGTGCGGCTCACGGCCGTCGCGAGGTCTTCCAAGGCCCGTTTTTGCAGTTCCGCCTCGCGCCGTACGACCGGGCTCCGGTTGCCGACGGCGGCGTCCTCCCACGCGTGGAGCGCCTCCTCCACGCGCTCCCAGTCCGGATTCCTGTGTTCGCGCACGTCGACTGCTGCCTTCTCGGTGTCCGTCTCCAGGGCCTCGGCGAACCGCTCCGCCTCGGGGATGAGACGGTTGCCGGCCCGCGGGACGTGGCTCTCCATGAGCATCGCCGCCCGGCCGAACCGCTTGAGCGCCTCCTGCGCCTCCTGGGCCTCGCGCGACTTCAGGCCCCTGGAGCGGACCGGTTCCTGCCTTGCCCGGTCGTAAGCCTCCTGCCAGGCGGTACGTGCCTCCCTGCTCGCCAGCAGCGCCTGGCGCATGTCGGCGCGATGCTCCCGGGACGGCTCGGCGTAGCCGCGGAGCACCGCGGCCGCGTAGCGGCCGTTGGCGGCGAGCCAGTCCGCAAGCCGGCCCGGCAGCCGGGGGGTCTCCCATGCGGGGAGCACCACGTACGCCAGCATTGCCAGGGCCCCGCCGAGCAGGGTGAGCACCACCCGCTCCGGGACCGTCTGCTCCCATGTCTGGCCGCCCATGCCGAGCAGGAAGACGACGTACGCGGCAGTGAAGCACTGGGAGTAGGCGTAGCCGGTACGGATCAGCGTGTACGACAGGCCCGCCGAGACCACCGCCAGCGCGCCGAACACCTGGGCGTCCGGGCCCAGGGCCCGCACCATCCCGGTAGCCAGCGCGACCCCCGCCAGGGTCCCGGCGAGGCGGGCCACCGCACGCGCGTACGTCCGGTGGAAGTCCGGCCGCATCACCATCACCGAGGCGATGGGCGCCCAGTAGCCGTGGCCCACGGGCAGCCGGGAAGCGATGAGATAGCCGACCGTGGCCACCGCCGCCAGGCGGACGGCATGTCGGAACACGGGCGAGTCCCGGCGGAGCTCGCGGCGCACCGCCCGGACGACGACCGGGAGCAACCGGAACATTGTCGGGCGCATCAGGAACCGGGCGCTCGCGGGACCGGGCGGCGGGGGCGTCCTCCCGGAGACGCTGCCGCTCCCGGCGATCTCCAATGCCTCGCCGAGCAGTTTCACGAGCCGCTCGGCGGCCTGCCGGGCGGGCCCCTCCAGCACCTCGTGCTCCTCGTCGACGCGCAGGACGTCCGCGCTCCCGGGCGGCACACCGGCGGGAGTGCCGCGGCGGATCGAACGGGCGGCCGCGTCCAGGACGTCTGCGGCCGCGTTGAGCAACTCCCGTGCGCGATCCCGCCCGGGTCCCTCCGCCGGGGCGCCGACGTCCGGGTCGGCGAGCGCGGCGACGACCGGCAGAATGCGCTCGGCGAGTCCCCGGGGGCCGTGGAGGACGGGGGGACGGGTGCGGGCCTGTGACGGCGTCACGGCAGCCGCGTCCCGGGCCGTCATCAACGGCTCCGCGTCGAACGGGGCGGTAGGGTCGTGCCGCAACCGGCGGGCGTAGTCCGCAACGGCGGCCAGGGCGTCGGCGAGCGCGTCACGATGAGCTCCCCAACGCCGGATCGGGAACAGCAAGATCAGCACGGCTTGCGTCACGCCCCCGAGTGCGATGACCCCGGCGTGCTCCAGGGCTCCCCCGACGCTCGTGGGCAGGGTGATGGTCACCAGCATGCTGCCCACGGTCGTCGCCGCGACGATCCCAGCCGTGGATCCGACGGCCCACGCCATTCCCGCGGCGAAGGCCCATACGGCCAGCAGCGGCAGGAACGTCACGAGTCGCCCCGCCGCCAGGTAGCCCACGAAGGTGCTGAGCGCCAGACCCGCACCCGCGCCGAGCGCGATCACCTTGCGCGGTCGCCAGGTGCGCTGGAAGGTGGCCCCACCCGCGGAGTAGGCACCGAGGGCGGCGGACGCGGCGTACGCAGGACAGACCAGCCACAGCGCCGGCCCGACGACGAGCGCCACCCCAGCAGCCGTGCGCAGCGCGAGCAGGGGCTCCAGCCGGGTCTCCTCGATCGTGAGCCCGGATCGCACGACTTGCCCGAAGGCGCGCAGCCACCTCACGGGTGTCCGCCTGGCCGGAACGCCCTGCCGGGTCGCGTCGGCCTGGTCGAGATGCGGCAACCGTTGGGCAAGGAAGCCTCCCACACGGCCCGCCAGCCGGCCGGCGGCCGCAGCCGCTGGGCGGGGCCGCCACTGCGGACACTGCCGAGCGTCCGCCGTGCGTCCTCCGGGCCGGCGCGCGGGCAATCGTCGCCGGTTCAGGGCCGGCCGGTACGCGGCGATCGCCTCAGCCCCGTCCGGGGGACGGGCAGATCGCCACCCGTCCCCCGGACCGGTCCGAGTGAAACAGGGGGCACGGCGACCCCGAGTCTCCTACCGCTTGTGGCCGTTCCCGTGTCCGTTCGGATGCAGGACCACCTTGGTCCAGCCCTCGTCACGGGCGTCGAAGTGCTCGTAGGCGGTGGGGGCCTCGTCCAGGCTGAGCTCGTGGGAGACGACGAAGCTCGGCTTCGCCTTCCCACCGGCGATCAGATCCCGCAGCGCCCGGTTGTACTTCTTCACCGGCGCCTGCCCGGTGCCCATGTGCTGGCCCTTGAACCACATCATGCCGAAGTCGATCGGGACCTTGCCCTGAGCTTCCAGCTCGCCCTGGGCCTCAGCGCCGCCAGGGTCCTGGGGCAGGAAAACGCCCACCACCCCGATGTCGCCCGTGAACCTGACCGAGTCGATCAGTCCGTTGAGCGTGAGGCTGGCGTCCTCGTGTCCCTGGGGGTCGTGTGCCTGGTAGCCGACGCATTCGCAGCCGTTGTCGGCGCCCAGACCGAGGGTGGCCTCCTTGACGACCTCCGCCGGGTTCTGCTCGGCGGTGTTGATCGGAATGGCCCCGAGCTCCTCCGCCTTGCGCAGCCGGTCGGGCTGGTGGTCGGCCGTCCAGACGCGCCCGGCGCCCTTGAGAAGGGCGGAGTAGGTCGCCATCAACCCGACGGGACCGGCCCCGAAGACGATCGTCTGGTCACCCGGTTTGACATGGGCCATCTCGGTGGCGTGATACCCGGTCGGGAAGATGTCGGCGAGCATCACGTAGTCGGTCTGCCGCTCGGCGGCGTCCTCGCCCAGACGCAGCGCGTTGAAGTCGCCGTAGGGCACGCGCAGCAGCTCCGCCTGGCCGCCCTGGTAGGGGCCCATGTCGGCGAATCCGTAGGCGGCTCCCGCGAGGGCCGGTTCCGGCTGCATGGTCAGGCAGTAGTTGGTCAGACCCCGCTCGCACTGCTTGCAGAAGCCGCAGGCGATGTTGAAGGGCAGGACCACGTACTCGCCGACCTGGACCTTGCGGACGGCCGAGCCGACCTCCACGACCTGGCCCATGTTCTCGTGTCCCAGGGTGCGGCCGGACTCGAACGAGGTGCGGCCCTCGTACATGTGCAGGTCCGAGCCGCAGATGTTGGTGGTGGTGATCTTGACGATGATGTCGCAGGGGTGTTCGATCTTCGCGTCCGGTACGTCCTTCACTGTGACCGTTCGCGGGCCTTCATATACCGCTGCTTTCATGGTGACTTCCCTTGATGTCGCGGTACGGCGGTGGCGGGGAAGGCGCGGAGAGCCTGGCTCTCGGAAGTGCTGCGACGGGGTGCGGGGCTCCGGCGCGCCTCTGGTGGCCGTTCACCTGCATCAGATGGAACGGTCGTTTTGTCGTCGGTCCCGCCAGGCGGAGCTTCGGCGCTCCGGCGGCGCTGCGTCCGGGTCCCCGTCGGCCCCGAGGCGAAACAACCACGCACCGACCGATCAGCGGAATCTCCGGACCAGGACGCCACCGACCGACGGCGCATCTCCGACCGAGGTCATCAGCTAGGGCCTGTCCGGCGGATCAGGTCGCAGGGCACGGGCGGTGCGTCATCGGCGCTGGTGAGCGGGGCGAATGGGGTGCCCCGGCGCGAGCTCATTCGAGCGTGGGGGAGCGTCCGGCTGCAAGGCGGAGGAGGGCGTCGACGCGATGGGGGTCCCCCCGCTCGAGCGGAGCCGAGAGTGGGGGAGTCGGCAACCGACGACAACGCCGGTGGGGCCCCTCCCGCTCGAGCGAAGCCGAGAGTGGGGGAGGGCGTGCCAAGCCCCGCGTCTGCGGCATGATCCGCCGGACAGGCCCTAGTCACCGTGGTCGTCCTGCAGCGCGCTGCGACGCTCCTGTTCGCGCTTGGAGTAGGCGGCTGCCCGGATCGCCTCGTCGCTCTCCAGGCCCGATCCCAGCGCGCCGCCCACCGTGGCGACCGAAGCGACGAACCAGGACAGCGTCCAGTACTCCATGGCGTGCAGCGGGGTCCGTGTCGTGGAAGCGAACACCCGGCCATTGAGGATGAACAGCGCCCACACCAGGTTGATGACCACCAAACCCACGTAGCAGACGATCACCCCGATACCCACGGTCACGACCGTCGAGGCGTTGTAGAGAGCCGCCCTCTTCCTTGCCTCCGGCGAAATCTCATCCGTTCGATGCCACAGGTTCGCGTCCACGATCAGCCAGCCGATCATGAGAGCGACAGACCCGACCATGGCGATCACCAGGCGTGGGGTGCTCAGGGAGGTGGCCAGGCTCCAGATGGTGGAGTTCACGGTGGCGACTGCTCCCGTGGCGAGTGCGGCTGCCAGGGCTTTCGACAAGCCCGGCACCAAACGCCACGGCCGGTTGGCGCGGACCATACCGAGGAGCACCCTCAGGTAACCGCGCGGCCCACTGACGACGTAGCGCAGGTCGGCGATCTCCTCCTCCCCGACCTGGCCCGGACGGACGGGCGCGAGACGACCGATGAAGGGCCCCCGCAGCGGCCGGCTTCCCGAAGGCCCCCCAGTGGCCTGCGGGCCCGCCAAGCTGAGCACGGCTTCTTCCACGGCCTGCCGGGCCCTTGTCTGCAGCCGGAAGCCCCCCAGCGCGGGAAGCGACAGCAGCGCCAAGCCGTGTTCGTGACTCAGATCCACCACGAGCTTGCGCCCATGTGAGTGCAGCGGAAGGTCAGTGAGGGCCACGACGATGTCCCAGTTCCCCTCACTTCCGCGGTCCATGATCCGGTGCGTCAATGTGGACAGGTCCTCGGCCCCTGCTGTGAAGGGCTCACTGACCACCTCGACGTCGAACCGTCGTCCCGGGCCTGACCTGTCGGCGAGCCGATCAGGAAGCATCCGGGCCATGCGCTGCGCGATCTCCGTAGGCGCATCCGGATCCGCCAGGAGAGCCACGACCGTAACGTCCTGTGACGACACCCGCATGACTCCCTCTCGTCGGCCACCCCGCGATCGCGAGTGCCCACAGGATGCCCCCGAGTAACGCCGACACCGCGTGACACGCAGGCCCCCGCCAGCAGGTGCAGTCGGTACAGTCAGATCTCCCGTTCCGGCGGGTGCCATGGCGCAGGACGCCCTTGCGCTCCTTTCCTTCGGGTCGGCATCGCCTGCACCTCGAAGCCGCCGACAGACCCGTGGATTGTGTTGATCTCGACCTTGACGGGCTTGATCCGTCCGGCGAGGTCGCGGGGCCGACCAGGCGGCAGGGGCCGCACCAGGTGGCCACGCCGGGTTCCTACCGGTGCACACCGAGAGTCTCGAGCACTCCCCAGGGTGACGAACCGGGTGGCTCCACGCCTGCGTCTGGCGAGTCGGGAATGCACAGGTCCGGTCGCCCCACGAGTACGAGAGAAAGGAACCACCCATCTCGGGTAAGCCGGCCCGTGAGCGGGTACGCGACATGCCGCTCGTTCTCCGAAGGCTGCGAGGGACGGAGTGATCCCATGGCCGGCAGTCGGGCGCACAGCCTTTACCACCACTACTCCCACCGGAAAGGCAGCCTTCTGCGGGGTAGCGCCGGGAGGCATCCCACGGCCGCGCGCGGAGGGCCCCGCCCGCTCGCTCGCACCCCAGCCGACCATGCCCTCCATGAACTGTTCGCGCTCTCCCGCGCCCTGTTCGGCACTCCGGACGAAGTCGAGATCCTGCGCCTGGCCATGGACCACATAGCCGCAGCGGGGCCATACAGTGCCGAGGCCGGATACCTCAAGGTGGGTGGCGACCTGGTCCCCAGTCCAAGGGACGGGCAGATGCCTGCCTTGGCCGTGAGCCGGAGGGTGCGGGAGCTGGCCGGGCAGGACGGCAACGTGACCGTACCCGGCAGCCCCTGGGGCCGGGCCCTGGGGCTACGCGGACTTGAGGGCCTCCACGGGTACCTCGTGGTGACGTCCCGCTCCCGGCCCACCAAGGCCGAGCGATCTCTGCTCGCCACGCTCGTCCGGCACACCGCTGCTGCACTGTCAGTCGCTTTCGCACATCGCCGCCGACGCGAGGACGCACTGGAGCTGCACCGACTGAGGGACGAACGCACAGCCCTCCAGCGACAGCTGATCTCCGTGGTGGCTGAGCTGGGCTACGAGCGAGCCGTTCACGCGCTCATGGCCGGTGTCGCTGCCTCGGGCGGCGGCGAGGAAGCCGTCACCCGCGCACTGCACGGGTTCACTGGACTTCCAGCGCTGGTCGAGGACCGCTTCGGCCGGCTGATGTCCTGGGCCGGCCCCGGCCGCCCCGTCCCCTATCCCGAACCGGACCCCGTGCGCCAGGACGAAATGCTGCACGCCGTCGCCCGTCAGGCCGGGCCGGTGCGGATAAGGGACCGGCTGATCACCCTGATCCGCCCGCACGGCGAGATCCTGGGCGTGCTGGCGCTGGTCGATGCCCGGGACGAGGCCGACGAGCACACCGTGCGCGCGCTGGAGCACGCTGCCGCGTCACTCGCCCCGGAGCTGACGCACCTGCGCCATCTGGCCGAAGTGGAGCTGAGGCTGCACCGCGAGCTGGTGGACGACCTCCTGGCAGGGACGGACGAGGCGAGTGCCTACGCCCGGTCCGAGGCAGCCGGACACGACCTGCACCGCAGCCACTACGTCGTCGTGGTGCAGTGGTCGGACCGGACCGCCGACGATTCCTTCGCACAGACCGTCGAGCGGGCGGCCTCTGCCGTGGGCATGCGCTCGCTGCTGACCCGACGCTCCGACCACGTCGTCCTGGTCGCCGACGACAGGCCGCACGCCCGCGCGCTGTACGAGGCGCTCGCCCGGGAGACCGGAACACGGTCCGGGACGATCGGGGTGAGCGCCCCTTCCGACTCCCTGAAGGACATCCCCCACCGCTACCAGGAGGCGCAGCGCGCTCTGGACGTGCGCCGCCACTCCCGCGAGCGCTACGGCACGACGTTCTTCGACGAGCTCGGCCTCTACCGCATCCTGGGACCCGGCAACGATTACCGGGAACTGGAGACGTTCGTACAGGAGTGGCTCGGGCAGCTCATCGACTACGACTCCCGGCACCACGCGACCTTGGTGGAGACCCTGTCCCGGTACTTCGACTGCGGCGGCAACTACGACGAGACCGCCGAATCCCTCGCGATCCACCGCAGCACGCTGCGCTACCGGCTCCAGCGCATCCGCGACATCAGCGGCAACGACCTCGCGAACGTCGAGGACCGGCTGAACCTCCAGGTGGCGACCCGAGTGTGGAAGATCGTGCTGGGCAGGCCCGGCTGAGGCCGCGACTCCTGGGGGAGTGGCGTCAGCAGCGCTGATGGCGGCGAGATAGGCGCAGACGGTCACCGCGAGGACGCCGCCGAGAACGGAGGGACTCCCCGCGCCTGTTCCACCAGTTGAGCACGGTGGGTGCACCGCTCCTGGTCGTCTCGGGCCTGTGCGGCCTGGCCGCGCTGCTCCTGTTGCGCAGGGGCAGCCTTCCTGCCGTGCGCACCCTGGCGGCCATCGCGGTCACCACCGTCGTCGGGGGATGGGGAGCGGCTCAGTACCCGTACCTCCTGGGCACCCACCTGACGATTCAACAGGCGGCGGTTCCGACGGCCACCTTGTGGGTGCTGATCCTGGTGTCCTGCGTCGCGGTCGTTCTGGTCGCGCCCTCGCTCCTTCTGCTGTGCAGCCTGCAACTGCGACGCAAGCTCGGCTGACGAGGAACTGCCGCCACCGGAACGCCGTGCGCGGCGTCGTCCCGGGGTCACCCGGCGCCGAGTCGTACGGCGGCGCGGTCGGTGTCTTCAGCCGACATCCTCTCCACCGTCCCAGCGAGCTCGTGCCACGAAGAATCCGGCCGCTGGGCGTCGCAAGGTGCCGCAATCCGTCGCGGCCCTCACGGTTTGAGGACGACCTTCTCGCAGCGGTCCTTCTTGTTCTTGAACAGGTCGTAGCCGGTCGGTGCCTCGGTCAGGGGCAGCCGGTGGGTGATCACCCGGGTGGGGTCGATCTTGCCCTGCTCGATCAGGCCCAGCAGCGGCTTCATGTACTTCTGCACGTGGCACTGCCCGGTGCGCAGCGTCAGGGACCTGTTCATCCAGGCACCCGCCGGGAACTTGTCGATCATCCCGCCGTAGACGCCGATGACCGACACCACGCCCCCGCTGCGGCAGGACATGATGGCCTGGCGCAGGGCGTGTGGCCGGTCGGTCTCGGAGCGGACCGCCTGCTTGGCGCGGTCGTAGAGGTGGACGTGGGAGGCACCGTGTGTGGCCTCCATGCCGACCGCGTCGATGCACTTGTCGGGGCCCCGGCCGCCGGTGAGTTCGAGCAGCGCCGACCGTACGTCGGTGTCCTCGAAGTCGATGGTGGTGTAGCCCTGGGCGGCGGCCATCTCGAGCCGGTACGTCTCCTTGTCGATCGCGATCACGTTCTCCGCGCCCAGGACCCGGGCGCTGTCCATGGCGAACTGGCCGACCGGACCTGCTCCCCACACGGCGACGACGTCACCTTCCTGGATGTCGCACATCTCGGCGCCCATGTACCCGGTTGGCAGGATGTCCGACAGGAACAGCACCTGCTCGTCCGTGAGGTCCGACTCGATCTTGAGGGCGTTGACGTCGGCGAACACCACGCGGGCGTACTCGGCCTGGCCGCCGGCGAAGCCACCGGTCAAGTGGGAGTAGCCGTAGATGCCGGCGGTGGGGTGACCGAAGAACTTCTCCGAGATGCCCGCGTTGGGGTTGGTGTTCTCGCAGCACGAGTACAGCTCCGCGCGGCAGGATGCGCAGGCGCCGCAGGCGATGGGGAAGGGCACGACGACCCGGTCCCCGACGCGCAGTTTGCCGTCGCTGATGCCGGAGCCGACCTCGACGACCTCTCCCATGAACTCGTGGCCCATGATGTCGCCCTTTTCCATGGTGGGGACGTAGCCGTCGAGCAGATGGAGGTCGGAGCCGCAGATCGCCGTCGAGGTGATCTTCACGATGGCATCGCGGCTGTTGAGGATCGACGGTTCGGGGACGTCCTGCACCTCGACCGAGTTGCGTCCCGTCCAGCAGTTCGCCTTCATGCCAGGGCCTCCTTCAGTTCACCCTCGGTCAGCGGTCGCGCCGGGTGCTGCGGGAACTCGCCGCGGGCCCGCTTGCCGCCGGGCGCGCCCTCGGAACGGACGACCTCGCCGGTCTCCGCGATCTGCTTGAAGCGGCGCAGGTCGTCGTCCAGCTGCTGGTGCGGTTCCTCGCCGAAATAGCGCGCCGCGGCCTGGCCCAGCGCCCCGCCGGGCAGGTCGTAGCGCAGGGTCACCCGGATCTCCGTGCCCCGGCCGCCGGGGGCGGGCTCGAAGCGGACCTCACCGGAGTTGTCGATGTCGGCGCCCTCCACCGACCGCCAGGTGATCAGCCGGCCGGCGACTTCCTGCGTGGTCTCGGCGTCCCATTCGACCGTCTTGCCGAACGGCGCGCCGGCCCGCCAGTGACTGGTGCGCGGGCCGGTGACGCGCACCTCCTCCAGGTGCGCCATGAAGTCCGGCAGGCGCTCCAGGTCCCTCCACAGGGCGTAGACCTGGTCCGGGGGCCGGCTGACGGTGGTGGCCGCGGTCAGTTCCATGGGGGCGCTCCTACGGGTGCGGGTCACGGCCGCGTAGACGTCCGTGGCCGTGATGGCGGTGACCGCGGCGGTCGCGGCGACGGTGCGGCCCAGGCCACGACCGTCGTGGTGCTTCAGGGCCCGGGTCAGCATCGTCAGGTCCATGAGGTCGCCACCGACGCGGCCCCAGAGCCAGGCCGGATGCGGTCGCCCCAGCAGCCCGGTCGCCGCCGCCAGCTCGCGCACACCCACGGCGGTCGTCGCCGAGCGGTGCCGGAAGGCGTCGCCGACGCCCAGGGCCCGGGCGAAGCCCGCCGGGGCGACGACCTGGGGCACGCCCAGGAGCGCGCTGGCCCAGCCCAGGCCACGCACGAGCGGATCGTGCTGGAGGCTGGAGGTGGAGTGGATGTCTGTCTTCATGAGTGCTCCCCACTGCGGTGAGGTGAACGGAAGGCGAGCCACTGGAGTGAGAGGGCGAAGCGTGTGTAGCAGACATCTCCGGAGTTTCCGTGTGGCCCGCACCCAACCCTCGGAGTGCGCACCATTTTTCAGGGCCTGCGCATTTCCGGGTCGATCGCACAGGCGGGACCGCTCCAGCTCGCCGCGGTCACCGAGCTCCTCGAGTGGGCGGTGGCTCTGGAAGGCGCGCATCCGCGTCGGACGCGTGAGCATGACCTCGTTGGCCATGTCGTCCGCCTTGGCGGCTCTCGTTCGAGGCGCTGCAACGCCGCGCAGCTACCCGCGGAGGGACGGCCGTACGGCTGGCCGGGAGATGCCCGCGCATTTCATGCTGCTCTGCCAGGGTAGGAGGGGGTGGTCCTTTTCGGCCTGGGATGCGGAGGCGCTGAGCAGCGGGCTCTGCGAATCTCGACCGGTACCAGCCGATGGCGGCGCTGGTGGGAGCGAACGACGCCGTCCGGTTCCCGGTGAGGAGGCGAGAGGCATGACCGTGATGGGTGTGTCGAAGTTCGAGAGGTTCTTCCGCGCCGCCGCAGGCCTCGACGTGGACAAGAACGACCTGAAGCGGTACGGCGACTTCGTCGACGCCAAGCTCTACGACCTCCTGGTCGTCGGCCAGGCGTCGGCCAAGGCCAACGGCCGGGATACCGTCGAACCGTGGGACCTGCCGATCACCAAGGGCCTCCAGGAGAGCATCCACCGGTTCCGGCGGCTCGACGAGGAGGTCGAGCTGAAGCCGATCGTGGAACAGCTCGCCTCGCACCCTCCCCTCGACAGGACACCCACCCAGGAGACCGAAGAGCGCTACCCCGAGATCATCGGCGGTCTCAGTGTCGCCCTCGCCGAGACGTTCAAAATCATGTACCCGGATGTCAAGAACCCGCAGACCAGCCACTGGGAGGGCGCGGCCGCGGTGTTCGACCGGCTGCTGTAGCGGTCCCGCCCCGGTGCAAGCCACCGATCTGAACCGACATGCCGAAGTCCTCGACGGCAGCTCCGGCTGATCGCGCGCACATACACGCTCGGGGCATCCTCGGCCGTGACGGGCCATCGCGGGTGTCCCTGCCGCTCGCGTCGTACAACCAGCGACTCGTGAGGGGAGCCGTACCATGACACAGGACCTGCGGGGGATGCGGGTGGGGATTCTGGCCACCGACGGCGTCGAGCGCGTGGAACTCGACCAGCCGCGCGGCGCTCTGCAGGGCGCAGGGGCGAAGACCGAGATCGTCTCGCTCCATCCCGGCGAGATCCAGGCCCGCCAGTTCGACCTCAACGCGGCAGGAACCTTCCCCGTGGACCGCTTGGTCGCCGACGCCTCCGTCGACGACTACCACGCCCTGCTCCTGCCCGGCGGCACCATGAACCCCGACCAGCTGCGCATGGACCGCGACGCGGTGCAGTTCGTCAGGGACTTCATGGCCAGCGGGAAACCGGTCGCATCGATCTGCCACGGCCCGTGGACCCTGGCGGAGGCCGACGCCGTGCGCGGTCGCCGCCTGACGTCCTGGCCAAGCATCCGCACCGATCTGCGCAACGCCGGCGCGGAGGTCGTTGCCGACCAGGAGGTGGTCGTCGACGGGCAGCTGGTCACCAGCCGCGGCCCGGCCGACCTGCCTGCCTTCTGCGCCGCCGTCGTGGAGCAGTTCGCCCGGGCGCACCACCCCATGCCCGGCTGAACCAAAGGCCTGGTCGCCTCGGAGAGAGCAGGGCGGACGGTGGACGTGGGCACGCTCTCCACCCCACGGGCCGGTCAGCCGTGGTGGTCGCCTAGCGTACGGCCGCCGGTCCGTGGCGTCGCGCAGCCGGGTCGAATGTCGCCACGCCCAGGGACGGGATCGCCGCGGTGCGCCGTACAGCCCGGAGAGCAGGAAGGAGTCCTTGAGGTACCCCGCCGCGAGCCGAGTCCGAATCGTCGTCCCGCCTCCTGCCCTCGCAGACCGAGCGCCGGTGCCACTTTTCGACCCGCCGGGCGCAGGCGGGGTGACCGGACAAACAGCCACCCTGGGGATTGCCGGGACCGCTCGGCGGTCCTCAGGCGGAAGGAGGGGCCATGACCGAGCAGGCCCGCAGGGCCGTTGCCTCGTACTCGACGTACCAGGACGCCGAACGTGCCGTCGATCACCTCGTCGACCAGGGCTCTCCCGTTCAGAAGGTGGCGATCATCGGTCGGGACGTTCGCCTGGTCGAACAGGTGATCGGCCGAATGGGGTATGGCGAGGCCGCCCTCCACGGCGCAGCCACCGGAGCGCTGCCCGGCGTACTCGTCGGCTGGATCCTCGGGCCGCTGAACTGGCTGGATCCGGTTGTCTCCGGTCTGCTCCTCGCCCTGTACGGGCTGATCTTCGGAGCGGTCGTCGGTGCGCTGCTCGGCGTGCTGTTGCACGCGGCCCAGGGCGGCCGCCGGGACTTCGCCTCGGTCCGCTCGATGGAGCCCAGCCGGTACGACGTCGTGGCGGACGAGGACGGTGCCGATGAGGCCGTCCGGCTGGGCGCCGGGCTGGACAGCAGGGCCGGCGCGAACACGGAGAGCGCCCCCGACCCCGCCCCAGCTGAACGAGTCTCGAAGCCGGGCGGACAGGGCCCGGAGGATGAACGGTCGCCGACGGACGTCGACCGCCGCGGAAGGAGTTCCTCATGGCCAAGGCAGTGGGCATCGACCTGGGCACCACCAACTCGGTGATCGCCGTGTGGGAGGGCGGCGAACCTTCCGTCGTGCCCAACAGCGAGGGCAACCGCACGACACCGTCCGTGGTGGCCTTCACCGACACCGGCGAACGTCTGGTGGGCCAACTGGCCCGGCGCCAGGCGATCCTCAACCCCAAGGGCACCATCTACTCGGCCAAGCGGTTCATCGGCCGGCACTTCGACGAGATCCCCGACGAGGCCAAGGCCGTCGCCTACGACGTCGTCCCGGGAGACAACGGCGAGGCCCGTTTCAAGGTGCGCGACAAGCTGTACGCGCCTGAGGAGATCAGCGCCCAGGTGCTGCGCAAACTCGCCGACGACGCCTCCAAGCAACTGGGGGAACGGGTCACGGAGGCGGTCATCACGGTGCCCGCCTACTTCAACGACGCCCAGCGCACCGCCACCCGTGACGCCGGACGGATCGCGGGACTGGAAGTACTGCGGATCATCAACGAGCCGACGGCGGCCGCCCTCGCGTACGGCATGGACAAGAAGCAGCACGAGACCGTCCTGGTCTTCGACCTCGGCGGCGGCACCTTCGACGTGAGCATCCTCGACGTCGGCGACGGCGTGGTGGAGGTGCGTTCCACGGCGGGTGACAGCCATCTGGGCGGCGACGACTTCGACCGGCGTCTGGTCGACTACCTCGCGGACGACTTCCAGAAGGAGAACGGCATCGACCTGCGCAAGGACCCGCAGGCACTGCAACGCCTCTTCGAGGCGGCGGAGAAGGCCAAGACCGAGCTCAGCTCCGTCACCCAGACCCAGGTCAGCCTGCCGTTCATCACGGCCGACGCCTCCGGGCCCAAGCATCTCACCGACTCGATCATGCGGTCCACGTTCGAGCAGATCACCGCCGACCTGGTGGAACGTTGCCTCGGTCCGGTCCGGCAGGCCATGGACGACGCCAAGGTCGGCGAGAACGACATCGACGAGGTCATCCTCGTCGGCGGTTCCACCCGGATCCCCGCCGTCCAGGCGCTGGTGCGCCGGCTGACCGGCGGCAAGGAACCCAACATGAGCGTCAACCCCGATGAGGTCGTGGCCCTGGGCGCCGCGATCCAGGCCGGGGTGCTCAAGGGCGAGGTCAAGGACGTCCTGCTGCTCGACGTCACCCCCCTGTCCCTGGGCGTGGAGACACGCGGCGGAGTGATGACGAAGATCATCGAGCGGAACACCACCATCCCCGTGCGCCGCAGCGAGACCTTCTCCACCGCCGAGGACAACCAGCCCGCCGTCGACATCGTCGTTCTCCAGGGCGAACGCGAGCGGGCCGCCGACAACCGGGTGCTCGGCCGCTTCCAGCTCACCGACATCCGCCCGGCGCCGCGGGGCGAACCCCAGATCGAGGTCACCTTCGACATCGACGCCAACGGCATCCTCAACGTCAGCGCCCGCGACAAGGACACCGGCAAGGAACAGGGCATCACCATCAGCGAGAGCTCCAACCTCGACCGCAGCGAGGTCGAACGCATGGTCCAGGAGGCCGACCGCAACCGGAGCCAGGACCAGGCACTGCGCGAGGCCGTCGACGCTCGCAACGAACTCGACGCGATCGCCTACCAGGTCGAAAAGCGCCTGAACGAACTGGGCGACGCCGCGCCCGCGCACGAAAAGGCCCGGGCCGAGATGCTGGTGGCAGAGGCCCGCGACGCCGTCAAGAACGAGGCCGGGGTCGACAAGACCAGGCCGCTGATCTCCGAACTCCAGCAGGTCCATGCCGGGCTGGCCGCCCACCAGGCCGGAGCGGCGACGACGGGTGGTCCCTCGGACACCACCGGGCCGGACGGCTCCGGGCAGGGCGGGGCCGGCACCGACGAAGACGTGATCGACGCCGAGTTCGACAAGGGCTGAGGTGCCCGCCATGCCGCTCCCTCCCCAGGACCGATCCTCCGACCTGCCGCCCGAAGGCGCCGCACAACCGCCGCGGGGTGACCTGCCCGAGCCCGCTCCGCCGACCACGCAGGCCGAACCGGGGCCCGACGCCGCCACCGGTCCGGCCGAGGCCGAGGACGAGTACGCGGCCGCGCTCAAAGAGGTCGAGGACCGCTGGCGGCGTGCCCTCGCCGACCTCGACAACCTGCGCAAACGACACGCCAGGGAACTGGACCGGGAGCGCGCGGTCGAACGCGCCCGCACGGCCGCGGCCTTCCTTCCCGTCATCGACAACCTCGAACTCGCCCTGAACCACGCGGACTCCGACCCCGGGGCGATCGTCGAAGGAGTTCGTGCCGTGCGCGACCAGGCCGTGTCCACCCTTGAACGCCTTGGTTACGAGCGTCACGCCGAGCCCGGCGTCCCGTTCGACCCCTCCCGGCACGAGGTCGTCGGCGTGGTCCAGGACCCCGACGCCGAACCGAACACCGTGGCGCAGGTGCTGCGCCCCGGCTACGGCGAGGCCGAGCGGCAGCTGAGGCCGGCCGCCGTGACCGTCGCCAAGCGTGGGTGAGCGGCCATGGCACGCGACTTCTACGAGGTTCTCGGGGTCCCGCGAGACGCCGACAAGGACGAGATCCAGCGGGCGTATCGCAAGCTGGCCCGCAAGTACCACCCGGACGTCAACAAGGACCCCGCGGCGGAGGAGCGGTTCAAGGAGATCAACGAGGCCTTCAGTGTCCTGTCCGACCCCGACCAGCGGGCCCGTTACGACCGCTTCGGCGAGGACTTCCGGAAGGTTCCCGAGGACTGGGAGGAGCGGGTCGGTGCCGGCGCGGGCCCCGGCGGCTTCCGCCGGCCCACCGGGGGCGGCCCCCGGGTCCGGTACGCCACCAGCGGCTTCGGCACCGAGGGCGTCGACGTCGACGACCTGTTCGGCTCGCTCTTCGGGGGCGCCGGACGGGTGCGTGTCCCCGGAGCCGACCAGGAGGCCGAACTGCCGCTCACCGTCGAGGAGGCCTACCGCGGAGGCCGTCGCACCGTCACGCTCGCCGGTCCCACCGGGCAGCCGCGGCGGTACGAGGTCGATGTGCCACCGGGTGTCACCGACGGGCAGCGTATCCGGCTGGCGGGCGAGGGCGGCCGGGGCAACGGTGACGCCCCCGCGGGGGACCTGTACCTGCGAGTGCGGATCCAGCCGCACCCCCAGTTCCGCCTCGACGGCCGGGACGTGTACGCGCAGCTCCCGGTCACACCCTGGGAGGCCGCGCTGGGTGCGACGGTTCCGGTGCCCACGCCGAGCGGGGCGACGGCGAAGGTGAGCGTGCCCGCGGGCTCGTCCAGCGGCCGACGGCTGCGGCTGCGCGGCGAGGGCATGCCGAACCCGCGCGGCACGAACGGCAACCTCTACGCCGAGCTCCGGATCATGGTGCCGCCCAGGCTCAGCGAGCGGGAGCGCGAACTGTTCGAGGAGCTTGCCGCCGTCTCCTCGTTCGACCCGAGGAGGACACGATGAGCGACCGACCGGTCGAGGCGCGCCAGGCGTCTTCGCTGACCGCTCTCGCACCGGCACGCGTCCAGTACGCGATCGTGCCGGTGCCCAGGCTCTCCCTGCACACCGTGGCCCGCCTCTCCGGCGTCCATCCCGACCTCGTCCGCCGGTTCGTCGCTCTGGGCCTGGTCGAGGCCGGGCGTGACGCCTCCGGAGGGCTGGTGTTCGAACCCACGGCACCGGCCGCCCTCGCCCGCGTCCAGCGGCTGCGCACCGGGCTGTGCCTCAACTACGCATCCATCGGCCTGGTGCTCGACCTGCTGGACCGCATCAGCCTGCTCGAAGCCGCCCTGCGCCGCGCCGGTACGAGGAGTGAAACACCCCCATGGACATGAACCGTCTCACCCAGAAGTCCCAGGAAGCCCTCCAGGAGGCCCAGACCGCGGCCGTCCGCATGGGGCAGACCGAGGTCGACGGGGAACACCTGCTGCTCGCTCTCCTCGATCAGGAGGACGGCCTCGTCCCCCGACTGCTCCAACAGGCGGGCGGCGAACCCCGGGAACTGCGGGCCGCCGTGCAGGAGGAACTGTCCCGGCGTCCCAGGGTCACCGGTCCCGGCGCGGCGCCCGGCCAGGTCTTCGTCACCCAGCGCCTGTCCCGCCTGCTGGACGCGGCCGAGCGGGAGGCCAAACGCCTCAAGGACGAGTACGTGTCCGTGGAGCACCTCCTGCTCGCCCTGGCCGAGGAGGGCTCGGCGACCGCCGCCGGACGCCTGCTCAAGGAGCACGGCGTGACCCGGGAGTCGTTCCTCAGCGCGCTGACCCGGATCCGCGGCAACCAGCGGGTCACCTCCGCCAACCCCGAAGTGGCCTACGAGGCTCTGGAGAAGTACGGCCGCGACCTGGTCCTCGAGGCCCGCTCCGGGCGGCTGGACCCGGTCATCGGCCGGGACGCGGAGATCCGCCGCGTCACCCAGATCCTCAGCCGCAAGACCAAGAACAACCCCGTCCTCATCGGCGATCCCGGCGTCGGCAAGACCGCCATCGTCGAGGGCCTGGCCCAGCGCATCGTCCGCGGTGACGTCCCCGAGGGCCTGCGCGACAAGACCGTGTTCGCCCTCGACATGGGCTCCCTGGTCGCCGGCGCCAAGTACCGCGGCGAGTTCGAGGAACGCCTCAAGGCCGTGCTGTCCGAGGTGAAGGCCGCCCAAGGGCGCATCCTGCTCTTCGTCGACGAACTGCACACCGTCGTCGGCGCGGGCGCCGCCGAAGGGGCCATGGACGCGGGCAACATGCTCAAGCCGATGCTCGCCCGCGGCGAACTCCACATGATCGGCGCCACCACCCTCGACGAGTACCGCAAGCACATCGAGAAGGACGCCGCACTGGAACGCCGCTTCCAGCAGGTCCTGGTCGACGAGCCGAGCGTGGAGGACACCATCTCCATCCTGCGCGGACTGCGCGAACGCCTGGAGGTCTTCCACGGCGTGAAGATCCAGGACACCGCACTGGTCTCCGCGGCCACCCTCAGCCACCGCTACATCACCGACCGGTTCCTGCCCGACAAGGCCATCGACCTCGTCGACGAGGCGTGCGCCCGGCTGCGTACCGAGATCGACTCGATGCCCGCCGAACTCGACGAGATCACCCGCCGCGTCACCCGCCTGGAGATCGAGGAGGCGGCCCTGTCCAAGGAGACCGACGCCGCCAGCAAAACCCGCCTGGAGGAACTGCGCAGGGAACTGGCCGACCTGCGCGGCGAGGCCGACGCCAAACGCGCCCAGTGGGAGGCCGAACGGCAGGCGATTCGCCGTGTGCAGGAACTGCGCCAGGAACTGGAGCAGGTCCGCCACGAGGCGGAGGAGGCCGAACGCGCCTACGACCTCAACCGCGCCGCCGAGCTCCGCTACGGCCGCCTCCAGGACCTGGAGCGCCGGCTGAAGGCCGAGGAAGAGCAACTGGCCACCAAACAAGGGCAGAACCGGCTGCTGCGCGAGGTCGTCACCGAGGAGGAGATCGCCGAGATCGTCGCAGCCTGGACCGGCATCCCCGTCGCCCGTCTCCAGGAGGGCGAACGCGAGAAGCTGCTGCGCCTCGACGAGATCCTGCGCGAGCGCGTCATCGGCCAGGACGAGGCCGTCAAACTCGTCGCCGACGCCATCATCCGCGCCCGCTCCGGCATCCGCGACCCCCGCCGCCCCATCGGCTCGTTCATCTTCCTCGGCCCCACCGGCGTCGGGAAGACCGAGCTGGCCAAGACCCTCGCGGCGGCCCTGTTCGACTCCGAGGAGAACATGGTCCGCCTCGACATGAGTGAGTACCAGGAGCGGCACACCGTCAGCCGGCTCATGGGCGCACCGCCCGGATACGTCGGCTACGAGGAAGGCGGCCAGCTCACCGAGGCCGTACGCCGCAAGCCGTACTCGGTCGTGCTGTTCGACGAGATCGAGAAGGCGCACACCGATGTCTTCAACACCCTGCTTCAGATCCTCGACGACGGCCGCATCACCGATGCCCAGGGCCGCACCGTCGACTTCCGCAACACCGTGATCATCATGACGTCCAACATCGGCTCCGTGCACCTCCTCGACGGCGTCACCGCCGAGGGCGAGATCAAGCCGGACGCCCGCGCCCTGGTGATGGGCGAGCTGCGCGGGCACTTCCGCCCGGAGTTCCTCAACCGCGTCGACGACATCGTGCTGTTCAAGCCGCTCGGCGAGCGGCAGATCGAGCGGATCGTGGAGCTGCAGTTCGACGAGCTGCGCCGCCGGCTCGCCGAACGCCGCATCACCGTAGAACTCACCGAAGCGGCCCGGGAGTTGATCGCTCACCAGGGCTACGACCCGGTGTACGGGGCCCGGCCGCTGCGCCGCTACATCTCCCACGAGGTCGAGACGATGGTCGGGCGCGCCCTGCTGCGCGGTGACGTCCAGGACGGCGCGACGGTCCGTGTCGACGCCCAGGCCGGGGAACTGGTGGTCACCTACGACCACCCCGAGGACGTGAAAGGAGCGCGGGCGGCATGAGCACGATGCAGGCGACGACCGTCAGATGTCCGAACTGCGGGCGCACCAACCGGGTGCCCGTGGCCGCGGAGGGCCGCCCCAAGTGCGGCCACTGCAAGCAGCCCCTCCCGTGGATGGTGGACGCGGGCGACGACGACTTCACCGAGGTCGCCGAGCGGGCCGACGTCCCCGTCGTGGTCGACCTGTGGGCCACCTGGTGCGGCCCCTGCCGCATGGTCAGCCCCGCACTGGAGAAGGTCGCCACCGATCTCGCCGGCCGAATCAAACTCGTCAAGGTCGACGTCGACAAGAACCCGCGACTGTCGCAGCGTTTCGAGGTCCAGGCCGTACCGACACTGCTGATCCTCGACCAGGGCGAGACAGTCGCCCGGCAGGCGGGGGCGGCGCCCGCCCCCGCTCTGCGCCAATGGGTGGAACAGTCGATCACCGCCCGGAAAGGGTGATCCGGATGACTCTGCATGCAGACCCCCACCTCGCGCTTGTCCGGCCGGTCCAGCCGCTGACCCCAGAAGGGTGTCAGGAGTGTCTGCTGCTCGGCTCCCCGTGGGTCCACCTGAGGCTCTGCCTGACCTGCGGGCACGTCGGCTGCTGCGACTCCTCGCCGAACAAGCACGCGCGCAGGCACGCGGCTGCCGACGCCCATCCGGTCGTGCGGTCGTTCCAGCCCGGCGAGGACTGGCGCTGGTGCTACGTTCACGAGGCGTTCGTCTGATGTCCGGCGACCGGTCGCCATCGGGCGAAGAACCCGTGCCGGAGACAACGGACGAGGCCGCCTTCTGGGAGACCCCGGACATCTACGGCGCGTATCCGCGCCTCACGGAGGAGCAGATAGCACGTCTGGCGGAGCACGGCCAACGCCGGAACATGGCTGCGAACGACGTGCTGATCCGGGAGGGCGAGCGCTGCGAGACGTTCCTCGTCGTCCTCAGCGGTACCGTCGCCGTCGTCGAGGACTACGGCACCCCCGAGGAGCACGTGCTGCGCGTGCACGGCCCTGGTCGTTTCATCGGCGAACTCGGCCTGCTGCACGGACAAGTGGCCTTCTACACCGCGGTCGCCCGGGAGCCGGGCGAGGTCCTCGTCGTCTCCTTGGGCCAGTTGCGCCACCTCGTGTCCCAGGACCCCGCCATCGGGGACGTCGTGCTGCGCGCCTGTCTGTGCCGTCGCGCGCTGCTCGTCGGACAGGGCGCCGGCTTCCGCATCATCGGCTCGCGCTACTCGCCCGACACCAGACGGCTGCGCGAGTTCGCCGTCCGCAACCGGCTGCCGCACCGCTGGATCGACCTGGAGACCGACGAGGAGGCCGAGGAGCTGCTGCGCCGCTTCGGCGTCGGCCCGGCGGAGACACCACTCGTCATCTGGCGGGACACCACCCTGTTGCGCAACCCCAGCAACGCGGAACTGGCCCGGCTCATCGGCCTGCCGTCACTACCCGCGGCAAACCGTCACGGCGACGTCCTCATCGTAGGCTCCGGGCCCGCCGGCCTCGCTGCCGCGGTGTACGCCGCCTCCGAGGGCCTGAGCACCACGGTCGTGGAGGCGATGGCCACCGGCGGTCAGGCCGGCACGTCGTCCCGCATCGAGAATCTGCTCGGCTTCCCCTCCGGCATCTCCGGCGCCGAACTCACCGAACGCGCCGTGCTCCAGGCCGACAAATTCGGCGCAAGGGTCAGCCTTCCGCTGGAGGCGACCGGTCTCCATCCCAAGGACGACGACCACTACGTCGTGGCGTTCGCCGACGGCAGCGAGATCGCCGCCCGCGCCGTCGTCCTGGCCATGGGCGCCCGCTACCGCCGGCTCCAGGTGCCCGGCATCGAACGCCTGGAGGGCACGAGCGTGCACTACTCGGCGACCGTCTACGAGGCCCAGCAGTGCCGCACCGACCCGGTGGCCGTCGTCGGCGGAGGCAACTCGGCGGGCCAGGCGGTGCTGTTCCTCGCCGGGTACGCGCCGAAGGTGCACCTGCTGGTCCGAGGAGCCGGCCTTGAGGCCAACATGTCCCGCTACCTGGTCGACCAGGTAGAGCGCCATCCGCGGGTGGAGGTCATGCTGCACACCGAAGTCACCGAGGTCGTCGGCCAGGAAGTGCTGGAGGAGCTCGACGTGGTCGACAACCGCACGGGCGGGCACCGCCGGCTCGCGGTACGGAGCCTGTTCGTCTTCACCGGCGCCGAACCTCACACCGAGTGGCTCGCCGACGTCATCGCCCTCGACTCCCGCGGCTTCGTCCTCACCGGGCCGGAGGCCCAGGAAGCCTGCGCCCACCCCGAGATGTGGCACGGCCGCGGGCGTTCGAACATGACCCTGGAGACCAGCCTGCCCGGAATCTTCGCGGTAGGGGACGTCCGTAGCGGCTCGGTGAAGCGGGTGGCCTCCGCGGCCGGTGAGGGCGCGATGGCCATCCACTTCGTGCACCGGCACCTGGGGCACTCGGCCGTACCCGGCACCACGGGCACGTCCGCTGTCGCGGGCCACTCGGACGTCTCCCCACGCATACGTCACAAGGAGTCCGCATGGCTCGCATGACGAAGGGCGGACGATGAGATCACGAGGCGGTCTGCGGGAAAGGCCCGTCTGGGCACCCACCCCTCTCAGTCCCCTGGTCGAGTTCGACGGCCTGCTGCACGGCTACCCGACCAGCTCGTTCATCCTGCCCCATGACATGCCCCCATTCACGACCTGCTGCGCCGGCAGCTGCGGGAGAAGCGGAAACGATTAGCCGACCCGAGCCTGGTGGTCCTGGACACGCAGAGCATCGATGCCTCCGTCGGAGTCCCGGCCACGACAACGGGCCGGGATGCTGCGAAGAAGGTGCCGGGCAGGAAGAGATGCCTGGCCGTGGTTCTGTCACTCGTTGGTGGCTGTTGTATTGACATTCAGCGTGGCCTACCGCGTGGTGATGCGCGCGGGCGACGGTCGAGCCACCGGCGACCTGCTCGACGCCTGCCCGGCCGAGCCGAGGTACGGCGAAGACGCGCCACTCGACAAGCGGACAACGCTCCCCTGATGGACACCGCCCGGACCGTCGCCGGGTCAGTGCGAGCCGGCGGGGACGGGCGAGAGTCGGTAGCCGCCCTGATCGGAAACGACGCGGCCGGCTGTGGGCGGTGCGAAGTGGGTGCCCAGGACGAGGGTGTCCGTGTCGGCGAGTGAGGCGATCAGCTGTAGGCGCGAGATCTCGGACTGCTCTGGGTCGATGTCGACGCAGGCGCCGATGGCCGGGTGGGCGAGCTGGACGGGGTGGTGGACGCAGTCGCCGGTGATCAGTGCCGTCCGGCCGTGGCTGGTCAGCTCGACGGCGACATGGCCGGGGGTGTGGCCGGGGGTGGGGAGCAGGCGCAGGCCGGGGGCGACGTCGATGCCCTCGGCGGGGACGTCGACGAGGTCGAGCAGTCCCGCCTCCTCGACCGGGATCACGGAGTCGCGGAACATCTGCTCGCGTGCCTCGTCCATGTCGTACCCGGCCCAGAACTCCCGCTCGGTGCGGGAGGTCAGGTAACGGGCGTGGGGGAAGGTGGGCACCCAATCACCGTCCACCTCCCGTGTGTTCCAGCCGACGTGGTCGGCGTGCAGGTGGGTGAGGATCACCAGGTCGACCGAGTCCGGGGGGAATCCGGCGACGGTCAGGCGCTGCAGGTAGTCGGTATCCAGGCCATGCCAGGCGGGATTGGCCCGCTCCTTGCCGTTGCCGATGCCGGTGTCGACCAGGATGCGCAGCCCGCCGAGGGTGAACGCGAAGCTGTGGCTGTCGATGCGGAGGGTGCCCTCGTCGTCGGCGAAGTGGGGACGCAGCCAGTCCTGCGCGGCGACGAGGTCCGGGGTGGCGTCGGGCAGCAGCCACGGTCCGGTGGCGGGCGGCAGGAGAACCTCGTCGATGCGGTGGACGGTGACGTCGCCCACGGTCCAGGAGGGGGCGGCGGTCAGGTCGGTGGCCGGGTGGTTGTGGTGGGCAGTGCTCATGATCGTTCTGTCCTCCGGGTCTCGTTACGGAAGGTCGTTGTGCGCGTGGTGGACTGTCCTGACCCTTGGCACGGTGAGTGCGGCCAGGGCCGCGACGGCGAGCAGGTGGCGGCGATGGCATAGGCATGGGCGCCGGTGCGCAGCCCGTAGTGCTGGGTGGCGGCACCCGCGGCGATGGCGGGCAGGCTCATGGAGAGGTAGCTGAGGACGTGGTAGGCGGCCAGGGTCACGGCACGGTCCTGCGCGTCGAGGGAGGCGAGTGTCATGCGCAGCGTTCCGCAGGGCGTCGGCGGCCATGCCCGCCACCGGGGCGATGCTGTTGGTCAGGGCGGACCGGCCCGGACGCCGGGGGTTTTCCAGGTCGAGGAGGGCCGGGCCCGCGGCGCTGGCGGCCGCGCCGGTGGTCGCCCCCTGCAGGACGCGGGCGGCGGTGGCCGCCACCGCCAACCACGGTGATGGCGAGCGCGGACAGGCGCCAGGCGTCCTGGTAATGGGGGTACAGCGGGGTGGACATGGGACTCCTCATGCACTAAAAGCAATGGGTTTGCTTTAAGGGACCGTAGACCCTACGGTGAGCTAACGCAAATGCTTAGCTTTTGTAGCTGAAGTGGGCGCTTCGCCGCTTCGGCCCGAGAAGAGGGATCCATGTCCGCCGTAAAACTCACCCCGCCGGAAGCGGCCCGCTGGGCCGCCCGCGCCGGGCTCCCGCTGCCTGCCGACCGCCATGCCGCGGTCGCGGCCACCGCCCACCACATCCACTCCGTCGTCGCGGTTCTGCGGGAGCTGGACTTCGGGGACACCCCGCCCGCCCCCGCCTACCGCGCGGAACAGGAGAAGCCCGATGCAACCGTATGAACTGTCCCTGACCGCAGCCGCCGACGCGATCGAGGCTCGGGAGTTGTCCCCCGTCGAGCTGGCGGACTCCGTGCTTCAGCGCATCGCGCATATGGAGCCACGCCTTCGGGCCTACGTCACCGTCACCGCCGAGCGCACCCGCACTGCCGCGCGTGCAGCCGAACACGACATCGCGGCCGGCCGCTACCTCGGTCCGCTGCACGGCATCCCCATGGGCGTCAAAGATCTGATCGACGTCGCGGGCGCGGCGACAACGGCCAGCTCCCGGGTCCGCGGCGATCACCGCGCGCAGACCGACAGCACGGTCGCCGCGCGCCTGGCGGAGGCCGGTGCGGTCCTGCTGGGCAAGACGCACACGCACGAGTTCGCCTATGGTCTGACCACCCCACAGACCCACAACGCCTGGGACACAGGCCGGGTTGCCGGCGGATCCAGCGGCGGGTCCGCCGTTGCCGTCGCCGCGGGCATGGCCACCTTCGCCCTGGGCACCGACACCGGCGGATCCATCAGGGTGCCCGCCGCGCTCAACGGGGTCGTCGGCCTCAAGCCGACCTACGGGCTCGTCCCCCGGCACGGTGTCACGTCTCTGTCCTGGTCACTGGACCACGTCGGCCCGATCACCCGCACGGTCGAGGACGCGGCCCTGGTCCTGGCCGCCCTGGCCGGGCACGACCCCCGCGACCCCGCCTCCCTGACCACACCCGCCACGGACTACCGGCCGGATGCGGGCACGGACCTGACGGGGCTGCGGGTCGGCGTGCCGCGCACCTACTACTTCGACCAGGTCGCCCCCGAGGTCGAAGCCGCCGTCCGGCGTGCCATCGACCAACTTCAGGCGCTCGGCGCACGCCTCGTCGAGGTGGAGATCCCCATGACGCGCTACATCCAGGCCACGCAGTGGGGTCTGATGGTGCCCGAGGCCACCGCCTACCACGAGGCGACCCTGCGCACGGTCCCCGAGCTCTACCAGGACGACGTCCGCGTCCTCCTCGAGGCCGGCGAACTGATGCCCGCCGGAGACTACCTGCGCGCCCAACGCTCCCGCACCCTCATGCGGCAGGAATGGGCCCGCATGCTCACGGAGGTCGATGTGATCGCCGCCCCCACCGTCCCGGCGACCGCCGTCAGGGCCGGCCAGGAGACGATCACCTGGGCCGACGGCACCGTCGAGGGCGTCTCCGACGCCTACGTGCGCCTGTCGTCCCCCGCCAACATCACCGGAGTACCGTCCCTGTCCATGCCGGTCGGCCACGACACGGCGGGGTTGCCGATCGGCATGCAGCTGCTCGGGCGACCGCTCCAGGAGAGTGTGCTCCTACGGGTCGGCCACGCCTACGAGCAGACCCAGCCCGCCCACGACCTCGCACACGCGGCGTGAACGAAGGATGGGACCCGGCAGCATCGCAGGGGCAGGGCGAGTGCCCGACGGCTGTGCCGCAGCCGTCGGGCACTCACCCGCCCTCGACGACACAGCCTGCGCGGGCGTTCCCCGAAAGTGCCCGAGCGGTGACGGCGCCGAGGCTGATGGAGCGGACAGACCGCACCGCGCATCCCGCAGCGCGGAAGGACGACCAGCCCAGCGCCTGGACGACGTCTTTTGTGAGCACGAGGGGACGGATCACGCCCGCGCCATGAAGGTCTCCTCCCTGCGGGCGTGCACCGAGGCGGCGCTGAACCACACGACTGGCAGCGAGAGAGGCCGTCGAACGGTGGCCCAGCGGGTCACTAGACGCAATCATTTCGCTTTAAGGTGGGTTCCATGAGCAGGCAGATGGTACGCCCCGGTGGGCGCAGCGCCCGGGTCCAGGCATCGGTGCACGCCGCCGTGCGCGAACTCGCCTCGGAGGTGGGCCGCGACGCCCTGACGGTACCGATGATCGCCCAGCGCGCGGGCGTGACACCGTCGACGATCTACCGCCGCTGGGGGGATCTGCAGGAGCTGTTGTCGGACGTGGCGGTCGAGCGCCTGCGGCCCGAGACCGCGCCCGGGGACCACGGTGCCCTGCGGGCCGACCTGACGGCCTGGGCCGAGCAGTTCCTCGACGAGATGTCCTCTCCCACTGGCCGCGCCTACATCCGTGACGCCCTGCTCGGCGACCCGGACGGCAGCAACGCCGGCCAGTGCTCGGCCTACGCCGCCGAACAGATCGACGTCATCCTCACCCGTGCGACAGAACGCGGGGAGAAGACGCCGGACGTCGAGACGGTCATCGACGGCGTCGTCGCCCCGCTGATGTACCGCATCCTCTTCCGCCCGGACGGACTCGACGCCGCGTACCCGCGTCGGCTCGTGACAGCGGTCCTCGGCCCGACCGGCCGATAACCCGGCGCTCTCCTCGGGTGGTGTGGCCGGTCTGGAAGCCGGATCGCGTCAGCGCGGCGTCCGTACCGCCGAACCCGGACGTCTGCCGCAGATGACAGGGGTGGGACCACGGGTTACCAACCGGTGCGCAGCAGGTGGTTGATCACGAGGGCCAGTACGGCCTGGGCGGCGAGCCAGGCGCGGGGGCGGGGAAGGAGCGCGCAGGCGGGCAGCAGCCACATCGCGAACGGCAGCCAGATGCGTTCGGTCTCCGCCTTGCTCATACCCGACAGGTCGGCGATCAGCAGCGACAGCAGGGCGGAGGCCACCACGAGGGCGAGGCGTGCTTCGGCGACGGCGGGGAAGGTACCCGGTCGGGTGAGGGCCTCGCCGCGTTGCCGGGTCAGTACGCTGCCCGCGCGCGCCAGGCCCGCGGCCACGGAGAGACCGGTGATGAGAACGGCGCAGGCGAGGTTCGCCCACACCCAGTAGCCGTACGGCCGGACGCCGCCCGCCCCCTGGTAGTAGCGGGTGACCAGCAGGTGGTAGGCCTCCCACCAGTTGAAACCGGCGGCGGTGAACACAGCGGGGAAGACGGCCAGTCCGGCGCAGAGCGGCATCAGCAGGAGGGGCCGCTCCCGTATCCGGTGACGGCCGATCAGCAGCACCGTCGCGGCCGTGAGAGCGAAGAGCGTCAGACCGTAGGAGAGGTAGCAGGTGAGGCCGAACAGCAGCCCGGAAGCCGCCGCCCACCAGGCCGACCCGCGGGTGACCGCCAAGGACAGCAGGGCGACGGCCCACGCGACGACAGCTGCGAAGTACGCGTCGGCCGAGGTGCCCATCCACACTGCGGCCGGCGCCAGTACCAGGAACGGGGCCGCCCGCCTCGCCAGTTCCTCGGTGGCCAGTGCCCGGACCGCGATCAGGACCGCCACGCCCGCCGTGGCGCCGGTGGTGATGCACCAGGCCCCGGCCCAGCCACCGCCGTGCAGCCCGATCCGGTCCAGGAGGACGAAGGTCAGCGTCGCGGCGGGCGGATGTCCCGCGACGTGCGCGGGCCAGTTGTCGGGGGAGTGGAGCAGGATGTGGTGCGTGAAGTCCCGCAGTGTCGCCGGGATGTCGTGGAAGCGGTCGATGACCCGCAGGTACTCGTAGCGGGTGGTGAGGCGTACGGCGACGCCCGTGTGCCAGCCGTCGATCAGCGCCAGTGACCAGATCCAGGCCATGGAGGCGGCCCAGGCGGTCCAGGGCAAGGCACGCCAGGGCAGACGGGCTGCCACAGAGGGCCCGGACGCCACTGTGGCCGCCGCCACCAGTAGGGCCGCCGGGGTTCCCGGTCCCGTGTGTGGTGCCCAGGAGCCGAGCAGTGGCGGCCAGTTGACACGCAGTGTGTGGTGGGTGTGCTCGATGTGGCGGCCGACGAGTACCGCCGTCAGGACGAGCAGGGCGGCGGCCGTGGCGGCGTACAGGTCACGGGAGAGGATGCGTCTCACACGGGAACGCTAGATCGCCGGAAAGGACGACGCCGTGGTCGGCGGTGTGGGCGTCAGCGGATCGTAAGCAATTCGACGAGTGTGTCTGCCTGCGCCGCTGTGCGCGGGTTGGCGCGGGCACCGTCGACAAGACGTCCGTGTTCCGTAAGGGGCTGAGGCGTTCCATGGAGGACCGCCCTTCGGTGGGATGGGCGCCATGAGATCGCGCTTCTTCCCGCCCGTGTTCAAGGGCAGGCTGCACGACGCCCGCACGGCGACCTCGATCGGGCGGTGGCTGGGGCTCGCCTTCGCGGTGTGCTTCGTCACCGGACTGATCAGCCACTGCATGCAGCATCCCCCGGGGTGGCTGACCGGCGGCCTGCCGAGCCGACCGGTTTGGGGTTACCGCTTCACCCAGGGACTGCACGTGGCATCCGGTATCGCGGCCGTTCCGCTGCTGCTGGCCAAGTTGTGGACGGTCTATCCGAGGTTGTTCGAGTGGCCGCCTGTTCGCTCGGTGCGCCACGGCCTGGAGCGGCTGTCGGTGGCCCTGCTGGTGGCGGCGGCCGTCTTCGAGGTGGCCACCGGTCTGCTCAACACCGCCCAGTGGTATCCGTGGCCCTTCTCTTTCGTCCCGGTGCACTATGCGGTCGCCTGGCTGGTCGCCGGATCACTGGCGCTGCACATCGCGGTCAAGGCACCGGAGATCCGCGACCACTGGAGCAGGCGGTCGCCGGGCACGCTCGCGCTGCCGGTCGAGGAAGGGGCCGACCGGCGCTCACTGCTCGCCGCGGTGGCGGCCGCGGTCGGTGCCGTCACCCTGACCACGGTCGGGCAGTCCTTCACCCCGCTGAAGGACCTCATCCTGCTCGCACCGCGCCACCCGGACCACGGCTCGCAGGGCCTGCCGGTCAACCGGACGGCCGCCGCGGCCGGAGTGGGCGTGATTCACGACGAGCGCTACCGCCTGACAGTCGACGGACCGCGTCCCTACACACTGACCCTCGATGAGCTGCGCGCCCTGCCGCAGCACGAGGCCGAGCTGCCCATCGCCTGCGTGGAGGGCTGGAGCAAGTCGGCTCACTGGACGGGCGTACGGATCATGGATCTGCTGGAACGGGCGGGCGCCCCCGCACACGCCCGCGTACGGGTGGTGTCGCTGCAGACCCGCGGGGGCTACCGGGTCTCCGAGATGGGCCATGAGCACGCCCGTGACCCGCTGACGCTGCTCGCACTCCGCCTGAACGGTGAGGAACTCACACCCGACCACGGATACCCGGTACGTCTGATCGCCCCGAACCGGCCGGGCGCGCTGCAGACCAAGTGGGTCGGCCGACTGGAGGCGTTGTCATGAGGATGAGCGTGCTGCGGGTCATGACGGGCGCCGCCGGTCTCGCCCTGCTCGGCGTCGGGCTGTCCCTGCTGCTGGATGTCCGGGACCTGACGGATGTGCTGGTGTGGCTGGGCGGGGCCGTGGTGCTGCACGACGTACTGATCGCGCCACTGGTGCTGCTCGTAGGGCTGGGGCTGGGGCCGGTGTGCGGTGGCGTACGCGGGCCGGTGCGCGGGGCCCTGCTGGTCGCGGGGGCGCTGACCGCGGTCGCCCTGCCGCCGCTGCTGCGCCCGGGGCCGCGTGGCAACGCCTCGGTGCTGCCGCTGGACTATCCGCGCAACTGGCTGCTCGCGTTGGTGGCCGTCGCGACGGTCACAGCTCTGCTGGTGACCGCACAGAGGGTGCGGCGAAGCCGACGACGTCCGCCTGCCTGAGCGACCGGCCTTGATTACGGGTGTCTTACGCGCCGGTGGGAGAGCCGGTGCCCGGCCCGGTGGGTTCGTACGGTGGCGCGATGCGAACCCTTCGTACGACACTCCTCGTGACCGCGCCGCCGTTGCTCCTCGCTGTGGCGGGCCTGGTCCACCCGCGCCATCTGACGGGGGCGACGGCCGGCCACTGGGCGGGCCTGCACATTGTCCTGTTGCCTGCCTTTCCCCTCCTGTCCCTCGGTCTGCTGGTGCCGCTGTGGGGCAGGCCCGGGCGTGATGCCGACGGTGTGCTCACGGTGCTGGCGTGGACCGGGTGCCTGGGCTACGCCGCCTACTACTCGGGGCTGGACGCGGTGGCCGGCATCTCCGCCGGGACCGTGGCCGGTCTCGGCGTGCACGGGGTGGTCGGGCACCTGTTCGCGACCGGCGACGAACTGGGCAGGGCCGGGGTGTACGCGTTGACGGTCGCCGCCGTCGCCACCTGCGTGGTGCTCGTGCGGCGCAACGGAGCCCGGGTGCTGCCCGGGGCCGTGGTGGTGCTGGGGGCCTGCTGGTCCTTCCTCGACAGTCACATCTTCTGGCCCCGCGGTGTGTTCACCATGCTCGGATTCGCCGCCGGCTTCGCACTGCTGACCGTGGCGGCGTCCCGCGGCGATCACGTACCGCCGGTACGGCCGACCGGCCGAAGGCTTACGAAGTCCTGACGTCGGCTCACCAAAAGGCCCTCCGGCGCCTGAGCGGCCGTACGGTCGGAGACATGTTGATCCTGGTCACCGGAGGCGCGGGCTTCATCGGCTCGCACATCGTCTCCGCTCTTACCGCCGCCGGGCACGAGGTACGCGTGCTCGACGCGCTGCTGCCCGCGGCCCATCGCACCACCCCGCCGATCCCGGCGGGCGTCGACTGGCGGCACGCCGACGTCCGTGACGCGGAAGCGGTCGCGGACGCACTCAGGGGTGTGGACGCCGTGTGCCACCAGGCCGCGATGGTCGGGCTCGGAAAGGACTTCGCCGACGCCCCCGACTACGTCGGCTGCAACGACCTGGGCACGGCCGTGCTGCTGGCCGGCATGGCGGAAACCGGCGTCCGCAGCCTGGTGTTGGCGAGTTCGATGGTGGTCTACGGCGAGGGCAGGTACGAGTGCTCACGCCACGGCGTCGTCAGGCCGGCGCCGCGCCGGGTGAGCGAGCTGGAGTCGGGGCGCTTCGAACCTCCCTGCCCGAGATGCGGTGAGCCGCTCGCCGCGGGGCTGGTGGACGAGGACGCACCGGCCGACCCCCGCAACGTCTACGCGGCGACCAAACTCGCCCAGGAGCACCTCGCCGCGGCGTGGGCGCGGGCGACCGGTGGGCGGGCGGCGGCACTGCGGTACCACAACGTGTACGGGCCCGGCATGCCGCGCGACACCCCGTACGCGGGCGTCGCCTCGTTGTTCCGGTCCGCACTCGAGCGGGGGGAGGCGCCGCGCGTGTTCGAGGACGGCGGTCAGCGACGGGACTTCGTCCACGTCCGTGACGTCGCCGGGGCCAACCTCGTGGCGCTGGACGGCCTGCCCCGTCTGCCGGAGGGCGGCCTGCGGGCGTACAACGTCGGCAGCGGAGAGCCGCACACGGTGGGGGAGATGGCCGCCGTCCTGGCCGCCGCCCACGGCGGACCGTCCCCGGTCGTCACGGGCGACTACCGGCTCGGCGACGTCCGCCACATCACCGCCTCCTCGCGCAGGCTGCGCGAGGAACACGGCTGGGTGCCGGAGGTCGCCTTCACGGAAGGGGTGACCGAATTCGCCGGGGCACCACTGCGGGCCGGCTGAACCCGTTCCTACGCTGCTCGAGCCCCCCGCGTGGAGCGAGGAGCCGGTGGTCACCTCGCTCTCGCCCACCCGCTCGCATGGGCCGGGACTCAGGCGGCCGCCGGCAGGCGGACCTCGAAGCGGCAGCCGCCGGGGACGTTGCGGACCGCGGCGTGACCGCGATGCGCCTCGACGATGCCGCGCACGATGGCGAGACCGAGGCCCGCTCCGGCGGGCGGGGTTCGGGCGTCCGTGCCCCGCCAGCCGGTGTCGAAGACGCGGGGCAGGTCCTCGGCAGGGATGCCACCGCAGCCGTCGGTCACCGAAAGGACGACGCTGTCGGCCTCCCGGCGTGCGGAGACGGCGACCGTGCCGTCGGTGGGCGTGCGGCGGATGGCATTGACCAGCAGGTTGGCCAGAACGCGGGACATCTCGCGGCCGTCGACCTCCACGGGCACGGGCTCGACCCCGTCCCCGACGAGGCGTACGCCCTGTTCCCTGGCCAGCGCGTACGCTCCGGCGATGGCGTCGCCGACGAGGTCGTACACCGACATCCGGGCGACGTTCAGGGCGAGGACGCCGGCCTGGATGCGGGAGAGCTCGAAGAGGTCGCTGACCATCTCGCCGAGCCGTCTCACCTCGGTCCGGATCCTGGCGTGGTAGACACCGGGATCGGCGACCATGCCGTCTTCCAGGGCCTCCGCCATGGCCTGCAGCCCGGCCAGCGGCGTGCGCAGGTCGTGAGAGATCCACGCGACCAGTTCCCGCCGAGAGTCCTCCAGGGCCCGCTCCCGCTCCCGCGACTGAGCGAGCTTTGCGCTCGTGGCGGCCAACTCGCGGCTGAGTTGGGCGAGTTCGGCCGTGGGGGCGGCGGAGGGCGGGGTGAACGTTCCGTCGTCGCCGAGGGCGCGGGTGGCTTCCGCCAGGGCTCGGCTGCCTTTGACGACGCTACGGCCCAGGACGAGTGCCACCACCAGCGAGACGACGGCCGCGATGGAGCAGACCATCGTCACGACCCACAGGTCGTGGTGGGAGAGCAGCATCGCCCAGGACACGAGCATGGTTCCGGCGAGCATCGCGGCGACCGTGACGGCGGCGACCACGGCCAGCGACAGGGCGACGGACCGGTTGCGCAGCAGTCTGAGCGCTGCGGTGCCGAGCAGTCCGGCGGCGGCGGCGCCGATCGCCGCATACAGCACGATCAGGAAGGTGTCACGCAGCATCGTCGGCTCCCTCCGCAGCAGGTGCGTCGAAGCGGTAGCCCACGCCCCACACGGTGCTGATCAGCCGCGGCCGAGCCGGGTCGTCCTCGATCTTCTCGCGCAGCCGCCGCACATGGACGGTGACGGTGGACAGGTCACCGAACTCCCACCCCCACACGCGGTGCATCAGTTCCTCGCGGCTGGTGGCCCGCCCAGGGTTGCGCAGGAAGAACTCGAGCAAGTCGAACTCCCGGATCGTCAGAGCGAGTTCGACCCCGCGGCGGGTGACGCGGCGGCCCCTGGGGTCCAGGGCGAGCGGTCCCGTCCGCAAGTCCGCCGCGGCCGGCGCGGTCCGTACGGCGGCCGCCACCGCTCCCGCACGGCGCAGCACCGACTCCACCCTCAGGACCAGTTCCCGAGGGCTGAAGGGCTTGGTGACATAGTCGTCCGCCCCGACCTCCAGGCCGAGGATGCGGTCCTCCTCGTCTCCGCGAGCGGTCAGCATGATCACGGGCAGGGGGCCGGTCTCGCGGATGCGGCGGCAGACCTCCAGCCCGTCCATGCCGGGCAGCATCAGGTCCAGCACCACCAGGTCGGGAGGTTGCGCGGTGGCCACGGCCACGGCGGCGGGGCCGTCGGCCGCCACATCGACGGCGAAGCCCGCCCGGCCCAGGTATCCGGCGACGACCTCGGAGACGGTCGGGTCGTCGTCCACGACGAGTACGCGTTTCACATCGACGAGTCTCGCACCGGGGATCGGGTGTCACCGGCATGGGCGGTGGACGTCAGTGATCCGTAAGGACTGCCGACGTCAGCGATTCGTAAGGTCGCCAAGTCCCTTATGTGCCTTTTGGGTTCGTAAGGTGAGTCGGGTGATCGAGACACCCCTCCCTTCTCCCGTCCGGGTCGACGTGGTGCTGCCGTGCCTGGACGAGGCCCAGGCCCTGCCCTGGGTACTGGACCGTATTCCGCAGGGCTGGCGCGCGATCGTGGTCGACAACGGCTCCACCGACGGCTCGGCGGACATCGCCCGTGAGCTGGGCGCCCAAGTGGTGCACGAGCCGCGCCGCGGGTTCGGCGCGGCCTGCCATGCGGGCCTGACCGCCGCCACGGCCGACGTCGTCTGCTTCTGCGACTGCGACGCCTCCCTGGACCCCGCCCTGCTGCCCGGCCTTGCAGCGCCCGTACTCGACGGCTCCGCCGACCTCGTGCTGGGCCGGAGGCGGCCCACCACGCCCACAGCCTGGCCGGCGCACGCCAGGCTGGCCAACCTGGAACTGAGCCGCCTGATCCGCCGGCGAACCGGCCTGCGCCTGCGTGACCTCGGCCCGATGCGCGCCGCCCGCCGTGAGGGACTGCTCGCCCTCGCCCTGACCGACCGGCGTTCCGGCTACCCGCTGCAGATGGTGGTCCGCGCGGCCGACGCCGGCTGGCGCGTGCAGGAAACGGACGTGCCCTACCACCCGCGCACCGGACGCTCGAAGGTCACCGGCACCTGGCGGGGCACCTGGCATGCGGTACGCGACATGCGCGCCGTACTCGATGAGCGGCCCATCCGTACGACCGCGGTCGCGAGCGCCCAGGGAGGCGGACGATGAACGCCCCGGCGTGGACGACGCTGCTGGTGATCGCCAAGGAACCCGTGCCCGGGCGGGTCAAGACCCGGCTCACCCCGCCGTACACGCCCCAGGAGGCGGCCACCCTGGCGGAGGCAGCTCTCACCGACACCCTGCACACCGTGCTGAAGACGCCCGCGCGCCGCCGAGTGCTCGTCCTCGACGGCGCCCACGGCCCCTGGCTGCCGTCCGGCTTCGACGTCGTACCCCAGGCCCACGGCGGCCTGGACGAGCGGATCGCGGCCGCCTTCACCCACTGCGACGACGGTCCGGCGCTCCTGGTGGGTATGGATACCCCGCAGTTGACCCCGGACCTCCTCGCCCAGCCGGCCCGGGACGATGCCGACGCCTGGTTCGGCCCGGCGGCCGACGGCGGCTTCTGGGCGCTGGGCCTCACCGACCCGGCACGGGCCGGGGACCTGGTCCGCGGCGTGCCGATGTCGACGGACCGCACGGGCCTGATCCAGCGGCGCCGCCTCGCCGACGCAGGACTGCTCGTGCACGACCTCCCGGAACTGCGCGACGTGGACACCGAGACCGACGCCGCCACGGTGGCCGCCTGCTGTCCGCCCGGTTCCCGCTTCGCCGCCACCGTGGCCTCGTACACGGAGGCCGCGCGATGAGCGGAACGGCAACCGGTACCGACTCCGCCGTGACCGAGCTCGCGACGCCGGACGCGGCAGTACCTCGGCCGCAATCCCGGGCGGCGCGCACTGCCTGGGTTCCCGCGCCTACGCATCCTTCTGACCGGATCCGTCCCGCGGAGCCGGGCGAGGCGTGGACCGACGACCCCTACGCCGCCGCGGTACGCACCGGCCGTGGCCCGCTGTACCTGCGCCGTCTGCCGGACACCGCGCAGGAGCCGCAGAGGCTGCCACTGGACATCGAGCGCTGGTGTTCCCCTCCGGACGCCGGTGACAAGAGCGTGCTGCGCCGCTGCACGGGCCCGGTCCTGGATGTCGGCTGCGGACCGGGACGCCTGGTGTCCGCTCTTTCCGTGCTCGGGGTACCGGCGTTGGGCGTGGACATCAGTCCGGCTGCCGTCGCCCGTACCCGCCGCCAGGGCGGTGCCGCCGTACGCAGGTCCGCGTACGACCGCTTGCCGGGCGAGGGCCGTTGGAGCACCGCCTTGCTGATGGACGGCAACGTGGGCATCGGCGGTGACCCGGTCGCCCTGCTCGGCCGCATGACCGAGCTGGTCGCCCCCGGCGGCTGCCTGCTGGCCGAAGCGGCGCCGCAGGACGTGGACGACCGGTTCACCGCACGCGTCGAGGACGCCCGGGGCAGATACGGCCGGCCCTTTCCCTGGGCGCGCTTGGGCCCAACGGCGTTGCTGTACGCGGCGGACGCGACCGGCTGGATCCTGACGGGGCGATGGACGGTCGGCGGACGCCCCTTCGTGGAGCTCCGCCGCCCGAAGCCGGAGCGCGACGACACGGGCCACATGGCCGCACGAAGGGGCGGCGACGGATGAGCGATGCCCGAGAGGGAGTACTCGATGCCGGGAGACGGCCGGACCGGCGAGCACGATGGAGAACTCCCCGCGGGCGAGCAGCGTGCCGCCGACCGCCGGCGGCCTTTGCTGGAGATCCTGGTGCGCCGGGCGGCCCAGTAGCCGGTGGCGATCTTCATGGTGTGACGGCGGCGAGGGCGAGCGCCGGGAGCGGGACCGGGGGATGCCGTGAGAGAAGCGCCGACGGCCGCGATGGAGCAGACCATCGTTCTGGACCAGACGACGGGGCGTCTGGAGTCGCTCTGTCGCCGTGCCGGCGAGGCCGAGCTGCTCACACGGATGACCGGGGCCGACGAAGCCACCGGGCTCCCATGATCCTGCGGGCGACGGGGCAGCTGTGGACACGGCCACGGCGGGAGACCGACAGGCTGCTCGAACTCGCCGGGGAAGGACTTTCCCTCCCTTGCGCAAGCGCGGCTGGCGGGCAGCCGTCGCGGTCGGCCTGCGCGCCCACGCCCAGCTCCTCGGCGGGGACCCGGCAGGCTGTCTGGGCACCCTCGTCGAGGAGGGCGGCCCGCGGCTGCAGCGGCTGCTGACGGCCTGGCAGCCCTCTCTTCATCTACCGCAAGCTCGACATCCCCTCCCGGTCGGCACTGCCGCGCGCACTCGGCCGAGTGGTCCACCGGCCGACGGTCCGACCGGTCGCTCTGGTCCCACTCCGTCGTCGGCGGCCCCGCGGTCTCGTTCCGCAGCCGCGAACACCGGTGGTCGGTCCGCCGCGAGACCGCGCGGGCCCTACGCGCCGCGGCCTTGTGGCACAGGTGATCACCATGACACGTGCTGACGAGCCTCCTCGTGCCCGCTCTGGCCCACGGCCCGCTCGCCGCCCGGTCCGACAGCCAGGCCGTTCGCTTCGCTGTCGGTCAGGAACGCAGCTCGGGCAGCAGCGCCTGGGCTGTCTCGGCCATGGCCGGCCAAGCCGCAGTGACCTGTTGACTCGCCAGGGGTTTCAGGCTCTGGACCTGGATCTCGCACTCCAGGTTGCTGTCCCGGACCAGTAGCCGAAGGTCGCTGAGGAACGGTGCGGCCTCCTTGACGTTCTCGTAGCGGAAAGCCGCCTGCCCAAGACCTCGCTCCTGCACCACCGGACCTCGGGCCTCCTGCGGCGCCGAGGACAGCCGGTACTTGTACTGCTTGATCGCTGCGGCGACGTCCTTCCACGCGGTGCAGTAGACGGTCGAACGGCCATCCACCTTCGTGCCGGCCGTTCTGAAGCCCTGCAGGCAGGCGGCGCCGCTGCCGATCGCCGGATCGGAGCCGGTCCGCTCACCCTTCGTCGGACCGGCCGTCGGCGCGACGGCGGCAGTCAGCGGGCCGAAGTCGACCTTCGGGCAGAGGTCCGTCGGCGGACGGTAGTCGCCCGGCCCGTTCGTCGGTCCGGCATCCGCCGCCGGCGTTGCTCCGGCATGGCCCGATGTCTTCCCGTCCCCGCTGCTGCACCCGACCAGTGAGCCAAGGACGAGCAGCGCGCTGGTGCCCCATCTCGCCGCACGCATGCCGCTGCCCGTAAGCCTCACGATGTCCTGGGCCGCTCGCCGCCCTTGGGACAACCCCATGTTCTCTCCCCTCGGCGCTGGCCCGTCTGCGGCCAACGGAATCACCACCATCGCAAAGCGCAGTCCCGGATCCATCGGGGGAACACGGAATGCTCTACGTAGAGAACGGGACAGGACTCGCCGGCTGGTCCCGGCCGACGACGGTCAGCGCCTCCAGCAAGGCGCTGCCGGGGCACGTGCGCGTAGCTGGGCGGACAGGCTGGTGGTCTCGTTGTGCCGGCGCAGGCAGGCGTGCGGGGTCCGGATGGTTCAATACCACCTTGCTTTCCGCGTCGCCCGGTGGCCTTCCGCGTCCGCTGCGCTGACCGCCGGCGCATCCCCGATCGTGCGCCGTACTCCCGCCGCCAGGCCGTTGACGGAGTGAGCGTCAGGCGGCGGACTGCTCACGCAGGTTAGTCTCTGCGCGCGCATCACCGCGTCCTGCATCCGGGGACCCCAGACGTCGGGATCCTCGTAGAACTCCGTGATCCGCACCGCCCCCTGGCCGGGGGCGCTTGCCGAGCAGACGTATTTGGCCGGGGCGCCGCCGGACGGCGGGTGCACGACCAGGCCTTCTTCGAACAGGTGCAGCCGCTGGGCGGCCCGCTTCCGGCTGAAGTCGGGGAAGCGGCGTATGGAGAACCAGTAGTACAGCAGTCCGGGGACCAGGAAGAACGCCATGCGCATGAGGCAGTTGAAGACATGAGCGGCGAACACCACCCGACGCAGCCGCTGCGGCGCGAACACGCCCTGGAGAGGCCCCAGCCGATGACGGGCGGCCAGGTCGGCGACCTCGGGCGACGCGGGGGTGAGTGGAGTCATGAGGACGAGCCTCCGAGCCGCGGCCACACGTGACAACCGTGGGTCTACGTACATTGGTCACGCATCTTCCGCGCCGGTCGCCGGCCGTGGTGGTCGCCGGGATGGGACGTGGGGCCGGGGCGGTGTCGGTGGGGCCGGTTACCGTACCGCTCATGTCTGATGCTCTTCAGGATCACGGCGCACGAGAACTCACCCTGGTGTGGGAAAGGCCGGCGGCTCGGGTGCGGCCTTCGGCGACGTTGCGTGCGTTCAAGGATGGTCTGGGTGTGGCGGTCGCCGTGCCCGTCGGGGACGACTGTGTCCTGCTGGCCGCGTCAGGCGCTGACGAAGAAGACGACGTGGTGCGGCTGTGGGACCCGGTGACTGGTGAGCAGGTGGGCGACCCTCTGCAGGAGAACTCGAAACAGGGTGGGCTTGTCGTGGCGATGGTGGCCCTGCCGTTCGTCGGCGGGCACACCCGGCTCGCCACGGCGCACTACGACGAGGACGACGACCGGCATGTGGTGCACCTGTGGGACACGGTCACGGGCGAGCAGGTCGGTGGGCCGCTGCCCGGCCCGGGAAGCGCAGCGGATCTGGCCGCCGTACCCACGCCGGACGGGGGGAACCTGCTGGCCATCACCCCCTACGACGAGGAAGAGGTGTGGCTGTGGGACGCGGCCACGGCCGAGCGGGCCGTCGGTCCGCTGAGCGCCCCCGCGGATGCGGACGGCCCCGGCGCGATGACGGCGGTGACGCTCGCCGACGGTCGCACGCTGCTGGCCACCGCGCATGGTCACGGGGAAGGCGCCGTGCTGTGCCTGTGGGACCCGGTGTCGGGCGAGTTGGTTCGGACACTGGTGTGCCCGCACGAGGGTGAGGGCCGGCCGAGCGGACTGGCGGCGGTGCGGCTGCCCGACGGAGGCAACGTGCTGGCCCTGTCCGTCAATGACGACGACCACGAGACGGTGCGGCTGTGGGACGTCGCGACCGGTGCTCCGGCGGGCGGGCCGTTCACCGGTCGCGGGCTGCGTCCCGTCCCCATGGCCGACGGGACGACGCTGCTGTCGATCGGGTCGGGACTGTGGGATCCGGCATCCGGGCGCCGCATCGGTGACCTGGGGAGGAACCGTGTCCCCGCCGCAGCGGCAGCGGTCCCGTTGCCGGGTGGACCCACCTTGCTCGCAGGCGAAGTGCCCGGTGGCGCGGTCTGGTTGTGGGATCCCACCGCAGTGGAGACACCGACCGAGCAGGCGGAAGTCGGCTGGGACGGCGTGGTGGCACTTACGACGGTCCCCGACGGGCGAACGCTGCTCGCCACCCGCAGCGACACCACTGTCTGGCTGTGGGACCTGCGCACCGGCGAAGCCGCCGGGCAGCTTCACACCGGCGATTCGGACGCCCTCACGGCGATGGCGGCCGCTCCCCTGCCGGACGGGCGCACCGTTCTCGTCACCAGCCACAGGAGCGGCGCCCTGCGGTCATGGGATGTGGCGACGGGCGGGCCGGTCGGTTCGCTGCCACCAGGCCGCACCAGCGCGATCCGCACCATGGTGCCGATCGCGTCGCCCGACGGGCGGATACTCATGGCCACCGGTAGTCACTCGGGCATCATCCGTCTCCGCGACCCCGAGACCTGCGAAACCGCTAGTGACGTTTTCAACCGGCCCGACCGACCACCGCTGATACTGGCCTGCGTTCCGATGCCGGACGGACGCGTTCTTTTGGCAAGCAGCGAAGCCACCCCGGCCCGGGGCGGCAGCAGGGCGGTCCGGCTGTGGGACCCGGCCACGGGGCTACCGGTCGGCGCCCCCTTCGAACACCACAGGTACGTGACGCACCTCGCGGCGATGACCTTGGCGGACGACCGGACTCTCCTGGCAGTTCGGGACTTCGACGACTCGATCCGCATCTGGGACGCCGTCAGCCGCCGGCTCGTGGGCGAACTCACCGGCGGGCCGATGGCAGTGATCGCCCCGTCCGGCGGCGGGCACGGCCTACTGGCCGTCGCCAGGCGGGGCGCGATCGACCTCTGGGATCCCCTGACCTGCCGGTGGGTGGGCTCCCGTGTTGTGGAGCGACCGATCACGGCCCTGGCCGGTGTCGCGTCGCACCTGGTCGTCGGATGTGCCGACGGTCTTGGCGTCCTCGCCCTCCTCGGCTGAGACGTGCGAAGGCCCGCTGCAGCTGAACAGCTCTGTGTCCCAGGGACCATGCAGCGGGGCTGGCGGTGTGCGGGGAACGGCGAGTGCAGCTACAGCGCCGCGGTACGGGCGAGACTCTTGGACTCCGGGGCCTGCCAGGCTCCCTGCTCGCCTCCCACGCGCATCATGAAGTCCCGGAGGTGGACCATGGGTTCGTCCGTGCCGTGCGGGGTGGGTTCCTTCAGGCTGGAGTACGCCGCCAGGATCTCCAGCAGATCACACTTGGTGGCTTCGGAACGCTGGTACTCGGTGCCGTAGGCCAGGCTGACGCGGGCCGGTCAGCCAGAGCCCAGGGCGTGTACTTCATCGACGGGCTCTTCAGCCAGGGCTATGGCCGCTCCGGGGTGCCGTAGCGTGCCGCCGCTGCGGCGATCAGCGGCAGCAATGAGCCGGGGCGATGCCGCGGGATGCGCTGGCGGTATTCGTCCTCCGTCACCAGCCGGTCGTAGAGGTATACAGCCATCCCGCCATGATCCTCGCCGCGAAGGGATCCTTCGAGGAATTTGTCCTCAGTTGGTGCAGAACGGGGTTGTCCCACGACCCGGGTCACTTTGGCATGGATGATCGCGGGTCAGCCCGCGCGGGCGCGGACCCGGTCGAGGCCGCCCAGCGGGCGGCGTGGAGGCTCTCCTGTCCCCGCGCGCAGTGTCGCTCTGTCCGGCGCAGCGTTCAGTACTGCTCGGTCTCCACAAAACCCGTGTCCACGTCGTCGGAGCCGAAGGCGTCCGCAGCGGAGGTCGGGTTGAATCCGGGCGGGCTGTCCTTGAGACCGAGGCCCATGCCGGCGAGCTTTTCCTTGACCTCGTCGATGGACTTCGCACCGAAGTTGCGGATGTCGAGGAGGTCGGCCTCGGAGCGGGCCACGAGCTCACCCACGGAGTGGACGCCCTCGCGCTTGAGGCAGTTGTACGAACGGACGGTGAGGTCGAGCTCCTCGATCGGCAGCGCCAGATCGGCGGCGAGGGCGGCGTCCACCGGGGACGGGCCCATGTCGATGCCCTCGGCTTCGACATTGAGTTCGCGGGCGAGACCGAACAGCTCGACCAGGGTCTTACCGGCGGAGGCCATGGCGTCACGCGGACGCATGGCCTGCTTGGTCTCGACGTCGACGATCAGCTTGTCGAAGTCGGTGCGCTGCTCGACACGCGTGGCCTCGACCTTGTACGTGACCTTGAGCACCGGCGAGTAGATCGAGTCGACCGGGATACGGCCGATCTCCTGACCCACCTGCTTGTTCTGCACGGTGGAGACGTAGCCGCGGCCACGCTCGACCGTGAGTTCCATCTCCAGCTTGCCCTTGCCGTTGAGCGTGGCGAGGACGAGGTCGGGGTTGTGCACCTCGACACCGGCCGGGGGCGCGATGTCGGCGGCGGTGACCAGACCCGGGCCCTGCTTGCGCAGGTACATCACGACCGGCTCGTCGTGCTCCGAGGAGACGACCAGCTGCTTGATGTTGAGGATCAGGTCGGTGATGTCCTCCTTGACGCCCGGCACGGTGGTGAACTCGTGCAGAACGCCGTCGATGCGGATGCTGGTGACAGCCGCACCGGGGATGGAGGAGAGAAGGGTGCGGCGGAGGGAGTTGCCGAGGGTGTAGCCGAAGCCCGGCTCCAGCGGCTCGATCACGAACCGGGAGCGGAACTCGTCGACGACCTCTTCGGTCAGGGAAGGACGCTGAGCAATGAGCACGGGGTGTTGCCTCCAGTGGTTTGGCGCCCGCTATATGACGCCGTAGACACCACGAAGGGTACGGGGCGATACGGGCTGATCGGCCTACGAAGAGGCCCGACCGTCCGACTCCAACCCAGCGAGGAGATCTCGAGACCCCCTTCCGCCAGCCGGTGCTGGTGACGAGGGGGACGTCGGAGTCGGTGGTGAGGTGGTCCGGGGTCGCGTCGGCCATGGGGAGCAGTTCGGGGGTCCGGCCGGATGCTGTGAGGCTGGTGGCGGCGGCGGTGGCGAACTCCTCGGCGTTGCCGGTTGCCGTCCGGCAGCGGGTGGATCACCCCATTCCGGACGACACCCGCGCGCTCGGCGCCTTCGTGCTCGTATGTCGAGTCTGGCCGCGCTCGTGCTCGGTCGGGCTCGGCGTGACTGCTGCCCCTTGGCAACCGCCATGCGCGTACCGCCCTGGCCGGTGTTCGGCCGGCGTGCTTCCTCAGGAGCGGACGCCGCCCCGGTCCGTAGGCGGTGTGCCGTGGGTTCGCCAGGGACGGCCCAGGAATACCAGCGCGAGTGCGGCGCAGAGCATGGCGCTCAGCATGATGACCGCCATCGGCACGGGGGCTGTCGGTGCCGAACACGCCGACGAGCGGGGAGGCAAGGGCTCCGAGCAGGAACTCCACCCCGCCGAGCAGTGCCTAGGCGGCTCCGGACGGCACCCCGCAACGGGGTGCCGCCCTCCCGCGTGTCCTGAAGGTCCGCGCCGACCTCAGTACGCGCTTGCCCACGCTGATCCACCGTCTGCGCGGGGCAGCATGGAGAGTGATGCGGCTCCCGAACACCCCTGAGCAAGCGTCAGGAAAGTCAGCAAACGGTCAGCGTGAGTCCTCGAACACCCGGCGACAGCTGACCACACCTGGGAAACGTTGTAGCCTCCGAACATCGCCCTTGACCTGCGGAAGCAGGCAGGGAGCAGGACGAATCGGGAGTTTCCTCATGCTTCGTACAATGTTCAAGTCCAAGATCCACCGCGCCACCGTCACCCAGGCCGACCTGCACTACGTGGGATCGGTGACCATCGACGCCGACCTGCTGGACGCCGCCGATCTGCTGCCCGGTGAGCTCGTGCACATCGTCGACATCACCAACGGTGCCCGTCTGGAGACGTACGTCATCGAGGGGGAGCGCGGGTCCGGGGTCGTCGGCATCAACGGGGCCGCCGCGCATCTCGTCCAGCCCGGTGATCTGGTGATCATCATCAGCTACGCTCAGGTGACCGACGCCGAGGCGCGGGCGCTGGAGCCGCGGATCGTGCACGTCGACCGCGACAACCGGATCGTGGCCCTCGGCGCCGATCCGTCCGAGCCGGTGCCGGGGTCGGACCAGCAGCGCAGCCCGCAGGCCGTGCCGGCCTGACCGACGCCATCAGGAGCGTGGCCATGAGCGACATCGAGATCCGCGACGACCGGGCGGCGGGGCGCCTCGAGGCGGTGGCCGGTGGGGAAGTCGTCGGGCACGTCGAGTACTTCGTCCTCGACAGCCCCGCGCGGGCGCTCGTGCCTGTCCATACGATCGTGGAACCGGCCCATGAGGGGAAGGGCATCGCCGGCTCCCTCGCCCGGGAGCTGTACGCGAGCGCCGAGCGCGAGGGTGTCACGGTGGCGCCGCTCTGCCCGTACGTCGTCAAGTGGGCCGAGCGGCACCCCGATGTCGCTCCGACGCCCGACCCGCGACTGCTGGACGCGGCGAAGGCCTGGCTGGTGGCACATCCGGGCCGGTTCTGAGGAGGAGGGGGCCGCGGGAGATCCGCCCGGCCCTGCGCCGTCCCCCCGGCGGGTGAGTGCGGGAGCGGCCGTCGGGTAGGCGGGGGAGTAGTCCAGAGCCCACGTCGAGTGACTGGCCGGAGGACACGATGACGAACCCGTATCCCGACCCGGTCCCGCCCGGACCGACGCCCGGCCCGGACCCGCAGCACCCGGAGCCGACCCCGAACCCGGTACCGCCCCCGGAGCCGCCGCCCGCACCCGGGCCGCCCCCGGCCCCCGGGCCGGACCCGGTTCCGCAGCCGCCGCCCGAGCCGGGCGGTCCGCCGGAGCCGTCGCCGTCGCCGTCGCCGATCCCGCCGGGCCCGGAGCCGGTCCCGAACCCCGAGCCCGGACCGCCGCTGACCTGATCCGGCGCAGCGCGAACGCCGGTGGGCGGCCACCCGGGCCGCCCACCGCTCCGTACGTCCTCCTGCCGGTGGACCTACGCAGACCTATACAGACCTGCACAGACCTACGCGGACACCTCCGAGCGGTCCCCGCCCCACAGCGTGTGGAACGCGCCGTCCTGGTCGACCCGCCGGTAGGTGTGCGCACCGAAGAAGTCGCGCTGCCCCTGGGTGAGCGCGGCCGGCAGACGCTCGGCCCGCAGCGCGTCGTAGTAGGCGAGGGCCGCGGCGAAGCCCGGCGTCGGCACGCCCTGCCGGGTCGCGGCGACGAGCACCTCGCGCCAGTCGTCCTGGGCCGCCGCGATCTCCTGCGCGAACGTCTCGTCCGACAGCAGGCTCGGCAGGTCCGGCCGGGCGTCGTACGCGGCGCGGATGCGGTCCAGGAACGCCGCGCGGATGATGCAGCCGCCCCGCCAGATCGCGGAGACCGCGCCCAGGTCGATGTTCCAGTCGTACTCCCCGCGCGCCGCGTCGATCTCGTGGAAGCCCTGCGTGTACGACACGATCTTCGACGCGTACAGCGCCTGCTCCACGCGGTCCGCGAAGGCCGCCGCCTCGGACTCGGACAGCGGGGTCGCCGTCGGGCCGGCCAGACCCCGCGAGGCCTCCCGGAGGGCGGCGTGACCGGAGAGGGAGCGGGCGAAGACCGCCTCCGCGATGCCGGAGACCGGGACACCGAGGTCGAGCGCGATCTGCACGGTCCAGCGGCCGGTGCCCTTCTGCTCGGCCTGGTCGACCACGACGTCCACGAACGGCTTGCCGGTGGCCGCGTCCACGTGGGACAGCACCTCGGCCGTGATCTCGATCAGGTACGAGTCCAGGCGTCCCGTGTTCCAGGTACGGAAGATCTCCGCGATCTGCGCGGGGGAGTAGCCGGCGACATCGCGCAGCAGCTGGTACGCCTCGCCGATCAGCTGCATGTCGGCGTACTCGATGCCGTTGTGCACCATCTTCACGAAGTGGCCGGCGCCGTCCGGGCCGACGTGCGTGACGCAGGGCGCGCCGTCCGCCGCCTTCGCCGAGATCTTCTCCAGCATCGGGCCCAGCGAGTCGTACGACTCCTTCGGGCCGCCCGGCATGATGCTCGGCCCGTTCAGCGCGCCCTCCTCTCCGCCGGAGACGCCCATGCCGACGAAGTGGATGCCCTGCTCGCGCAGCGCCTTCTCCCGGCGGCGGGTGTCCGCGAAGTGCGCGTTGCCACCGTCGATGATCATGTCACCGGGCTCCAGGAGCGGGGCGAACTCCTCGATCACGGCGTCCGTGGGGCCGCCGGCCTTGACCATGATGACCAGTCGGCGCGGTCGTTCCAGTGCCGCCACGAACTCCTTGGCGGTCTCGGCCGCGATGAAGTCGCCCTCGTGTCCGAACTCCTCCACCAGGGCGTGCGTGCGTGACGCCGTCCGGTTGTGCAGTGCGACCGTGTAGCCGTTGCGCGCGAAGTTCCGGGCGAGGTTGCGGCCCATGACCGCCAGTCCCGTCACGCCGATCTGGGCTGAAGTGCTCATACCGCCTGCTCCCTAACTGCGTCGTGAGTACGGCCCCGCCAGTATTGCCCGGCAGCGCTGCTGCGCCCATCCTGACGTGCCGCTTCGGCGAGCGCACATCCGACCCGCCAGGCTTGATTACGCGCGGAAGGCGCCTTTCGCCTCAGTAAAGATCCGGCCGATCGTACGGAGGCGGCGCAACGAAGGTTTATTCCCGGCCACTTGGGTACGGCAGGCGGCCGATTGCTGTCTTGTCATGGCCTGTTCGCAGCGCTTACTTTTGCCGCTCCTGACGCATGGCTAGGGGGCTTGAGACATGGCCGTACGCGGCCGGCACCGCCGGTATCAGCCGAACAGGATCAACCGCGCATCGCTCACCGTCACGGCGGGCGGCGCAGGCCTCGCGCTCCCCCTCGTCGCCGCCGGCAGCGCCGACGCGGCCGACGCGGCCACCTGGAACAAGGTCGCCGCCTGCGAGTCCAGCGGCAACTGGAGCATCAACACGGGCAACGGCTACTACGGCGGACTGCAGTTCACCCAGTCCACCTGGGAGGCCTACGGAGGCACCGCGTACGCGGCCCGCGCCGACCTCGCCACCCCGCACCAGCAGATGGCCGTCGCCGAGAAGGTGCTCGACGGTCAGGGGCCGGGGGCCTGGCCGGTGTGCTCGGCGCACGCGGGGCTCACCCGGGGTGGCGCCGGTCCGGAGGTCCACACGGCGAGCACGGCCACCCGGCCCGCCAAGAACTCCGCCAAGAGCTCGGCCGAGACGGCGGCCAGGACCTCCGCCCGGGACGTCCAGCCGCACACCACGCCCCAGTCCCGGGCGGGCCGGGCCGAGATGTACACGGTGGTGCACGGCGACACGCTCTCCGGGATCGCCGAGGAACGGCACGTCCAGGGCGGCTGGCACCGGCTCTACGCGGGCAACCGCGCGACGATCGGGGCCGATCCCGACCTGATCGTCCCGGGACAGCGGCTGAACCTGCACGCCACGGTGTCCCCGGCCGCCGACACCCGTACTCCGGCCAAGCCCGCGCAGAAGAAGGCGCCCGCGAAGAAGGCGCCCACGCACCACAGCCACCCCACCTCCACCAGCGGCCACTCGCTCGTCGCTCCCGTCAACGCCGCCACGGGCGAGCCCTATCACGCCACGGGCTCGCACTGGTCGAAGGGCTACCACACCGGCGTCGACTTCCCCGTGCCCACCGGCACCTCCGTCAAGGCGGTCGCGGCCGGTCACGTGGTCGCCGCCGGCTGGGGCGGCTCGTTCGGCTACCAGGTGGTGATCCGGCACGCCGACGGCCGCTACACCCAGTACGCCCACCTGTCGGCGATCTCCGTGAGGGCCGGACAGACGGTCGGCGAAGGGCAGCGCATAGGGCGCTCCGGCGCCACCGGAAACGTCACGGGCCCGCATCTGCACTTCGAGGTGCGGACGGGGCCCGGCTTCGGCTCGGACATCGACCCGGTCGCCTATCTCCGGGCCGGCGGCGTCAGGATCTGACCCGCGAGGGGTGCCCGCCTGCCCGGGCCGGGAGCATGACCAGGCCCGTGCAGGCGTCCCTGACCAGGATTTCGATGTCGTCCGGCACGGTGCCGGCCAGGTCCGCCTCCGTCAGGACGGTGTCCGCGCGGGCCGCTTCCTCCAGGACGGACTCGGCGAGGGCCACGTCCGCACGCACGGCGTCCGCCTCGGCCTGCCGGGCCACGGCCGCCCCGTGCAGGGCCGCCGTGTCCACGACCGCCCCGCCCAGGGCCGCCCCGTGCAGGATCTCCCCGACGAGGGTCTCCTCGCGCAGGGTCGACGCGGCGCGCTGCCGGGGCAACGCGACGGTCCGCTCCCCGACGGACGGCACCTGCTCGGCCGCCCCGAGCGTCGCCCCGACCGGTGTCCCGGTCGACGACTCCCGTCCGGCAGCGGCCTGCGGTGCCGTCTCCGCGGTGGCCGGCGCGTGCTCCAACCGCTCCGTCGTCAGCAGGATCAGACCGCCGGCCGCGACCACGCCGCAGCTCAGCGCGAGGACGGTGCCCGTGATGCCGTACCGGAAGGTCTCGCCGAACATCGTGATGCCGACCACGGCGGCGAGCACCGGGTTGACCACCGTCAGCGTGGCGAGCGGCGCCGCCAGACCGGCGCCCCGGTAGGAGGCCTGCGAGAGCAGCACCCCGGCGACGGCGAAGACGGCGATCGCCCCGAGGGAGGGCAGGTCCGCCGCCGAGACCCCGCCGTCCCAGTCGACCGCGACGGTCTTGGTGAACACGGACGACATGCCGAAGGCTATGCCGGACCCGGTGGCCAGCAGCACCCCGCGCACCGCGGGGCGCCGGTGCGCGGCCCGGCCCGCGATCATCAGCGCGACGACCGCCCCACCGGTGACCAGCGCGACACCGACCCGTTGGGCCGGGTCGAGCGGCCGGCCGTCGGAGGTGCCGACGAGAGAGAGCAGACCGGCCAGGCCCGCCGTGGCCATGACGGCGCCGCGCCAAGCGGTCGCCCCGGCCCTGCGTCCGACGAACAGGGCGGCCATGGGCAGTGCGAACACGATGGTCAGCGCGCCCAGCGGCTGCACCAGGCTGAGCGGGCCGTAGGCCAGCGCCACCACGTGCAGCACCCCGCCGAGACCGTTCAGCGCGAGCGACGCCCACCAGCTCGGCCGGCGCAGCGGCGCGTAATGCCCGTCGGGGGAGGACAGCGCGACCTGCTCCTGCACGATCGCCCCGCCCGCGTACGCGACGGCGGAGACGAACGACAGCAGCACGGACAACGCTAGGGCGTTCATCAGCGGCTCTTCTGCGTGGGGCGGGGGCCCGTGGCCCGGCGCGGCGAACGGTCGGCTTCCATGCACAACACTCTGCCCCTGCCCGGGTGTTCCCGTCGTCGTCCCTGAGCACCTAATGAGTCCTACTGCCGATGGAGTACAAGGGGGCCGCCATCCTCCCCAAGGTGGGCGACGAAGGGCCTAGGACCCCCTCCACCGGGGCCGAACCGGGCCTGGTACCACTCTCCTTCATGGACCTCGACACCGGCCTCGCCGCGCTCCGCCCGCTCGGCGGCTTCTTCGTCCTGCGCACGGCGGTGACCGCGGCGAACGCGGCGAACGCGGTCAACACGGCCCCGCCCGGCCCGCTGCCGACGCTCGCGCAGGCCTACGCGGGCACGCCGGCGGACGCCAGGCGAAACGCCCTCACCGCCCGGGTCGAGACCGTCGCCCGCCGTCTTCGCAGCCACGAGCCGCGGGTCTCCGCGTCGATCGCACACCAGGGGCTCGCGGCACGCCTGTGGTCCGCGGCCCTCGGCTGCGCCGCCCTGTACGGCCGCCTGCCCGACCTGGATCCCGCCCTGCTGCTCTGGGACCGCGACGCCCCCGCCCCCGACGACCTGTGGCTGACCGAGGTACGCCCGTTGCCCGCGGACCCCGGCACGGTCGCGGACACGGTACTGCACGGTCACCTCGTCCCCCTAGGGGCCACCCTGAGGGCCCGCTACGGGGTCGCGACGGGCCTGCTGTGGGGCAACGCGGGCTCCGCGCTGGCCGGTGCGGCCCGTGAACTCGACCGGTGGGCACGGGCGAACGGCCGTGACGACGTGGCCGGCCGGTGCCGTGCCCTCACCTCGGCGCTCTTCGCCCACCCCCTGCTGAGCGCCACCGGCACCCGCACCGGGACCGCCTTCCGGCGCCGCAGCTGCTGCCTCTACTACCGCGTCCCGGGCGGCGGTGTCTGCGGGGACTGTTGTTTCCCACGACCGCCGCGCCCTTCCCCAAGAGCCACATCTTTGTGACCATGGGGGTCCGGCCAGGTGAGACCAGGGAGTTGCCGGTGCGAGTGGGACTGCTGACCCGGGAGTACCCCCCGGACGTGTACGGCGGAGCGGGGGTCCACGTCGAGTTCCTCGCCCGGGAGCTGCGCCCCCTGGTGGACCTCGAGGTGCACTGCTGGGGCGAGGGCCGCGGGGACGGGGTCGTACGCCACCGGCCGTGGTCCGCGCTCGACGGGGCCAACGACGCGCTGCGCACCTTCTCCGTGGACCTCGCCATCGCCGCCGGTCTCGAGGGCCGCGAACTCGTCCACTCCCACACCTGGTACGCCAACCTAGCGGGCCATGTCGCCAAGCTCCTCCACGGCGTCCCGCACGTGGTGACCGCCCACTCGCTGGAGCCGCTGCGCCCCTGGAAGGCCGAGCAACTCGGCGGCGGATACGCCCTTTCCGGGTGGGCGGAGCGCACCGCGCTGGAGGCCGCGGACGCGGTGATCGCCGTGTCGGGCGCCATGCGCGAGGACATCCTCGGCTGCTACCCGGCCCTGGACCCGGACCGGGTGCACGTCGTGCACAACGGCATCGACACCGGCCTCTACCGGCCGGATCCCGGCACCGACGTGCTGCGCCGCGTCGGCCTCGACCCCGACCGGCCCTACGTGCTGTTCGTCGGCCGCATCACCCGCCAGAAGGGCGTGCCCCACCTGCTGCGCGCGGTACGCGACATCGACCCGGCCGCACAGGTCGTGCTGTGCGCCGGCGCCCCGGACACGCCGGAGATCGACCGCGAGTTCCGCGACCTGTTCGAGGAGCTGAGCCGGGTCCGCGCGGGCGTGCACTGGATACCGCAGATGCTGCCGCGCACGGAAGTGATCCAACTCCTCACGCACGCCGCCGTCTTCGTCTGCCCGTCGGTGTACGAACCCCTCGGCATCGTCAACCTGGAGGCCATGGCCTGCGGCACCCCCGTCGTGGCCTCCCGGGTCGGCGGCATCCCCGAGGTGGTGGAGGACGGGGTGACCGGCCTCCTCGTGACGGCCGACGACGACTTCGAGGCGGGCCTCGCCCACGCCCTGGACACCGTCCTCGGCGACCCGGAGGCGGCCCGGCGGATGGGAGCGGCCGGACGGGAGCGCGCGGTCGGTGAGTTCGGCTGGGACGCGGTGGCCCGCCGGACGGCCCGGCTCTACGAGGAGATCGTCAAGCAGGCTTAGCCGTCCCGCCCCGGGGCAGGCATGGTGTCAACCACGGTGAGGAGAGCGACCATGCGTCGTGGCGGACCTTCGGTGCTGGGAATCGTACTGGCGGGCGGAGAGGGCAAACGCCTGATGCCGCTGACCGCCGACCGCGCGAAACCCGCGGTCACCTTCGGCGGCGCCTACCGGCTCGTCGACTTCGTACTGTCCAACCTCGTCAACGGCGACATCCTGCGCATCTGTGTCCTGACCCAGTACAAGTCGCACTCGCTGGACCGGCACATCACCACGACCTGGCGGATGTCCAGCCTGCTCGGCAACTACGTCACCCCGGTCCCGGCGCAGCAGCGGCTCGGCCCGCGCTGGTATCTGGGCAGCGCGGACGCCATCCTGCAGTCGCTCAACCTCGTGCACGACGAACAGCCCGACTACGTGGCGGTCTTCGGCGCCGACCACGTCTACCGCATGGACCCCCGCCAGATGCTCCGGCAGCACATCGAGGGCGGCGCGGGCGTCACGGTGGCCGGGATCCGCGTCCCGCGCTCGGAATCCTCCTCCTTCGGCGTGATCACTCCGGGTTCCGACGGCCGGATCGTGGAACGTTTCCTGGAGAAACCCGCCGACCCTCCGGGCCTCGCGGACGACCCGGAGTGCGTCTTCGCCTCGATGGGCAACTACATCTTCACCACCAAGGCGCTGATCGAGGCCCTCCAGCGGGACGCCGAGGACCCGAACTCGGTGCACGACATGGGCGGCTCGATCCTGCCCCAGCTCACCGAACGGGGCGAGGCCCAGCTGTACGACTTCAGCGAGAACCACGTACCCGGCGAGACCATCCGGGACCAGGGCTACTGGCGGGACGTCGGCACCCTCGACGCGTACTACGACGCCCACATGGACCTGATCGCCGAGCGCCCCGCCTTCAACCTCTACAACCGCGACTGGCCCCTCTACACCCACTCGTACCAGCTCTCGCCCGCCCGCTTCAACGCCGGCGGCATCGCGAGCGAGTCCATCATCAGCGCGGGCTGCCTGATCCGCGGCCAGGTGAGCCGATCCGTGCTGTCACCGGGCGTCCGGGTCGACCCCGGTGCGGTCGTCCAGGGATCCGTACTGCACGACAACGTCCACATAGGCCGGGGCGCGATCGTGCGCGGGGCCGTACTCGACAAGAACGTGGAGGTGCCGCCCGGCGCGACGATCGGCGTCAACCCGGAGCGGGACGCGGAGTTGTACACCGTGTCCAAGGGCGGGGTGATCGCGCTCGGCAAGGGGCAGATCGTGTCCTAGGAACTGCTGCGGCACCGGAACCCGGCCACCGGTCCTCAGCCGGTCAGCGGCGGAAAGTGGGCCATGGTCACCTCGCTGGTGCGGCGCAGGTCGTCGGCCGGGCTGAACTGGAGGTACTCGCTGCCCGGCTCGGTGTGCACGGGCACGTGCCCGGGCGGGGCGTAGAAGGCCTCGCCGCCGCGGTAGACCTCGTCGTGGTCCGCATAGCGGAAGACGAGTTCGCCCTTGAAGACGTAACCCCAGTGCGGGCACTGGCAGCGGTCGTCGGGGAGCCCTTTGAGCAGGGGTGTGTGGTCGACGTCCGCGCGGAACGTCAGGAAGTCCACCGTGTAGGGCTCGAGGTCCTCGGAGTGGTCGACCACGGAGCCGTAGTCGCCGCCCTGGGTGGCCGTGTGCCGGGAAACCTTCGGCATAGTCCCCGCCCCCTTTCGTCGCTAAGGCGGCCGTGCCCCCTCCGCCGAGGGCGCCGCCTCCATTGTTCGCGCGCGACGCGTTTCGCGCGATCCGCGCGGCCTCCCCGGCTTCGCGGCCTTCGACCAGCAGGATGCGGACAACGATGTCCGACTTGCGAAAGGTCGTCCCACATGAGAGGGACCCGGCGCCCGCGGCTGTGCCTGGCCGGGGTCATGGCGGCGTCCGCGCTGCTCACCGCACCCGCCGCACGGGCCGCAGAGCCGTCCGACGGCCACCTCACCGACCTGGTCAACCCCTTCATCGGGACCCAGAACGAGGGCAACACCTTCCCCGGCGCGGCCGTGCCCTTCGGCATGGTGCAGCTCTCGCCCGACACCGGGCACAGCACCGGTTACGACTACTCCCAGGACCGCATCCGCGGCTTCTCGCTGGTCCACCTCTCGGGTGTCGGCTGCCGGATCGGCGGCGACCTGCCCGTACTGCCGACCACGGGTGAGGTCACCCGGACCGACTACGCCCGGTACGCGGCCCGTTTCCGCCACCAGGACGAGTCGGCGAGCCCCGGGTACTACCGGGTCGGCCTCGACTCCGGGATCGAGGCCGAGCTCACGGCCACCGCGCGCACCGGGGTGCAGCGCTACACGTTTCCCGCCACCGACCACGCCAACGTCCTGCTCAACGCGGCGCAGGCGCTGCACAAGCCGGTCACCAGCACGGTGGAGGTCCTCGACGACCGGACCGTGCGCACCGCGATCACCGGCCACGGCTTCTGCCGGGACACCGGCCCGTACACCGTGTACACCGTCACCCGCTTCTCCCGGCCCTTCACCGCGTACGGCACCTGGGACGGTGCCGAGGTCACCGCGGGCTCCCGGACCGGGCGCGGCGGCGCCTACGTACGCTTCGACACCACCCGGGACCGCACCGTCGAGGCGACCACCGCCCTGTCGTACGTCGACGCGCGCGGCGCCGAGGTCAACCTGCGCGCCGAGGGCGGACGTTCCTTCGACACCGTCCGCGAGCGGGCCCGGCGGGCCTGGGAGCGCCGTCTGGACGCCGTCCGGGTCCGGGGCGGTGACGCGACCCCGCGCCGCACCTTCTACTCGTCGCTGTACCGCTCGTTCCTCGCACCCAACGTCGGCAGCGACGCCGACGGCCGCTACACCGGCTGGGACCGGCGGATCCACCGGGCCAGGGGCTTCACGTACTACCAGAACTGGTCGCTGTGGGACACCTACCGCACCCAGTGCCAGCTCCTCGCCCTGCTCGCGCCCCGCGAGGCCCGGGACATGGCGCTCTCGGTGATCAGGGTCGACGAGGACGGCGGCTGGCTGCCCAAATGGGGCTACGGCCCGGTCGAGACCAACATCATGACCGGTGACCCGGTGACCCCGTTCCTGACCACCGCCTACCAGCTGGGCCTGCTCAGGGGGTACGAGGAACGCGCCTACCGGGCGCTGCGCAAGAACGCCGACGGCGTGCCGCCCGCCGACTACCCGGGCGTCGGCCGGGAGGCGAACGCGGAGTACGTCCGGAACGGGTTCGCGCCGTACATCAAGGACCGCCCGCGCACCAAGGCGGGCGACTCCGACTACCACCAGGGCGCCTCCGTCACCCTGGAGTACGCCCTGTCCGACGCGATGCTCGCCCAGATGGCCCGTGGGCTCGGCCACAACGAGGACGCGGCCCGCTACGCCGCCCGGTCCCGCAACTACCGCAACGTCCTCGACCCCTCGACCGGCTTCTTCCGGGCCCGCGACGCCTCCGGTGCCTTCACCGGTCCGGCCGACCCGGCCCGCAGCGTGGGCTTCCACGAGGGCACCGCCTGGCAGTACCAGTGGCTGGTGCCACAGGACCTGCCCGGCATGATCGGCCTGATCGGCGGCGAGCGCGTGGCGAACGAGCGGCTCGACCTGTTCTTCGCCTACGACAGGCTGCTGGGCGATCCGGCCGGCACCGCCCGCCAGGTGTGGGTGCATGGCGATCCGTACGCCTACTACAACGCGGCCGTCTACAACCCGCAGAACGAACCCGATCTCATCGCCCCGTACACGTACCTGTCGACCGGGCAGCCCTGGAAGACCACCGACGTGGTGCACGCCGCGCTGACCCTGTTCACGGACGCGCCGACCGGTATGACCGGCAACGACGACCTCGGCACGATGTCGGCCTGGCACGTGCTGTCCTCGATCGGGATCTTCCCGGTGCAGCCCGGTTACGGCACGTGGGGCCTGTCGACGCCCGTCTTCGACCGGGTCGACCTCCACCTGGACCGCCGGTACTGGCCCGGCGGCACCCTGACGGTCACCGCGCCGGGCACCTCGGCCACCGACCGCTACGTACAGGCGGTCCGCAGGGACGCGGTGACCCACGACCGGACCTACCTGACGACCCGTGAGCTGCGGTCCCTGCGCTCGCTCTCGTTCACGGTCGGCCCGCGCCCGTCGGAGTGGGGCACGTCACCCAAGGCGGCGCCTCCCGCCCTGAAGTGACCTCGCCTGTCACACGTGTCCCGCCCCTTTCGGAGGGGCGGGACTTAATCTGCTGTTAACTGAGCGTAGCCTGATCGTACTTGACCGTAATCGCCGGTCAGGGATTGACTCAGACTCACCCCGTCCGTCGTCGATGAGAGGCAAGCCATTGACTTCCGACCCGCTCGCTCCTCTCGATCTGGCGTTCTGGAACATCGAGTCCGCCCGGCACCCGATGCACCTGGGCGCACTCGGCGTCTTCTCGGCGCACTCGCCCACCGCGGGCGCCCACGCGGCGGATCTGCTCGCCGCGCGCGCCGCCGCCGTGCCCGGCCTCAGGATGCGGATCCGGGACGTGTGGCAGCCGCTCGGCTCGTTCGGCGGGGCGGCCCGGGAGGCGGACCCCGGCTTCGACCCGCTCAACCACGTCCGGCTGCACGCCCCGACCGGCGACTTCCACGCCGTCGCCGGCCGGCTCATGGAGCGCCCGCTGGAGCGCTCCCGGGCGCCGTGGGAGGCCCATGTGCTGCCCGGGGAGGACGGGGTCTCCTTCGCGGTGCTGTTCAAGTTCCACCACGCGCTGGCCGACGGCCTCAAAGCGCTGACGCTGGCCGCCGCCGTGCTGGACCCGATGGACATGCCGGAACGCCGCCCCCGCCCCGTGGAGCCGCCGCGCGGGCTGCTGGCAGACCTGCGCCGGCTGCCCGTCCGGCTGCCCGGGGTGCTGCGCGGTGTGCTGTCCGACGCGGGCCGGGCCCTGGACATCGGCGCCTCCGTCGCCCTGTCCGCCCTGGGGGTGAGCTCCTCGGCGGCGCTGGCCTCCGGCTCCAGCGGCACCCGGCGCACCGCGGGGGTCGTCCTGGACATCGACGACGTGCACCGGGTGCGCAAGGCCGTCGGCGGCACCGTCAACGACGTCCTCATCGCCGTCGTCGCGGGCGCCCTGCGCCGCTGGCTCGACGAGCGCGGCGACGGCAGCGAGGGGGTGGCGCCGCGTGCGCTGATCCCGGTGTCCCGGCGCCGCCCGCGCGCCGCGCACCCACAGGGCAACCGGCTCTCCGGTTACCTGATACGGCTTCCGGTCGGCGACCCCGACCCGCTCGCCCGCCTCGCCCGGGTACGTACGGCGATGGACCGCAACAAGGACGCCGGCCCCAACCGGGGTGCGGGCGCCGTCGCACTGCTCGCCGACCACGTGCCCGCGCTCGGCCACCGGCTCGGCGGGCCGCTGGTCGGGCAGGCCGCCCGGCTGTGGTTCGACATCCTGGTCACCAGCGTGCCGCTGCCCGGCCTCGGCCTCCGGCTCGGCGGTCATCCGCTGGCCGCGGTCTACCCCTTCGCCCCGCTCGCCCCCGGCCAGTCCCTCGCGGTGGCGGTGTCGACCTACCGGGGCCGGGTCCACTACGGGCTCGTGGCTGACGCCGAAGCCGTACCGGACCTGGACCGGCTCGCCCGGGCGGTGACGGACGAGGTGGAGACGCTGATCTCGGTCTGCGACCCCTGACGCGGCGGGCGGCCGGGGCCGCCCGCCGCCCTGAGCGCCCATGCCCGTCGCGGCGGCGGGGAGGGGGCTGGGGGCTGCGCCCTCAGCCCCCCTTCGGCCTGAACGGCCTCGTCCTCGAACGCCGGACGGGCTGAGCGATGCGGAGCGGTTTGGCGGTGGGGGGTCGCGCTGCCGTAAAATCCCCCGTTCGAAAGCGGGCGCGAGTCGGAGCGCTGCGCGGGTGACCAGGGAAACGGCAGCGCGATGACGGTGACTGAGGACGGCTCGGCGTCCATGGGCATGGACGAGGTGGTCTACGGACCCGGGATCGACCCCGAGCGGCTCGCCGTGTGCCTCAGCGTGCTCGAGGAGCTCGACAAGCTGGAGGTCGACCACCCCGACGCCATCGCGGTGCGCCGGGCCACGGCCGGCATCTACCGCACGGTCAAGCAGCGCCGCCGCCAGGAGCGCCGGGCCGCCAAGACCGCGCACGACAAGGCGGTCACCGAGGCCACCGCGACCGGCTCCGCCCAGCGCATCGACGACGAGACCGAGGGCATCCTGCCGTCCTCGGTCACCGAGGAGGGCAAGATCGCGGGGATACTCCAGCGCCCCCGCTCCTGCTACACCTGCAAGACCCGCTACGTCGAGGTCGACTACTTCTACCACCAGCTCTGCCCGGACTGCGCCCGGACGAACCGGGTCAAGCGTGACGTCCGGGCCGACCTCACCGGCAAGCGCGCGCTGCTCACCGGCGGCCGCGCCAAGATCGGCATGTACATCGCGCTGCGGCTGCTGCGCGACGGCGCCCACACCACGATCACGACCCGCTTCCCCAAGGACGCCATCCGCCGCTTCAAGGCCATGGACGACTCGGCGGACTGGCTGCACCGGCTGGAGGTCGTCGGGATCGACCTGCGCGACCCGGCGCAGGCCGTGGCCCTCGCCGAGCAGGTCGCCGGGGCGGGTCCGCTCGACATCCTGATCAACAACGCGACACAGACCGTGCGCCGCCTGCCCTCCGCGTACGCGGCCCTGGTCGAGGGCGAGAGCGCCCCGCTGCCCGCCGGGGAACTCCCCGCCCACCACGTCATCGGCGCCTTCGGCTCCGGCGCCGTCGACGGCATCGCCGCACTGCCCCTCGGCACCAGCGGCCTGGACGCGCAGAAGGTCGCCGACCTCGCGCTCGTCGCGGGCAACGCCAGCGTCGCCCGGCACCTCGACGGCACCGCCATCGACGCGGGCGGCCTCGTCCCCGACGTCGTCGAGACCAACACCTGGGTGCAGACCATCGACCAGATCTCACCGGTCGAGCTGCTGGAGACCCAGCTGTGCAACTACACCTCGCCGTTCATCCTGATCAGCGCCCTGCGCCCGGCGATGGCGGACGCCGCGAAGAAGGCCGCCAGCGGTCGTGCGTACGTCGTCAACGTCTCGGCGATGGAAGGCGTCTTCGGCCGCGGTTACAAGGGTGCCGGGCATCCGAACACCAACGCCGCCAAGGCGGCCATGAACATGGTCACGCGGACCAGCGCCCAGGAGATGTTCCAGACCGACGGCATCCTCATGACCTCCGTCGACACCGGCTGGATCACCGACGAGCGTCCGCACTACGACAAGCTCCGCCTCGCCGAGGCCGGCTTCCACGCGCCCCTCGACCTCGTCGACGGCGCGGCCCGCGTCTACGACCCGATCGTGCGCGGCGAGGCCGGCGAGGACCTGTACGGCGTCTTCCTGAAGGACTACGAGCCCGGCAAGTGGTGAGACGCCCCCGAAGGCGACCCCGAACAGGCCCCAACGGGCGTTAACCGCTGGCCTGTTCGGCCGGCGGCTCCTACCGTGGACCGTGAAGCACCGAAGTGCCCGGTGCGCAGGTGACGCGTTCTTCGTGGTTCGACTCCACACAGGTCCACCACCCGGGCCTGTGGCCCCTCCGGGGGGTAATCGACGCGCCACCGACCCGACCTCGGGCACCCGGTGCCTTCCAACGGGCCCGCGGGCCGTCAGTCGACCGCCCCCAGGCGGGAGTTGCGCGCCGCCACCAGTTCCAGGACCGTGCGCCAGTCCTCCAGGACGCCGGCGTCGAAAGCGAGGAGCGCCCCCTCTTCGGCGGCCTGGCGCAGGCGCAGCAGATCGTCGTCGGCGGCGGAACCGTCGTCGCCCGGCTGTCCGCGCACGAGCCGGTGGACGCGTTCGCCCAGCAGCGGCCGCACCGCACGTGCCGCGGCCCGCGCCTGCCCGGCCCGGTCGGCGGGGCCGAGCAGGCGTCCGATGCCCGAGACCAGTCCGGCCACCTGGAGTTCCTTGTCGGCCGGCCGGGCGCGGCGCAACAGGGCGGCGGTGCGCAGCGCGGGGTCGTAGGGGCAGGCGTACAGCAGATCCATCAGCTCCTCGACGCTGCGCAGCTCCATGCGTCAGTCCTCCCGCGAGACAGCCGTTGCCGTCCGTCAGCGAATCATGGCCGGCTTTCGACTCGGCCAACGGCACTTGAACTGCGAAGCTTCCCGGTCGGGACGGAAACGAGGACTCGAAACTGCGTTCGTCGACGTGGGTCGATCGGGTGTATCCCGCAGTGCGCTTATAGGGCATTGAGGGATATAAAGGCCGGTGGGTCGCAGAATGACGCGCGAAAGTTACAGCTTGTTTGCACTCCCTATCGAGCGGGCCTCTGCTCATTTGGTTAACCTGAGGTGGACGGGCAGCAGCACGGGTACCAACCCACACCCACGGTCCGTCCCGGGGCGAGCCGGTGCACATCGGCCCGCCCACGTACGAGTTACCGGCGCCACCGCGTCCGAGCTGGCCTTCCCATCCATCCCGAGCGGGCGTCAGGCGGCGGATCGCAGACCGACCGGAACGCCCCCGAGGGTGACCCGACACATAAGGAGTGCGCGGTGACACCGGAGAAGACGAATCGCGATCAGCGCCCCAAGGAACGCATGGAGCGTGCGGGCCGTGGGCCCACGCAGCTCGGCAGCCTCGACGTGTGGGCCCGGTCCGCCCCGATCCGCCTCGCGGGTTACGAGGACGACCTCGCCGAGGACCACATCCTGCCGAGCGTGGACTGACCCTCACGGGTCGGACCGTCGCGATCGCCGAAGGCATGGGCGTGTCGGACTCACGCCCATGCCGATCGAACAAGCCGCGGCCGACGTGGCTTCACACTCCTCCGCCGCTCCTCGGGATCTGGTCGAGCGGCGCAGTCCGCCGCCACGGGCGCAGTTCCTCCAGTTGCCCCGCGACCTCCAGCAGCACCGCCTCCGACCCCGGACGGGCGACCAGTTGCACGGCGCGCGGGGTCCCGGAGGGCAGCGTGCCGAAGGGGACGGACATCGCGGGCCAGCCCGTGAGGTTCCACGTCGGAGTCATCGGCGAGTAGTTCGTGTTGAGCAGGAGATTGCGCAGCCAGCCCCGTTCGTGCCAGGGCCCGGCCTCGGGCGAGCGGCGGGCGAGGGCGGGCATGAGCAGTACGTCGTGCTCGGCGAAGAACGGCTCCAGGCGGCGGCGCAGCCGCTCCCGGGCTTCGCCGGTGCGGACCGCGCCGACGAAGCGGCGGCCCACCGCCGCGTGCACCCGGGTCCGCCGGGCCAGCCGCGCCGGGTCCAGGCCCTCGGCGTCCACCGCGGTGCCCGCCGTCCAGTGCCGCAGCGCGGTGACGCCCAGCGACGCCGGATACGGCGGCTCGGCACGCCGGAGCCGGTGCCCCGCCCCGGCCAGCAGCCCCGCCGCCTCCCGGACCGCGCTCGTGTACGGCTTGCCGACGCGCACGCCGAGCAGCGGGCTGCGCAGGGAGACGGCGACAGTGAGCGGGGCGGGGTCCACCCGGCGGCCGAACTCCGCGTCCGCGAGGACCGACAGCACCAGCCGCAGGTCCTCGACCGTGGTCGCCAGCGGCCCGTTTTCCGACATGCCGAACCAGTCGCCGTTGCCGATGCCCGCCGGCACCACCCCGTGCCCGGGCTTCAACGTCACCAGGCCGCAGTTCGCCGCAGGGATGCGCAGACTTCCCATGCCGTCGTTGCCGAGGGCGACCGGTACCAGGCCGGCGGCCACCGCGGCCGCGCTGCCGCCCGAGGAACCCCCGGCGGTGCGCGAGAGGTCCCACGGGTTGCGCGCGGTGCCGTGCACGCCCTCCGTCGTACCGAAGACACACAGCTCCGGCACGTTCGTCAGCCCCACGACCACCGCGCCCGCCGCCCGCAGCCGCGCCACGGTGACATGGTCGTCGGCCGCGGGCGCCGAAGAGGTCGCGGCCGAGCCGTTCCGGTTCGCCTCGCCGCGTACGGACAGGTTGTCCTTGACCGCCACCGGAACACCGGCGAGCGGCAGATCCGCCAGACCGGCCCGGCTCGCCACTTCGTCCGCCTCGGCGAGTGCCGCCTCGGCCCGCACCGTCCGGAACGCGCCGGTACGGGCGTCGAGCCGCTCGATCCGGGCGAGGTACTCGGCCACCACCTCGCGGGGTGTGGCCCGCTTCTCGCGTACGGCGGCGGCGATCTCGGCGGCGGTCCGGCCGACCCAGCTGGTCACGGGCTCTCCTGGGGAAGACACACGGGCGCGTACCGGTCGGTACGTACGGTACGTAGGCAGAACTGTGCCCGCTCGCCCGCCCCGCGTCGAGAGGTCCGGGCCGGGGTCACCAGCCGGTCAGCAGCAGATGGTTGACCAGCAGGGCCAGGACCGCCTGGGCGGCGAGCCACGCCCGGGGCCGGTTGAGGAGCGCGCAGGCCGGCAGCAGCCACATCGCGAACGGCAGCCAGATACGTTCCGTCTCCGCCTTGCTCATGCCGGACAGATCGGCGACGAGGAGGGCCAGCAGGGCGGCGAAGACGAGCAGGGCCAGGCGCGCCTCGGCGGCGGTCACCGGGGGAGTACCGGCCGGCGGGACCTTCCCGGGAGGCCCGAACAGAGCGCGGGGCGTGCGGGCGAGCCGGCCGCCGGCCCGGCCCAGGCCGGCCACCGTGGCCAGGCCGGTGATCACCACCGTGCAGGCGAGGTTCGCCCAGACCCAGTAGCCGTAGGGCCGGGTGCCGCCCACCCCCTGGTAGTAGCGCGTGACCAGCAGGCGGTAGGCCTCCCACCAGTCGAACCCGGCGAGGGTGAAGGCGGCGGGCACCACCACCAGGCCGGCGAGCAGCGCCACGGGCAGCACAGGACGCTCGCGCACCCGGTGCCGGCCGAGGAACAGCACCGCCGCCGCGATCACCGCGAAGAGGGTGAGCCCGTAGGACAGGTAGCAGGTGAGCCCGAACAGGAGCCCGGAGCCCGCCGCCCACCACACCGACCGCCCGGTCACCGCCAGGGCGAGCAGGGCCACGGCCCAGGAGGCGACGGCCGCGAAGTACGCGTCGGCCGAGGCACCCATCCACACCGCGGCCGGGGCCAGTACCAGGAACGGCGCCGCCCGCCGTGCCACGCCGTCCCCGGCGAGGGAACGCACCGCGACCAGGACCGCCACGCAGGCCGTGGCACCGACGGTGATGCACCAGGCCCCCGCCCAGCCGCCGCCGCCCAGCCCGATCCGGTCGAGCAGGACGAACGTGAGCGTCGCGGCCGGCGGATGCCCGGCCACGTGGGCGGGCCAGGGGTCGGGAGTGCCCCAGACGATGTGGCGGGTGAAGTCACGCAGGGCAGCCGGGGCGTCCTGGAAGCGGCCGACGGCCCGGAGGTACTCGGTGCGGGTGGCCAGCCGGCCCGCGACACCCCGCTGCCAGCCGTCGACCAGCGCGAGGGACCAGATCCAGGCCATGGCCGCCCCCCAGGCCGCGGCCAGCAGCGCTCCCGGGCGCAGCCGTGCCGCCAGCCGCGGCCCGTACACCACCACGGCGACCGCCACCAGGACGGCGGCCGGGGTGCCCGGTCCGGTGTGCGGGTCCCAGGAGGCGTACAGCGGGGGCCAGTGGACGAACAGCGTGTGGCGGCTGTCCTGGATTCGGCGGCCGACCAGGACGGCGGTCAGCACGAGCAGGACGGCGGCCGCGACGGCGTACCGGTCGCGCGGGTGAGTGCGGGTCACACCGGAACGCTAGGGCGCCCGGCGGGCGGCGGGCAGGTGCGCGCGGCGGACGTCAGCGTTTCGTCACCGGTCACGGGCCCCGCACGGGGGCCCACCGGCCTACGGTCGGAACATGAGCGATCCACGGCTCCCCACCTCACCCGGCTTCTGGCGCAGCCCGCTGCGCGGCCCCTGGTTCACCTCGGTGCTCGGCCTGGTCCTGCTCGTCGGCATCACCGTGCTGTTCGTGACGGGCCTGATGTCGTACGCCGCCTACAACCCCGGGCTCTCACCGGTCAACGACAAGACCCCGGACAAGGGGATCCTCGGCTTCTACCTCTTCGCCTGGCCGACGAACCCGTACTGGCTGTACCGGCTCACCCAGGGCGTCCACGTCACCCTGGGCATCACCCTGATCCCGGTGCTGCTGGCCAAGCTGTGGTCGGTCGTGCCGCGCCTCTTCGCCCTCCCGCCGGCCCGTTCGCTCACCCACGCGCTGGAGCGGATCTCCCTGCTGCTGCTGGTCGGGGGCGGCCTGTTCGAGTTCACCACCGGTGTGCTCAACGTCCAGCTCGACTACGTCTTCCCCGGCAGCTTCTACCCGCTGCACTTCTACGGCGCCTGGGTCTTCTTCGCCGCGTTCGTCGCGCACGCCGTGCTGAAGCTGCCCACGGCGGTGCGGCACGTGCGCCGCGCGCGGGAGGAAGGGGACCTGGTCGCGCCCCGGCCCGACGCCCCCACCGTCTCCAGGCGCGGCGCGCTGTGGCTGGTCGGCGGCGGCTCGCTGCTGCTGTTCCTGACGACCGCCGGACGCAGCTTCGACGGACCGCTGCGCCGGACCGCACTGCTCACCCCGCACGGCGGCGCCGAACCCGGCAGCGGCCCCGGCGGGTTCCAGATCAACAAGACGGCCCGCTATGCGGGCATCGACACGGCGGAGACCGGTGAGGAGGCGTGGCGGCTGGTGGTCACCGGCCGCACCGGCACCGTCCGGCTCACCCGCGCCGACCTGCTGCGCCTGCCGCTGCACAGCTCCGCGCTGCCGATCGCCTGCGTCGAGGGCTGGTCCACCTCCGACCAGTGGTGGCGGGGCGTGCGCCTGCGCGACCTCGCCGCGCTGGCCGGGTACGACGACCCGCCCGACGTCCTCGTCGAGTCCCTCCAGCGGCACGGCGCCTTCCGCCGGGCCGCCCTGCGCGCCAACCAGGTCGCCGACCCGCGCTCCCTGCTCGCCCTGTACGTCAACGGCGAGGACCTCACCCCCGACCACGGCTACCCCGCGCGGATCATCGTGCCCGCGGCACCCGGTGTGCTCAACACCAAATGGGTGGCCCGGATGACCTTCGGAGACCTGTGATGCGCAGACCCGTGACGCCCCGCCGGATCCCGCTCGGCAGCCCCCTGCAACTGGCGCTGCTCGTCTGCTCCTTCGCCCTCGCCGGATACGCGGGCCTGCGGCTCCTCGCGGGTGACTGGTTCGGCGTGGCGCTGTGGTTCGTGGGGGCGGCGCTGCTGCACGACCTGGTGCTGCTGCCGCTGTACGCGGCGGCCGACCGCGTCCTCGTACGCGCGCTCGGCGCGGCCGGCCGGCGCGACTGGGCACTGTACGTCCGGGTGCCCGCCGCGCTGTCCGGGCTGCTGCTCCTGGTGTGGTTCCCGCTGGTCAGCGGCCAGGTGAACGAGCGCTACCGGTCGGCGGCGGGGCTCTCGGCGAGCGGCTTCGCGGCCCGCTGGCTGCTGATCACCGCCGTGCTGTTCGGCGGCTCGGCGCTGCTGCTGGCCCTGCGGCCGGCGCGGTTGCGCAGGGCGACGAAGCGGCGGGGACCCGCGGCCCACTGATCCTCGGCACGCCAGCCCGCGCGGGCCGCGTGCCGCAGCAGGGCGGGCGTGCCGAGCCGCGCCCAGGGGAACGGGCGGGCGGCCGGACCGGGCACGGCGGTCGCGTCCACGACCTGGACCCGGGCGCGTTCGTCCACGTCGACCGGCGCGGTCTCGGCGACCAGCAGTCCGCCGGGCACGAGGAGCCGGGCCAGCCGGTCCAGCAGCGCGGCCGGATCCCCGCCGATGCCGATGTTGCCGTCCAGCAGCAGCACGGTGCCCCAGCCGCCCTCACCCGGCAGCGGCTCGAACACCGAGCGGCACAGCGCCGCCCCGCCCCGCCGGACCGTGCCGGCCACGGCCGCCTCACTGACGTCGATACCGAGGGCGTGCCGCCCCTGTGCCGCGAGGGCCGCGACCAGCCGTCCCGGACCGCAGCCCACGTCGAGCACGGCGCCCTCGCACCGGGCCAGCACCTCCAGATCCGCGGCGTCGGCCCGGGCGCACCAGCGCTCCACCTCCAGTGGCAGCAGCCAGCCGTCCGTGCGCCGCAGGAACAGGGGGCCGCGGCCGGAGCGCAGGGCGGCGGCGTAGGAGTCGTCGGTGGACCAGGCCTGGGCGGGGACGCGGGGACCGCCGTCCGGCCCGGCGGGGCCCGGGACCGCCGCGTGCGGACGGTCGCCCGGCAGAGGGGCCGGGCGGGTGAGCTCGTGGGCTGTGCTCATCGGCCCGCCGCCTGGGTGAGACCGGCGAGCTTGGCCGCGAAACGGCCGTGCGGTGCGCGGGCCGCGACCGCGTGCGCGTCGGCGGCGGTGTCGACGTCCCGCAGCCGGGGCAGATCGCGCACCCTGAGGCCCGCGGCGACCAGCCGGTCCCGCTGCACGGCGCCCGTCACCGGCGTCGACATGGGCACGCCCCGCAGCAGCCGGGGATCGGGTGCCGCCAGACCGAGGGCCCAGAAGCCGCCGTCCTCGGCCGGCCCGAACCACGCGTCGCAGTCGTCGAAGCCGACGTCGAGCAGCTCCGGCGTCACCTGGGGGGTGTCCATGCCGATGAGCAGCGCGGGCCCGTCGCATCCGGCGAAAGCCGCGGCCAGGCGTTCGTCCAGCCCGCCCGGGCACTGCGGTACGACGTCGAAGCCGGGCGGCAGCCAGGGGCCGGGCTTTCCGTCGAGGACGAGCACCCGGCGCCCGGCCGGTGCCGCGGCCACGCTGTGCAGGGTGTCCGCGAGGGCCGCCTCGGCCAGCTCGGCAGCCTGCCGCGGGGTGAACGGCGGGGTCAGGCGGGTCTTCACCCGGCCCGGCCGCGGTTCCTTGGCGATGACGAGCAGGGTGATCAACGGGCGCTGCCTCCTCGGACGGGTGCCTGGGCGGGTGCCTCGGCCAGGACGCGGCTCATGTCGCGTACCGCCTGCCAGGTGCCGCGCCAGGTGCCGGTCACCTTCGAGGCGCCGGTGCGCGGCCGGTAGGGGACGTCGTGCTCGGTGATGCGCCAGCCCGCGTCGGCGGCGCGCACCACCATCTGCAGCGGGTAGCCGCTGCGCCGGTCGGTGAGGTCCAGGGCCAGCAGGTCCTCGCGGCGGGCGGCGCGCAGCGGACCGAGGTCCTTCAGGCGCAGCCCCGTGCGACGGCGCAGCATCCGGGCGAGCGCGAGGTTCCCGGCCCGGGCGTGCGCGGGCCAGGCACCCCGGCCCTGGGGGCGCCGCCGGCCCAGCACCAGATCGGCCCGGCCGTCACGCACCTCCCGTACGAACGGAACCAGCAGTGCCGGGTCGAGCGAGGCGTCGCAGTCGCAGAAGCACACGATGCCGGCGTCGGCGGCGGCGAGCCCCGCATGGCAGGCGGCGCCGAACCCGCGGCGCGGCTCGTGCACGACGGTCGCGCCGAGCGCGCGGGCGATGTCGGCGGAGCCGTCGGTGGAGCCGTTGTCCACGACGAGCGCGCGCCAGCCGGGCGGGATGCGGGCCAGGACCCAGGGCAGTGCTTCGGCCTCGTTGAGACAGGGGAGCACCACGTCGACCCCGGTGGGTGTGGGAGTGGTCGTCACGGCTCTCACCCTACGAACGCGAAACGGGCATATCGGGCTTCGGCTCCTTACGAAACGCGGACGTCACCGCCCCCGCGGCGCCCGCCGGCGGCGCGGGTGGGGGAGGCGGTGCGAGGCTGGACGCATGCAGCAGCCGTACGAGTTCACGCAGGCCGGAACCCCTGCCGACCCCGCGCCGCCCGACTGCGCCCGGGTCCTGGTCGTCGACGACGACCCCACCGTCGCCGAGGTGGTCGCCGGCTACCTGGGTCGCGCCGGGTACACCGTGGACCGGGCCGACGACGGCCCCACCGCGCTCATCCGGGCCACCGCGCACCGCCCGGACCTCGTGGTGCTGGACCTGATGCTGCCCGGCATGGACGGCCTGGAGGTGTGCCGCCGGCTGCGCGCCCGCGGGCCGGTGCCGGTCATCATGCTCACCGCCCGCGGTGACGAGGACGACCGCATCCTCGGCCTCGAGGTGGGTGCCGACGACTACGTCACCAAGCCGTTCAGCCCCCGCGAACTCGTACTGCGGGTGGAGTCGGTGCTGCGCCGCACCCGGCCCGCCGTCCAGCCGCACACGCTGACCTCGGCCGGTCTGACCATCGACCCCGCCGCCCGCCGGGCCACCAAGGACGGAGCCGAACTCGCCCTGACCCTGCGCGAGTTCGACCTCCTGGCGTTCCTCCTGCGGAATCCGGGCCGGGCCTTCGCACGGGAGGACCTGATGCGTGAGGTGTGGGGCTGGGACTTCGGCGACCTGTCGACGGTCACCGTCCATGTCCGCCGGCTGCGCGGCAAGGTCGAGGACGACCCGGCGCGGCCCCGTCTGATCCAGACCGTGTGGGGTGTGGGCTACCGCTTCGACCCCCGTGGCCGGGAGGCGGGCTGACCCATGCGCGACACCCTCCTCATCGCCCTGTACGCCTTCCTCGCCGCGGCCGCCACCGGACTGCTCGGCGCGGCCGTGCTCCGGCTGATCCGGCGCCGGTCGCTGACCGCCTCGCTCGGCGTGGTGGCGGCGGTCGGCGTGTTCGCGATGCTCGCGGGCACCATGGCCGTGGCACAGGCGATGTTCCTGTCCGCGCACGACCTGAGCGTGGTGACGACCGTCGTCGCGATGGCCGCCGTGGTGTCCCTGGCCACGGCCGTGCTGCTGGGCCGCTGGGTGGTCGCGCGTAGCCGTGAACTCGCCCTCGCCGCCCGCTCCTTCGGCGACCGCGGCGACTTCGCGGCGCCCGTCCACCCGGCCACCGCCGAACTGGACGCGCTCAGCCGTGAACTGGCCGCCACCAGCGCCCGGCTCGCCGAGTCCCGGGAGCGGGAGCGGGCCCTGGAGTCGTCCCGGCGTGAGCTCGTCGCCTGGATCTCGCACGACCTGCGCACCCCGCTCGCCGGGCTGCGGGCCATGTCGGAGGCGCTGGAGGACGGGGTGGCCGCCGACCCGGCCCGTTACCTCACCCAGATCCGCACCGAGGTCGAGCGGCTCAACGACATGGTGGGCGACCTCTTCGAACTGTCCCGCATCCACGCGGGGGCGCTCGCGCTGAGCCCCAGCCGGATCTCCGTGTACGACCTCGTCGGCGACGCCCTGGCCGGCGCCGATCCGCTCGCGCGCGAGCACGGCGTACGCCTCGTCGGCGACCGGGTCGAGGCCGTACCGGTCGAGGTGGACGGCAAGGAGATGAGCCGGGTCCTCGGCAACCTGCTGGTGAACGCGATCCGCCGGACCCCGGCCGACGGCACCGTGGCCGTCGCCGCCGAACGTTCGCCCCAGGGCGTGGTGCTCTCCGTCACCGACGGCTGCGGGGGCATCCCCGAGGAGGACCTGTCCCGGGTCTTCGACACCGGCTGGCGCGGCACCCACGCCCGCACACCCCCCGCCGGCGCGGGCCTCGGCCTCGCCATCGTGCGCGGCATCGTCGAGGCCCACCAGGGCCGGGCCACCGTCCACAACATCCCGGGCGGCTGCCGCTTCGAGGTGACGCTTCCGGCCGCCGGGGCATGAGCCGCGCCCTAAGCCGGGCCGGGGGCCGCTTCCGCCAACTCCGCCGGGACGGTGATCGTGCTGATGCGACCGGGCTTGCCTGCGTGCAGGAGTGGGCTCCTCCTGTCAGGAGGAGCCCACTTCGGGAGACGGGTGAGGGGTTATTCCGTGCGCAGGCCTTCCGGGCGCATCAGCCGCAGCAGCGGCGGCAGGCTGAGCAGCGTGACCACGCCGACCACGGCCGCGCCCACGCCGGTCATGGTCAGGACGCTCGCCCAGTCCATGGCCACCGGTGTACGGGTCATCTTCAGCAGCACCGAGCCCAGGGTGACCCCCACCGTTGTGGCCAGTACGAGGCCGAGCCCGACCGGGAGGGCCGTCTGCCACAGCACCGACAGGGTCAGCGTGCGGCGCCGGGTACCGAAGGCGACCAGCGCGGAGAGCAGCTTCCTGCGCTCGCGCAGCTGCTCCAGCTGGGAGACCAGCAGACTCGCGCCGATCAGTGCCAGCACGAAGGCGGAGCCGACGAACAGGCCGGTGCGGATGGAGGCGTACTTGGCGTCCTCCTGGGTCGCCGACCAGGCGTAGGTGTGCGCCAGGGGGTCGATCCCGGCGACGGCGTTGCGTACGTACTCCCGTGAGTCCGGCACCGACGGGTCCAGGCGCAGGTAGACCCCGTCCGAGAACAACGCGGGTGCGGCCTCGGCGGGCAGGGCGGCGGGGGTGACCAGCAGGCTGTTGGCGTCCTGCAGTGAGTCCTTGCGCGCGTCCACCACCCGCACGTTCGCCGGAACGGTCCAGGGCGCCTCGATGCCGCGTTCGCCGGCGTCGCCGTACGACGGGTCGATGTAGAGCCGCCGGCCGGGCTTCACCAGGGCGATTTCGTCGGCGTTGCTGGGGGAGGTGTAGTGGCTCCTCGTTCGCGTTACGAACACGTCGCCGTCCTTGCAGGAGGGCAGTGTGGCGAGCTCGCGCAGGGCGGTGCAGTTGCCCACGGTCAGGCCGCTGCTGTCCTTCGGGTCGCGACGCGCGTCCCCGTACTGCGCGCCGGCCAGGGCCACTGCTGCCCTTACCCCCTTGAGGCCGGTGAATTGGTGCTCGACACCGGACAGCGGCTTGCGGTCGCTGAATTCGACCTGTATCTGGACCCGGCTGGGGTCCTCGCCGGTGGCCTTGGTGTACTGGCTCTGCGTTCCCGTGAACAGCATCTGCAGGGCGATGGCTCCGGCCACGGCGACGGCGATGCCGTTGACCATGCGTGCGGCGGTTCCGCTGCTCAACTGCAACCGCCGCACCGCGAGCTGCCAGGACAGCGCGCCCTTGCCGAGGCGGACGACGACCGCCTCCACGACCCAGGGGAGCAGGGCGGTGATGCCGATCAGGAGCAGCAGGACGCCGCCGATGACGAGGTACTGGTTGAAGTCGCCGTTCTCGTGGCCCTTACCGATCATCGGATAGAGCATCGCGAGGCCGGCCGGCGGCGGCAGCAGCCGCCACCACAGCCGGCGGCGGCGCTGCGTGGCCGCGCGCACCACGCCGAGCGGTTCCACCACCACCCCGCGCATCGCGAGCAGCGTGGCGAGTACGGCGGCGACCGGGATCGCCACCGCGACCAGCGCGGCGAGCACCGGGGAGGGATCGAGGTAACTGGGCCAGACGCTCACGCCCAGCACCTCGGTAGAGCCCAGCGTCTGACGGCCGAGGAGGAAGAAACCGGTGCCGACGACCAGGCCGAGCAGGGCTCCGGCGAGTGCTTCGCCCGCCGCTATCCGCCGGGTCATGTGGCTGTCCGAGCCGACCAGGCGCAGCGCAGCCAGCCGGCGGTCGCGGCGCTCGCCGCCGAAGCGGACGGCGGCGGCGATGAACACGGCGACCGGGGTCAGCAGCACCACGAACACGACCAGGACCATGAGCAGCAGCACCGGGTCGGTCTTGCCGGGTGTCACGTCCGGCTTGCCGTACCCGGTCAGCCGGTGCACCGGGGAGAAGGCCGCGAGTTTCAGCCCCGAGGCGCCCGCGTAGTAGGCCAGTTCGTGGGAGCCGATGAGTCCGCTCTCGCCGATCGTGCCGGTGATCCTGTAGGGCAGCCGCTCCCGCAGCAGCTTGGCGCCGTCCGAGGCGAGCAGGTCCTTGAGCGCGGGGGAGACCACCATCTCGCCCTTGCCCGGGAAGCTCTCGACCCCCGGCGGCAGCGGCGCCCGCTTGCCCTCGGGCTCGACGAGCCGGCCGCGGATGTCGTCGTCGTGCCAGGTGGTGTCGGTGTCGGCGATCAGGAAGGTGTTGTCGGCCTTCGGCGGGGCCTTGTCGGAGTACGTGTAGTCGAAGCGGGCGTCCTCCACCTTCTGGCGGGCGGCGAACACGTTGGGCAGGGCGGTGCACAGCAGGAGCAGCGCCACGCCGAGCCCGACGCCGACGCCGGTGAGCGTCATCCGTACCCAGCCCTCGCGTCCGCCGGTGACGGCGAAGCGTGCCCCCATGGCCATGTCTCTGGCCCACTGACGAGGACTCATGCGGCGCGCTCCATGTCCCGGGACTTGCCGTCGCGGACGACGATCTCGCGGTCGGAGTAGGCGGCCACGCGTGCCTCGTGGGTGACGAGGACGACGGCGGCGTTGGTCGAGCGGGCCGCTTCGGTCAGCAGTTCCATGACGCGTTCGCCGTTGAAGGAGTCGAGCGCACCGGTGGGTTCGTCGGCGAACAGCAGGCGCGGTCCGGTGACCAGCGCGCGGGCCACGGCGACGCGCTGGCCCTGGCCGCCGGAGACCTCGCCGGGCCGCTTGGCCACGAGGTCGTCGACCTCCAGGCGCTCCATCCAGGTGAGCGCGGTGCGCTCGGCCTGCTTGCGGGGCGTGCCGTTCAGCCGCAGTGGCAGCGCCACGTTCTCCACGCAGGTCAGCTCGGGCACCAGTTGACCGAACTGGAAGACGAACCCGAACTCGCTGCGCCTGAGCGCACTGCGCTGGGCGTCGCTCATCGTGGCGAGTTCCCGCCCGTCGTAGAGGATCGAGCCGGAGTCGGGCGGCACGATCCCCGCGAGGCAGTGCAGCAGCGTGGACTTGCCGGACCCTGAGGGGCCCATGACGGCGACGACCTCGCCGGGGTGTATGGAGAACTCGGCGCCGTCCAGCGCGTGGGTCGGGCCGTACGCCTTGCGCAGGTCGTGCGCGACGAGCAGGGCACCGGGGAGAGAAGTCGTCATCGGGTCACGGCCTCACGGAGTTTGTCGAGTCGGGCGGCGGTCAGCTCCAGCCAGCGCAGGTCGGCCTCGAGGTGGAAGAGGGCGTGGTCGCAGATCAGCTGGTCCGCGAGGTCGCCCCTGCGCTTGCGGTCGGTCAGGATCCGCATGCCGCGTAGGTGCTCGGAACGCTGGGTGTCGAGGATGTCGGCGGCGTTGCGGTGGGTGAGCAGCGCGAGCACGACCTTGGTGTACAGGGTCGACTGGAGGTACGGCTCGGGCTGCTCCGGCGTCGCCAGCCACCGCTCCACGTCGGTGATGCCGGCGTCGGTGATCGCGTACCGCTTGCGCTCGGGCCCGTCGCCCGCCTCGATCCCGTCGACCTCGACCAGGCCGTTCTTCAGCAGCCGGGACATCGTCGAATAGACCTGGCCGTAGTGCAGCGGCCGGTCGTGACCGAACTTCTCGTCGAAGGCCCGCTTCAGGTCGTAGCCGTGGCGCGGGCCGGACTCCAGGAGTCCCAGAAGGGTGTGACCGATGGACATGACCAGAACTCTACACGCCGTGTATACGCACCATGTATACACGGCATGTATAGCCGAGGACGCAGGTCGTGACGGGATACGACAGCGCAGGTGAGGAAGCCGGGAATGCCGATCATCACGGTTCGGAAACAGCTTCCCGCATGCCTTCCTCGAAGGGGTTGTCCGGCTTCCAGCCGAGTTCCGCCCGCAGCCGGGTGGAGTCTGCCGTGAGCACCACCCGGGGGGTCCGCCTCCAGCGCGGCCACGTTGGCCGTGGCCACGTCCCGCACGTGTACGAAGTCCTGCCGCTGGTCGCCGCCCTCGTGCACCCGCGGGGCATCGCCCCGTCGGCACCGAACAGAAGAAGCAGGCCACGCCCGCGTACGGGGTGTCCCTGAGCACCCCGGGCCCGTACATGTCGTGGTAGCGGCAACGACACCGCCGACCAGGCCGGGGAGAGAGGTCCGCGCCGCAGAGCGGGCAGGCGGACTCGGAGCGGCCGGCGTCCAGGTCGGCGACGGCACGCGGGCCCGGCCGCACCACCCCGTGCCGGGGGGCGCTTGCGACCAGGTCAGGTCCCGGGCGGCACCCGGCAGCAGGAACGGGGCTGCCGCGTCACCACTGCGTATCGGCCGGACGCCGGGTCAGGAGGTCAGGCCTCCCCGGCGGGTGTCCACGCGCGCCCACTCCTCGTCCCACTGCCGCAGTCGGCGCCGTTCCAGGCCCGCACGGGCCAGTCGGCCGCCGCCGAACACGGCGGCGGCCGTGCCGGTCGCGACGAGGGTGCCCGTCCACGCCGACCGGAACCCCGCCTCGCCGGGCGACAGGGGCTTCGCGGTGACCCGCCCCCGCTGGTCCGTCCACACCGTGACCCGGGTGTCCGACGCCGTGCCGGGACGTACCTTGGTCCGGCCCGAGTGGACCGCGCCGTCCGGGGTCGTCCAGCGGACGCCGGCCCAGACCCGGCCGTCGTCGCTCCGCGCCGACGTGGCCGAGGGCACCTGCCCCACGAGCACGGCCTCGACCGGACGCCGCTCGGTCCACTGCCGGTCGAGTCCCCGCGCCACGGCGTCCGCGGTGACCAGCCCGGTGAGCACACTGCCCACCACGGCGAGCAGCCATGTGACCAGTACGATCCAGGCCTCGACGACGTCGCTGGCGCGCTTCAGCGGGTTGCGGCGCCACCGCCACGTCCACGGGCTGTCGCTTCGGTTCCTGGCCATGGCCACACCCCCTCGTGCGTGCCGGGCCCGTCCCTCCCAGTGTCCGCCCGCCCGCGCCGCCGGGCACCCCGGAACATGGGCACCGGCGCTCACCGGCCCAGTTGTGCCCGCAGCCACTCCTCCACCTCGCCCACGTGCGCGGCCGCCGCCGCCCTCGCGGCCTCCGGGTCGCGGGCGGCCAGGGCGCGGTGGATGGCGGCGTGCTCGCGGCGGGTGCGGGCGAAGGCGCCCTCCTCCTGGTAGCCGCGCCAGACGCGGGCCCGGAAGGTGCGGGAGGACAGCCCGTCCAGGATGGCGGCCATGGTCTCGTTGCCCGCGGCCGTCGCGATCTCGCGGTGGAAGGCCAGATCGTGGGCGAGGATCTCCTCCGGGTCGTCGGTGGCGTTCATCGCCTTCAGGTGCTTCTCGACCTCCGCCAGCTGGTCCGGCGTGATGCGGGCCGCCGCCAGGGCGGTCGCCGTGGACTCCAGGACCCGGCGCACCTCCAGCAGTTCCACCAGCCGCGGGCCCCGGGACAGGTCGGCGACCACCCCGAAGGTCTCCAGCAGGTCACCGGCCTGGAGCTGCGTGACGTAGATACCGGAACCGTGCCGGGCCTCCAGCACCCCGAGCACCGTCAGCGCGCGGATCGCCTCGCGCATCGAGCTGCGGGAGATGCCCAGTTGGACCGCGAGGTCGCGTTCGGTGGGCAGCCGCTGGCCCGGCTCCAGGCGGCCCTCGCCGATCATCATCTTGATCTGCTCGATGGCGCGCTGCGTCACCGTGCCCTTCTGCGGGGCCGTCTCCTCCACGCCGTTCCTCCAGTCACCGGATGCGCCGCAGTCTAGCCACCCGGTTGGTCGGACCACTACAGCGCGGAAACGGGAAAATCTGCCGTCGCAGGGTGTTCTTCCGGGGAAGTGGTCTGATAAGTATGCGGACGTCTGCTCGAAGTCGTTCAACCTCGCAGTCGCTTGAAGGTCGCGCGGAAGTCACGCGAAGCCGCTTGGAAGTCGCTCGGAGTCGTACGAAGTCGCTCAACGAGGAGCCGCAGGATGCCCGGCAGAACAGTGTGGAAACGAAGCAGGTCCCGGATCGCCGGCGTGGTGGCCACAGCCGTCGGCGCCTCACTCGCGCTCGCCGCGTGCGGCAGCACCAAGGACACCGGCGCGGCCAGTACCGGGGGCGGCGGCACCGGCAAGGTCGGGGTGGTCCTGCCCCTGCTGACCTCGCCGTTCTGGCAGTCGTACAACGACTACGTGCCGAAGATGGCCACGTCCGAAGGCGTCGACGCGCTCAAGACGGTCAACTCCAACAGCGACCCCTCGCAGCAGATCACCGACATCAACAACGAGCTCAACCAGGGCGTCAAGGGCCTCGTGGTCGCCCCGCTCGACAGCGCCGCCATCCAGGCCGGCCTCGACCAGGCCGAGCGCAAGGGCGTACCGGTGGTCGCCGTGGACGTCGCGCCCGACAAGGGCAAGGTCGCCATGGTCGTGCGCGCCGACAACGTCGCCTACGGCGAGAAGGCCTGCGAATACCTCGGCGCGCACGTCACCAGCGGCAAGGTCGTGCAGATCATGGGCGACCTCGCCTCGGTCAACGGCCGGGACCGCTCCGAGGCGTTCCGCTCCTGCGTGAAGAAGAAGTATCCGAAGCTGAGGGTCCTGGAGATCCCGGCCAAGTGGGAGTCGGACACCGCCGCGTCGAAGCTCGACACCCTCCTCAACGCCAACCCCGACATCAAGGGCATCTACCTGCAGGCCGGCGGCGTCTACCTCGCGCCCACCCTGCAGACCCTGAAGTCCAAGAGCATGCTGCAGACGGCCGGCCAGAAGGGCCACATCGTCATCGTCTCCAACGACGGCATCCCGCAGGAGTTCGACGCCATCCGCAAGGGTCAGATAGACGCCACCGTCTCCCAGCCGGCCGACACCTACGCCAAGTACGGCATGTACTACATCAAGGCCGCGATGGAGGGGAAGACCTTCAAGCCCGGCCCGACCGACCACGACTCCACCATCGTCAAGCTGCCGAGCGGCATCCTCGAGGACCAGCTCCCCGCGCCGCTGGTCACCAAGGACAACGTCGACGACCCCAAGCTGTGGGGCAACACGGTCAAATGAGTACGCCACTTGTTGAGGCACGGGACGTCGTCAAGCGGTACGGTCCCACCACCGCCCTCGCCGACGGCCGGCTCACGGTGCTGCCCGGCGAGTCCCACGCCCTCGTCGGCCGCAACGGCGCCGGCAAGTCCACCCTGGTCGGCGTCCTCACCGGCCTGCAGGCCCCGGACGAGGGCACGGTCCGCTTCGACGGCGAGCCGGCGCCCCCGCTCGCCGACCGGGACGCCTGGCGCCGCAAGGTCGCCTGCGTCTACCAGAAGCCGACGGTCGTACCGGAGCTGACGGTCGCCGAGAACCTCTACATCAACCGGCAGCCGCTCACCCGCCGTTTCATCAGCTGGCGCCGACTCAGGGCCGAGGCCGCGCAGCTCCTCGACACCTGGGACGTGCGCGTCGACCCCGAGGCCCGCACCGCCGACCTCAAGGTCGAGGACCGCCAGATGGTCGAGATCGCCCGCGCGTTGAGCTTCGGCGCCCGGTTCATCGTCCTCGACGAACCCACCGCCCAGCTCGACAACCGCGAGATCGAGCGGCTGTTCGCCCGCATGCGCGCCCTGCAGGACTCCGGCGTCACCTTCCTGTTCATCTCCCACCACCTGCAGGAGGTGTACGAGGTCTGCCAGACCGTCACGGTGCTGCGCGACGCCCGCTGGATCGTCACCGCGCCCGTCGCCGAACTGCCCAGGCCGGCGCTGGTGGAGGCGATGGCGGGGGAGACGGTCGAGGGGCACCGCTCGGCGCGCGTCACGGTGGCCGACGAGTCCCCGGTCGTGCTCGACGTGCGCGGGCTGACCGCCGAGACGTACGACGCCGTCGACCTCACCGTCCGCCGCGGCGAGGTCGTCGGACTGGCCGGCTCCAGCGGCAGCGGCAAGACCGAACTCGCCGAAACCCTCGCCGGACTGCGCACGCCGACGGCCGGGACCGCACGGCTGGAGGACCGGGAGCTGCCCTTCGGCGACGTACGGGCCACGCTGAAGGCCGGCGTCGGCTGCGTGCCCCGCGACCGGCACGACCAGGGACTGGTGGCCGGCATGACCATCGGCGACAACACCACCCTCGGCGTACTGGACCGGCTCGGCCGCTACGGCTTCGTCGCCCCCGACCGCAAACGCGGTTTCGCCACCGACCTCATCGAACGCCTCGACATCCACGCCGAGGGCCCCGACCAGCCGGTCTCCGACCTGTCCGGCGGCAACGCCCAGAAGGTCGTCATGGCCCGCGCCCTCGCCCGCGACCCCCGTCTGCTCGTCCTGATCAACCCCACCGCGGGCGTCGACGTGAAGTCCAAGGAGTCCCTGCTGGCCCGGGTGGACGGCGCCCGGGACGACGGCACCGCCGTCCTCGTCGTCTCCGACGAACTCGACGACCTGCGCCGCTGTGACCGCGTCCTCGTCCTCTTCCACGGCCGCGTCGTCGCCGAGCACCCGGCCGGCTGGCACGACCACGAGCTGATCGCCTCCATCGAAGGAGTGGACCATGGCTGAAACCAAGGCAGCTCCGCCGCTCGCCCCCCTGAAGGCCCCCGACCCGCGGGCCACCAAGGCCGTCCTGCTCCGCCGGGCCCGTGAACTCGCCCTCGTTCCAGCCCTGTTGCTGCTCATGGTGCTCGGCGCGATGGTCAACGACTCGTTCCTCACCGAGCGCAACCTGATCTCGATCCTCGGCGCCTGTGCCGCACTCGCCATGGTGGTGCTCGCCGAGTCCCTGGTACTGATCACCGGCAAGTTCGACCTGTCCCTGGAGTCGGTCGTCGGTATCGCGCCGGCCGTGGGCGCCCTCCTCGTGCTGCCGTCCGCGCAGTCCGGCTGGGGCACCGAACTCCCGGCCCCCCTCGCCCTGTTGGCGGTGCTGGTCGTCGGCGCGGCGGTCGGCGCCTTCAACGGCGTCCTCGTCGTCAAGTTCAAACTCAACGCGTTCATCGTGACGCTGGCCATGCTGATCGTGCTGCGCGGCCTGCTGGTCGGCGCGACCAAGGGCAAGACGCTCTTCGGTATGCCGGACAGCTTCTACTCCCTGGCCACCACCACCTTCCTCACCGTCCCGCTGTCGGTGTGGGTGGCCGCCGCGGCCTTCGCGGTCACCGGGTTCCTGCTGAAGTACCACCGCGTCGGCCGCGCCCTGTACGCCATCGGCGGCAACGCGGAGGCGGCCCGCGCGGCAGGCATCCGGGTGGAGCGCGTGATGCTGGGCGTCTTCGTCGTCGCCGGGGTCCTCGCCTCGGTCGGCGGGATCATGCAGACCGGCTACGTCGGCGCGATCAGCGCCAACCAGGGCAACAACATGATCTTCACCGTGTTCGCCGCCGCGGTGATCGGCGGGATCAGTCTGGACGGCGGCAAGGGCACCATGTTCGGCGCGCTGACCGGTGTGCTGTTGCTGGGCGTCGTACAGAACCTGCTCACCCTCGCCCAGGTGCCGTCCTTCTGGATCCAGGCCATCTACGGCGGGATCATCCTCGTCGCCCTCATGATCGCCCGCGTGACGACGGGCCGGGCGCAGGACTGACGCACGCGTCCGCATCACCCCTGACGGAAAGGTCTGCTGTGTCCCCGAGCCCCGCCCGCGTCATCGCGGTCGACACCTACGACATCCGCTTCCCCACCTCGCGCGAGCTGGACGGCTCCGACGCGATGAACCCCGACCCGGACTACTCGGCGGCCTATGTGGCGCTGCGCACCGACGCGGCCGACGGGCACGAGGGACACGGGTTCACCTTCACCATCGGGCGGGGCAACGATGTCCAGGTCGCCGCGATCGACGCGCTGCGGGACCATGTCCTCGGCCGCCCGGTCCAGGAGATGTGCGACGACCCCGGATCCCTCTTCAGGGACCTGATCGGCGACAGCCAGCTGCGCTGGCTCGGGCCGGAGAAGGGAGTGATGCACATGGCCATCGGGGCGGTGGTCAACGCCGTCTGGGACCTCGCCGCCAAACGTGCCGGCCGGCCGCTGTGGCAACTGCTCGCCGACGCCGAACCGGAGTGGCTCGTCGGGCAGATCGACTTCCGTTACATCACCGACGCCCTCACCCCCGAGGAGGCCCTGGACCTGCTGCGCCGGGGCCGCGAGGGCGGCGCCGAGCGCCGGGCCCGACTCCTGGAACGCGGCTACCCTGCGTACACCACCTCCGCCGGCTGGCTCGGCTACGACGACGCCAAGCTCACCCGGCTCGCCGCCCAGGCGGTCGCGGACGGCTTCACCCAGATCAAGCTCAAGGTGGGCGCGGATCTGGAGGACGACGTACGCCGCTGCCGGGTCGCCCGCTCGGTCGTCGGACCGGACGTCCGCCTCGCGGTCGACGCCAACCAGCGCTGGGACGTGGCGGAGGCGATCCGCTGGACCAAGGCCCTCGCCGACTTCGACCCGTACTGGATCGAGGAGCCCACCAGCCCGGACGACGTCCTCGGCCACGCGGCGATCCGTGCCGCCGTGGCCCCGGTCAAGGTCGCCACCGGCGAGCACGTGCAGAACCGGATCGTCTTCAAGCAACTGCTCCAGGCCGGCTCCCTCGACATCCTGCAGATCGACGCGGCCCGGGTCGGCGGCGTCAACGAGAACCTCGCCATCCTGCTGCTCGCGGCCAAGTTCGGCGTCCCCGTCTGCCCGCACGCGGGCGGCGTCGGCCTGTGCGAACTCGTCCAGCACCTGTCGATGTTCGACTACCTGGCTCTCTCCGGCACCACCGAGGACCGGGTCATCGAGTACGTCGACCACCTGCACGAACACTTCCTCGCCCCGGTGGTGATCCGCGACGGTCACTACACGGCACCCACCGCGCCGGGCTTCTCCGCGACCATGCGGCCCGAGTCCATCGCGCGGTTCACGTTCCCCGGCGGCGGCTTCTGGGCCGCCGACCCCGAGACGCGGAAAGGCAAGGCTGCATGAGCGACTTCGAGGGCCTGACGGCCCTGGTGACCGGCGGTGCTTCCGGAATCGGACGGGCCACCGCCGAACTCCTCGCCGAGCGCGGCGCCCGGGTGGCGGTGCTCGACCTGGACCCCTCGTCCGTCGACAAGCCGCTGCTCGCCTTCCGCGCCGACGTCACCGACGACGCCTCCGTACGCGCGGCCGTCGCGGCGGCGGCCGAGGACCTCGGCGGACACGGCGTCATCGACGTCCTGGTCAACAACGCGGGCATCGGCGCGCAGGGCACCGTCGAGGACAACGACGACGAGGAGTGGCGCCGCGTCTTCGACGTCAACGTCCTCGGCATGGTCCGCGCCGCCCGCGCCGCCCTGCCGCACCTCAGGCGCTCCCGGCACGCGGCGATCGTCAACACCTGCTCCATCGCGGCCACCGCCGGCCTGCCGCAACGCGCCCTGTACAGCGCGACCAAGGGCGCCGTGTACTCCCTCACCCTGGCGATGGCCGCCGACCACGTCCGTGAGGGCATCCGCGTCAACTGCGTCAACCCCGGCACCGCGGACACCCCGTGGGTCGGCCGGCTGCTCGACGCCGCCCCCGACCCGGCCGCCGAACGCGCCGCCCTGGAGGCCCGCCAGCCCTCCGGCCGCCTGGTGTCGGCCGCCGAGGTCGCGGGCGCCATCGCCTACCTGGCGAGCCCCCTGTCCGGCGCCACCACCGGCACCTCCCTCGCCGTCGACGGCGGCATGCAGGGCCTGCGCCTGAGGCCGGTGGGCCAGTGAGGACGCTCGGCCGCAGCGACGTACGGGTCAGCCCGCTCGCCTTCGGCGCCGCCGGGATCGGCAACCTGTACACCGGGATCGACGACGAGCAGGCGCACGAAACGGTGCGCACGGCCTGGCAGCACGGCGTCCGCTACTTCGACACCGCCCCGCACTACGGTCTCGGCCTGTCCGAACGCCGCCTCGGCACGGTCCTGCGGGACTATCCGCGCGCCGAGTACGCGGTCTCCACGAAGGTGGGCCGCCGCCTCGAGCCCACGGACGCGGGCGGCGACGACCTCGCGCACGGCTTCGCCGTCCCCGCCACCCACCGCCGCGTCTGGGACTTCAGCGCGGACGGGGTACGGCGCACCCTGGAGGCCAGCCTGGAGCGGCTCGGCCTGGACCGCGTCGACGTCGTCTACCTCCACGACCCCGACGACCACGCCGAGCAGGCCTTCCGCGAGGGCTACCCCGCCCTGGAGAAGCTCCGCTCCGAAGGCGTGGTCGGCGCGATCGGTGCCGGCATGAACCAGGCGGAGATGCTCACCCGGTTCATCCGCGACACGGACGTCGACGCCGTGCTCTGCGCGGGCCGGTACACGCTCCTCGACCAGAGCGCGGCCACCGAACTGCTGCCCGCCGCCGTCGAACGGGGCGTGTCGGTGGTCGTCGGCGGAGCCTTCAACTCCGGTCTGCTGGCGGATCCGCGACCGGACGCGACGTACAACTACACCCGGGCCCCGGGCGAGTTGCTGGAGCGCGCCCGCCGCCTGCAGTCCGTCGCGGACCGGCACGGCACCACCCTGCGGGCCGCCGCGCTCGCCTTCTGCGCCGCGCACCCGGCGGTCGGATGCGTTCTGGTCGGCGCGCGCTCGGCGCACGAGGTCCGTGACTGCGCCGAGCAGTTCGACGCGCAGATCCCGGCCGCCTTCTGGCGGGAACTGCGGGACACCGGTCTGCTGCCCCCCGGGGAGCCCTCATGAGAGTCGCCCTGCACACCAAGGTCCGCGCCGACCGCGTCACCGAGTACGAGGCCGCCCACCGGGAGGTCCCGGCCGAACTCACCGACGCCATCCGCGCCGCCGGCGCCACCTCCTGGACGAACTGGCGGTGGGGGTCCCCCCGCGTGAGCGAAGTCGAGCGTGGGGGAGGCACCGACCTCTTCCACGTCCTGGAGTGCGAGGACTACGCGCGCCTGCTCGCCGAACTGGAGGCACTGCCGGTCAACGTCGCCTGGCAGGCCCGGATGGCCGAACTGCTGGACGTCGTCCACGACTACTCGGGGGACGGCGCGGACGCCGGCCTGCCCGTCGTGTGGGAGCTGCCATGACGGTGGACGCCCACCACCATGTGTGGGACCTCTCGGTGCGCGACCAGGAATGGATCACCGGCCCCGCACTCCGCCCGCTGCGCCGCGACTTCTCCACGGCGGACCTGGAACCGCAGGCCCGGGCGGCGGGCGTCGACCGCACCGTCCTGGTCCAGACGATCACCGTCGCGCAGGAGACCCCGGAGTTCCTCGCCCTGGCCGAGACGCACGAGCTGATCGCGGGGGTCGTCGGCTGGACCGACCTGACCCGTCCCGACGTGGCCGAGGAACTGGCCCGTCTGCGGGAACTGCCCGGCGGCCGCTACCTGAAGGGCATCCGCCACCAGGTCCAGTCGGAACCCGACCCGGAGTGGCTGCTGCGTCCGGACGTGCGCCGCGGTCTGCTGGCCGTCGCCGACGCCGGTCTGGTGTACGACCTGATCGTCCAGGCCCACCAGCTCCCGGCCTGCGTCAAGGCGGCCGAGTCCCTCCCCGGGCTCACCTTCGTACTGGACCACCTGGGCAAGCCGCCCATCGCCTCCGGTGACCACGTGCCCTGGGCGACGGCGCTCAGGGCGCTCGCCGCGCTCCCCAACACCGTCGCCAAACTCTCCGGCCTGGTCACCGAGGCCGACTTCGCCTCCTGGACCACCGCGGACCTTCGCCCGTACACGGACGTGGCGCTGTCCGCGTTCGGCCCCGACCGTCTGATGTTCGGCTCGGACTGGCCGGTGTGCACCCTCGCCGCCTCGTACGCGCGGGTGGCCGAGACCGCGGAGCTGCTGCTGGACGAGCTGGGCGACGAGGAGCGGGGCGCGGTGTTCGAGCGGACCGCGGCACGCGTGTACCGCCTCTGAGGAGTGCCCGTCCACCCGGGACGTCGCGTCGCGCAGCGTGGCGGCCCGGACGCACCCCGTACCTCGGTTCACCCGAATGGAGCAACCCCGGTGGGCGGCGCACCGAGGTCGGCAAACGCTGAGGTCAGAGGGCCCCTGGGCGCTCCGGCCCGGGGCCGAGCCGATGGATCGGAGAGTGACCATGGCTTCCACCCCCGCGCAAGACCTCCGGGTACCGCACGTCTCGACGATCCCCGCCAACGCCGGCCAGCATGTCCAGCTCTTCGTGCGCGAGTACGACGGAACCAAGCCGTCCCACGACCCCGAACCCGTGCTGATGCTGCACGGCCGAAGCGCGCCGGCCCTCGCCGGGTTCGACCTCCAGTACCGCCACTACAGCTGGGCCCAGGACCTCGCCGCCGCGGGCTACGACGTGTTCGTCATGGACCTCCAGGGCAACGGCCGTTCCCCGCGGCCGGAGATGGACAACCCGTGCAACACCAACCCCGCGCAGCAGCAGTACCTGGTGCCCAACCCGCTGGCGGCGACCTGCCCGCCGGCCTACGCCCACCAGCTGGGCAACTCGCAGAGCGAATGGGACGAGTTGCGCACCGTCGTTGAGTTCGTCAAGCGGCGGCGGGACGTCTCCCAGGTGGCGTTCATCGGCTGGTCGGCGGCCTCGTTCGTGATGGGCCCGTACACCCTCCAGTACCCGGAGGACGTGCGCAGCCTGATGCTGCTGGCGCCGATCTTCCCGCCCAACGGCCGGGCGAGCCGCCCCGGGACCGACTTCGGCGCACCCGAGCCGCTGCCGGTCTCCTCCCCGGCCGCACAGTTCGGCTACCCGATGAACATCTCCCGCAAGACCGACCTCAGGACCGCGTGGGACAACGAGCTGCACTGCCCCGACCAACGGGAGCCCGGCATGGACGAGGTGGTCTGGTCGGCCATCCTGGACAACGACGCCGTGGGCAGGACCTGGGGCCAGATCTCCGGCGGTGTGCCCGAGGGCATCGCACGGTTCCGCAACAGCTACTGGTGGGGCTGGAACAACGCCACCGTGCCCCTCGACGGCACGCTCGGCACCCTGCTGCCCGTCTTCATCGTCTACGGGGAGTTCGACACCCAGGCGAACCACCCGTCGTCCAATCCGCTCACCGACTTCTCGGTGCCGGCGCTCTACCAGGCTGTTCCCGGTGCCGACAAGCTCATGGTCCGGGTGTCGTGCGCCGGGCACCAGATGCCGTGGGAGACGCGCGCGAAGACCCTGCAGCACATGTCCCGCGAGTGGCTGAAGCACTCCGCCCTCGACGGCCTCAAGAACGGCAGTTACGTCCTCGACATGAACGACCGGTACACACCCGCCTGACCGCTCAGGACCGCTGGACCGCGCCCGCCAGCCGCGTCGGCGGCAGGTACTCCCGCACCGGGGTCCGCTCCCAGCACGCGCCCGTCTCCCGCAGCTCCCGCCAGCTCGTGTAGCGGTAGCGGAAGAGACGGGCGCGGACGTGGCGCGGCGGCTCGTCGGGCGGGAAGGGGGAGCGGCGCAGCAGCCTGAGGGTGTCCGGGTCGTTCTCCAGCAGGCGTTCCACCAGGCCGCCGAACCACGCGCCGGCATAGCCGGGCGACAGCGCGGCGAACCACATCAGCCAGTCCAGGCGCAGATGGTAGGGCGCGAACTGCCGCGGCCAGCGCCGGGGGTCGCCGGGCTTGCCCTTGAACTCGTACTCCCGCCAGTCCGAGTCCTCGCGGGGCACGGCGTCGAGCGTGCCCTCCACCACCACCTCGTACCGGATCCGGCTGACGCTGCCGAACGCGCCGTAGGTGTTGACCAGGTGGAGCGGGTCGAAGGAGCGGTTCATCACCTGGCTGCGGGAGACCATGTTCACCACCGGGTGGTAGCTCAGGAACACCAGCAGCGCGGCGACGGCGAGGACCACCACCTCGTACCACAGGGGCGCCGGGGGCAGGGCCGGGGCGTGCGCGGGGAAGCGGACCGCCGGCAGGGCCACCACGATGGTGATCCAGTTCAACCAGGCGAAGTTGCCGGAGAGCACCAGCCACAGCTGGGTGACGATCATCAGGGCGGCGGCGGCCGTGGCGACCGGCTGCGGGGCGAACAGCAGCACCGGGACCACCAGCTGGGTGAAGTGGTTCGCGGCCACCTCCACCCGGTGCAGCGGCGTCGGCAGGTGATGGAAGAACCAGCTCAGCGGGCCCGGCATCGGCTGGGTCTCGTGGTGGTAGTCCAGGCAGGTCAGCTTGCGCCAGCACGCGTCCCCGCGCATCTTGATCAAACCGGCGCCGAACTCCACCCGGAACAGCACCCAGCGCAGCAGGAACAGCACCACGACCGGCGGCGCGACCTCGTCGTTACCGAGGAACACGGCCAGGAAACCGACCTCCAGCAGCAGCGACTCCCAGCCGAACGCGTACCAGGTCTGACCCACGTTGACGATCGACAGGTACAGCGCCCACGGGAGAAGCCACAGCAGCATCCCCGCCCACAGCGGCAGCCAGGAGTCCGCGCCCGCCAGCAGCGCCGCCGAGACGGCGCAGCCCGTCCAGGCGCAGCCGGCGAACAGGCGGTCCGAGTAGCGCAGCTGGAACAGGCTGGGCGCGCGCCGAAACGGCACCCGCTCGACGAACCGGGGGATCGGCAGCATGCCGCGTTCGCCCAGCAGGGCCCGGAACTGGACGGCCGCCCCGAGGAACGCGACGAGGTACAGGGCGGCCAGGGCACGCTGGAAGACCAGCCGGCTGAGCCAGTAGTCGGGTGCGGTGAACCAGTTCACGGCCGTGTACTCCCTGCCCCAGTGACGCCTCGGATGCCGTCACTCCGGGTACCGCGTGCCTCCGGCCGGGTAACCCCTCCGGGAGCGGACCGCCGTACACCACTCGAAGAATCCGGCGATTCCTGGCAAGGTGGCCCCATGGCAGATCGGGGCGCGGGCGCCCTGTCGCTCCCGGACGAACGGACCGCCCGTCCGGATCCCGTACTGGCGCTCAACCGCATGGGCACCTTCGACTGGGACCTGGACACCGGTCTGTTCCACATGGACGCGCAGGCGTACGAGGTCTTCGACCTCCTCCCGGAGGAGTACGACGGCCGTCCCGAGTCCCTCGCCCTCCGGGTGCCCCCGCCGGAGGCCAGCCGCCTGGACGCCGTGGTGTCCCAGGCCATCAAGGACGGCAGCGAGAACTACGGCGCGTACTTCCGGCTCCGCTGCCGCGACGGCACCCGCCGCTGGACGCACACGCAGGGCTACATCCGGCGCGACGAGACCGGCCGCCCGCGCCGGGTCATCGGCATCGTCCGGGACGCCACGCGGGAGCTCCAGGAGAGCGCGGCCCGCAGCCTGCGCGCCGCCCAGGACGAGGCGGTCCGGCGGCAGACCGGCGTGGTGCAGGTGACCACCGCGGCCCTCTCGCACGCCCGCAGCGTCCAGGACGTCATCGACGTCCTCAAGGACAGCCACGGTGTCCGGCACCTCGGCGCGACGAGCCTGGTCATGGGGCTGGTGGAGGCCGGCCGGATCCGGATGGTCGCCGAGGGACCGGAGGACGGGATCGTCCCCGGCACCCGGATCACCCGGATCGACGAGCCGTACCCCATGAGCGAGGTCGTACGGACCCTCCTCCCGCGTTTCATCGAGTCACCGGAGGAGTTCGCCGAGGGCTACCCGATCCTCTGGCCGCACATCACCGACCTGAGGATCACCTCCGCCGCCTATCTGCCCCTGATCGCCCAGGCCCGCCCGATCGGCGCCATGGGCCTGCTCTACAACGACCGGCGCGGCTTCTCCGACGAGGAGCGCGCCGTCCTCGTCGCCCTCGGCAGCAGCATCGCCCAGAGCCTGCAGCGGGCCATGCTCTACGAGGAGGAGAAGGACCTCGCCCAGGGCCTGCAGCAGGCGATGCTGCCCCGGACCATCCCCAGCGTGCCCGGGGCGGACGTGGCGGTCCGCTACCGTTCGGCGTCGCTCGGCCGGGACATCGGCGGCGACTGGTACGACCTGATACCGCTGCCCGGAGGCCGGGTCGGCGCGGTCATCGGCGACGTCCAGGGGCACGACACGCACGCGGCGGCCGTCATGGGCCAGCTCCGCATCGTGCTGCGCGCGTACGCCGCCGAGGGACACACCCCGGCCACCGTGATGGCCCGGGCCTCCGTGTTCCTGCACGAACTCGACACCGACCGCTCCGCCACCTGCCTGTACGCGGAGGCCGACCTGACCACCGGTGTGGTCCAGGTGGTCCGGGCCGGCCACATAGACCCGCTGATCCGGCACACCGACGCGTCGTGCCGCCGGATCTCCGTCGAGGGCGGCCTGCCGCTGGGCCTGTCCGCCGAGTTCGGCCGTCTGGAGTACCCGGTGTCCACGGTCGAGCTCGATCCGGGCCAGACACTGGTGCTGTGCACCGACGGCCTCGTCGAACAGCCCGGCGCCGACCTCGACGACGGGCTGCGCGCCCTGACCGCGCTCATCGAGTCGGGTCCGGACGAGGTGCGCGACCTCGCCGACCGGCTCATCGACGTGGCCGAGGAACGCGGCGGCGACGACGACGTGGCCCTGCTCCTGCTGCGCCGCCGCGGCTGGGACACCGCGCGCACCGGCGGCCGGCTCCAGCAGCACGTGGCCTCCGGCGACCCCGAGGCGCTGCGGCTCGCCCGGCACATGATCCGCGCCACGGTCCGCGCCTGGGGCGCCGCCGAACGCGCCGACGAGATCGAGCTGGTCGCCGACGAGCTGATCACCAACGTGCTGCTGCACACCGAAGGCTCCGCGGTCGTCACCCTGAGGTCCCTGTGCGGCGCCGACCGCCGGGTGCGTGTCGAGGTCGAGGACTCCTCCAGCGCCCTGCCCCGCCGCCGGGACGCGGATGTGTCCGGCGTGACCGGCCGGGGGCTGGTCCTGGTCGACCGGCTCACGGACCTCTGGGGGGTGGAGGCCCGGGGCGGGGGCAAGTGCGTGTGGTGCGAGTTCGTGGTGCCGGAGCCGACCTGACCGTGCCGGGCCGGGATGGCACTCTGGACGTATGCCGGAACTGCCCGAGGTCGAGGCGCTGAAGGACTTCCTGGCCGAGCACCTGGTCGGCCACGAGGTGATGCGGGTGCTGCCGGTGGCCGTCAGTGTCCTGAAGACGTACGACCCCCCGCCGGCCGCCCTGGAGGGCCATGAGGTCACCGCCGTGCACCGGCACGGCAAGTTCCTCGACGTCGTGACACGGGACGGCCCCCGCCTGGTCACCCATCTGGCCCGCGCGGGCTGGCTGCAGTGGAAGGACCGGCTGCCCGACGGCCCGCCCCGCCCCGGCAAGGGTCCCCTCGCCCTGCGGGTGGCCCTGGAGACCGGTGAGGGCTTCGACCTGACCGAGGCCGGTACGCAGAAGCGCCTCGCGGTGTACGTCGTCCACGATCCGCGGGAGGTCCCCGGCATCGCCCGCCTGGGCCCCGACCCGCTCGCCGACGACTTCGACGCCGCCCGGCTCGGCGCGCTGCTGGAGGGCGAGCGGCGTCGGCTGAAGGGGGCTCTGCGCGACCAGGGCCTGATCGCGGGCGTGGGCAACGCCTACAGCGACGAGATCCTGCACGCGGCCCGGATGTCCCCGTTCAAGGTGGCCGCCTCCCTCACCCCGGAGGAGGTCCGCACGCTCCACGCGGCCCTGCGCACCACCCTCACCGAGGCGGTCGAACGCTCCCGGGGCCTGGCCGCCGGGCGGCTGAAGGCGGAGAAGAAGAGCGGGCTCAGGGTCCACGGACGCGCCGGCGAGCCCTGCCCGGTCTGCGGCGACACCATCCGCGAGGTCTCCTTCAGCGACTCGTCGCTCCAGTACTGCCCCACCTGCCAGACGGGCGGCAGGCCACTGGCGGACCGGAGGATGTCACGGCTGCTGAAGTAGCTCCCGCCGCAGCCCCTAGCCGGCGTCGAGGCTGACCAGCCGCTCGCCTGCCGCGGTGCGGACCTCGTACCGGACGACCTGGTCCGTGTGCATCGAGGAGCCGCCCGCGACGGTGGTCATGCCGGAGTCGTGGCCGCGTACGGTCCAGCTGGTCACCACCTGTTCCGAGCCGTCGCGGCCGATGGCGACGAGACGGCAGGAACGGGGTCCGGCACCGTCCTTGATCTCCAGCACCAGGTCGCTGCCGTGCTCGTCGTCCTTGGTGGTGACCTGCGCCCATACACCCGAGTGCGCGTCGGTCGCCGCCATGACCTGCACCTTGGGGTCGCCGGAGCCGCTCGTGTGCGAGGCGTACATGGCGATCCCGGGGCCGGCCACGGCGAACACCACCGAGGCGGCCAGACCGAACAGCAGGCGCCGGCGGCCGGCCCGGCGCCGGGAGGCCACCGCGTCCAGCAGGCCGTCCAGCAGCCGGGGCCCGGGCTGCGCCACGGGTTGCACGAAGCGCGGCGTCGCGCGCCGGTACAACATCAACTGGCGTGCCGTGGGCCCGAATTCGGTCACGTGTGCCGTGCACTGCGGGCACTCCATGAGGTGGTCCTCGAAGCGGAAAGCCTCCGCCTCGTCGAGCACGCCGAGCGCGTAGGCGCCGACGTCGCGATGCCGTTCCAGGGACCTCATGCCGAATCCTCATGCCGATGGGTGCGGGTGGGGTGACTCCTTGCTCCCACCCGTACGCATCGGACAGTCGAATCACTCAAGGCGCGCACAGAATCGTAACCAACGGATTCGTAACGGCGACGCCCGCGGATTGGTCCGGGTTCGAAAAAACTTCAGAAGAGATGGATGGCGAGGTGCCCGAGGGGCAGTCCCAGCCGCCAGGCGGGCGTCCAGACCTTCGGTCCGTCGTCCTCGCCGATCACCGGTCCGCCGCCCGGCACCGCGTCCAGGTCGGGCGCGAGCAGCTCGGTCTCCTCCAGCCACCGCCAGGCGTCCGCGGCCAGTGCCAGGTCGGGCGACGGTGTGTCCGCCTTCGCCGTCTCGGCGGCGAGCTCGGCCATCCGCTCGCCCACCCAGTCCTGCCACGGCTGGTCGTAGGCCGTCAGCGACAGCCAGGTCTCGAGCTGGGTGACGACCCGGATGCCGGAGAGTTCGCCGTCGGTGTCGGACAGGAAGATGGTCAGCGCCAGCGCGTCCCGGCCCGCCCGGAACTCGAAGGACGTCGGCGGCATCAGGTCGCCGGTGCGCAGCAGCTCGTCGGCGATGTACTCGGCGTACAGCCATGCCATGGGAACGGCCAGGTCACCGCCGCCGGCGCCGTCCGCGCTCTCTTGGCCTGTGTGCAGCATCCCTTCCTGCCTTCCTCCGGTCCGTGCGGTACGCGCGTGCGTCGCCCGGACCCCCAGTCCGGAACACGGATGAAGACAGCTGATTGCTCAACCGGGGTCCTCAGCAAGGCGCTTTGCGAACACTTTGCCCCGAGGATGTTTCATCGCAGGTCGGCCGCGTAGCCGGGGAGTACCCGGCGGAGGGCACGCAGCGCGTAATAGGCGCGCGACTTCACGGTACCGGGCGGAATCCCCAGCGTTTCGGCGGCCTCCGCAACACTCGCCCCTTGGAAGTACACGAGCACCAGGACTTCACGGTGCTCGGGAGTGAGTGTCTTCACAGCCTCCCGCACATCGAGCGTCGCGGCCGCCCGTTCGGCGTGGTCGCCGATCACCCGGGCGTTCTCCAGGACCGCGTCACCCACCTCGGCAGGCCTGGCCTGCCGCGCGCGGCGGGCGTCGATGGCGAGCCGCCGGCCCACGGTCAGCAGCCAGGGCCGCACGGAGGCGAATTCGTCGGCGCGCAGGGCCTCGGGATGCTGCCAGGCGCGTACCAGCGTCTCCTGCACGAGGTCCTCGGCGCGCTGCCGGTCCCCGTCGCACAGCCTCAGCAGCAGTGCGAAGAGCGGTCGGCCGTGCTCGCGCTGGAGCGCGGCGAGCTCGTGCTCGGCGGTCGTCGTCCCGGTGGGCAGGGTGGTTCCGGCCGTCATGGCCGTATGGCATCGCAGGGCGGAGCGCGGGGACAGGGGGCGTACGGGGATCTGCGACGGACGGTCGATCGCGTCGACGAACGGTTCGACGAACGGTCCGCCCCGCTTCAGTCACGACACCGGAAGGGTCAATGAGGGTGCGGTAGCCGTTTGCGACGCCATCCAGCTTCGTACCTATTTGTAAGTAAATGCGACAACTGTGGGGTGAGCTGATGATCGCACGCAGGCAGCAGGTGGCCTGGGCCCTGACCGCGCTTCTCGCCGGCGGCGCCGCCTGTCAGGCCCAGGCACGGCACGAGCCCGGCCGGCCGGGACGGCCGGCGCCGCCCGCGGCCGCGCGCGGATTCACCCTGGTGGCCTCCGGCGACATCGTGCCCCACGGTTCCGTCCTCGACCGCGCCGGCTTCGACGCCGGCGGCGACGGCCGTGACTTCCGTCCCATGCTGGCCGGCGCGCAAGGCGCCGTGTCGACGGCCGACGTGGCGCTCTGCCAGCTGGAGACCATCCACGGCGCGGACCCCGGCCACGCCGGACAGCGGGCGTCCGAGGCACCGCCGGAGCTGGCCGCGGGTCTCGTCGCCACCGGCTACGACAGCTGCTCCACCGCCTCGGACCACGCCCTGGACAACGGCCCGGCCGGCGTCCGGCGCAGCCTGGACGCCATGGACGCGGCGGGCCTCGGACACGCCGGGACCGCGCGCACCGATGCCGAGGCGCGCACCCCCACGATCCTGCGCGCCGGCCCGGCCAAGGTCGCGCACCTGGCGTACACCGACATCGGCGACGGCACCGGGCTGCCGCCCGGACAGCCTTGGGCGGTCGACCTGATCGACGAGGACCGCGTCCTCGCCGACGCCCGCGCCGCCCGGCGGGCCGGAGCCGATGTGGTCGTCGTCTGTCTGCACTGGGGCACCGAGGGGCGGGAGGCCCCCGACCGGCGGCAGCTCACCCTCGCCAGACGGCTCACCGCCGCACGTACGAACGGCCGCCCCGACATCGACCTCCTCCTCGGCAGCGGCACCCATGTCCCGCAGGCGTACGAGAAGGTCAACGGAACCTGGGTGGTGTACGGCACGGGTGATCAGGTCACCGGCGAGGCGTCCGACGACAAGGGCGCCCGGGACCTGCACGCCGACGAGTCCACCCTGGCCCGCTTCACCTTCGGCCCGCCCACCCGCCCCGGCGGCCGCTGGGAGGTGACCGGCGCCGAGTTCGTCCCGCAGATGTACGACCTCGACGCCGGCCGGGTGGTCGACCTCGGCCAGGCGATCGCGGGCGGCGCGGACCTAACCGGCGTACGCGACGCGATCCGGGACACGGTGCTCAGCAGGGGCGCGGCCAAGGACGGGCTGATGATGGGGGACTAGGGCCTGTCCGGCGGATCAGGTCGCAGGGCACGGGCCGTGCCTCATCGGCGCTGGTGAGCGGGGCGAATGGGGGTGCCCCCGCGCGAGCTCATTCGAGCGTGGGGGAGCGTCCGGCTGCAAGGCGGAGGAGGGCGTCGACGCGATGGGGGTCCCCCCGCGCGAGCTCGTTCGAGCGTGGGGGAGTCGGCAACCGACGACAACGCCGGTGGGGGCACCGCCCGCTCGAGCGAAGCCGAGAGTGGGGGAGGGCGTGCCGAGCCCCGCGTCTGCGGCATGATCCGCCGGACAGGCCCTGGATGCCGGGGAACCAGCCGACTAGCGCCCCGCGAGCTCCGACCGCTTGTACGAGTAGCCGAAGTAGATCACGCAGCCGATCAGGAACCACACGGCGAACCGCACCCACGTCTGCCACTGCAGGAACGTGATGAGCCAGAGGGAGAAGACGACCCCCAACGCCGGAATGACCGGCATCCACGGGGTGCGGAAGCCCCGCGGCAGGTCCGGCTGCCGGTAGCGCAACACGATCACCGCGGTGCACACCACGACGAACGCCAGCAGGATGCCGATGTTGGTCAGCTCGGCCGCCTCCGCGATCGGGATGAACCCGGCGATGGCGGCCGACGCGACCCCGACGATCCAGGTCACCCGGGTCGGCACATGCCGCGTCGGATGCGTCTTGGCGAACCACTCGGGCAGGAGTCCGTCGCGGGACATCGCGAACCAGACCCGGGTCACGCCCAGCATGAACGTGAACATGACGGTCAGGATGCCGATGATGGCACCCACCGCGATCACGTTCGCGAGCCCGCCCAGCCCGACCGACTTGAACGCCGTGGAGAAGCCGCTCTCCGGGTCGATGTGCTTGTAGTTCTGCATGCCGGTCAGTACCAGGCAGGCCGCCACGTACAGGATCATCGAGATCACCAGCGAGTAGATGATCGCCTTCGGCATGTGCTTCTGGGCGTCCTTGGACTCCTCGGCCGCCGTCGACATGGCGTCGTACCCGAAGACGGCGAAGAACACGGTCGCCGCACCGGTGAACGCCCCGCTGACCCCGAAGGGGAAGAACGGGTGGTAGTTCGCGGTGTTGATGTGGAACACGCCGACCGCGATCACCAGCAGGACCACCAGGACCTTCAGGGCGACCACGAACGTCTCGAAACGGGCGGCGCTGCGGATGCCGAGGTTCAGCAGCCAGGCGATCAGCAGGCACAGGATCGCCGCGAACAGGTCGACCCGGTGCCCGCTCCCGGTGCCGGGCGCACCCAGCATCCAGGCGGGCAGGTTCGCGCCCAACTGTTCGACCAGGAAGCTGAAGTACCCGGAGATGCCGATCGCGACCACCGCCACGATCGCGGTGTACTCCAGCAGCAGGTCCCAGCCGATGAACCACCCCGGGAACTCACCGAGCACCGCGTAGCCGTAGGTGTAGGCCGACCCCGCCTTCGGGATCAGCCCCGCGAACTCGGCGTAGGACAGTGCGGCGCACGCGCTGGCGAGGCCGGCGATGAGGAAGGAGACCACAACCGCGGGCCCCGCCGCGCCGTTGGCCACCGTGCCGGCCAGGGTGAAGATGCCCGCACCGATGATGCCGCCCACGCCGATCGCGGTGAGCTGCCCCAGTCCGAGCGTTTTCTCGAGGCGGGGACCCTCGACGTGCTCGGTCTCCTCGATGTGTTCGATGGGTTTGCGGCGGAGAATGCCCTCACCCGTGCGCAGCCTGGCCATGCGCCTCACCTCTTCGCCGATCGTAACGGCTGACCACGGATCATGCTGGCTCAGCGCCCGGGCTCGCCCCTCACGGCGGCCGACGGAGGACCGGCGGCCTCGACAAGACGGCTACCCCCTGCCCCCGGAACTACGGCACCACCGTCACCGGCCACCGTCCCGCCTTCACCAGCCGGATGGCCACCGAGCCGACGATGCGGTGGCCGGCCTGTTCCGAAGCGCCCACCACCACGGCGTCCGCCTTGAGGTCGTCCGCCGCCTTCACCAGGCCGTTGAAGGGGTCGCCGCGGAAGGTGTGGAACTCCCAGCGGATGTCGTACAGGCCCTTGAGGCGCTCCGCCGCGTCCCGGATATGGGCGACCAGGCCCTGGGCGATCTCGTCGGTGGTGTCCGCCACCGGGGCCCCCAGGGCCGCGCTCGCCGACATCACCGGCTGGACGTACACGACCGCGAGCAGGGCGTGCTGCCGCCGGGCGAGACCACCCGCGTAGGCGGCGGCCCGGAGGGAGGGCTCGGAGCCGTCCACGCCGACGACTATGACCTTCGGTCCGTCGGTGCCCCGTTCGAACTGATGGGAGCGCTGTTCCGTCACGGCCGTCAGGCTATCGGAACCCCCAACTCCGCCGACTGCCCGCACCGGACGACCGGATGCCGCCCGGTCCCGCGTACGGCCGCGCGCGGCTACGCCGGGCGGGTGCAATCGTGCCGCCGCACCGGTGTCGTTCTGGTGTGCCAACGTCGGCCGGGCGACTGATGAGTCATGACGAAGGACCAGTTGCTCACGCGCCGCCGGGCCCTGCTCGCCGGTGCCGCCGCCGTGGGGGCCGCCGGGACGGCCGGACTGTTCATGGCCCGGACGGGCGGCGGAGAACCCGTACGCGGTGGTGCCGCGCCCGCCGGCGGTCCGCAGGCGCGCGCCGCGCTCAGGCCGTCCGCCTACCGTCTGCAGCCCCTGACCGGATACGGGCCACCGCGCGCCCGGCCCAGACCGCTCGCGGTGCGCAGCGAGCCCATCATGGAGTTCCCGGTACGCGGCCGGACCATGGTGCTGACCTTCGACGACGGACCGGACCCCCGTTACACCCCGGACATCCTGGACACCCTGGCGCGCTACGGCGTCCGCGCGATGTTCTTCCTGTGCGGGGAGATGGCCGTCGACAACAAGGAGCTGCTGGCCAGGATGGCCGACGAGGGGCACCTGGTCGGCAACCACACCTGGACCCACCCGCTGCTCACCCAGCTCGGCCGGGCGGAGATCCGCGACGAGATGGAGCGCACCAGCGACGTCATCGAGGACGGCTACGGCGAACGCCCCCAGTGGTTCCGCGCCCCCTACGGGGCCTGGAACCGGGCGGCCTTCCAGCTGGGAGCCGAGATGGGCATGGAGCCGCTCGCCTGGACGGTCGACAGCCTCGACTGGACGACCCCCGGCACCGACACCATCGTCGACCGCATCGAGACCGGCGCCGGCCCCGGTGTCGTCGTCCTCTCGCACGACGCCGGGGGCGACCGCTCACAGAGCGTCAAGGCGCTGCGCAGGTACCTGCCCTACCTTCTCGACTCCGGCTACCACCTCACCGTCCCGCGCCGGCGCACCGGTTGACCGCGCGGACAGGGCTCAGTGGACCTCGACCAGACGGGCGAAGACGACGACGTTGCCGTCGTAGCCGTTCTGCTTGGAGAAACCTCCGCCGCAGGTGATGACCCGCAGTTCCGGTGTGCCCTTCGAGGCGTAGACGCGGTCGCCGGGGAAGTCCTTCTTCGCGAAGACCTCCACGCCGTAGATCTCGAACACGGCGATCTTCCCGTCGTGGCGTACGACCTCGACCCTGTTGCCCTTCTTCAGCGCCCCGAGTCCGTAGAACACGGCGGGGCCCTGGTTGTTGTCGACGTGGCCCACGATGACGGCGGTGCCCTTCTCCCCGGGGGAGACCGCACCGGTGAACGAGCCGGCCAGGTTGGGATTCTCCGGGGGCGGCGCGGCGACCCAGCCGTCCGAGTCCAGGCCGACCGGCACGACGGGGGCGTCCACCTGGATCGCGGGGATCCGGACCCGGTCGACCACGGAGAAGGGCAGCGGCGCGGGGGCGGCCGGGAAGGCGCCGGCGCTGACTCCGCTGTCCGCGGCCGCGGCCGACGCGGGCTGCGGCGGGCCTGTGTCGAACTCTCCCGAGCCGTTGCGGATGAGTGCCAGACCGGTCAGCAGGACGAGCGCTATCACGCCCCAGGGGGCGCGTCTCTTCCGCCGCTCCTCCTCTTCGGCCAGTGCGGCCGGGTCGGACGCAGACATTCGCCATCCCCTTTCGACACGGCCGTCACCACGTCCCTCGCGCATGGGAAAACGCTAAGTCCCCCGCGCACCGGCGGCGACGGGGCGACCGGCGAACGGGTGGCCCGAACGGATTCACCGTGCGCCATCCGAGTTGCCGTTCCCAGGAAATTTCTGATGGCCCATGACCTGCAGAATCATCCGATTGTGCGCTCTTCTCCAGGGGGGTTGTCCCACCCGGACGGACCATTCTCGACATGCGGGCGTGTTCCGGTCGTCCGAGGGTCTACATAGGAGGTGCTTTCTCGCCGATCGTCCGGGGACGGAACCCGGAGCGCCTCCCGCGGAGGATCACATGCGCAACTCTCGTGCCACGGTGGCCGTGTGCACCGCGGTCGCCGTCATCGGGCTCGCCGCCCCCGTGGCCGTCGCGGACGGCATGGGCAACGGGGGCGGACCGAGCAGCACCGACCTGGGTGGAGTGAGTGGTGTCGGTGGAGTAGGTGGTGTGGGCGGGGTGGGCGGCGTGGGGGGCGTGGTCGTCGTCCCGGGCGTGGGCAACAACAACTTCCCGGGGAACAACAACTTCCAGGGCAACAACCACTTCCAGGGCAACAACAACGAGGGAAACAACCACTTCCAGGGCAACAACAACGAGGGAAACAACCACTTCCGGGGCAACAACAACGAGGGCAACCACCACTTCCACGGCAACAACAACTTCCCGGGAAACAATCAGTTCCGGGGCAACAACAACTTCCCGGGCAACGGGAACTTCCCCGGCAACGGGAACTTCCCGGGGAACGGCAACAACTTCCCGGGGAACGGCAACAACTTCCCGGGGAACGGGAACTTCCCCGGTAACGGCAACAACTTCCCGGGGAACGGCAACATCCCCGGCAACGGCAACATCCCCGGCAACGGGAACTTCCCCGGCAACGGCAACTTCCCCGGCAACGGCAACGGCAACGGGAACGGGAACGGCAAGGAGAACGACAACAACCTGGGCATGCGCAACATCGTCGCCACGCCCGGCGTCGTCGCCCCGGGCGGCCGTCTCACCGTCACGGTGGAAGGGTGCAACGGCGGCACCGTGTCGTCGCGGGCCTTCGCCACCGCCCCGCTGACCCCGCTCGGCAACGGCCTCTCCAGAGGCATCGTGACGAGCCATCGAGACACCCGACCCGGCACCTTCGACGTCACCGTCAACTGCAACGGCCGCACCCTGACGCGTCCGGGAGCCTTCACGGTCCTCGGCGGGGTGCTGGGCGGTGTCGGCGGCAGCAGCTCCTCCGGGGCGACACCGGCCGACGTCGCCATCGGCGGCGGACTGCTGGCCGCGGCAGCGATCGGCGGCGGCGTTGTCTGGCTGCGCCGGCGGCGCGAGAAGCGGATCTGACCCGGCGCTCCCGGCGCTCCCCCGCGGGCCGGGAGCCGGCCGGGCGGGCCGGTACCCCGGCTCCTCGGGAGTCAGGGGAGCCGGCCCGCCCGGTCACCGCCCGACGTGCGGGAAGAGGTTCAGGAACGGCTCCGCGGATGCCGTGATGCCCCGGCTGTAGGGCGCGTCGAAGTCCCAGATCAGGAAGAGCAGGAAGGCGATCAGCGCGGAGAACAGCCCGGCCAGGACCAGCTCGCGTGGCGTACGCCTGATCTGCAGCGCGAAGACCATGCCGATGGTGACCACGGCACCGGTCAGCAGCCCGAACCAGACCACGCCCGGCATGGTCGCCCCGGTCGAGTCGGCCCGGGCGTTGCGCGCCTGGTCGGCGGCGGCCACCTGGTCGAGGAGCGGCTGATAGGCCTGTGCCTGGAAGTCCGTCTTCGGCTGGTAGTCCGTGACGTCCTCGCGGACACGCTGCAACAGCTCGGTGCCGCGCTCGGTGACGCGGCCGTGGTCGGCCATGGTCTTCCACTCGGTGTCGACGACGTGTCCGACATAGGCGTTGACATCGGCCCGAACACGGTCACGGACATCGGGTGGGTAGACCCGGACCCGCTCGGAGATCTCGTGCAGTGCCTGGGCCTCCGCCTGCACATGGTCCTGGGCGGTGCTGCGCGCCTCCCACACTCCCGCGATGGCCAGGCCCAGGACGATGGCGTACACGACGCCGATCCACATCGTCATGTACTCGATGACGTCCGGCGTCTCGCTGGGGTCCTCGTCCTGCGGTGCCCTGCGGTGCCGTACGAGGGTGATGACGACCACCACGGTGCACGCGGCCAGCATCGCGAGAACGAGAACAAGCCATTCCGACAACGGATCCTCCAGGGTCTCGGCGCGTCAGCGCGGGCGCAGCGCGGCGACGGCGACCACCGCGGGCGCGGTGATGAGCAGGACGTAGGTGACGGGGGACGTGCCGCCGTGCGACGGGTGGTGGGGTGGCTGCGGTCGGTACCGCGGATAGCTCACCGGGGCCGGCGAGGGGCGCGGCGTGGGCTTGGGCCGCGCGGCCGGCTTCGGTGGCGGCGGGGTCGGAGGTGGAGGTGGGGGCGGAGGCGGCGGGAGCAGGTGCGCCGGACTGGGCGCGGGCTTCGGTGGAGGCGGCGCCGGGGCCGGAGGTGGGGGCGGCTTCGGCTTGGGCTTCGGGGTGTGCTTCGGCGGGGGAGGCGGCGGTGGCGGCTTGGTCGGTGTGGGCGTCGGAGTCGGTGTGGGTGTCGGCGTCGGTGTGGGAGTGGGTGTCGGCGTCGGGCAGGGCGGGGGAGTGGGCTCCGGGCAGGCAGGGGGCGTCGGCCAGGAGTCTCCGGCGACCGCCACGGCCTGAACGCCGTCCGGGCCCGTCGAGGCGGACGCACAGGCGTCCGCCGCCGCGGTGCCGGCCGGACAGCCCACGAGGCTCCACGTCACCGCCGCCAGAGCCAACGCCCTCGCGGCACGCGTGAGTCGGGTCGGTTCGGGTCCATGCACGACGGAGATCATGAGGCGTCGCGAGGCCCCTTACGCCGGAGAGGGGACGGATTGCCCCGAAGGGAGGAGAAACGCCGCCGGATGGTTTGGCCGCTTCAGATGGCCGGCGCAACCGAAGCGCACGCGTGTACGGGACCCGACGGGGGAGTTGCGGACAGGAGACGGGCCGAGGACGCCACGGTCTTCCGAAAGAAATTTGTGCGCCCGTTGAACACTTCCGCCCCTCCCCTCCGTACCCAGTGTCGTGCGGCGGCGCAGCAGGCGCTGCAATATTCCAGGCGATTATGGGGAGTTAGCGATGAAGACCTCCTGGCGGAGCGCCTCACTGGCGGCGACAGCCGTGTCGATGCTGGCGCTGACGACGGCGTGCGGTCAGGGCAATTCCACCACCCCGTCGTCGGCGGCCCAGAACGTCGGCGCCACGGCACCCGCGACGTCGGCCGGCGTCGGTGCGACGAGCGGCGGAACCGGCACCGGTACGGGCGCGGGCACGGGTACCGGCGCGGGCAACGGCTACGGTGCCGACGGCCAGCAGAGCAGCGCCTCCCCGAGCCCGGCGGAGCCCGCGGGCAAGCTGACCGTGGCCAGCAACCCCGACCTCGGCAAGGTGCTGACCGACGGTGCGGGGCTCACCCTCTACCGCTTCGACAAGGACACCGCCAACCCCCCGAAGTCCAACTGCGAAGGCGACTGCGCCACCACGTGGCCGCCGGTGCCCGCGGACGACGCCGAGGCCGGCTCCGGCATCGACAAGGCGCTGCTGGGCGAGGTCACCCGCCCCGACGGCACCAAGCAGCTCACCATCGGCGGCTGGCCGGCCTACCGCTACGCCAAGGACGTCAACGCCGGTGACGTCAACGGCCAGGGCGTGGGCGGCAAGTGGTTCGCGCTGGCCCCCGACGGCAAGAAGGCCACCCTCTCGAGCCTGCCCGGACTGTCGGTCCGCAAGGATGCCAAGCTCGGCGACATCATCGTCGACAAGAACGGCATGACGGTCTACCGCTTCATCAAGGACAAGGCGTGGCCGAAGCCCGTCTCGAACTGCACCGGGGCCTGCCTCGAGAAGTGGCCGGCCGTCGCCGAGGTCGACGTCAACGACACCAAGGGCGTCGAGAAGAAGGGCCTGATGGGCTTCGCCCGCACCGACAACGGCCAGAAGCAGATGACGGTCGACTGCTGGCCGATCTACACCTTCTCCGGTGACAAGAAGGCCGGGGACACCAACGGTCAGGGCGTGGGCGGCACCTGGTACGCCGTGTCGCCCACCGGCAAGCTGGTCGGCGCGTCCAAGTAGAGGTCACCTCCCCAGGGTTGTCCGACAGACGCACGGCCACCCGTCCGCCCCCTCCGCACCGCACGGAGGGGGCGGACCCGTGTGTCGGGGCCGTCACAGCACGGCACCGCACCGGTACTCTCCGCAGGCCGTGACCGGGAACGGATGGTCAATTTCCGTTTCTGCTCGCTCCATTGGCGGGCGATCAGTAGCCTCAGCTCGAACACCGGATCGTCACATCCTTGGAGAGATACATGGAACGTCCCGCCTGGGCTCCACGGAGCATCGACATCTCGGTGCCGAGCGTCGCGCGCATCTACGACTACTACCTGGGCGGTTCGTACAACTTCGAGGTCGACCGGGAAGCCGCGCGCAGGGCCCTGGAGTTCATGCCGGGACTCCCCAAGATCATGCAGGCGAACCGGGCGTTCATGCGCCGGGCCGTGCGCTTCGCCGCCGCCGAGGGCATCACCCAGTTCATCGACATCGGCTCCGGCATACCCACCTTCGGCAACGTCCACGAGGTGGCGCAGGAGGCCGCCCCGGGCGCGCGGGTGGTGTACGTCGACCACGATCCGGTGGCGGTGGCCCACACCGAGGCGGTGCTGGCCGGCAACGACCACGCGGACGTGGTCGCCGCCGACCTCCGCAAGCCTCAGGAGATCCTGGCCAGCCCCCAGGTCGAGGCCCTGATCGACCTGAACCGGCCAGTGGCCCTGCTCCTCGTTGCCATACTGCACTTCGTGGAAGACTCGGACGACCCCTACGATGCGGTGGCCCGGCTGAGCGCGGCGCTCGCGCCCGGCAGCCTGCTCATCCTCACCCATGCCTCGTACGAGGGAATACCGGTTCCCGCGGAGCGGGCCGAGGGGGCGGTGGACGTGTACAAGGGCATCCGCAATCCGCTGATCATGCGCTCGCGCGAGGAGATCGCGCGGTTCTTCGGGGGGTACGAGATGGTGGAACCGGGACTGGTGCCGATGCCGCTCTGGCGGCCTCAGACACCGCCGGAGGAGGAGGATCCGTACGCCTTCTCCGGATACGCCGGCGTGGGACGTACGGCGTGAGCGCGGAACCGGACGGGCCGGAGGACAGACTCCGCCGGTTCGCGACGATCTGGAGCCGGGCGCTCTTCCCGGTGACCTCGACGTCGCTGACCCGGCCGGAGTTCGAGGAACGACTGCTGCCGCTCGCCCGCCGGCTGAGCGAGCTGCTGCGGGCCCGCAACTTCGACGCGGAGGAGGCCCGGGCGGTCGGTGCCGCGCTGATCCGCGCGCACTGCACCGACCCCGAGACGCTCAGCCGCACCCTGGACTGCGTGGACGCCTACCTGGTGCTGTACTGCGGTACGGACGGTCCGCAGGACGAGCTCAGGATGCGCTCCTCGCGGCTGCAGCACGCGATGGCCGCCGGGTTCGCGCAGGCGCTCAAGGAGCGGACCCTGGCCGAGCAGGAGGCCATAGCCCAGGCGGCGCTCAGGGCACAGGGCGTGGTGGCGCAGGCGCTGCACGCCAGCGAGGCTCGCTTCCGCGCGGTCTTCGAGGGCGCCGCCATAGGGATCGGCATCGCCGACCTGGAGGGCAACATCCTGCAGGTCAACACCGCGCTGCTGCGCATGTTCGGCGGCTCCGAGCAGGCGGTGCGGGCCCGCAAAGTCCTGGAGTGGACCCACCCGGAGGACGCGCCCCACGTCTGGCGGCTCTACGAGGAACTCGTGCTCGGCGAGCGCGAGCACTACCACGTGGAGAAGCCGTTCTACCGCCCCGACGGCACCGTCCTGTGGACCAACCTGACGGTCTCCCTGCTGCGCGACCCCGACGGCAACCCCCAGTACCAGCTCGCCCTCATGGAGGACACCACCGAGCGGCGGCTGCTCAACCTCCGCCTGCGCTACGAGGCCACGCACGACGCGCTGACCGGCCTGCCCAACCGCACGCTGTTCTTCGAACGCCTGGAGAAGGCGCTGAACGCGGGTGACGGACAGCGGTTCGGGCTGTGCTACCTCGACCTGGACGGGTTCAAGACCATCAACGACAGCCTCGGCCACGCCGCCGGCGACCGGCTGCTGGTGGAGGTCGCCGACCGGCTGCAGTCCTGCGCGACCGCGCCCGGCGAGATGGTCGCCCGGCTCGGCGGCGACGAGTTCGTGGCCCTGACCACCGGGCCGGACACCGAGCGGGGCGTCGACGAGCTCGCCGAGCGGATCATGCACGCGCTGGTCACCCCGGTCAGCATCGACGGCCGCGATCTGCTGGTGCGCGGCAGCATCGGCATCGTCGAGGGCCCGGCGGGGGAGCGAACCCCGGCGGAGGTGCTGCGCAGCGCCGACATCACCATGTACCGGGCCAAGTCGGCCGGCGGCAACCGCTCCGAGCTCGCCGACCCGGAGGCCGACGCCCGCGCCATCACCCGGCACGGACTCACCACGGCCCTGCCGACGGCCCTGGACCGGGGCGAGTTCTTCATCGAGTACCAGCCGCTGGTGCACCTCGGCGACGGCAGTGTGCGCGGCGCGGAGGCGCTGGTGCGCTGGCTGCACCCGCAGCACGGCGTGCTCGGCCCGGACCGCTTCATTCCGCTCGCCGAGCACACCGGGCTGATCGTGCCGCTCGGCCGCTGGGTCATGGAGGAGTCCGTCCGGCAGGCCCGCGACTGGCGGGAACGCCATGGTGACGGGACGGCCGCCGGGCCGCTGCGGATCAACGTCAACCTCTCGCCGTGCCAGCTGACCCACCCCGGCCTGGTGCAGGACACGGTGGACATCCTCGAGCAGGTCGGCATCGCCCCCGACGCGCTCTGCCTGGAGGTCACCGAGTCCGCCCTGATCGGCGCCGACGACGACCTGCTCAAACCGCTGCGCCGACTGCACGAGATGGGCGTCGACATCGCCCTGGACGACTTTGGCACGGGCTACTCCAACCTCGCCAACCTGCGCCGTCTGCCGGTGAGCATCCTCAAACTGGACCGCTCCTTCACCCAGGGCATGCAGCGGTTCCCGGCCGACCCGGTCGACCTGAAGATCGTCGAGGGGATCGTGTCCCTCGCCCACAGCCTCGACCTCGCGGTCACGGTCGAGGGCGTGGAAACCGGCGCCCAGGCCGAACAACTCCGCATCCTCGGCTGCGACACCGCCCAGGGCTGGTACTACGCCCGCCCGGGCCCGCCGGAAAGGCTGCACGAGCTGGCGCTGGTCGACGCGACGGGCTGAGGACTGTACCCGGTTACTGGAGCCCGGTTCCGTTCGCGACCATGTGCGGATGAGTCATGAGTCATGGGTCATGGGTCATGAGTCATGAGTCATGAGTCGGACGACGTGGCCGAGGCGATCGCGGGCGAACTGCGGCTGATGGACCCAGGCGTGAGGAGCTCCGCCGAAGGCGCCCGCTGCTCGACCCCGAGTTAGTGGAGGTGGGCGCCTCGGGCCGGCGCAACACGTACGGGCAGCGCAGTCGGCGGTCCCCGCTACGAGCCATCGGAGATCACCGGCGTACTGCTGGCCCCCGGCCTGGTGCACCTCACCTTCGAGACCCTCTTCGACGGTCAGCTTGCTCGCCATAGTTGCCTCTGGCGCAAGCGCGACGAGGACACGGGCTGTCGCATGTACTACCACCAGGGCACGCCGGTCCCCCCCCGGCTCGACCAGGGCGCGTATCGAGTCCTGATCAATCCGCGGGAATCACCCTCGCGGCGGGGCCTGAACCGGTAGATCTTCTTGCGTGACGTGGCCGTGTGGGATGCCCCTGCGGCCGGTGCTCCTCGTCAGGCGGGGACGGCAGTGGTGTCGAAGGTCAGGTGGACAGCCTGATCGTGGAGGGCGGCGGTGCTGACGACCGCAACGGTCTCGTCTCCGATCGCGGCGAGGGTGGCGGTGTAGCCGCCGTACGTGACCGCCTGCGCATTCACCTCCGTTCCGTCAACGACGAGCCGGCCTGTTCCGACGGTGAGTACGTTGGGCAGCCAGCTCGGTCCGTCAGGCGAAGAGTTGAAGAGGAACTCACTCAGGAGCGCGTCGGGCTTCAGGGTTGAGAACACGCGGACGTGGTCAGGCAGGCGCCGCTGGGTGGTGACCTGCACCAGCATGGTGTGCTCCTCGTAATATCCGAGGTCGAGCCGCTGGAGGAAGCCGTCGACGGACCCCTGGCCCACCAGGCGGCGCCATCCGGGCTGGGGTCGTACGAGGACGGCCACTGGGCGGCTGAACGCCCGGAGTGTCTCCAGCCAGATGCGATGGTCGGGGCGGCCCGGGTGGGCGGCGCTGTGGAACATGACAGCCCCCTTTGAACGGTCGCAGCCGCGGGCGCGGTGCCTTCATCGTGGCATCGCCCCCGCGTTCGCGGGCCGGAATAACGACGGACCCGATCATGGAGAACACCGCGGCGGGGCGAAGGAAAGGTGCGTGCCGCGCGCGGGACCCGAAGCGTCCGCAGCAAGGGTGCGTATCGGGTCGTGATCGATCTGCGGGAATCGCCCTCGCGGCGGGCCTGAACCGGTAGATCTTCTTGCGTGACACGAGTTCAACTGACGGACAGTGAATGGGAGTCCATCGGGCCGTACCTGCCGATCGGTGAGTACGGCCCGTATCCCGAGCGGCTGCGGCAGCAGTTCGAGGGTGTGATCTGGCGGTTCAGGACCGGCGGACAGTGGCGGGAGATGCCGCAGGAGTTCGGTGCCTGGCCAACCGTCCACAACCGCTTCCGGCAGTGACGCGACGCCGGTGTCTTCGCGGCCCTGCTGGAGGGCCTGATCGCGGAAGCGGCGAAGCGGGGTGAGGTGGATCTGTCCCTGGTCAGCATCGACTCCACCACCGCGCGCGCTCACCACGACGCCGCCGGGATGCACGTGGACCAGGACGTGCTCACCGCCCTGGAGAAGGCCGCGGCCGAGGAGGAGAAGGCCAGGCCAAAAGGGGCGGCTCCGAAGAACGAAACGGGCAGGAAGCCGAAGCAGATCCGGAGCGGGAGGAGCGACGACGCACCCGGCGCCGACGCAGACTCCGTCTGAAGGCCGCCCTCCTGGGACGCTCCAGGGGCGGGCAGACCAGCAAGGTCCACCTCGCCGCTGACCGCAAGTGCCGCCCGCTGGCATTCGTCCTGACCGCGGGCCAGGCCGCAGACAGTCCGCAGTTCATCCCCGTGCTCAACAAGATACGGGTCCGCGGGCCCCTCGGCCGCCCCCGCACCCTGCTCGACGAATGGGCCCACATCCGGCCCTACACCTCAGACACCGAGCGACAGGCCGCATTCCCGGACTGGCTGGACTGGTACAACTACCACCGACCCCACATCGGAATCAGCGGCCACACCCCAGCCAGCCGCGTCACCAACCTGTCCGGACAGCACACCTAGTGCCGCGTCAGGCGATGTTCGCCCGTGCCGATGACTTCACGTAGGCGCTCATCCGTGGCGTGGCGGACCCGCCAGACGATGTAGCGAGAATTCCGGCAGTTACTGCGATGGCCCTCCGGAACGGGGGACGTCACAGATTGCAGCGACGTTCGCCCGACAGCTACTCGCGGGGGTGACGGCTCATGACGAGCAACAGCCGATCCGGCCGTCTGATGGCACCACCTGAACCGCGGATACGCGGTCCGTTCGACTGAGGTCACAACCCACCCGGCCCGGAGGACGACCAGTATCACCACCAACGACACTGAGCTGAAGGACGATACAGCCGGTGACGGCGTGCAAAGTCGCCGCCTCACGCCCCCGGCACGCGCCAATGCGCGAAGGTTTGCAACCATCCGCCATGGCCGATGAAAAGCACACCTCCACTAAATTCGAGGATCTGATGTGATGAACCACGCCCGACACCGGTAAACCTCTGGGAAGGTACTGCAATGCGTCTGTTCGCCGATCATTTCTCGGGTCCGCCGTCCGCTGAGCGATTCGCGGGGCAGCTGTGGTTGCGGGAGCGGCCCGGTGCACTCAACGAGATCGAATGGCGACTACGTCCTGGTTTGCCGGCCTTGGTTCTTTACCACGCCAGAATCACGTCTTCCATGTCCCTGTTACTGGCCTGCTGCGGCAATGCTTTCGACTCGACATTGACCGTGATGCGGGAGGGCGCCGACGAGCAGTTGGCCATGGAGTTGGTGAAGCACTGGACGTCCTTCGCGCACATGGTGGTCAATGGGCAGAGAGGTGATCTCTCCGATCTCGGGATCACGTTGGTCACCGACCCCGTTGACGGTGTGAAGGGCGGCTGTGTTGCCACGATCGTGAGCCCGCGCGCGAGCGAGAGCGAGCTGAAAGACGCCCTGGCCCGGGTGATCAGGGGAGCGACCTCCGCGATCGGGGAAGGGGTCGAGGCAGCTGAGCGTTCACCCCGCATCCATAGCCTGCTGACCCGGCAGTCGGATCACGCGGTGCTGGACGACCGGCTGGAGGCCATCGCCGCGACCGGGTTTCGTTTCGGTGACACCAGGTCCTTGCTCGATCTGGACTGGCCTACAGAATGAACATGGGCCTTCCGTCGCGGACAGTGAAGAGGGGGTTGCCGAGCTTGTCGAAGCCGGTGCGGCGGATCAGGTCCATCGTTTCGTCGAACGTCTCGGCGACGCCGTGAAGGTCGCGGTCCTCCTCGAACAACCGGCGCGCGGTGTCCAGGTCTGGCAGCGCGCCGGTGGACATCACCAGGCCGCCCCAGGCCAGCGCGCGGACGTAGCGGATGCGGTCGAACACACCGGCCAGCCCGGCAGGCGTGAGGAGCGTGACGGACTTGGCCACCGCATCGAGGTCGGGAGCGCGCTGCTCCATCGCCGCGGTGAGTACCCCGGCCGCCAGGTGGGTGAACACCTCGGTGGCGACGGTGGCGCGATCCCGCGCGATCTCCAGCGGATAGATCACGCCGGACGCCTGCCTGGCGACGTCGCGCAGCAGCGTGAGCAGTTCCTGAGCCTCACCCTCCGCCCGGGACAGGGCGGCCCGCGTACTGTGGAAGGAGTGCCGCCAGTCCTCGCTCGCGTCGTCTGAGAACCAGTACACGGGCGTGTCGTCGCCTATCGACAGCTCGATGGCGGCGCAGCCATTGTAGGCGTCGATGGAGACGTTGACGTGCCCGTCGACCACCGTCCCGATGGGCAGTCCGAACGCGTACGTGCCGGTCATGACCACCTGTTCGCCGTCCTTGACTGTGTACCGGTCGCGCTCGCCGACGGCGACCGTGACCGGGTGACGGCCGAGTGACAGCACCGTGCGCTGGAACATCAGCGCGATGTTCCGGACGAGGTCCTCGTCCGAAGCGCGTTCAAGCGTCTCGTCGTGCAGCGCGATGAGCCGGTCCGCACCCAGGTCGGCGGTGGCGTCGTCGACCTCCCATCGCCGGTTGCAGTGGCGCGCCCACGCGTCGAACTCCGTGTACATCTTCCGGTCCCGGTTGCTCGCGAGGAACTCGTCGAGGTTCGCGGCGTGGTCCGCGCGGCCGAAGTCGATCACCCGCCGCACGAAGTACTCGATCATCTGGTCGACCGCATGTTGGCTGTCGTCCTCGTCGAGCAGATGGGCGATCAACCCGAGGTCGGTGTACAAGTATTCGATAGCGTAGGAGAAGAACAGCTCGGGGTCGCCAAGGCGGGCGTCGACGCCCATGCTGGCGCTCCACAGCGCCTTCACCAGGAGATAGCCGGGCAGATAGCCGCCACCCTCGGGGTCGGTCGACTGGATGAGGACATCGAGGCGGCGGGTCACGACCTGCTGCTGTCGACGCGTCGAACCGAGGACGAAGTCGAGCATGTTGCGGGTCACCGCGTCCCGGTGCTCCTCCGGTTCGAAGGATGCGATCACGCCGGGGCTGAAGTAGTCGGCGACCCGGGCCAACACCGGGCACAGCCGGGGCAGCGTGCCGTGCGACGACAGGTCGAACTCGGCAAACAGTGCCAGTCCCTCGGCGAGCGGGCGCTGGAGCGCGATGAAGGCCTCGTACCGCATCATGGCACCGGTGATCCGGCGCGCGAGATCCTTGTCCCGACCCCCACCGCGGTAAGCCGCGGCATCGGTCAGCGCGCGCTGGTGCAGCAGGCTGACCGCCATGCCGACAGCGTTCATGAAGCACCAGTGGTGGGTCGCCTCGTGCAGGAAAGCCGGCAGGCAGTCGGGCGAGATGTGCCGTTGGATCACGCCCTGGACGTGCTTGCCTGCCCGGAAGGACGAGATGGCGGTCTCATTGGTGATGGGGTTGATGAAGCTGCGCCCGCTCAGCGCCGACGCGAAGTGCTCGCTCAGTTCTCGTCACCGACCATCTTGTTCCAAGGGATTCCGGTGGCGGAGCCGAGTTCCTTCGCCAACGCGGAGTCGATGGGCTCGCTTGACGTGTCCCGCCACTTCACGGTCCTCCGCTCAACCCGGCCATCGGGATGCTCGATCTCGACAACCTGCTCGAACGACTTGCCCCGGTGGCGGTACACCAGGTAGCTGACCATCCCCTTGAGCGCGATGGCGGAAGCGACCAACTCAACAGTCACCATGCCGAGATCGCCGAAGCTTCCCTCTGGCACGGGATCGTTGCGGAATACGATCGCCTCGCGGTCGACGAACTCGCCCAGCTCAAGGGCATCGGACCTGGACAATCCTGGTAAGCGGATCTTGCTTGCTGACACGGAAGTCTCCCAACAACGCACGGCGGGGCGGCATCGTACCGCGCGCGGTGGCGTTGCCGTATCGCGTCAGAACGGATTGGAAGGGCTCGTTCGAGCTGTCGGCATTCCGCGCGCACAACCACCTGGCCACTGTGATTCGCGGCCGGGTCAAGGGTGAATTCGCGCAGGTGGTGGCCTAGTTCGGGGCGGCGCGGATGGAAGGGATGCCCACGTGGGTACTGGGAGGCAAGAGCGAGTTCATTTGACTCAGGCGCACCACGCGGCACCCGTCGTGCACAAACTTCCGATTGTCATTCGAGTGCCTGACGTGGGTGGGCGGGTTGGGTGACATGTGAGCCTGGCGGGACGATGTTCCGCCGTCGGAAATCGCCACCCCGCCGGAGATCCGCCTCGGCGCACGCGGCGGCCGGCCATGCGGGTGGCGGTGTGACTCTTGAGCCGCGGCTGTCCAGCTCGTTGCGGGGGGCGCTCCCTGAGACCGCGAAGTCGTCTACTCCTGCATCAAGCCACGCTCGCCCCGTCGATCACGTCGCGAAGCCGTTCGGCGACGGTGCGCTTGTGCCGCCAGATGATGTAGCGGCGAATCATGCTGCCTTGCCCTTTGGCGGCTGGCGTGGTCGGAGCCGCTGCCTCATGCGGCACCGGCTCACCGCTCGAGCAGCATCCGCTGCAACTCCCGAGCCGCCCGAGGCGGAGCCACATCGCTGCGGTGCGCCAGCGCGATCGTCCGGGCCAGCCCCGGCCGCCCCAACGGAGTGACCCGTAGCTCCCGCCGGGACTTTGTCGCGACCATGCGCGGTACCACCGCAACCCCCAGCCCCGCCCGTACGAATCCCAGGACGGCGTCCATCTCGCCCCCCTCCACCGCGAAGTCCGGCTCGAACCCCGCGGAGCGGCACGCGGCCACGGTCAGCTCCCGCAGGTCGTAGCCGTGCCGGAACATCACCAGCCGCTCACCCTCCAGGTCGGCGATGCGCACCTGCCGGCCGCCCCGGCCCGGTGCCGGCGCCTCCGGTGACGACACGACCACCAGGTCCTCGCGCAGCAGCTCCACCGTGGTCAGGGCGGGCGACGGCGTCGGCAGCGGGAGCACGACCAGGGCGAGGTCCAGCGCGCCGCGCGCGAGTTCCCGTACCAGGTCGTGGGAGCCGCCCTCCTCCACCAGCAGCCGGATGCCGGGATAGCGGTCGTGGAAGGCGCGCAGCACGTCCGGCAGCAGACCGGTGCACAGGCTCGGTGTGGCGCCGAGCCGGACCCGGCCGCCGCGCAGCTGCACCAGCTCCTGCACTTCGTGCCGGGCGGTGTCCGCGTCGGCCAGGATCCGCCGGGCCAGCGGCAGCAGCGCCTCGCCCGCGTCCGTCAGCGTGATGTTGCCCCGCGCCCGCTGGAACAGGTCCGCCCCGAGCTCCCGCTCCAGTGCCTTGATCTGCTGCGAGAGCGAGGGCTGTGACACGTGGACCAGATCGGCGGCGCGGGTGAAGTGCCGGGTCTCGGCGACCGCGACGAAGTACTGGAGCTGCTGGAACTGCACACAGCCAGCATAGTCTGCGCCTATCGAAACGAGCCGGAGCATGTCTTGGACCGATGGGGCCGTCCGGCCCTAGCGTCTTGAGCCATGGCTCTGGCAACGCGGACGGACCGACGGCCGTCCATGGCGCGCACCGTGTGGGACTCCACCGTCGGCAAGAAGACGGTGATGGCCGTCAGCGGCGTGATCATGCTGCTGTACCTGGGGGCCCATGTGATCGGCAACCTGAAGATCTTCTTCGGGCCCGAGGAGTTCAACCACTACGCGCACTGGCTGCGCACCGTCGGTGAGCCCTTCATGCACTACGAGTGGACGCTGTGGCTGATCCGCGTCGTGCTGATCGCCGCCGTCGTCGCACACGCCGTCTGCGCGTACCAGCTCAGCCGCCGCGACCTCAGGGCGCGCCCCAGCAAGTACGTGCACACGAGGCCCCGGGCGAGCTACGCGACGCGCACCATGCGCTGGGGCGGGATCATCCTCGGGCTGTTCATCGTCTGGCACATCCTGGACCTGACCACCGGCACCGTGCACTCCGGAGGCTTCCAGGCGGGCCACCCGTACCAGAACGTGGTGGACACCTTCTCCACCTGGTACGGCAACGTCATCTACATCGTCGCGATGCTGGCGCTCGGCCTGCACATCCGGCACGGCTTCTGGAGCGCCGCCCAGACCCTCGGCGTCGGCAGCCGCAGCCGCGACCGGGCCCTGAAGACCGTCGCCGACGTCCTCGCGCTGCTGCTCACGGCCGGCTTCGTCGCCGTACCCGTGGGCGTCATGACCGGAGTGGTGAGCTGACATGACCTACACCGATTACGTCACCGGCGAACCCGTCGCCGACACCAGGGCGCCGTCCGGACCGGTCGGCGAGCGCTGGGACAAGCGCCGCTTCGAGGCCAAACTGGTCAACCCCGCGAACCGCCGCAAGCACACGGTCATCGTGGTGGGCACCGGCCTCGCGGGCGGCTCCGCGGGTGCCACGCTCGCCGAACAGGGCTACCGCGTCGTCCAGTTCTGCTACCAGGACTCCCCGCGCCGCGCCCACTCGATCGCCGCGCAAGGGGGTATCAACGCGGCGAAGAACTACCGCAACGACGGCGACTCGATCCACCGCCTGTTCTACGACACCGTCAAGGGCGGCGACTTCCGGGCGCGGGAGTCCAACGTCCACCGCCTCGCGCAGATCTCGGTGGAGATCATCGACCAGTGCGTGGCACAGGGCGTGCCCTTCGCCCGCGAGTACGGCGGTCTGCTCGACACCCGCTCCTTCGGCGGCGTCCAGGTCTCGCGCACCTTCTACGCCCGCGGCCAGACGGGCCAGCAACTGCTGCTCGGCGCCTACCAGGCACTGTCCAGGCAGATCGCCGCGGGCAACGTCGAGATGCACCCGCGCACCGAGATGCTCGACCTGATCGTCGTCGACGGGCGGGCCCGGGGCATCGTGGCCCGTGACCTGATCACCGGAAAGATCTCCACGTACTTCGCGGACGCCGTCGTCCTCGCGACCGGCGGCTACGGCAACGTCTTCTACCTGTCGACGAACGCCATGAACTCCAACGCCACCGCGATCTGGCGGGCCCACCGGCGCGGCGCCTACTTCGCCAACCCGTGCTTCACGCAGATCCACCCCACCTGCATCCCCCGCACCGGCGACCACCAGTCCAAGCTCACCCTGATGAGCGAGTCGCTGCGCAACGACGGCCGGATCTGGGTGCCCAGGGCCAAGGGCGACAGCCGGCCGCCGGGCGAGATCCCCGAGGACGAGCGCGACTACTACCTGGAGCGCCTCTACCCGTCCTTCGGCAACCTGGTCCCGCGTGACATCGCCTCCCGCGCCGCGAAGAACGTCTGCGACGAGGGCAGGGGAGTGGGCCCCGGCGGACAGGGCGTCTACCTCGACTTCGCCGACGCCATCGAGCGCATGGGCCGAAAGGCGGTCGAGGCCAGGTACGGCAACCTCTTCGACATGTACCAGCGGATCACCGACGAGGATCCGTACGAGGTGCCGATGCGGATCTACCCCGCCGTGCACTACACGATGGGCGGCCTGTGGGTCGACTACGACCTGCAGACCACGATCCCCGGGCTGTTCGCGATCGGCGAGGCCAACTTCTCCGACCACGGCGCCAACCGGCTCGGCGCGTCCGCGCTGATGCAGGGCCTCGCCGACGGCTACTTCGTGCTCCCGGCGACGATCAACGACTACCTGGCCCGCAACCCGCACCAGGAGACGGTGACCGCCGGACACCCCGTCGTGCAGGAGGCGCTCGCCGAGACCGAGGACCGCCTCAATCTGCTCCTGGCCGTGGACGGCGACCGCACCCCCGACTCCTTCCACCGCGAACTCGGCGAACTCATGTGGGAGTTCTGCGGCATGGCCCGCACCGACGCGGGACTGCGCAAGGCCCTGGAGCGGATCCCGCAGATCCGCGAGGAATTCTGGCGCCGGATCAAGGTGCCCGGCACCGGCGAGGAGTTCAACCAGTCGCTGGAGAAGGCCAACCGGATCGTCGACTACCTGGAGCTCGCCGAGCTGATGTGCCTCGACGCCCTGCACCGCACCGAGTCCTGCGGCGGCCACTTCCGCGAGGAGTCCCAGACCCCCGACGGCGAGGCCGCCCGCAAGGACGACGAGTTCTCCTACGCGGCCGCCTGGGAGTTCACGGGCGAAGCCCCGATCCTGCACCGAGAAGACCTGGTCTTCGAGTACGTCCACCCCACCCAGCGGAGCTACGCATGAAGCTCACCCTGCGCGTCTGGCGGCAGCGCGACGCCCACGCCGAAGGCGCCATGTCCACGTACGAGGTGGACGGCATCTCCTGCGACATGTCCTTCCTGGAGATGCTCGACACCCTCAACGAGGAGCTCATCCTCAAGGGCGAGGACCCGGTCGCCTTCGACCACGACTGCCGCGAGGGCATCTGCGGCGCCTGCTCCCTCGTCATCAACGGCGAGGCGCACGGCCCCGAACGCACCACCACCTGCCAGCTGCACATGCGGTCCTTCCAGGACGGCGACACGATCGACATCGAACCGTGGCGGGCCGCGGCCTTCCCGGTGATCAAGGATCTGGTCGTGGACCGGTCGGCCTTCGACCGGATCATCCAGGCCGGCGGTTACATCACCGCACCGACCGGTGCCGCGCCGGAGGCGCACGCCACGCCGGTGCCCAAGCCGGACGCCGACTTCGCGTTCGAACACGCGGAGTGCATCGGCTGCGGGGCGTGCGTGGCCGCGTGCCCGAACGGGGCGGCGATGCTGTTCACCTCCGCCAAGATCAACCACCTGAACGTGCTGCCGCAGGGCGCGCCCGAGCGGGAGACGCGGGTGCTCGACATGGTGGCCCAGATGGACGAAGAGGGCTTCGGCGGCTGCACCCTGGCGGGAGAGTGCGCCACCGCCTGCCCCAAGGGCATTCCCCTGATGTCCATCACCGGCATGAACAAGGAATGGCTGCGGGCCACCCGGAAGGCGGCGAAGCGGTAGCGCCGGTTCACGACGTGCGGCGTTCAACAGCCGCACATCCGCTCTCCCGGCCGCGGTCACGCGGGCGCCACCGGTGTCGGAAGAACTTGAGGGGCGGGCCGCGTCCGAGCGGTCCGCCCGCCGTCCTCGCCGACCCGGCCCGTCACCAGGAGACAGCCATGACCGGCGCCATCACGCTCGATCGCGCTCCGCAGCCCGCCGCACCCGTCCGCTACACCGTGACCCTGGCCCGTGACGAGGCCGACGTGCGGGCCGCGCAGCGGCTGCGCCACGACGTCTTCGCCGGGGAGATGGGCGCCCTGCTGGCCGGCCCGCAGCCCGGTCTCGACATCGACGCCTTCGACGCCTACTGCGACCACCTGCTCGTGCACGACACCCTGACCGGGCAGGTCGTCGGCACCTACCGGCTGCTGCCGCCGGAGCGGGCGGCCGTCGCCGGCCGGCTGTACTCCGAGGGCGAGTTCGACCTCGCCCCGCTGGACGGCATCCGGCCCGGCCTGGTCGAGGTCGGCCGGTCCTGCGTGCACCCCGACCACCGCGACGGCGCGGTGATCGGCCTGATCTGGGCCGGCATCGCCCGCTACATGGTCGACCGGGGCCACGAGTGGCTGGCCGGCTGCTGCTCGATCCCGCTGACCGACGGCGGCACCCTCGCCTCAGCCACCTGGGACCGGGTACGTGCCAAGCACATGGCTCCGGAGGAGTTCCGGGTACGGCCGCTGCTGCCGTGGGTGCCGAACGAGCCGGCCCCGGCCTCCCGCCTGGAACTCCCGGCCCTGCTGCGCGGCTACCTCCGCCTCGGCGCCTGGGTGTGCGGGGAACCCGCGCACGATCCGGACTTCGGGGTCGCCGACCTGTACGTGCTGCTGTCGATGCGCCGGGTCAACCCGCGCTACCTGCGGCACTTCCTCTCCCTCGTCCCCGCCTGATGAGCGTCTGGCTGCCCGGCGCGCCCTGCACCCCGGGGGCGTGCGTCGAGCGGGTGGGGTCCGCGAAGGCCGTACCGCGTGCCGTGCTGCGGCTGGCGGGGGTCACCGCCCTGCTGCTGGCCGGGATCGCGCTGGTCCCGCTCGCCGGGAGGATCCCCGCCGAGTGGGTCAGGCGGTGGTGCCGGGCGGTCGTCCGGGCCGCCGGAGTGCGGCTGCGGATCACCGGTGCCGCCGCGCCCACGGGCGGGGTGCTGCTCGTCGCCAACCACATCTCCTGGCTGGACATCCCGCTGCTGGCCGCCGTGCGCCCGGCACGCATGCTCGCCAAGACGGAGATACGGCGCTGGCCGGTGGCGGGCCCGCTGGTGGCCCGGGCCGGCGCCCTGTTCATCGAGCGGGACCGGCTGCGCGCCCTGCCGGACACGGTCGCCCGCATCGCCCGGGCACTCCAGGCCGGGGCGGCCGTCGTGGCCTTCCCCGAGGGGAGCACCTGGTGCGGGCGCGCCCAGGGCCGCTTCCACCGGGCCGTGTTCCAGGCGGCCATCGACGCGGGCGTACCGGTCCAGCCGGTCCGCGTCGGCTACCGCCTCGCAGGCGGGCCGGCCACCACCACTCCGGCCTTCGTCGGCGAGGACACCCTGCTCGCCTCGGTGTGGCGGGTGGTGTCGGCACGCGGTCTGGTCGCCGAGGTGGAGGTGCGCCCGGTCATCGAACCGGGCAGCCATCCCGACCGCCGCTCACTGGCCCGTGCCGCCCAGCCACTGGCCGCCGAGCCCGCCTGGACCCACGCGGCCCTGGTACGCGGGATCGCCGAAGCCGCCTGAGAATCAGCGGGCACCCGTCAGCTCGCGGGCCAGATACGGGGCCGTCGCGCTGCCCGCCGCCCGTGCCACCTCCGCCGGGGTGCCCGCCGCCACGATCCGCCCGCCCGCGTCGCCGCCGCCCGGACCCAGGTCGATCACCCGGTCGGCGTCCGCGACCACGCTCATGTCGTGCTCGACGACCACCACGGTGTGCCCGGCGTCGACCAGCCCGTGCAACTGGCGCATCAGCACCTCGACGTCGGCCGGATGCAGCCCGGTGGTCGGCTCGTCCAGCAGGTACAGGGTGTGGCCGCGGCGGCCGCGCTGCAGTTCTCCGGCGAGCTTGATGCGCTGGGCCTCCCCGCCGGACAGCTCCGTCGCGGGCTGCCCCAGACGCAGGTAGCCGAGGCCCACGTCGAGCAGGGTGCGCAGGCTGCGGTCCGCCGCCGGGACGTCCGCGAAGAACTCCGCCGCGCCCTCCACCGTCAGGTCGAGCACCTGGGCGATGTTCCGTCCCCGGTACGCGACCTGAAGCGTCTCGGGGTTGTAGCGCGCCCCGCCGCAGTCCGGGCACGGCGCGTACGTGCTCGGCAGGAACAGCAGTTCCACGCTCACGAAGCCCTCGCCCTGGCAGGTCTCGCAGCGTCCTCCCGGCACGTTGAAGGAGAACCGGCCGACGCCGTAGCGCCGCTTCCGGGCCTCGTCGGTGGCGGCGAAGACCTTCCGCACCACGTCGAACAGACCGGTGTAGGTGGCCAGGTTCGAGCGCGGGGTGCGACCGATCGGCTTCTGGTCGACGCAGACGAGCCGTCCGACGCCGGGGAGTTCCTCGGTGATCGCGCCGATCAGGGTGGACTTCCCGGAGCCGGACACGCCGGTGACGGCGGTGAACGCGCCGAGCGGGAACTCGGCGGTCACACCGCGCAGGTTGTGCCGGGTCACCGGGCCGACCTCCAGCCAGCCGCGCGCGGCGCGCGCCCGGCGCTCGGGTGCGGGGGCCTCGCGGAAGAGGAAACGGGCGGTCGCCGACTCCTCGACCGAGGCCAGGTCCGCGACCGGGCCGCTGTGCAGCACCTGTCCACCGTGCTCGCCCGCGCGCGGGCCGACGTCCACCAGCCAGTCGGCACCGCGGACCACGTCGAGATGGTGCTCCACGACGAACACCGAGTTGCCGGCCCGCTTCAGCCGGGCCAGCACCGTCAGCAGGGCCTCGGTGTCCGCGGGATGCAGTCCCGCCGACGGCTCGTCCAGGACGTACACCACTCCGAACAGCCCGGAGCGCAGCTGGGTGGCGAGCCGCAGCCGCTGCAGCTCGCCTGCCGACAGGGTCGGTGTGGACCGGTCGAGACTCAGATAGCCGAGGCCCAGCTCGACGACCGGAGCGATCCGCGCTTTCAGGTCCTCGGTGAGGACCCGGGCGGTCTCGGAGGCGCCGGTGAGCAGGCCGGCCAGCTCCGTCAGCGGCAGCGCGGCGAGCTGGGCGATCGTGCGGCCCGCGAAGGTCACGGCCAGGGCCTCGGGCCGCAGCCTGCTGCCGCCGCAGGCCGGGCACGGTGCGCTGGTCAGGAAGCGTTCCGCCTTGGCCCGCAGGGTCGGGCTCTTCGAGTCGGAGAAGGTCTTCATCACATACCGGCGGGCGCTCATGTACGTGCCCTGGTAGGGCCGCTGGATCCGGTCCGCGTCCCGCACCGGGTGCACGGTCACCACCGGCTGCTCGTCCGTGAACAGGATCCACTCCCGCTGGTCGGCGGGCAGTTCACGCCAGGGCCGGTCCACGTCGTACCCGAGCGCGTCGAGGATGTCCCGCAGGTTCTTGCCCTGCCAGGCACCCGGCCAGGCGGCGATCGCACCCTCCCGGACCGACAGCGCCGGATCGGGGACCAGCAGCTCCTCGCTGGTCCGGTGCACCCGGCCCAGCCCGTGGCACTGAGGGCAGGCGCCGGCCGCCGTGTTGGGGGAGAAGGCGTCGGAGTCGAGCCGCTCGGCGCCCGGCGGATAGCTGCCGGCGCGTGAGAACAGCATGCGCAGGGAGTTGGAGAGGTTCGTGACCGTGCCGACGGAGGAGCGGGAGGTCGGCGCCGCGCGACGCTGCTGGAGGGAGACCGCGGGCGGCAGCCCGGTGATCTCCCCGACCTTCGGTGCCCCGACCTGGTGGATCAGCCTGCGGGCGTAGGGGGCCACCGACTCGAAGTAGCGCCGCTGGGCCTCGGCGTAGATCGTGCCGAAGGCCAGCGAGGACTTCCCCGAGCCCGACACACCCGTGAACACGGCCACCACGTCCCGCGGAACGTCGACGTCCACCCCCTTGAGGTTGTGCTCTCGGGCGCCGCGGACACGGACATACGGATCATGAGGGCTGTGCATCCGGGCTACTTTACGACCCGGGCGAGCCGCCGGTAGGAGTCGAGCAGGGCCGCGCGGTCGTACGTGCTGGTGGTGACCAGGACCTCCTGCGCGCCCGTCTCCTTCACGAGCGTCTCCAGTGCGTCGGCGACCTGCTCCTCGGTCCCCGCGACGTGCCCGCCGAGCCCGGCCTCGTAGAAGCCGCGTTCCTTCGCGGTCATCACGCGGGCTTCGACGTCCTCGGCCGGGACGAGGGGCGGGAAGGTGCCGTGCGTGCGGGCGTACGCCATCGACCAGGCCTCCGGGACCAGCAGCCGCCGGGCCTCCTCGGGCGTGGCGGCCACCGCGACCGTGCCGGAGACCACCACGTACGGTTCGTCCGCCCAGCCGGAGGGTCGGAAGCGGGCCCGGTAGTGGTCGAGGCCGCGCAGCATCTTCTCGCGGTTCCTCAGGTCGCCGATCACCATGGGCAGCCCGGCACGCGCCGCGACCTCGGCGCCTTCGCCCATGGCGAGCACGAAGGGCGGCACCATCAGCCCCTCCGCCGGGCGGGCGTGCGCACCCGTGGGGGAGGTCCCCGCGAACCAGCCCAACAGCTCGTCGAGCTGCGCCGCGAAGTCCTCGGCATCGCCCCTGTCGCGGCCGAGCGCACGGCGCACCCCGTCGGTGAAGCCCACCGAGCGGCCCAGCCCCATGTCGATCCGCCCCGGGAACAGCGCCTCCAACACCCCGAACTGCTCGGCGACGACCAGGGGCTGGTGGTTGGGCAGCATCACCCCGCCCGTGCCGACCCGGATCGTACGTGTCGCGGCGGCCACCGCGGCGGCCAGCACCGTCGGCGCCGACCCGGCGACGCCGGGCACCCCGTGGTGCTCGGAGACCCAGAACCGGTGGTAGCCGAGCGCCTCCACCGCCCGGGCCAGCGCGACGGTGTCACGCAGCGCTTCGGAGGGCGGGTGTCCCTCGCGGGTGCGGGAGCGGTCGAGGACGGAGAAACGCACGCTACGTGGAAGGGACACGTAGTGCCGACGTCGTGGGCGGGGCCGTTATTCCACGCGGCGAGCTGCGGCCACACACACCCCGCCATCCGCCACCGCGGTGGCGCGAACCGGGTGACGCCCGGCCACGGCCCGGTACCGGAGACCTGGAACCGGTGGCGAACGCGCGCGTCGGCTCCGGGGCAGGTGTGGTCGTGCCGCCGTGCCCGGCGGGAGGGTGCCCGTTCGCGAGAGGTGATCCGGACCGCGAACCCGCCCGCTTCCTCCGACGGAGCCCGGCGCGCATCCGTCCGGAGGAACTTGCCCCACCGTGCCGCCCCGGTCCTTCCCGGGTCATGCCCCGGGGACGATGCTGGGGCCGTATGGACATCCTCCTCGTCGCCAGCGCCTTCAACAGCCTGTGCCAGCGCGTCCACGCCGAACTCGCCGACCGGGGGCACCGCACGGAGGTGGTGCTCGCCTCGCACGGCGACGACGCGGTCCGCGCCGCCGTCCGGGACACCGCACCCGAGCTGATCGTCGCGCCGATGCTCAGGACGGCCCTGCCCGAGGACGTGTGGCGGAAGCACACCTGCCTGATCGTGCACCCCGGCCCGCCCGGCGACCGGGGCCCGTCGTCGCTGGACTGGGCGGTGGCCGAGGGCGCCGAGCGGTGGGCGGTGACCGTGCTCCAGGCCGAGGCAGGCATGGACGCCGGTGACATCTGGGCGTCGGTGCCGTTCACCGTGGAGCCCGTCGGCAAGAGCGACCTGTACCGGGGGGAGGTCTCCGACGCCGCGCTGACCGCCGTCCTGCTGGCGGTGGAACGCTACGCCGGCGGCTCCCACAAGCCCCGCCCGCAGAGCGACCCCGGGATCTCCGTCACCTGGCGGGACTTCTTCCGGCAGGAGCGGCGGCACATCGACTGGCGGTACGACGACACCGCCACCGTGCTGCGCAAGCTGCGCGGCGCCGACTCCCAGCCGGGCGTCCTCGACGAACTCCTCGGCCAGCAGGTCTTCCTGCACGGCGGCCACCCCGAGGACGAGCTGCGCGGCCGCCCCGGCGAGCTGCTCGCCACCCGCGACGGCGCGGTGTGCCGGGCCACCCGGGACGGTGCGGTGTGGATCCCGGAACTCCGCCCCCGCCGCGGCTCCGGCGACCCCGCGCCCTTCCGGCGCCCGGCGGCCGACGTCCTCGGCGACCGGCTGCCCGACGTACCGGAGGTGCCCGCCCCCCTGGAACCGCCCCCGGGCCGGCGCACCTGGAGCGACATCCGCTACCGCCGGCAGGGCGACGTCGGCCTCCTGGCCTTCTCGTTCCCGGGCGGCGCGATGAGCACCTCCCAGTGCCGCCGCCTGCTCACCGCCTACCGGCACGCCCTGACCCGGCCCACCTCCGTCCTCGTCCTCGGCGGCGTGCGCGACTTCTTCTCCAACGGCATCCACCTGGGCGTCATCGAGGCCGCCGCCGACCCGGCGGAGGAGTCCTGGGCCAATCTGAACGCCATGAACGACCTGGTCGAGGCGGTGCTGCGGACCACCGACCGGCTGGTGGTCGCCGCGCTCGGCGGCAACGCCGCGGCGGGCGGCGTGATGCTGGCGCTGGCGGCCGACGAGGTCTGGTGCCGCTCCGGCGCCGTCCTCAACCCGCACTACCGGCGGATGGGCCTGTACGGCTCGGAGTACTGGACGTACAGCCTGCCCCGGCGCGTCGGCGAGGCGACGGCCGAGCGGCTGACCCGCGAGGCGCTGCCGGTGAGCGCCGCCGCCGCGGTCCGGCTTGGCCTGGCCGACCGGCTGGTGGCCGCCGCCCCGGGCGCGTTCCCCGGCGAAGTGACCCGGCTCGCCGCCCGCCTCGCCGGATCGACCGGTGTGCGGGAGCGGATCGCGGCCAAGGCGGAAGCACGCTCCCGCGACGAGGAACGGCGGCCCCTCGCCGCCTACCGGCAGGAGGAACTCGCCTGTATGCACCGCGTCTTCTTCGACCCCGGGGCGCCGTACCACGCGCTGCGCTCGGCGTTCGTCCGGAAGGCGCCGGGCGGTTCGCCCCGGCCGCTGGCGCCCGCCCCGGGCCCGCTGGCGGAGGCCCGATGACAGCGCCCCGCCTGCTGGTCGCCGGGATCGGCAACATCTTCCTCGGCGACGACGCCTTCGGCCCGGAGGTGATCAAAGCACTGACCCGGCGGCCCCTGCCCGCGGAAGTCCATGTGCGGGACTTCGGGATCCGGGGGATGGACCTCGCCTACCGCCTCACCGACGGCTGCGACGCCGCCGTGTTCGTCGACGCGGCGCCGCGCGGTCTGGCGCCCGGCACGCTGTCGCTGATCGAGCCCGAACTCCCGGACCTCGCGGATCCCGCCCGGCACGCTCCCGAGGCGCACGGCATGGACCCGGTGCAGGTGCTGGCCCTGGCCGCGCACCTCGGCCAGGGCCCGTTGCCCCGCGTCGTCGTCCTCGCCTGCGAGCCCCAGGTGGTGCCGGACGTGGACGACCCGGATGTCACCGTCGGTCTGAGCGCGCCGGTGCGCGACGCCGTCGAACGGGCCGTGCCGCTGCTCCACACGGTGGTGGGGCACCTGCTGGCCGACGCCGGCGCCGCGCTCGCGGCCGGGTGACCCAGGGGGTGTCGTTGATCCGAACGACACCCCCTCGGCGGTCAGCGGCGGTGCCGGATGCCGGAGCTGGAACCGGCCATGCGCCAGATCTTCATCTCGCGCCTCAGGCCGGGCAGCTCCCACAGCAGCAGGCCCAGCACCGCGCTCCCGAGGAGCACCGCCTCAGCCGTCAGTACGCGTTTGGCCGTCATCGTTGCCATCTGTCGCTCCCTGCCGCCGCTCAGCCCGGCGAAATGTTCGGCATGATCTTCATGATCGTGTCGTGCTTCTTCCAGTGGATGCCGGTGGACCGGCGCGCGTCGGCGGTGCCGTCCTCGTGGTGCCCGGTCTGGTGCTGGTACGGGCCCCTGTTGCCCTGGTGCAGGCCCAGGACGTGGGTGGGCGTGTCAGGCTTCGCCTGTGGTCTTCCGACCCGGATGCTCCCCATGGGGTGACCTCCTCACGGTCGTGCGGCCGGTGTCCCCGGCCGCGTGGCGGCCAGCTCTGCGAAGAACCGTTCCAGTGCCGGCCAAATCGTCTCTCCACCGGACATTCCCCGCCACTCCTGGCGTACCACCCCGACGACGCGGAAGCAGTCGTCGACCGGCACGATCCAGTGGTGGGCGAGGCCCCGGGCGGTGTTCACCAGCAGTGCCTCCACCTCGGGCACCAGGGTCGCCAGCTGCGGACAACCGGCGACGACCTTCCGCCAGGCCTCCGCGTCCACCTCCCAGCGGGTGGCGCCCGCCGGGCTCGGGTAGTGCGCGAGGACCGTGCCGTCCGCCCGGGGGACGAAGAAGGCCAGTCCGACGGGCACGCCCAGCGGCCCGGTGTCCACCGGGGGCAGCCGGAGCCGGCGCAGCGGGATCAGCCGGTAGCGCCCGTCGCTCTCGTCGCCCTCGGTGAACAGCAGCGCGCAGGGCCGGCAGGCGCACAGCACCTCCTCCCGCGTGCCGTCGTGGAGGTGGCGGTGCTCGTCCGGCACCGGAGCCGCGCACAGGTCGCACAGCTCCTCGGCGGCCGTCCGCCGCTCGGCGGCCGAACGGATGACCCGGGCCAGCGCACCGCCGGTCACGGTGCCCCCTGCGGCTGCCGGACCCGGTGGGTCAGCGTGTCCAGCGGTACGAACGCGGGGGCGGGCGCGTCCTGCACCTGCTCCACCGCCTGCAGCTCGGGCGCCACCCCGAGCACCGCCTCCCGGACCGCCTCCAGGACCCCCGCGGACGACGAGCCGCAGCCCTTGACCGCCAGACGGACCCGGACCACCGCGTCCTCGATGCCGGCCAGTTCCAGGTCGCCGCCCCGTTCGCGCAGCTCCGCGGCGATCCGCTCCACGGCCCGGGTCACCCGGGCCTGCACCGGCTCCGGATGGACGCCGTGCAGCACCATCAGATGGCCCAGCAGCTCGTCCTCGGCCAGCGCCCCGGCCAGCGCGGCGTCCGCGCGGTCCAGGATCCTGGCCAGGGCCTCGCCGTAGACCTCGGTGAGCGCCCGTACCGCCTCGACGCCCTCCCGGGCGGTCGGGCCCGGGGTGCCCTCCAGGCGCTCCAGCAGACCGTCCAGGCGGGCCAGCCGCGCGGTCAGCGACGCCTCGTCGAGGCGGGTGCCGTCAGCCATGGGCGGCGGCTCCGTACGTCGGCGAATGCAGCGTGGTCAGGGTCTTCCCCTTGCCCACGTACATGTGCACACCGCACGGCAGACAGGGGTCGAAGCTGCGCACGGTGCGCATGATGTCGACGCCCTTGAAGTCGTCCGGTCCGTTCTCCTCGAAGATCGGCTGGCCCTGCACGGCGTCCTCGTACGGGCCGGGGGTGCCGTAGATGTCCCGCGGGCTGGCGTTCCACGGGGTGGGCGGGTACGGGTGGTAGTTGGCGATCTTCTTGTCCTTGATCACCAGGTGGTGGGAGAGGACACCGCGCACCGCCTCGTGGAAGCCGCAGCCGATCGCCTCGTCCGGCACCTCGAAGTTCTCGAAGACCTTGGTGTCGCCGGCCCGGATCAGCCCCATGGCCTCCTCCACGAACTGCAGGGCCATGGCGGCGGCGTAGGCGATGAAGTACGGCCGGGCGCGGTCCCGTTCGATGGTGTTGCTCCACTTGGGGATGTGCCACTCCAGCGTGGTCTCCGGCAGGCTCTCGCCCTTGGGCAGCGAGATCCGCACACTGTGGCCGGTGGCCTTGATGTACGGGGTGTCCACCAGACCGCTCAGCGCGGTCGACCACAGCCGGGCGAGCGGACCGCCGCCGGTGTCCAGGGCGAGGTGGTCGCCGGTCCTCTTGTCGAACCAGCGCGGGCTCATCACCCAGCTGTACTTGTCGGCGAAGTCGCGTTTCTGCGGCACCGGGACGGTGGTCTGGTTCCACGGGTGGCGCATGTCGACCGGGTTGCCCAGCGGGTCGCGGGTGACGAACGGCTGCTCGTTGACCCAGTCCTCGTAGTAGGAGCTGCCCAGCATGATGCGGATGCCGAGGTTGATGTCGATGAGGTTGTTGGTGACCAGCTTCCCGTCGACGATGACGCCCGGGGTGACGTACATCGCCTTGCCCCACTCGTTCATCGTCTCGTAGCGGTAGTCGACGACGTCCGGGTCCTGCCACGCGCCCCAGCAGCCCAGCAGGATGCGCCGCTTGCCGACCTCCTCGTAGCCGGGCAGCGCCTCGTAGAAGAAGTCGAAGACGTCGTCGTTCATGGCGACGGCCTTCTTCACGAAGTCGATGACGTGCATCAGCCGGCTGAGGTAGTCGGTGAAGGTGGTCGGCTGCGGCATCGTGCCGACACCACCGGGGTACAGCGTCGACGGGTGGACGTGCCGCCCCTCCATCAGGCAGAACATCTCCCGGGTCACCCGGCTGACCTTCAGCGCCTCCTTGTAGACCTCGCCCTCGAAGGGGTTGAAGGCCTTCATGATGTCGGCGATGGTCCGGTAGCCGTGGATCTCGCCGCGGGGCGCGTCGGTGCGCTCGGCACGGGCCAGCAGACCGGGGTTGGTGGCCTTGACCATGGCCTCGCAGAAGTCCACGAACACCAGGTTGTCCTGGAAGATCGTGTGGTCGAACATGTACTCGGCCGCTTCACCGAGGTTGGTGATGTAGTCGGCCAGCCGCGGCGGTTTGACGCCGTACGCCATCTGCTGGGCGTAGTTCGAGCAGGTGGTGTGGTTGTCGCCGCAGATCCCGCAGATGCGCGAGGTGATGAAGCCGGCGTCGCGCGGGTCCTTGCCCTTCATGAACACCGAGTAGCCGCGGAACAGCGACGAGGTGCTGTGGCATTCGACGACTTCCCGGTTGGCGAAGTCGATCTTCGTGTAGATGCCCAGGTTGCCGATGATCCGGGTGATCGGATCCCAGGACATGTCCACGAGCTGGGCGGGCTTGCGCCCCGTGGACCGGGCCTCGGTTGTCGTCATCTGACTTGCTGCCCCTTGCTGTTGGGTTTGCCGGTGAGTGGTGGATCCCCCCTCCCCCCGGGGTGCCGCGTCAGGCGCGCCAGTGCGGGTCGTAACCGCTGGTCAGCTTGCGCTTGTTGTGACGCCACTTGGGCTCTTGGTTCACGATGTCGTTGGTCAGACCGCGCAGCCGTCGCACGACCGCCCCGTACGGCTTGATGACCAGCGACGACAGGGTTCCGCCGGGCGGCTCGTCCATGAACGGCATGAACGCGTCGGGGAAGCCCGGCATCGTGCAGCCGATGCAGATGCCGCCGACGTTGGGGCAGCCGCCGATCCCGGCCATCCAGCCGCGCTTGGGCACGTTGCAGTTGACGACCGGGCCCCAGCAGCCGGTCTTCACCAGGCACTTGGGGGAGTTGTAGTCGCGGGCGAAGCTGGCCTGCTCGTAGTACGAGCCGCGGTCGCAGCCCTCGTGCACGGTCTTCCCGAACAGCCACTGCGGACGCAGCATGTGGTCCAGCGGGGGCGGGGGAGCGGAGCCGGCCGCGTGGTAGAGCACCCAGACCAGGGTCTCCATGAAGTTCTCCGGCTGGATGGGACAGCCGGGCACGTTGACCACCGGCAGGCCGCCCTGCGACTTGAAGTCCCAGCCGAGGTAGTCGGCGAGGCCCATGCTGCCGGTGGGGTTGCCGGCCATCGCGTGGATGCCGCCGTACGTGGCGCAGGTGCCGACGGCCACCACGGCCCAGGCCTTCTGGGCGAGTTGGTCGATCCACCAGTTCAGGGTGAGTGGCTCGCCGGTCTCCAGGTCGTTGCCGAACGACGTCCAGTAGCCGTCGCCCTTGATGATGTTCTGGTTGGGGATCGACCCCTCGATGACGAGGATGAACGGAGTGCCCAGCTCACCGCTCGCCGCCGCCCGGTACGGGGCGAGGAAGTCCTCGCCGCCCAGACTCGGGGACAGCACCTTGTTGACCAGGTTCACCTTCGGCAGGCCCGGGATCAGACCCAGTACCACGTCCTCGATGGAGGGCTGGCCGGCGGCCGTCATCGAGACGGTGTCGCCGTCGCAGCTCATGCCCTCGGAGATCCACAGGATGGTGATCTCGTCGAAGCCCTCGCGCGCTTCGGACCGGCTGGTGTCCTGGCTCACTTCGGTGGTGCCGCTTTGGGTGGTCATGTCCTGGGCCTCCGCTGCAATCGGTCCCTGAGTCGGTCGTACGCCGCGGCCATGGGCCCGGCGAAGGTGAGCGCGGGTGGTCGGTCCGGCGCATGGGGGTGGGGGCGGGTCGGCGCGCCCTGTGCGGCCTTCGCCAACAGCCGCCCGAGGTCGTCGAGTTCCTGCTGGGAGACGGCCGCGCGCAGCCGGGGCATGAGCACGTCCTCCTCCTCGCGTACGTGTTCCTCGATCTCGCGCCGCAGCCCGGCGACGAGTTCGTCGGTGCGCTGGTCCCCTTCGTCGAGCCGGTCCAGGGCGAGCAGCGTCTCCTTGACCGCCATGTGCTCGCCGAGGTGCTCGTCGATCTCGCGTCCGCCGTCGGCGAGGACCTGCTTCGCCAGCGGGTAGACGTACATCTCCTCCAGGGCGGCGTGCCGGGACAGTTCCCGCACGAGCAGTTCGACGACGCCCCTCCGCTGCCGGTCGGAGGCGGCGCAGCGGTAGTCGCGGAACAGTTGCTCCACCCTGCGGTGGTCGTGGACGAGCAGCTCAAGGGCGTCCATGCGGCGCTCCCTCGTGAGCGGCGGTGGTCAGCGGCTCCAGCTCGTGGGGGCGGAAGTAGAGGTACCGGCCGTACCAGGTGTTGAGCTCCGCCGCCGGGTCGTCGTCGAGCGTGACGGCCAGGTGCAGACTGCCGTCCACGTCATGGAAGACCGCCGCCACCCGCGCCGTCCGGCCGGCCAGGAACATGTCCTGGGCGTCGGCCCCCCGCCCGGCAGGCCGCAGCCGCACGGCACTGCCGGCCGCCACGGACACCCCGTCCACCAGGACACTGTCGGTCGTCGGCGACAGGCCCTCGTCACCGCCCTCCTGCCACCAGGGGGCCGGTCCGCGGGGGGCGGCGGCCGGTGGCGGGCCCGGCAGGGCGTCGGGGGTGCCGGGGGAGGCCTGGGCGGTCGCCGCGGCGCCGGTCACCGGCTTCAGGGAGCGGATCGCGCCGTGCAGGCGGGCGAACATCTCCGGCGGCATGGACTCGACCCGGTCCAGGATGTCCGCGGCCCGCTGGTCGGTGGCCCGGGCCTCGCGCTTCTCCTCGTCCGTCAGCAGCAGTGTGCGCAGACTGAGGATCTCGTCGATCTCGGCGGCGTCGTGCAGGTCGCCCGGGCTCTCCGGGGCCACCTGGGGGTGGTCCGGCAGAAGGATCGGCGCGGACAGGACCACGTCCCCGCGGCCCGGTTCGCCGCCGAGGACGGGGAACGTGTGCACGTTCCGGCACTCGCGTGCGTACCGTTCGTCGGCCTCGGACGGGTTGATCAGGGACCGGAACTCCACACCGTCGCCGCCGATCAGCGTGTGGGTGGCCATGAGCGCGTGCCGCAGGGCCTGGGTACGCGGCACCGTGGCGTCGGGCATGGACCCCGTGTTCTCGGTGCGCACCCGCAGCCGGTAGAGCGCGGTGCCGTCGCCGTCGTCCCGGAGCCGTTCGGCCCGGACCGTCGTCACCGCGTGCACCGGGTCACGGCGGCGGACCACCCGGCCCGCCCCGCCGGTGAGCCGTTCCGTCCCCGCACCGCCGGGCGACCCCACAGTCGTACGGTGGGCGCCCCGCAGGAGGTGGGACAGCGGTACGTCGATCTCCGCCTCGCGGGGCACCGCCTCGTCGAAGGTCAGATGGACGTCGGCTCCCACCTGGAGTTCCTCCACCGGCCGGTGACCACCGTCACCGGTGGACCGCTCCACCTGCTTGCGCTGCAGTTGCAGATAACGCACCGTCACCCGCAGCCGGGCGTCGCCGGACGCCCGCAGCAGACACTCGGTCTGCTGGTACCAGGAGTCCACCGAGCCGGAGACACCCGGCGCGACCGGCCCGTCCCGCTCGGCCCACTCCCGCGGGGTGAGGACGCCGAACTGCCAGCGCACCCGGTTCTTGGGGGACGACCGGCGATACGGATAGAGGAGGTAGCCCTCGTAGAGCACGGCGTCGGCGACCGTGCGCAGCCGCTGGAGCGCCTCGTCACGTGATGCGAGCGCAGCACATCCGCTCCGAGCGGTACCGTCCACCATCCTGTCTCCTGTCACGCCGGTCATCCCTTCCACCAGCGTCACATCGCTCACACCGCTCGGCCTCCCGTGAGCCACCGATATTGGGCCACTCGGGCGAGCACGCCGCGCGGACGCGCGTTCGGCGGGGGCGGGCGTGTCCGGCGACCGGTACGCACGTCCCTGGACCCACCGCCGCACCCGGCCCCGCGCGGCGCCCGGACGAACCGCAACTCCGGCGCGAGCGACGGCTCGGCGTCTCCGGTCCCGCCGGCAGCGGCCCACTGCGCGACCTCCGAGGGGCAGTCGTCGTCCGTCGCGAACCCGCCCCACGCCGGCCGGTCACCGGCCCGCGGTCCCTCGGCGGACGGTCGCACGACCAGTACGTCGGCCCGGTCGCAGGGCCCGAGACAGTCGGTCGTACGCACCGCGAACCCGTCCTCGGCCGCCGCGTCCCGCAGCCGCCGCAACTGGCCGGCGCGGTCGGTACCGGGGTGCTTTCCCGGGTTGCCCCAGTAGCAGCCGCGGCAGACGACGACGGTGCGGGACGGGCCCGGGACGGAACCAGGGACGGGCCGGGGCGCGGGAGGACGGCGCTGGAGGCCTCAGGCCTTCGCCGAGGCCTACGGTGGGCGTGTGACAGAGAGCAGCGAACGCCCGATCGCCGTGTTCGACCTCGACAACACCCTTGCCGACACCGCGCACCGGCAGCGGTTCCTGGAGGCGAAACCGCGGGACTGGGACGCCTTCTTCGCCGCCGCGTCCGCGGACCCGCCGCTGGACGAGGGCGTGGCGCTGGCCCGGGCGAGCGCCGAGGAATGCGAGATCGTCTATCTCACCGGGCGGCCCGAGCGCTGCCGGCGCGACACGCTGGACTGGCTCTCCGCGCAGGGCCTGCCGCAGGGGCGGGTCTTCATGCGGCGCGACGCCGACCGCAGACCCGCCCGGTACAGCAAGCTGGAGATCCTGCGCCGCCTGGCCCGCGACCGGGAGGTGCGGGTCCTCGTGGACGACGACGAGGTGGTGTGCGCGGACGCCGAGCGGGCCGGGTTCCGCGTCCTACGGGCCCGCTGGGCCGAGCGGTCGGCGGCACTGACGGACGCCCAGGAACGGGAGGGCCGGACCTGAGGAGACCGGACCGGTCAGTCCTCGTCCTCCAGACGGAAGCCGACCTTCAGCCCGACCTGCCAGTGCTCGATCTCGCCGTCCGAGATCGCGCCCCTGACCTGCGTCACCTCGAACCAGTCCAGGTTGCGCAGGGTCCGGCCGGCACGCGCGATGCCGTTGCGGATGGCCTGGTCGACACCCTCGGGGGAGCTGCCGACGATCTCGGTGACCCGGTAGACGTGGTCAGACATGGAATGCTCCTCTCCACCGTGACGGGTGTGTCACGCGTCACTCCACCGTGCCGTATGCGACGACGGAGCGCGAGGCGTCGAGGGGGCCCGCGCACGGGCCCCCTCCACTCATCGGGCCGTGCTCAGCGACAGCGCGAAGCGCCCCTGGGAGTCCGTCCACCAGTCGGTCAGCTCAAGTCCGGCAGAAGCCAGTTCGGCGGTGATGCCGTCCCGCCGGAACTTCGCCGACACCTCGGTGCGCAATTCCTCGCCCGCCGCGAAGTCGACCGCGAGGTCCAGCGCGGGAATCTTCACGGTCTGCGCCGCGCGGGAGCGCAGCCGCATCTCGATCCACTCCTTCCCCGCGTCCCACAGCGCCACGTGCTCGAAGGCCCCGGGATCGAAGTCGGCGCCCAGTTCACGGTTGACGACGGACAGCACGTTCTTGTTGAACTCGGCCGTCACCCCGGCCGCGTCGTCGTACGCCCGGACGAGCACCCCCTCGTCCTTGACCAGGTCGGTGCCCAGCAGCAGGGCGTCGCCCGGCGAGAGCAGTGCCCGCACCGAGGCGAGGAACGCGGCGCGTTCGGCGGGCAGCAGATTGCCCAGGGTGCCCCCCAGGAACGCCACCAGCCGGGGGCCGGGGGTGTCCGGGAGGGTGAGCGCGGCGGTGAAGTCCGCGATCAGGGCGTGCACGTCGAGCCCCGGCCGCTCCTCGACCAGGGCCTGGCCGGCCTGGGTCAGCGCGCTCTCGCTGACGTCGACCGGGACGTAGACACGCAGCTCCGTGAGCGCGTCGATCAGGTACCGGGTCTTCTCCGAGGAGCCGGAGCCCAGCTCCACCAGGGTGCGTGCCCCGGTCGCGGCGGCGATCTCGCCGGAGCGGCCGGTCAGGATCTCCCGTTCGGCACGGGTCGGGTAGTACTCGGGCAGTTCGGTGATCCGCTCGAACAGCTCGCTGCCCCGGGCGTCGTAGAACCACTTCGGCGGCAGCGTCTTGGGATCGGCGGTGAGGCCGTGCTGGACGTCGGCGCGCAGCGCGGCGTCCGTCGCGTCCTCGGGGAGGGTGCGGGTGACGTGCAGGGGACTCACGTGCAGGGCTCCTTCGGAGGTGCTACGGGGACCAGGTCCTTCAGTGGGGTCAGCCGGACGCCGGCGCGGTCGGCCGAGAGCAGGGTGCGGTCGGGGACCTCGTGCCAGCGCGGGTCGTCGTCGTAGGGCTCGGAGGCCACCACGGCACGGCCGGGCTCCGCGAGGTACCAGAGGGTGTCGCCCCAGGCGGTGGCCGTGACGGTCTCGCCGTCGGTGAGCAGCAGGTTGAGCCGGGAGGCGGGGGTCGCCTCCGCGACCTGGAGAACCGTTTCGCCCATGGCTCGGCCCGGATCCTCGCCGGAGTGCAGCCGGTGCAGCACCAGCGCCCAGACGAACGCCGAGTCGGTGCGCGCCTCCAGGGACAGCAGATCGACCGGGGGCAGCGCGGCGGCGAGGGGCGCCACGGAGTGCGGCCAGCCCTTGAGCGCGCCGTTGTGGCTGAACAGCCAGCGGCCCGCCGCGAACGGTGCCGCCGCGGCCTCCGCGTCCGCGCCCGCCAGCGTGGCGTCGCGCACCGCCGCGAGCAGCGCGCTCGTGCGGACCACCCGGGCCAGATCGGCGAAGGACTGGTCCGCCCAGATCGGCCCGGCCCGCCGGTAGCGGGCCGGCACCGGGTCGTCCGGGGCGTACCAGCCGACGCCGAAACCGTCGGCGTTGACCGTGCCGTACCGCTGGCGCCGCGGCGCCCACGACTGGCGGTACAGCCCGTGCGGAGGCTCCGTGATCAGCCGGGCCGGCGGCTCGGGCGGACCCACGTACGCCAGGTGGCGGCACATCAGACGTCCTCCGAGCGGGCGGTGCGGAAACCGGAGAAGATCTGCCGCCGGATCGGATAGTCCCAGTTGCGGAACGTGCCCCGGCAGGCCACCGGATCCACGGCGAACGAGCCGCCGCGCAGCACCTTGTACTCCGGTCCGAAGAACACCTGCGAGTACTCCTTGTACGGGAACGCGGTGAACCCCGGGTACGGCAGGAAGTCGCTCGCCGTCCACTCCCACACGTCGCCGATCAACTGCCGTACGCCGAGCGGCGACTCGCCCGCCGGATAGCTGCCCGCCGGGGCCGGGCGCAGATGGCGCTGGCCCAGGTTGGCGTGCTCGGGCCCCGGGTCGGCGTCGCCCCACGGATAGCGCCGGGAGCGCCCGGTCGCGGGGTCGTACCGGGCCGCCTTCTCCCACTCGGCCTCGGTGGGCAGCCGGCGCCCGGCCCAGCGGGCGTAGGCGTCGGCCTCGTACCAGCACACGTGCAGCACCGGCTCGTCGGGCGGGACCACCTCGGTGACCCCGAACCGGCGCCTGAGCCACTGGCCGCCGTCACGGCGCCAGAACTGCGGTGCCCCGATGCGGTGGGCCTGTATGTGCGCCCAGCCCTCGGGTGTCCACCAGCGCTCGGTGTCGTAGCCGCCGTCCTCGATGAACGCCTGGTACGCGGCGTTGGTCACCGGCGTGGTGTCGATACGGAAGGGCGCCACCTCGGCCTGGTGCGCGGGGCGTTCGTTGTCCAGCGCCCAGGGCTCGGTGGAGGTGCCCATGGTGAACGGGCCGCCGGGCACGAGGACTTCGGCCGGTCCGGTGAACAGGGGGGCCGGGTCCGGGTCGGGAGCGGTCAGGGCCTGCGGGCCCTTGCGGAGCTGATGAGTGATCAGCATCGTCTCGTCGTGCTGCTGTTCGTGCTGGGCGATCATGCCGAAGGCGAAGCCCGCCTCCGTCAGCCGGGTGCCGTGCAGCGTGGTGCTCTCCAGCAGATCGAGGGCCCGCCCACGCACCTCCGCCACGTAGTCACGCGCCTCCGTGGGCGGCAGCAGCGGCAGTTTGGGACGTTCGGCACGCGGGTGCTCGAAGGCGTCGTACAGGCCGTCGATCTCGGGCCGCATCGGCTCGCGGCCGCCGACCGTCCGCAGCAGCCACAGCTCCTCCTGGTTGCCGATGTGGGCGAGGTCCCACACCAGCGGGGACATCAGCGGCGAGTGCTGGGTGGTGAGGTCGGGCTCGTCGACACAGCCGGTCAGCAGGGCGGTCCGGTCGCGTGCCGTGGTCAGGGAGGCCAGCGCGCGTTCGCGGACGGCCTCGAGGTCGAGGTCGGGGGCGGTCATGGGCGGATGTCCTTCCCGTGGGTGCGGGCGGCCGTGCCGCGCAGGCTGTCCAGCAGGTCGTCGGCGGGGCAGCGGCCCCGGACGACATAGCGGTCGAGGTACGTCGCGACGGCGTCCGTGACTCCGGTGGTGGCGCCGAGCCGGGGGAGTGCCTCCAGCGCCGCCGTGAAGCAGGCGACGGCGGCCTCCCGCAGCTCGGGGTCGGCCGGCCCGTACCGGGCCGCGTCGGACCACAGCGGGTTGTGCGGGGCGGGCAGCGCGAGGGCCCGCTCGGCCAGGGGTTTCACGGCCCGGTACGCGCTCTCCGCGGCCTCGGGGTCGTCGAAGAGCGCGGCCGTCACCGCGAGCGGAACGATCCACCCGTCGTCGCCGGGCTGCGCGTCGATCATGCGCAGCTCCAGGTGCCCGCGCGGTCTGACCGGCGGGAACAGGGTGGTGAGGTGGTAGTCGAGATCCGCCCGGGTCGGCGGCCGGGGTTCCCCCTTGCGGATCCAGTCCCGGAAGGTGAGCCCGTCGGGCACCTCCCAGGGGGCGCCGTCGAGCCGTACGCACATCACCGGGGCGTCCAGCACGTGCCGGGCCCAGGCGGTACGAGGATCCCCGTCCGGCGGGGGCGCGCCGGCCCGGCCCGCACCGATCTCCATCCACATCAGCTGGCGGGTGGACAGCCAGCCCGTCGGCTGCCCGGCGGCCAGCGGGGAGTTGGCGAACGCGGCCACCAGGACCGCGCCCAGCTGGTGCGCCAGCCACCAGCGCCGCTCATGACCCAGCGGGCCGGGCTCCTCGTGCCCGGCGTCGACGCACACCTGGACGGAGGCCGAGGCGCACATCATGTGCCGGCCGGCCGCACCCGTGCGGTCGAGGCAGGCCTCCATGGCGTCGTAGCGGGGCTGACGCAGGAACCTGCGGGGCTCGTGCCAGGGATCGTGACCGACGCCGACGAGGCCGAGGCCGTCCTCGGCCAGGACCGCGCGGACGGCGTCCAGGTCGGCGGATACGGTGCCTATGCACTCCATGAGGGAGGCGGCGGGCGGCGAGCTCAGTTCCAGCTGGCCGCCGGGTTCCACGGTGAGCGCCGACCCCAGGGGGACGGTGCGCAGTGCGGCGTAGGCCGCTTCCAGTCGTTCGGGCGTCACCGGGCGCTGCGGTGTCCGCAGCTCGTGCACGAGCCATTCCACTTCGACCCCGAGCGTGCGGGGCGGTCCGGTCTTGAAGCAGATGCCCCTGACCAGGGCCTCCACCTCGGGTTCGGTGACGGCGGTGCGGTGCTCCGTACAGTCGCCGCAATCGCCGGCCGAACCGGTACCAGATGTATCGGACATGTCGGGATCCTCCTGAGATTCCACCATGTCGCCGACCTGGCCCGGGTCGGCCGGGTCGGCATCGTCCGTTCCACCCAAGACCTTCTCGCCGATTCGCACAAGGGTGCAAATCGGGGCAACGATGTGCCGGAACCTCTCTTTCCACGGCTGGGAAACTCTGTTGCACCGCAGGACCAGCATCGCTCACGATGCGTTCATGAGCACGACGGGGGAGGCCGCGCGGGCCGCGGCCATGGCGCCGACGGGGGTGGCGCCATGAGCGCGCGCCTGCGCGGCATCGCGCGAGAGACCGAGGAGATCGTGGCGGCGGGGGCCTACCGCGCGCCCGGCGGGCACGAGGTGCCGCTCGCCGCGGCGATCGAGGCCGCGCGGGCCGGCACGCGGATGTACGGCCCCGGCCCGGTGCCGGTACCGGCGGCCCCCGAGGCCGGCGGGGCCCCGGGGGCCGGCACGGTCTTCGAGGTCACCGGTGAGAGCAGCCTGGAGGCCGCCCGCCGGCTCGCGGGACCGGCCGCCGTCCTGAACTTCGCCTCGGCCCGCAATCCGGGCGGCGGGTACCTGAACGGCGCCCAGGCCCAGGAGGAGGCCCTGTGCCGCGCCTCCGCCCTGTACACGTGCCTGCTGCGGGCCCCGGAGTACTACGACCACCATCGCGCCCACCGCGACCCGTTCTACACGGACCGTGTCATCCACTCACCCGCCGTGCCCGTCTTCCGCGACGACCACGGCCGCCTGCTGGACGAGCCGTACACGGCGGGGTTCCTGACCTCGCCGGCCCCGAACGCGGGAGTGGTCCGGCGCACGGTCCCGGAGCGCGCGTCCGAGCTGCCGTCCGCCCTGTCGGCGCGCGCCGAGCGGGTGCTGGAGACCGCCGCGGCGCACCGGTACCGGCGGCTGGTGCTGGGCGCCTGGGGCTGCGGAGTCTTCCAGAACGATCCGGCGCAGGTCGCGGGCGCCTTCCGCGCACTGCTCGGCCCGGGCGGGCGGTTCGCGGGAACCTTCGAGCACGTCGTGTTCGGGATCCTGGACCGCACACCGGGGGCCGTGGTGCGCGAGGCCTTCGAGCAGGCCTTCCCGGAGCGTCAGCTCCAGCCGTAGCGCTCGTGCAGCCGGTTCCTGACCAGGTTGAACCGGCCGCGGTCCAGCGCGCACGCCTCACGGCGCATGCCCTCCTCGTGGAGTCGTAGGACGCGGTCCACGTCGACCCAGGAGTCACGCCCCGAGCGGTCCCAGGGGCCGCTGCCGATCGCCACCCACTCGCGGTCGTCGTCATGCCGCTTGCTGGACAGCTGCACGGCGAGGAACGTGCCCGACGCCTCGCGGGCGACCACGAGCACCGGGCGGTCCTTGCCCCGCCCGTCGTTCTCCTCGAAGGGCACCCAGGTCCACACGATCTCCCCGGGGTCCGGGTCGCCGTCGTGCGCGGGGGAGTACTCGGTGCGCACCGGGCCCACCTCGCGGGGGTCGGCCTCGGTGGTGGCGCGGGGGCCGTGGCGGCCGGGGACGTTCTCTTCGGCGAAGGCTGTCACGCGTGGCACCTTACGGGGTGTCGTCCGAGGCCCGTTGACCGGTCCGGCGCAGATGGTCCTCGACCAGGGCGAAGGTGGCGTCCGGCCGTTCGAGCTGGGGGAGATGGCCGGCTTCGGGAACGAGTTCGAACCGCCCCCGCGCGAAGGCGGAGGCATAGGCCGCCCCGTACGCGGGGGTGGCGATGCGGTCGCTCTCGCCCCACAGCAGCAGGGCGGGCTGCGGCACGCGGGCGAGGCGGCGCAGAAGCTTGGGGTCGTGCATGTACGGGTCCCCGGCGAGGATGCGCATGGTGGCCATGTTGCCCTGGCGGCGGGCGAGTTCTTCGGCGGGGAGGCCGGCCGGGTCCACGTGGAAGCGGTCGGGGTCGTGCCAGGAGTGCTCCGCGGCGGCGCGGGCGTCGAGCGCGAAGAAGTCCGTGACCGGTTCCGAAGGGACGTGCACGCCGACCGCGTTGATGAGGACCAGGCCGGTGATCAGACCGGCCGTGTCGCGCACGGCCATCTCGGCGGCGATCCAGCCGCCGAGCGAGGACCCGACGACCAGGACGTCCGCCAGGCCCCGGTCGTGCAGCAGGTGCAGATACGCGAGGGCCAGGTCGTCGACGCCGGTCAGCCAGTCGGGACGGTGGGTGCCGTCCCAGCCGGGGTGCACCGGTGTGAGGACGTGCGCGGTCGCGGACAGCCGGTCGGCGAGTCCGGCGACCGTGGCCCGGCCCCCGCCGCCGTGCAGGACGAGCACCGGTCGGCCGGTGCCGGCTTCAAAGAGGGTGAGGGGCAGGTCGGCGTACACATGGGCGATCTGATCGGTCAGCATGCAGGGAGTCTAACTAAAGATCTTTATATAAGCTAGCTTAGTCATGCGTTAGGCTCGGTTCATGCGTGATGACCTGCAAGTTCTCGGCCGGGCGGTGAAACAGGCCCAGTACCGGCAGCACCGGGCCCTCGACAGCGCCCTCACCGCCGTCGGCACCACCCTCGCCCAGTGGGACGCCCTGCGCGCGATCGGCCGCTCGCCCGGTGCGTCCGCGCGCGAGCTGGCGGCGGCCACCTTCCAGACCGAGCAGGCGTTCGGGGCGCTCATGACCCGGCTGGCCGCCCAGGATCTCGTCGAGCGCCGGCCGGGCCACGGCCGGCGCATCGAGCACCACCTCACACCCGCGGGCGAACAGGTCCTGGCGGCGGGCCACCGGGTCGCCGACGAGGTGCTCGCCGACTGCTTCTCCGCCCTGCCGGAGGCGGACCGGGCCACTTTGCTGACCCTGCTCAGGCGCCTGAACGACGAGGGCGACGCACGCTGACCGCGTGCGCCGCCCCGCCCGGTCCCCGGGACTACCTCCCGTCGTCCTCCACCGGCACCTTCTGCGCCGGAGGCGGCGTCACCACCCCGTTCAGAGGCGAAGTGCCGACCGGGCCCTGCCCGTTGTGGTTCATCGAGGTGAGCAGCTGACGGGCCAGACCGAGGCCCGTGCCACCCATGGTGAGCGCCTTCGCGAACAACTCGGCCATCCCGTCGGCGCCGTTGAGCAGCACCATGTTGTCGACGTTGCCGAAGGCCGACGCACCGGCCTGGACGATCTCCGGCCAGTTCTCGGCGAGTTGCTGGGCGACGACCGCCTCCTGGTTCTCGGCGAGGGCGGCGGCGCGGGCCTTGATCGCCTCCGCCTCCGCCAGGCCCTTGGCCTTGGCCGCCTCGGCCTCGGCCAGACCCCTGGCCTGAGCGGCCGCCGCCTCGGCCTCACCGGTGGCCCGGGTCGCCGCCGCGGTGGCCGCACCCCGGGACTTCGTCGCCTCGGCCTCGGCGCCCGCGGCCGTCTTGACCCGGGTCGCCTCGGCCGCCGCCGCCAGCTCCGTCTCCTTCGCCTTGGCCTGCGCCGCCGAGATACGGGCGTCGCGCTCCGCCTCGGCCAGCGTGCGCTTCTCGTAGGCCTTGGCGTCGGCGGGCTTGCGGACATCGGCCTGGAGCTGCTGCTCGCGCCGGTGCGCCTCGAGTTCGGCGACCCGCGTCTCCTGGACGACGACCTCCTGCCGGGCGGCCGCGTCCTCGAGCGGACCGGCCTGCCGGGACCTGGCCGCCGCCTTGTCCCGCTCGGCCTGGTAACCGGCCTGGAGGATCTCGCTGTCCCGGGTGGCCTCCGCCATCCGGGCGAACGACTGCTGCTCCGCCTCGGTGGCGAGACGGTTCGCCTCCGCCTGCGCGATGCGCGCGTCCCGCTGGACGGCCGCCGCGTGCGGCATCGCCAGGTTCTGGATGTACCCGGTCGGGTCCTCGATCTCGTGGATCTGCAGCGAATCGACGATCAGGCCGAGCTTCTCCATCTCCGTACCGCAGGCCGCCCGGGTCTGCCCGGTCAGCTTCTCCCGGTCACGGATCATGTCCTCCACCGTCAACCCGCCCACGATGGACCGCAGATGACCGGCGAAGACGTTGTGCACCCGCTCCGACATCAGCTTCTGCTGGTCCAGGAAACGCCGGGCGGCATTGGCGATCGACACGAAGTCGTCGCCCACCTTGAAGATGACCACGCCCCGCACCTTCAGCGGGATGCCCTGGTGGGTCACGCAGTCCACCTGCAGCTCGGTCTCGTTCAGATCGAGGGAGAGCTTGCGCACCGCCTGCACACCGGGCAGCACCAGCGTGCCGCGCCCCGTGACGATGCGGAAGCCCATGCCCTCCTCGATGCCCTCGGTGCGGTGTTTGGAACCGGAGATGATGAGCGCCTCGTTCGGCTCGGCGACCCGCCACATCATCTTGAACAGACCGATCAACACGAGAACGGCGACGACCGCCGCCCCCGCAACGACGCCGACAACCATCGGCATACGCCCCCTTTGCATGGTGCCCTCTCGGCACCGAACGAAGGGAGTGTGCTCCTCGGCAGGTCAGGGGAGAAGACACTGGCGCATCCTTGTTGCAATCTTGACGCGTACCGCCCTCACCTGCGGTGAAGCATGCTCAACTGTCGTACGCAGGAGCCACGTACACCGTTCTCGGCGGCAGGTGCTCGACCACCATCACCACCGTGCCCGGCTCGATCCGGCTGCTGCCGTCGGCCGCGTACGCGAGGAAGTGCTCCGCGCCGCCCCGCACCCGGACGATCACCTCGCCGACCAGCCCGGGCCCGATCGTCCCGGTGACCCGCCCCATCAGCCCGACCATCGACGCATCGTCCATGGCCACAGGGTAGGTCCTCGACGGCTGCCTCACGTCGCCTCGACGGCGGCCGAGCTCGGCTCCGGCGGCCACAGGTCGTACCACCGCAGCTCCGCCTCCAGTTGAGCGGCGAGGGAGAGCAGCAGCGGCTCGCTGTTCGCCGGGCCGAGGAGCTGGGCACCCACCGGCAGGCCGCCGACGAAGCCGGCGGGGACGTTGACGCCGGGCCAGCCCAGGACGTTCCACGGCCAGGCGTAGGGGCAGGCCGCGATCATGGCCCGGTCGGTGGCCAGACCGCCGAGGTCGAGGAACGCGCCGACCAGGGGTGGGGGAGCGGCGGTCGTCGGTGCGAGGACGACGTCGTAGCACCGGAAGAACCCCCCGATCCTGCTGTGCATGACCGCTTCGGCGCGCCGGGCCGCCCGCAGCGGGGCCCCGCCGAGCAGCCGGCCCAGGCGGGCGGCGCCGTGGGTGCGCCGGTCCAGCAGCGCCGGTTCGGGGGCCTCGCGGACCCGTTCGGCGATGCCGGCCGTGGCGCGCGGCACGAAGGTCAGCCCGATCCGCCCGTACGGCGGGTCGGCCTCTTCGACGGTGTGCCCCAACGAGGCGAGTTTCCCGGCGAGTTCCACGACCCGGCCCCGTACCTCCGGCCGCAGCCGGGCCGGCACGGCGGTGAAGGGCGGCTTGAGGGCGAGGGCGACGCGCAGCCGACCGGGGTCGCGCCCGACCGCCCGGGCGGCCTCGACGGCGGGCGGGCGGTGCGGGTCGAGGGGGTGGTTGCCGCTCGCCGCGTCCAGCAGCAGCGCCGCGTCGGCGACCGTACGGGCCAGCGTGCCGTTGACCGTGATGCCCTGGAAGGACTCGCCGCGCGGCCAGGTGGAGATGCGGCCGCGCTGCGGCTTGACGCCGATCAGATGGGTCCAGGAGGCCGGGATCCGCACCGACCCCGCGCCGTCGGAGCCGAGCGCGGCCGGGACCAGCCCGGCGGCCACGGCGGCGGCCGAACCACCGGAGGAGCCGCCCGGTGTGTGCCGCGTGTTCCACGGGTTGCGGGTCTCGCCGAAGGCCGGCCCCTCGGTGAACGGCCACTGCCCGAACTCGCAGGTGTTTGTCTTGCCGACGATCACCGCCCCCGCCGCGCGCAACCGCCGTACCGCCTCGCCGTCCTCGGGCACCGGCGGGAACGTGCCACAGCAGCCGAACGCGGTGGGTTCCCCGGCCACGTCCATGTCGTCCTTCACCGCGACGGGCACCCCGAGCAGCGGACGCCGGGCCCCGGTGGCCAGTTCCCGGTCCGCGGCGTCCGCCTCGGCGAGCGCGGCCTCGGCCCGGACGATCCGGAAGGCGTTGAGCGAACCCTGGGTGGCCTCGATCCGTGCCAGGGCCGCCTCGACGAGGGCGCGGGAGGTCACCTCCCCGTCGGCCAGCGCGCGAGCGGACTCCGCCAGGCCTGCGGCACGGTCGAGCGTCATTGCGGGACACCTCCGGGAGCACGTCGTCTACCGAACGGTAACGTCCGCGGGGCGTAACAGACGGCTTTTCCACAGGTGGCAGCCGGCCACGTCGGAATCATCGACGCGCGCCTGCCGCACCCCTGCCTTCCGGCAGGAGCGGACCTCGACCTTCCCGGTCGTGGCGGGTCTCGCCGACGCGAACGCCCTCTCCTGTCGCGATGCCTCCGGCAAGTACCGGCGGCACGACGGCTTCCGCGGCCTTCGGCGCGAACGACGGCGCGACCGCGTTCGCGAAGGACGCCACCTTCATCGCCCGCACGGGCACGGTCCTTCCCGCCGGTGGCCGCCCGGGCCTGACAACCTCGCTACTCGCCCGGGTGTGGCGGTTGTCGTTATTTCAGGTGAACCAATCCCTGGTCCAGGCCAGTTGACCGGAATGTCGGCCTACCCTTTTTTCCTCCGAGTTGTCGCGGGCATTTTCCGGCCTGCCGCTCGACGGTCTGGTCTGGGGGGTGGCGTTGATGCGGCGGTGGGTGCGGCGAGGCGGGTCCGTTCCGGGTGCGGGCGCCGTGCTCGCCGCCGCCCTGGCGGCCGGGGTCGTGGCAGGCGTGTCCCTGCCGGCCGGCGTGGGAGTGCCCGCCGCCTACGCGCTGGCCGCCCTCTCGCTCTTCGTGCGGGCCCGCACCACCTCGGGCAGGGTGCGCCTGCGCCTGTTGCTGTTCGTCGCCGCGGTGGCGGCCGGCGGTCTTCACCACCTTCTCGCGCAACGGCTCCCCGCGGCCGGGCTGCCTTCCGCCGGGTTGCTCCAGACCGTGGTGCAGCTTCTCGCGGCCGCCGGGATCGTCGGCTGTCTGGGGCTGAGCGTCGCCGGCCTGCTGGTGGCGGCCGCGGACAGCGGCACGGTCACGACATGGCTCCGGCGCGTTCTGGACGGATGGATGATCGCGGGCTCGCTGATCACGCTGGGCTGGGTGCTCCTGCAGCACCGCTCGGCCGAAGGCGGGGGTGTGCCCCGGTCCGTGCCGTGGCTCGCGCGCGTGGTGACGGACATCGTCGTCCTGGGGCTCCTGGTGGCCGTGCGGTACGGCCGGCACCCCCGGGAGCGGACGGCAGGCACCCTGTCCGCCGTGGCCCTCGTCCTCCTCTTCCTGAGCGACGCCGTGCGCGTCCTGCCGGCCCCCGCCGAGGCCACCTGGTGCGGTGTCCCCCTCGTGGGCAGCTGCGCGATGACCGGTCTGTTCCTCGTCGCCGCCGTGCCCTGGCTGCCCGGTGGCGCCGATGTGATGGGCGTCGACCAGCGGATGATGCCCGTCGTCGGGGTGGTGGCCTCCTTCGTCCCGGTGGCCGTCTGCGCGCTGGCCCTCGCGGCCCACACACTGACCGGCGGCCGCGTGGACGCCGGCATGATGGTGCTGGCCGGTTCCGTGCTCGTCGCGCTCGGTGTCCGGCAGGCCGTCGTGCACGCCGACCACCTGCGGGCCACCTCCGACGCCGCGGCCCAGGGCGAGCGTTACCGGACGCTGGTCGACGGCTCGCTCGACGTGATCACGATCGCGGACCTGGACTGCCGTGTCCGCTATGCCAGTCCCGCCGCGCTCACCGTCTTCGGCTACCGGCCCGAGGACCTGGTGGGGGCCCCGCTGCCCCTGTACTGCCACCCCCAGGACCTGCCCCCGCTGCGGCAGGCCATCGAAAACCTGCTGCGCGAAGCCCGCTCCGGCATCCGCGGGCCGGTCCGCTATGTCTCCTGCCGGGTGCTGGCCGCGGACGGGCAGTGGCGTCACGTCGAGTCGACGATCGGCCACCACCCCGAGGGCATGATCTTCAGCAGCCGTGACGTGACCGAGCGGACCAGACGCCAGGAGCAACTGGAACGTCTCGCCTACCATGACACGTTGACCGGCCTGGCCAACCGCGGGCTGTTCGCCGACCGGGTCGCGCACGCCTTGCGGAAGCGAAGCGTCGGCACGCGTCCGCCGGCGGTGCTCTTCCTCGACCTGGACGGCTTCAAGTCGGTGAACGACTCCCTCGGCCACGCGGCGGGCGACGCTCTCCTCGTCCACGCCGCCCGGCGGTTGCGGACTTCGGTGCGGGACGCGGACACCGTCGCGCGTCTCGGCGGCGACGAGTTCGCCGTTCTGCTGGAGGCGGAGGCGGGTACATGCCCCCCGCCTGCCATGGAGGTGGCCGAGCGCATTCTGTCCGCCCTGACCGTGCCCTACCGCATCGGCGGCACGAGTGTGGCGGTCTCGGCCTCCATCGGCATCGCGGTGGCCACCGCGGGAATGACGCCCGAGGAGCTCCTGCACCATGCCGACCAAGCCATGTACGCGGCGAAAGCCGCGGGGAAGTGCGGAATTCGCGTTCATCTTGCTTTGCAGGAACAAAGCCAGGAAGTCGGACTTCCGTAGCCCTCGCCGGGGTGCGGCCGTACGGTCGCCAACTACTCCGTTCGGGTGATGCGATTGCGGGCCCCTTGTCGCTCGAATGGCGCTGTGCGTCACTGTGAGTGTGAACCGGCGGGCTGCCCATCCCCGTACCGGGGGAACGTTGAGACGGGCAGCGCTTGCCGGTTTTCTCTGTGCCCAGGGGGAGGCGACGCAGGCTGCTGCGACTTCCGCCGTGTGAGCGGGGGACGTCCCTTCGCTCGCCCTGGGTCCGGCACCACCGACAGCGCCCGTGGGGATCGGGACGAGGGCGAGGCATGCCATGTGACGGCGGCTCGATCCCGGGCGGCGCGACCTCGGTGACCGGGTGTCCCTCGCCGGTTCCTCGCATGTCCCCATCAAGCAGCGAGGAGCGCGTCATGCCTATCACCCCCAACCAGGGTTCCACCGGCGGTGGGACGCTCGTGACCATCACCGGCACGAACCTGGCCAACACCAGCTCGGTGAAGTTCGGCACCAAGCCGGCCACCAACGTCACCCAGGTGTCGCCGACCCAGGTCACCGCCGTGTCGCCCTCGGGAACCGGCACGGTCGGCGTCACCGTCACCACCCCGGGCGGGACCAGCAACCCGGTGCCGTTCTTCTACGTCGGCGCCCCGTTCAAGTCGTCCCTGGGCACCACCTCCGGGCCGCTGGCCGGCGGTAACAGCATCACCCTCAGCGGCACCGGCCTGTCGACGGCCACCAGCGTGTCCTTCGGCGGGGTGACCGCCACCCCGACCGTGGTCAACGACAACCAGCTCACCGTCACCGTGCCGGCCGGTGCGGCGGCCGGGCCGGTCGGCGTCAGCGTGACCACCGCCGGCGGCACGAACAACGGGCTGACCTACACCTACGTCGACGTCCCGACCATCGCGACCGTCACCCCGACCTCCGGTCCGACCTCGGGCGGGACTGCGGTGACGATCACCGGAACCCACCTCGACACCACCGATTCCGTCACCTTCGGCGGTACTCCGGCCCCGTTCTCGGTGATCAACACCACCACGCTGTCGGCGGTCACCCCGCCCGGCGCGGCGGGCGCGACCGACGTGACGGTGACCAACCCGGCCGGATCCGACACCGCGACCGGTGCGTTCACCTACGTCGCCGGGCCCGGCATCTGATCCACCCGGCGGCCTTCGCGCAGCGGAGGCGACGAAACCCCCGTCCGGGCGGCGGCCCCCCACCGCCCGGACGGGCCCGACCCGCGTACACGGACGTGTCCGTACTGAAGGAGTTACAGCGATGGCTGCCCCTGTGGTCTCATCGGTCAGTCCCACTCAGGGGCCGGCCTCCGGCGGTACCACCGTCACCGTGACCGGTAGCGGCTTCACCGGCGCCACAGCCGTCCGGTTCGGCGCCGCCTCCGCGACCTCTTTCACCGTCGTCAGCAGCACCCAGATCACGGCGGTCAGCCCACCCGGCAACGGACCGGTGAACGTCACCGTGACCACCAGCCAGGGGACCAGCAGTCAGTCGGTCCTCTTCACCTACGTGACCGTATCGGCCCCCACACTGACGAGCCTGGCACCGACTCAGGGGCCCGTCGGCACGTCGGTCACGTTGACGGGGACGAACCTGACCGGGGCCACGGCGGTGCGTTTCGACGGGGTGGCCGCGTCGTCGTTCACGGTGGACTCGGCGACGCAGATCACCGCGGTGGCCCCGGCCCATGCGGCGGGCGCGTCGGCGGTGACGGTCACGACGGCCGGCGGCACCAGCAATGCGCTGACCTTCACGTATCTCCCGGCGCCCGCACTGTCCTCTCTGACACCCACTCAGGGCCCCGTCCTCGGGGGTACGTCGGTGACGCTGACGGGGACGAACCTGACCGGGGCCACGGCGGTGCGTTTCGACGGGGTGGCCGCGTCGTCGTTCACGGTGGACTCGGCGACGCAGATCACCGCGATCGCCCCCGCCCACGCGGCCGGCGCCTCCGCGGTGACCGTCACCACGGCCGGCGGCACCAGCAATTCCCTGACCTTCACCTATCTCGCGGCACCCGCGATCACCGGTGTGTCTCCCACGCAGGGGCCGACCTCGGGGGGTACGTCGGTGACGCTGACGGGGACGAACCTGACCGGGGCCACGGCGGTGCGTTTCGACGGGGTGGCCGCGTCGTCGTTCACGGTGGACTCGGCGACGCAGATCACCGCGATCGCCCCCGCCCACGCGGCCGGCGCCGCGGCGGTGACCGTCACGACCCCGGGCGGCACCAGCAGCCCCGACAATCCCCAGGCCTACTTCTTCTACGCCGCCGCGCCCTCGCTGACCGCCGTCGCACCGCCCTCCGGGGCCACGGCGGGCGGCACCACCGTGACCCTGACCGGCACCGGCCTGCTCGGCGCGACGGCGGTGCGCTTCGACACACTGGCGGCGACGTCGTTCACCGTGAACTCGGCCACCCAGATCACCGCGGTGACTCCCGCCCACGCGGCGGGCACCGCGGCGGTGACCGTCACGACCCCGGGCGGCACCAGCAACCCCGTCGCCTACGTGTATCTCGCGGCTCCCGCGCTGGCCTCCCTCGTCCCCGACAAGGGACCCACCCAGGCCGGCACCGTCGTGACCGTGACCGGCACCAATCTCACCGACACCACGGGCGTCCAGTTCGGCTCGACCCCGGTGCCGTTCACGGTGGTGTCACCCACCCAGCTCACCGCCGCCGCCCCCGCGGGAACGGCCGGGCCGGTCACCGTCACGGTCACCACCCCGGCCGGCACCAGCAACAGCCTCACCTACACCCGGATCGCGGCCCCGGGCATCTGAGGGAAGTGGTGAAACCGCGACAGCCGGTGCCGCGAACGGCACCGGCTGCACGGATCCAACTTCCCACCAGGGGTGCCCATCGCGGTATGCCGGCACGATCACACGTGCTCTTCCGGAAAAGCAGCGAGTGGTCCGACTGCCGCATCCCCCGGCGAGAATGGGCGGCCCACCGGTTGGATCCATTCCAGTAATCCATTCCGGCGAAGACCCCGGCAAGTGCCTCGTGACTATGTCACACGAACGGCCCAGCGCACTGTTCACGCCCTCCTTTCCTGGAGGGAACCATTTCCAAAAGAAAACGACCCACGATGCCGTCCCCTCACCCATCCGGATCCCACTGGATGCAGACCACCCACGGTCACGATCAAGTTGGACTGTCGAGGCGGCAGTTCCCCCACTCGGTCGGTTCTGGAGACCGCCGTCCAGCAGACGAACAGAGGGAGTACCGGTGCTGACCGTGAAGAAGACCCGCGCCCTGACCCTGGCCGCCCTGCTGAGCACATCCGGTGTGGGCATCGCCGCGTCGGCCGCCGCCGAGAACCTGGCGACCCCCCGGGCAGTGGTGCCGTGCGGCGACGTCGACGAGCTGATCAGACAGATCAACAACGCCAACACCATCGGCGCCGGGTCCATCACGCTCTCGGCCGGCTGTACGTACAAGATCACCACTCCGGCGGTGGCCGGTGGCCCCTACGGAGCCGACGGACTTCCCGTCATCACCGCGAACGTCACCATCAGCGGCGACTCCGCCACCATCACCCGCACGGCGACCACCGCCTTCCGCATCGCCGAGGTGGCTCCCCAGGGCGCTCTCGCCCTCAACGGGATCACCGTGTCGGGCGGCAGCGCCACAGCCGATCCCGGCACCGTCGGCGGCGGCATCCTGACCCGAGGACGTCTCACCCTGGGCAACAGCCGGGTCACCGGCAACACCGCCGCGGTCACGGGCGGCGGCATCGAGGTGGCTCCCGGTGGCAGCGCGGACCTGTCCGGCGGCGTCGTCACGCTGAACACCGCCTCCGACGGCGGCGGCATCCACGTCGACAACTCCGGCCGGCTGACCGTCAACAGCGCGTCCGTCAACGGCAACACCGCGACCTTCACCGGCGGAGGACTGGCCAACAACGGGACGACGACCCTCAACACCACGACCGTCCACGGCAACCGGACCGACACCTTCGAGGGCGGCGGCATCTACACAGCGACCGGACCCCTGACCGTCAACGGCGGGACGGTCGACGGGAACACGGCCGCCTCCTACGGGGGAGGCATCGCCAACTTCGGCAGCGCCGTGCTCCTCCAGGGCGCGTCGCTGGACCGCAACAGCGCCGCACTCGACGGCGGCGGCCTGTACAACCAGGCCGGCGGCGCCCGGCTGGTCGCCGGTGAGGTCACCGGCAACGGGGCCGGCGGCCATGGCGGCGGAATCTTCCGGGCCGGCGGCTCGGTCGCCGTCACGGGCACCGCGGTCACCGGCAACACGCCCGACAACTGCAACCCGGCGGGCAGCATCCCCGGCTGCCCCCAGTGACACCCGACTCGCTCTGCCGCCACGCCAATTGACTGTTCGCGAACGCGAAAAGATTCGACGGTGCCGGACGGGTTACCTGGGGGACATGGCACGGAAAACGGAATCCGATCAGCCGGACGAACCCGCGCAGCTGTCGAAACGGTCGTGGTGGGCGGCGCTGAAAGGCACGGTGAAGGAGTTCCAGGACGACGATCTCACCGACCGCGCCGCGGCGCTCACCTACTACGGCGTGCTGTCGATGTTCCCGGCCCTGCTGGTACTGGTCTCCCTGCTGGGCGTCGCCGGTGAGTCGGCGACCCAGGAGGTGCTGGACAACATCCAGCAACTGGCCCCGGGCTCGGCCCGGGACATCATCGGCAACGCGGTGCAGGAGTTGCGCGGCCGGGGCGGCATCGGCTCCGTCATGGCCCTCGTGGGCATCCTGCTGGCGGTGTGGGCGGCCTCCGGCTACATCGCGGCGTTCATCCGCTCGGCCAACGCGGTGTACGACATCCCCGAGGGCCGGCCCGTGTGGAAGATCCTGCCCGTCCGGGTGGGTGTGACGGTGCTGCTGCTGGTGCTGGCGGTGATCAGCGCGCTGATCGTGGTCTTCACCGGCGGGGTCGCCCGACAGGCCGGTGCGGCCCTCGGGTTCGGCGATGCGGCCCTGACGGTGTGGTCGATCGTGAAGTGGCCCGTGCTGGTCGTCCTGGTCACGATGATGATCGCGCTGCTGTACTGGGCGACACCCAACGTCAAGGGCCGCGGTTTCCGGTGGGTCACGCCGGGCAGCGTGCTGGCGCTGGTGATCTGGCTGGCCTCTTCGGCGGGTTTCGCCTTCTACGTGTCGAACTTCGCCTCCTACAACAAGACCTACGGCACACTCGCCGGCGTGATCGTCTTCCTGGTGTGGTTGTGGATCAGCAACATCGCCATCCTGCTCGGCTTGGAGTTCGACGCGGAACTGGCCCGTCGCCGCGCTGTCGCCGGTGGCCTCCCGGAGGACGCGGAACCCTATCTGCCGCCCCGTGACACCCAGACGTGGAGCGAGGAGGAGCAGCGCCGCGCGGAACAGATGGAACAGGAGGCGGAGGAGGAGCGGCGGCAGTCCTCCTGAGCGGCCCCGGGTCAGCCGCTCAGGGTTCGCGGTGTTCGTGCGCCGCGCGCTCCAGCGTCTCGGCCTCGGCCTGGGCGAGCCGGGTCTCCGCCTCGACGTCGATCGACCGGGTCAGCAGCCAGTAGAGCACCGCGGACACCGGCAGGCCCACGAAGAGGGAGATGTCGCCACCGTCGAGCGCCTTGGCGACCGGGCCGACGTACAGGGTGCCCACGGAGAAGAACGGCACCATCGCGGCGAACCCCACCAGGTAGGCGATGATGCCGTGCCAGCCCCAGCGCCCGTAGATGCCGTGCGGGTTGAAGATCTCGGCGACCGCGTAGTGCCCCCGGCGCACCACGTAGTAGTCCATCAGGTTCACCGCGGTCCACGGGATGAACAGGTAGAGGACCAGCAACAGGAAGTTCTCGAAGTTGCTCAGGAAGTTGGACGTCGCGGCCAGCGCGCCGATCACGGACAGGGCCGCGGTGAGCCCGATGGTCACCAGCCGGACGGTCAGGGTCGGCGTCACCCGCCGGAAGGAGTCGATGGCGCTGATGAGGGTGAGCGACCCGCCGTACATGTTCAGCGCGGTGACGGACACCAGACCGAGCGTCGCGAAGAGCAGCACGATCGCGCCGAACCCGTCGAACACCTTGTCGCCGGCCGCGTTGATCGACGGGATCGTGTCGAAGCCCTTGCCGGCCCAGGCGGCCAGCAGCGCCCCGAGGACCATCAGCCAGATACCGCCGAGCGCGGAGCCGAAGTACGTCCAGTAGAAGGTCTTGCGGACGGTGACGTCCGGCGGGAGGTAGCGCGAGTAGTCCGAGACGTAGATCGCCCAGCTGATCTGGTAGCCGGCGACCACGCCGAACTGGGCGAGGAACGGCGTCCACGCGAAGTGGCCGAGGTCGAACGAGCCCGGCGGGTAGTGCAGGGTGACCAGGACGCCCACCGTGAAGACGCCGAACACCACGAGGAAGGTGTACGTCAGGACGCGTTCGGCCTTGTGGATGATGTCGTAGCCCACCAGCGCGATGACGAAGGCGACGGCGGTCACCACGATCACCCACAGCTTGACGCCCCCGTGCAGCGTGCTGTGCAGGGACTCTCCGGCGAGGATGGTGTTGAAGACGTTGAACCCCGCGTACTGCACATAGGCGAAGATCCAGACCAGCAGGGCGCCGACGTAGCCGAACTGGGGCCGCGACTGGATCATCTGGGGGAGCCCGAGCTGTGGTCCCTGGGCCGAGTGGAAGGCCATGAAGAAGGTGCCGATGACAGTGCCGGCCACGATCGCGATGAGCGACCAGATCAGGTTGCCGCCCGCGGTGATGCTGACCAGTCCCACCGCCAGCGTCGCGATCTGCGCGTTGGACATGAACCACAGGGGGCCCAGGTGCCACAGCTTGCCGTGCCGTTCGTCCAGTGGGACGTAGTCGATCGACCGGATCTCCAGGCCCGTCACCCCGGGAGCGGATGTGGTCGTCATGGTGCCTCCCGAGTGCTCTTCCGCCCCTGTGGCCATGGTCTTCCCCCGTCCGCGGAAGTGCCAGCCAGCGGACGGTCAAGTCGTCGTCCCGGAGCCGGTGCGTCGCGCGTGTCGACCCCGAGGGGCCGGGTACTAGGAGAGCCCGGCCGACGCCCGGGGCCGGACGGGGCTGTCCGGGGCAGGGCCGACGGGGAGATGGGAGTGGTCATGACGCAGAACGGGGAGGACGTGACGCTCGCCCGGCGACGGGCGGAACTCCACTTGGCGGCGGACGACCCCGGGGGGACCGCGGTGCCCGGTGAGCCGGTCCCGCACCCGCAGGCGCGGGAGCTGCCCCAGGACCGCAGCCAGGCGATCCTCGAGGCGGCCAAACGGGTGGGAGCGGTCCTCAAGCGGAAGGGACACGCCTTCGCGCTGGCCGGGAGCGTGGCCGTGTACGCGCACGGCGGCAGCCGGCATCTGCAGCACGACGCCGACTTCTGCATCCTGCCCGAGGACGCCGAGGCGGTCGCGCAGACACTGCGCGAGGCCGGGCTGGGGGTCCGGATGCCGCCCGAGGACTGGCTGCTGAAGGCCACCTGCTTCGAGCAGGACGTCGACATCATCTTCGAGCTGGCACGCCGGCCCGTCACCCCGGACCTGCTGGAACGGGCGCAGTATCTGCCGGTCGACTCCGTGCACATGCCCGTCCTGGCGCCGACCGACCTCATGCGCAGCCTCATCACCGCCTTCTCCGAGCACCACTGCGACTTCGGGTCCGTGCTGCCCGTCGCCCGGGCGCTGCGCGAGAAGGTCGACTGGGAGGAGGTACGGAAGTCCTGCGGGGACGAGCCGATGCCCGCGGCCTTCCTCTTCCTCCTCGAACGCCTGCACGTCATCGAACCGCAAGAGGAGCAGCCATGACCGACCAAGGCGCCGTCCACGCGCCTGGTGCTCCGGTGGCCGAACACGCCGAACATCTGGACTACCGCGTCGCCCACCTCGCCGAACGCCTGGCCGCGGGGCCACTCGGCGAGCTGGGGGTGCGCGCCGAGATCCGGGGCGAGGCCGTCCTGCTGACCGGCACGGTGCCGTCCGCGCAGTGCCGCGACGACATCCTCCGCCAGGCCCGTGAGGCACTTCAGGGACATCCGGTCCACTCGGACATCTGCGTCGCGGGGACCTCCTCGCCCGGTGAGGCGGAGGAACTCGCATGATCCGGGTCGCGGCCGTGGGGGACATCCACATGGGGGCCGAGAGCCAGGGAGTGCTCCGGCCCTCGTTCGAAACACTGCCCGAGTGCGCCGACGTACTGCTGCTGGCCGGGGACCTCACCCGGCACGGCACGCCCGAGGAGGCCCAGGTCGTGGCCCGGGAGATCAAGGACCTCGGGGTCCCGGTGGTCGCCGTGCTGGGCAACCACGACCACCACGACGACCGGCCCGACGAGGTCACCGCCATCCTCCGGGACGCGGGCGCGCATGTGCTCGAAGGGCAGGCGGTCGTCGTGACCGGCGACGACGGGCCCCGGATCGGTGTGGCCGGCACCAAGGGGTTCGGCGGCGGGTTCGTCGGCCGCTGCGCCGGGGAGTTCGGCGAGCCGATCATGAAGGAGTTCGTCCGGTACTCCCGGCGGTGCGCCGACGCGCTGCGCGACTCACTGGAGGAGCTGGACGAGTGGGGGTGCGACGTGCGGATCGCGCTGACGCACTTTTCACCCGTGTCGGACACCCTCGCCGGGGAGCCGCTGGAGATCTATCCCTTCCTCGGCAGCTACCTGCTGGCCGAGGCCATCGACACGGCGGGCGCCGACCTCGCGGTGCACGGGCACGCACACGCGGGCACCGAGCACGGGATGACCGGTGCGGGCGTCAAGGTGCGCAACGTGGCCCAGCCGGTCATCGGACGGGCCTTCCACGTCTACCACCTGCCGGAACGGGCGGCGTCCCCGGACTGACGCCTCGAGTCGTACCGGAGTGTGGCCGACGACACGTCATCGGTTTGGGCCTGGCCGGGCTACGGTTCTACCGAGTTCTCCTCCTCGTCTTCCTTCCTCGGAAGACCCGGTACCAGCTCGGACGGCCCCGTAGTGCTCACAGACCTCTCCCCGCTGATAGCGGCGACCGCCCAATGGCTGACGCGTGCCTACCCGCCCAGTGGCGGGGCACTGGCCCGCGCCCTGTGCGAGGTGCAGGCGCGGCAGGCCGTCACCGTCGCCGCCTGGCTGCGGTACCCGACCGCGATGGACGCCGCCCTGGTCGGCATGGCGGGCCCCGGCGGCTCCGCCGCGCTGGACTGGGTCTCCGACGCCACCGTCGGCGAGGACGACCAGCCGGAGACATGGGCCTGGCGCACCTGGGTGGACGAGGTCGTCGCCAGCTGGGCGGCCGGACTGCTCAGCGACCCCGAGCTGGCCGCCCTGGCGGTGGCCGCGCTCGCCGACGGTGAGCACACCACCGGTACGCCGGTCGAGTTCCGGCGTCTGACCGACCCGGACGAGGCGGACCGCCGGGCCGCGGCCCTCCTGCGCCACCCCGACCTTCTGGCGCCCGTCGCCGAACTCCACCACGCCCAGCTCCTGGACCGTCTCGACCCGGGCCGGGCACTGGCGGCCTGAGAGCCCCGAACAGTCCGCGGTCCCTCAGGCCCCCCGGGAGCGCCTGCCGCCCGCCCGGGGCCGCCTGTCAGGCCGCCGTGTCCAGTGCCGCCTGCCCCGTGACGTCGCCTTCCCGGGCCGGCAGGGTGACCGGGGCCGGGGTGCGGCGGACGCGCAGGAGGAGGGCGGTGGCGACGGGGGCCGCGATGAGCAGGCCGCCCGTGACGAAGGCGCCCCGGGCACCGGCGTACTCCATGAGGAGGCCCAGGGCCGGCGGACCGCCGAGACTCCACACCGTGCCGATGCTGCTCCACACGCCGAGGACACGGCCGCGCAGACGGGCCGGCGGGTCGGTCTGCAGGACGGCCGTGCCCGCGGTGTCGGAGACGGACTCGACCACGGCCATGGGGAGGACCAGCACCAGCAGCACGGCCAGTGACGGGGACAGCCCGGCCGCCACCTGCAGCAGGGCGCCGGAGGCGGCCAGGGTGCCCACCAGCCGGACGGAGGGGCGGCGCATCCGCGCGCCGAGGACCGCGCCGAGGATGCCGCCGACCGCGAGGACGGTCGACACCGTGCCGAACGCGCCCGCGCCCCCGGCGAGCGGACCGGTGACGAGCACGGCCAGCGTCAGCCCGTAGTTGCGGCCGAAGACCGAGCTGAGCCCGGTGACGGCGGCGAGCGCGACCAGCCGGGGCCGGCGCGCGAAGTACCGCAGGCCCTCCCGCACGGTCATGTCGCCGGCGGACTCGGCGGGGCGGGTGGCGGTGTCCGTGCCGGGCGTGGGACGGGCCGCCGCGGCCCGCGCGGGACGCAGGAACGGCACGACCGAGGCCACGAACAGGAACGACAGCCCGTTGGCCGCGTACGCGGCGGCCGTGCCGAGGAAGCCGACCGTCAGCCCCGCGAGGCCGGTGCCGACCAGCCGGCCCGCGCTGTGCACCAGCGCGCCCACGCCGATCGCGGAGGGCAGGTCCTCGGCCGGCACCAGGTCGTTGCCCAGCAGGGCGCACGCCGGCGCGTCGACGGTGGCGATGATGCCGGTCACCGCGGACAGCACCAGCAGGGAGGTCATGTCGAGCAGGTCCAGCGCCACCAGCAGCGCCGTCACGAAGGCGACCGCGCCCAGCAGCGCCTGGCTCACGGCGACCGTGAGCTTGCGCGGCCAGCGGTCGACGGCGGCGCCGCCCAGCAGGCTCATGAACAGGGCGGGAGCGGCCTGCACGGACATCGACAGACCGGTCGCCGCCGCGGAGCCGGTGATCTGCAGCACGAGCAGGTTCTGCACCGTCAGCTGCATCCACGTACCGGTGTTGGACACGAAGTTGGCGGCCGACCACCAGCGCATACCGCGGTGCCGCAGCGACCGCCACGGGGAGCGCGAGGGCTTCCGGGGCGGTACGGGCACGGTTTTCGGCGCAGGAGAGGGCAGGGCGGGGGCGGTAGGCACGGTGCGGTTCTCGGCAGACGTCAGTCAGGGGGGACCGGCGGAAACCAAGGACGCCGGCTGCACTGCACGGCCGCTCCACCGAGTCGGTCACGGCGCCGACCATGGTGGCAGAAGGGACGGCCGAGTCGATGACACCGACCGCCGGGGGAGGCCCCGCACAAAAACCAACTACGAGCGGACCCCCAGCACTTGGCAGGCCGAGTGGGTTTGCTCACAGGTGGGCAGCTGGGTTCAAGGGCTGAAGCCGACTGCGGACCGCACAGCCGCCGAGAGCGCAGCGAAAAGCCCGCCGCCACAGCGACGGGCCCGTTTCGGCATCTGCCGGGAGTCCGGCCGGAAGACCTCAGTCCATCTTGCCGCGCCCCGACAGCGCATCCCGCAGCCGGTCCACCAGTCCGGCGCCCGGCGCCAGCATCTTGTTGGCCGGTGGCTTGTCCGGGGCGGTCGGGTGGGGCCGTGTCGGTGCCGTCTTCTTCGCCTGGCGGACCTTGTCCCCCAGCTCGTTCAACGCGTCCGCGGGGCACGCCGCCCGCAGCCTCGGGAAGAGGTTCTCCTCCTCGTCCGTCACGTGCTCGCGGATCTCGCTCATCAGCGAGGTGATCAGCCGGTCGAAGTCCGGGTGGTCGGCGTCGCGGCTTTCGAGGTCCTTCATGATCTGCTCGGCCTTGGCGTGGTCCTCGAGTTCCTTGTCCGCCAAGGGGCCGCCGCCGTCCACGTGCTCGCGCACGGCCGGGTACAGATAGGCCTCCTCGGCCACCGAGTGCCGCACCAGCTCCATCGTGGCCTGGTCGGCGTACACCTTGCGCTTCTTGTCACCGGAAGGCAGCGCCTCGATCTTGCCGAAGAGCTCCTCGACCTCGCGGTGATCGGTCACCAGCTCGTCGATGACGTTTCCACCGTGTCCCATGTCCTTCACCTCCAGCCCCCGAGTGCCCGGCCGCGGACGACTCACACGAATCGCGCGTACAGCCCGGATTTCGCACAATAGACATCAACGTGTGAAAACAACTGAGACGGGAACCCCGTGTCAGTGCCGTCGAGACCACGGCGGCCACTGGAGTCGCACAGCACTCCCACTGCCCCCACGACCGGTTCTTTCACTCCCCCCACATCCTGTTTTTCCCGCGCCGGGCGGGTTCGCGCCCGGCTGCCGGGGTCCCCTGCGCCCGATCGCGCCCACGGGGCCCGTGACGCGGACGAAGGACCTTCCATGACCGATGCGACGACGCGCGTCCCCTGGGGACGGGCCGTGGTCACCGGCGGTGCCGGTTTCCTCGGCAGCCATCTGTGCGAGCACCTGCTGAATGCGGGTGTCGAAGTCGACTGCGTCGACAACCTGCTGTCCGGATCGCCCGACAACGTCGCCCACCTCGACGGCCGCCCCGGCTTCCGTTACGTCGAGGACGACGTCTGCGCGCCCGGCGTGCTGCGGCGCCTGCCGGGACCGTACGACCTGGTCCTGCACTTCGCCTGCTGCGCCTCACCCGCCGACTACCTCCGGCTGCCCCTGGAGACGCTGGACGCCGGCAGCCTGGGCACCCGCAACATGCTGGCCCTCGCCGAGCGCGACGGGGCACGTTTCCTGCTCGCCTCGACCTCCGAGGTGTACGGCGACCCGCTCGTGCACCCGCAGCGCGAGGACTACTGGGGCAACGTCAACCCGGTCGGCCCGCGCAGCGTCTACGACGAGTCAAAGCGCTTCGCGGAGGCGCTGGTCACCGCCCATGTGCGCACCAAGGACGCCGACGCGGGGATCGTCCGCCTGTTCAACACCTACGGGCCCCGGATGCGCGCCCACGACGGCCGCGCCGTGCCCACCTTCGTCTGCCAGGCCCTGGCCGGCGAATCGCTGACGGTGGCCGGTGACGGCAGCCAGACCCGCTCCCTGTGCTACGTCGACGACACCGTCGAGGGCATCCTGCTGGTCGCGGCGAGCCGCTCGGTACGGCCCGTCAACATCGGCGGCAGTGACGAGGTCCCCGTCCGGGACATCGCCCGGCGCATCGTGGAGCTGACCGGCTCCTCCTCCCGCATCGAATACGTCGAGCGCCCCGTCGACGACCCGCAGCGCCGGCGCCCGGACACCACACTCGCCCGCGAACTGCTCGGCTGGGCGCCCCGCGTGCCCTGGGAGGAGGGCATCAAGCAGACCATCGCCCACTTCGCCGCGGTGCCGCCGGGCCGTGAACCGGCCCCGCAGCCGTAGAGAGGTCACCCGCACCCGCGGGGAGCCGACCACCACCCCGCCACGGAGGCAGCATGCGCGTCCTGGGAATCAACGCCCTCTTCCACGACCCCGCCGCGGCCCTGGTCGTGGACGGCCGGATCGTGGCAGCCGCGGAGGAGGAGCGCTTCAGCCGGCGCAAGCACGGCAAGCGGCCCGTTCCCTTCTCCGCCTGGGAACTGCCCGAACTCTCCGCCCGATGGTGCCTGGACCAGGCCGGGCTGACCCCCTCCGACCTCGACGCCGTCGCCTACTCCTACGACCCGGAACTCGCACGTCCGGCCGAGCAATTGGGCCTGCACGACCCCTGGGACCACCTGCGCCAGGAATACGCCCGCCGGGCACCGGAGTTCCTCGCCGAGGCGCTGCCCGGCCTGGACCCGGACAAGGTGCGGTTCGTCGCCCACCACGTCGCCCACGCCGCCTCGGCCGGCCAGGCCTCCCCGTACCCGGACTGCGCCGTGCTGGTGCTGGACGGCCGCGGCGAATGCGGCTCGCACCTCGCCGGACGCTACGTCAACCGCGAACTGACCGTGCTGGGCTCGCAGTCGCTGCCCGACTCCATGGGCCTGTTCTACGAGGACCTCACCCAGCACCTCGGATTCCTGCGCAGCAGCGACGAGTTCAAGGTGATGGCCCTCGCCTCCTACGGCAAGCCGCGCTTCCTCGACCAACTGCGCCCCCACGTCGGCCTCGACGGGCAGGGCGGCTTCCGGGCACGGACGGTGCCCTGGGCGTCGCTGGTCCCGCCGCGCCCGGCGGGCGCCCCCTGGTCGCAGGACCACGCCGACCTGGCGGCCAGCGCCCAGGCCTGTCTGGAAGAGGTCCTGCTCGGCCTCGTGCGGTGGCTGCACGAGCGCACCGGCGAGGACGTGCTGACGCTGGCCGGCGGTGTGGCGCTCAACTGCGTGGCCAACACCCGGATGCACCGCGAAGGCCCCTTCGAACGGATCTGGGTGCAGCCCGCCGCCGGGGACGCGGGCACCGCGCTCGGCGCCGCACTGCACCTCGCCCACCAGAAGGAGACGGTGGAGGCGATGCCGACCGCCGCCCTCGGCCGCGGCTGGAGCGACGACGAACTGCGCGCCTGGCTGGAACGGGCGGCCGTCCCCTACGAGGAACCCGACGACATCGCCGAGACCGTCGCCGAGGAACTCGCCCGGGACGGCGTCGTGGCCTGGTTCCAGGGCCGCAGCGAGTACGGCCCCCGCGCCCTCGGCCACCGCTCGCTGCTCGCCCACCCCGGACGCGCCGAGAACCTGGACCGCCTGAACGCCGTGAAGGGCCGCGAGGAGTTCCGGCCCGTCGCCCCGATGGTGCTGACCGAACGGGCCGGTGAACTGTTCGACGGGCCGCTGCCCAGCCCGTACATGCTGTTCGTGCACGACGTCGCCGAGGCGTGGCGGGAGCGGATCCCGGCCGTCGTCCACGTGGACGGCACGGCCCGCATCCAGACCGTGGACCGCGCGGACGAACCGCTGGTGGCCCGGATGATCGACGGGTTCGAACGCCGGACCGGGCTGCCCGTGGTGGTGAACACCAGCCTCAACACGGCGGGCCGGCCCATGGTCGACGACCCGCGCGACGCCCTGGAGTGCTTCGGCTCCGCACCCGTGGACCTGCTCGCGCTCGGCCCGTTCGCGATCCGGCGGAAGAAGGTGTTCGCATGACGCATGCTCGTACGACGGGCGCCCCCGCCTACAGCGTCGTCATCCCGACGATCGGGCGGGACTGCCTCGCCGACTGCCTGCGCGCGCTGGCCGCGGCCACGACCGGCCACCCGCCCGAGGAGGTCGTGGTCGTGGACGACCGCCCCGAACCGGCCGGGCCGCTGCCCGTGCAGACGGCCGGGGTCCTGCTCGACCGGGTCCGCACGCTGCGCAGCGGCGGCCGCGGCCCGGCAGCCGCCCGCAACACCGGCTGGCGCACGCTCACCACGCCCTGGACCGTCTTCCTCGACGACGACGTGCAGGTGCTGCCCGACTGGTCCGACCGCCTCGCGGAGGACCTGGCCCAGGCGTCCGCCGACACGGGCGGCACCCAGGGCCGCCTGAGCGTGCCGCTGCCCGAGGACCGCCGCCCGACCGACTGGGAACGCGGCACCGCCGGGCTGGCGGACGCCGCCTGGGCCACCGCCGACATGGCCTACCGCACGTCGGCGCTGATCCACGTCCACGGCTTCGACGAACGTTTCCGCCGCGCCTTCCGGGAGGACGCCGACCTGGCCCTGCGGGTGCTCGACGCGGGGTGGTCGCTGCACCGCGGACGGCGCGTCACCCGCCACCCGGTGCGTGACGCCGACCAGTGGGCGTCGGTACGGGCCCAGCGCGGCAACGCCGACGACGCGCTGATGCAGTACCTCCACGGCCCCGGCTGGTGGGACCGGGCCCGAGCCCCCCGCGGCAGGCTGCCCCGGCACGCCGCCGTCACCGCCCTCGCGTTCGCGGCACCCGTGCTCGCCCTGACCGGTCGCCGCCGCGCCGCCTCGGCCGCCGCGGTCCTGTGGGCGCTGGGCACCACCGAGTTCGCCCTGGCCCGTATCCTGCCCGGCCCCCGGACCGCGGCGGAGGTCACCACCATGGCCGCGACCAGCGTGGCCATCCCTCCGCTGGCGGTCAGGCACTGGCTCACCGGCCTGGTACGCCACCGCGGGGCCGCGCCGCTGAGCGCCGAACCGCTGGGGGCCGCGCCGCCGGCGGCCGCACCGCTTCGGAGTCCGACATGAGCGCGGCGACCGCACCCCAGTGCGCCGGCGCCTGGACCGTGGGGCCCGCGGCCGTGGAGGACCCCGTACACCCCCGGCCGCCCCACCGCACCGCCGTGGCCGCCGTCCTCTTCGACCGCGACGGCACCCTGGTGGAGGACGTGCCCTACAACGGCGACCCCGACCTGGTGCGGCTGCTGCCCGGCGCCGAGGAATCCGTGGCACTGCTGCGGGCGGCCGGCATTCCCACCGGCGTGGTGAGCAATCAGTCCGGCATCGGGCGCGGGCTGCTCACCGACGCCGACGTCCGCCGCGTCAACGACCGGGTGGACGCCCTGCTCGGCGGGCTCGGCACCTGGGTGTACTGCCCGCACCCGCCCGAGGCCGGCTGCGCCTGCCGCAAGCCCCGCCCGGGCCTGGTCCTCGAAGCCGCCCGCCGCCTGGGCGTGGACCCGCGAAGCTGCGTGGTGATCGGCGACATAGGGGCCGACGTCCTGGCCGCGCGGGCCGCGGGCGCCCGGGCCGTGCTGGTGCCCAACGCCGTGACCCGGCCCGAAGAGATCGCCTCGGCACCCGAGACCGCCGGCGACCTGCTCACGGCCGTACGGCGGATCCTCACCGAAGAGCGAGGGGACCGCCCGTGAAAGCCCTGGTCGTACGCCTCGACAGCTTCGGTGACGTGCTGCTCGCCGGCCCCGCGGTACGCGCGGTCGCCGCGCACGCCTCGCACGTCACGATGCTGTGCGGGCCGCGTGGCGAGCCCGCCGCCCGGCTGCTCCCCGGCGTGGACGACGTGATCGTGTGGGAGGCGCCCTGGGAGGGCTTCGACCCGCCCGCCGTGCCCGAGGCGGACGTCGACGGCCTCGTCGGACGGCTGAGGCAGGCGGCCTTCGACACCGCGCTCGTACTGACCTCCTTCCACCAGAGCCCGCTGCCCACGACCCTGCTGCTGAGGCTGGCCGGGGTCGGCCGGATCGGCGCCGACAGCGTCGACCACCCCGGCCGCCTCCTCGACGTACGCCACCGTCGGCTGCCCGGCCGGCACGAGGCGGAGGCCGCGCTCGACACCGCCGCCGCGATGGGCTTCCCGCTCCGCCCGGGGGACGACGGCCGGCTGCGCGTCGTGCCCCCGCCGGACACCGTCGCCCTCACCGGCGACGGCCCGTACGTCGTCGTCCACCCCGGCGCCAGCGCGCCCGCCCGCGCCTGGAGCCCGGGGCGCTGCGCCGAGGCCGTCGCCCTGCTCACCGACGCCGGTCACCGGGTCGTCGTCACCGGAGGTCCCGGCGAGCTCGACCTCACCCGGCGGGTCAGCGGCGACACCGGGGTGGACCTCGGCGGCCGAACCGACCCGCGCACCCTGGCCGGCGTGCTGCGCATGGCCGACGCCGTGGTGTGCGGCAACACCGGGCCCGCCCATCTGGCGGCGGCCGTCGGGACGCCGGTGGTGTCCCTGTTCGCGCCGGTGGTCCCGGCCGAGCGGTGGGCACCGTACGGCGTGCCGTGCGTGCTCCTCGGCGACCAGCGGGCGCCGTGCGCCGACAGCAGGGCACGGCACTGTCCCGTTCCAGGCCACCCGTGCCTGGAGGAGGTCACGGCCGAGGACGTGGTGAGCGCGGTGCAGAAGCTGATCAAGGAGCGCATGACCGAGGAGAGCCCATGAACGTCCTTGTCTGGCATGTGCACGGCTCGTGGCTGACCTCGTTCGTGCAGGGGCCGTACACCTTCCTCGTGCCGGTGCTGCCCGACCGGGGCCCGGACGGCCTCGGCCGGGCCCGCACCTGGCAGTGGCCCGCGTCCGTGCGGGAGCTCAGTCCCGCCGGACTGCGGGACGCCGACATCGACCTGATGGTGCTCCAGCGGCCCCACGAGCTCGAGCTGGCCCACGAGTGGACGGGCCGCCGCCCCGGCCTCGACGTGCCCGCCGTGTACGTCGAGCACAACGCCCCGCACGGGACGGCCGACGGCACCCGCCACCCGCTCGCCGACCGCACCGACATCCCCGTCGTGCACGTCACCCACTTCAACCGCCTGATGTGGGACAACGGCCGGGCCCCGACCGAGGTGATCGAGCACGGCATCATCGACCCGGGCCACCTGTGGACGGGTGAGGAACCCAGCGCCGCGGTCGTCGTCAACGAGCCGGTGCGCCGGGGCCGCACCACCGGCACCGACCTGCTGCCGCTCTTCGCCCACTGGGCCCCGCTGGACGTCTTCGGCATGCGCACGGAGGGCCTCGCGGCCCACCTCGGTGTCCCGCCCGGCCGCTGCCGCAGCCGGGACCTGCCCCAGGGCGAACTGCACCCGGCGATGGCCCGGTGCCGCCTCTACATCCACCCGATCCGCTGGACCTCGCTCGGCCTGTCCCTGCTGGAGGCGATGTTCCTCGGCATGCCGGTGGTCGCCCTGGACACCACCGAGGTGCGTGCGGCGGTCCCCGAGGGAGCGGGGGTGGTCTCCAACCGCTTCGACGTGCTCGAGGACGCGGTCCGGGGATTCCTCGCCGATCCCGCACACGCCCGGTCGGCGGGGGAGGCCGCCAGGGCCGCGGCACAGGCCCGCTACGGAGAGCGGCGTTTCCGGGACGACTGGGAGCGCCTGATCAAGGAGGTCACCCGATGAGCCAGAGCCACCCCTCGGCCGGCCGCGTCGCCATGGTGTCCGAGCACGCCAGCCCGCTGGCCGAGCTCGGCGGACCGGACGCGGGCGGCCAGAACGTGTACGTGGCCCAGGTCGCCCGGCAGCTCGCCCGCCGCGGCCACGAGGTCGTGGTGTACACGCGCCGGGACGACCCCCGGCTGCCGGACCGGGTCACCACACCGGACGGCGTGAAGGTGGCGCACGTACCCGCCGGCCCGGCTGCCCCGATCCCCAAGGACGAACTCCTGCCCTACATGCCTCAGTTCGGCGCCTGGCTGGCCCGGGAGTGGTCCGCGGAGCCGCCCGACGTGGTGCACGCCCACTTCTGGATGTCCGGCACGGCCGCCCTGGCCGGCGCACGCGACCTGGGCATCCCCGTGGTGCAGACCTACCACGCCCTGGGCACCGTGAAGAAGCGCTACCAGGGACCCGCCGACACCAGCCCGGCCGACCGGATCGCGATCGAGACCGCCGTGGGCCGCGAGGCCAGTGCGATCATCGCCACCTGCCGGGACGAGGTGGCCGAACTGGAGGCCATGGGCCTGCCCCGCGGGAACATCTCGATCGTGCCCTGCGGCGTGGACCCCGACGAGTTCTCCCCGGTCCGCGGAGCCGAACGCGACCGGTCCGCGCCCCGGCGGCTGCTGACCGTCGGCCGGCTCGTCCCCCGCAAGGGCTTCGACCGCGCCATCCGCGCCCTCGCCGACGTACCCGACGCCGAACTCCTCGTCGCCGGCGGCCCCGAACAGGCCCTGCTCGCCGCCGAACCGGAGGCCGAGCGGCTCCGGGCGATCGCCGAGGAGTACGGCGTCGCGGACCGGGTGACCTTGCTGGGCGGGGTGAGTCGCGAGGCGATGCCGCGGCTGATGTCCAGCGCGGACCTCGTGCTCTCGCTGCCCCGCTACGAGCCGTTCGGCATCGTCCCCGTCGAGGCGATGTCCTGCCGGGCCCCCGTGGTCGCCACCGCCGTCGGCGGCCAGCTCGACACCGTCGTCGACGGCCGCACCGGGGTCCTGGTCCCCGCCGGCGACGACTCGCCGGACGCGGACCACGCCGTCGGCGCGACCGTCCGCTGTCTGCTCGACGACCCGGACCTGCTCGCCCGCCACGGCGACCGGGGACGGCGGCGGGTCCTCGACCGCTACACCTGGGACCGCGTGGCCGACGGCGTGGCCCGGGTCTACAGCGCCGTCTCCTCCGTCCCCTCGCTCTCAGGAGTCGTCCGATGAAACTCGTCACCGACGTCACGCACTGCGACGACCTGATGAAGGCCCTCGAGGGATTCCGCGAGGACGCCCCGCTCATCCAGCGCTGGGGCACCGCGCTCGCCGGACGCCTCGGCGGCGGTGCCCGGCTGCTGGTCGCGGGCAACGGCGGCAGCGCGGCCCAGGCCCAGCACCTGACCGCCGAACTGGTCGGCCGCTACCGCGACGACCGGCCCGCGTTCTCCGCGCTCGCCCTGCACGCCGACACCTCCTCCACCACCGCCATCGCCAACGACTACGGCGTCAGTGAGATCTTCGCCCGGCAGGTCGCCGCCCACGGCCGCGAAGGCGACCTGCTGATGCTGCTGTCCACCAGCGGCGCAAGCGCCAACCTGCTGGTCGCGGCGGAGGAGGCACACCGGCTCGGCATGACCGTCTGGGCCCTGACCGGCCCCGCGCCCAACCCGCTGCAGGCCGCAGCCGACGAGGCCCTGTGCGTGGCAGCCGCGACCGGCGCCACCGTCCAGGAGCTGCACCTGGTGGCCGTACACATGGTCTGCGAGGCCTTCGACCAGGCCGTCGCCCGGCGGGAGCGGGAACAGCGTGCCACGGGCCACGAACGGCGGCGGTGGGCGGCGGGGGAGGGCGCCGTATGACCGCCCGTACGACAGCCGCCCCGGCGCCGCTGCTCGTCGTCGGGGACGCGCTGCTCGACCACGACCTGACCGGCCGGGCCGAACGCCTCGCCCCCGACGCGCCCGTGCCGGTCGTCGACGGGGTCCGGCGCCACACCCGCCCGGGCGGCGCCGCCCTCGCCGCGTGGCTGGCCGCCGCCGACGGCCGGGAGGTCACCCTGGTCACCGCGCTGGGCGACGACCCGGCCAGCAACGACCTGCGCGAGCTGCTGGCGGGCCGGGTCCGCCTGGTCGAACTGCCCCTGGACGGCGCCCTGTCCAGCAAGACCCGCGTCCTGGCCGAGGGCAGGCCCCTGCTGCGCCTGGACGACGGCGACGGGCGGGCCGGCGACGCCACCCACGAGGCCCGCCGGGCGATCGCCGAAGCCGGTGCCGTCCTCGTCGCCGACTACGGCCGCGGCACCGCGGACGCCCTGCGCGAGCCACTCACCCGTGCGGCGGCGCACGTACCCGTCGTCTGGGACCCGCACCCGCGCGGTGAACACCCGGTGCCCGGCGTCCGCGTGGCGACCCCGTCGGCGACCGAGGCCCGCGCCTTCGCGAGCCGTCTCGGCGGCGCGGAGGAGCAGGAGCACGACAGCGAGCTGCGCACCGCCGCCCGGGACGCCGACACCCTGGTCCACGCCTGGCGCGCGGCCGCCGTCACCGTCACCCTGGGCGGCCGGGGCGCGCTGCTGTCGCACGGCGGGACCCCGCTGATGGTGCCCTCCCCGGTCACCGCCGAGGGCGACGCCTGCGGGGCCGGGGACCGGTTCGCCGCGACGGCCGCCGGGCTCCTGGCGGACGGCGAACTCACCGAGAACGCCGTCCGCGGGGCCGTGCACGCCGCCACCCGCTACGTCGCCGAAGGCGGCGTCCGCTCCCTCGGCACCCTCGACACCGACACCGGCGCCGACGCCGACGACGAGCGCCGCCCGGCCGCGCCGGACGGGCCGGCCGAGGACGCCCTGCGCACCGCCGCCCGGGTCCGCGCGGCCGGCGGCACCGTCGTCGCCGCGGGCGGCTGCTTCGACCTGCTGCACGCCGGCCACGTCGCCCTGCTCCAGGCCGCCCGCCGCACCGGTGACTGCCTGATCGTGTGCGTCAACTCCGACGCGTCCGTGCGCCGCCGCAAGGGCGACGGCCGCCCGCTCGTGCCCCAGGCCGACCGGATCCGGGTGCTGCGCGCCCTGGAGTGCGTCGACGCGGTCGCCGTGTTCGACGAGGACACCCCCGAACGCCTGCTCGGCGAACTGCGCCCGCACATCTGGGCCAAGGGCGGCGACTACGCCCTGGCCGAACTGCCGGAGGCCTCCCTGGTGGCCAGCTGGGACGGGCAGGTCGTCCTCTTCCCCTACCTGGACGGCCGCTCCACCACCGGCATCGCCGAACGCGCCGCCCTCGGCCCGCGACCCGAGCACCTCGCCCGGACCGGCCCCCGCGGACGGAGGTGACGGTGACCGCCGCACCCCGCCTGCTGGTGCTGCGCGCGCTGGGCCTCGGCGACCTCCTCGCCGGGGTGCCCGCACTGCGCGGCATCCGCCGGGCCCACCCCGGGCACCACATCGTCCTGGCGCTGCCCCCCGCGCTCACCGAGGCCGCCCTGGCCACCGGGACCGTCGACGGGGTGCTGCCCGCAGAGGCGCCGGAGCGCGGCGTGCCCTCCCTGGAGCACTGGCCGGGACCGCCCCCGGACCTCGCGATCGACCTGCACGGCAACGGGCCCGAGAGCCGCGACGCCCTCGCCGCGCTCCGCCCCGGGCGCCTGCTCGCCTTCGCCCACCCGGACCCGGCGCCCCGCCGCCCCGCCGACTGGCGCCCCGACGAGCACGAGCGCGAGCGGTGGTGCCGCTTCCTGCGGGCGTACGGCATCCCCGCCGACCCCGACGACGTACGCCTGCCCGCGCCGGACGCGCCCTCCCCGGCACCCGGCGCGGTCGTCGTGCACCCCGGTGCGGAGGCCGCCGCCCGCCGCTGGCCGGCCGAGCGCTACGCCGAGACCGTGCGACGGCTGCGTTGCGCAGGTCACCGGGTCGTCCTCACCGGCGGCCCGAAGGAGGACGGCCTGGTGCTGGACGTCGCCGCCCGCGCCGCCCTGCCCGCCCGGGACGTACTGCGCGGCGGGCTGCCCTTCGGCGCCCTGTCGGCGCTCATCGCCCACGCCGCGCTGGTCGTCAGCGGGGACACCGGCCCCGCCCACCTCGCGGTGGCGCACGGCACGCCGTCCGTCACCCTCTTCGGCCCGGTGCCGCCCCATCTGTGGGGCCCGCCGCCCTCCCCGCACCACCGCGCCCTGTGGCATCCCGGCCCGCCCGGCGACCCGCACGGCACCGCCCCCGACCCCCAGCTGCTGCGGATCACGGCCGACGAGGCGACCGGCGCCGTCCTGGCCCTGCTGCGATCCGGCCCGCCGAGCGCCCCGACCAGGAAGGGAGACGACGACCGTGTGCCCCCAGTCCCCTCGGCCCGCCCCTGACCCGGCACCCGCCCGCACCGCCGCCCCGGACGGCCGGGTCACCGTCGCCGTGATCACCCGCCGCGCCAGCGTGCTGCGCACCCTCGACGCCCTGGCAGCGCTGCCCGAACAGCCGCCCGTCATCGTCGTCGACAACGGCATCGACGACACCACCCTGACGGCGATACGCCGCCACCCGGCGGCCGTCCGGGTCCTCAGGCCCGGCCGGAACACCGGCGCCCTCGGCCGCAACCTCGCCGCACGGCACGCCCGCACGCCCTACGTCGCCTTCAGCGACGACGACTCCTGGTGGGAGCCGGGAAGCCTCGGCCGGGCCGCCGACGTGCTGGACGCCCACCCCCGCCTCGGCCTGCTGGCCGCCCGCACCCTCGTCGGCGCCGACGGCACCGAGGACCCGCTCAACGACGTGCTCGCCGCCTCCCCGCTGCCACGCGAGACAGACCTGCCGGGCCGTCCGGTCCTCGGCTTCCTCGGCTGCGCCTGCGTGGTGCGCCGGGACGCCTTCCTCGCCGCGGGTGGATACCACCCGGTGCTCTTCTTCGGCGGCGAGGAGACCCTGCTCGCCTACGACCTCGCGGCCGGCGGCTGGGGTGTCGCCTACGAGCCCTCCCTGACCGCCCGCCACCACCCCGAGCCCTCCCACCGCACCGACCGCGGCCACCTCCAGCTCCGCAACGAGATCCTCACCCTGTGGCTGCGCCGCCCGGTCCCGGTCGCCCTCAGGGCCAGCGCCCGCCTGGCCGCCGCCGCCCTCACCGGCCGGCCCGCCGCCCGCCCGGCCCTGCGCGGAGTGCTCACCCGCCTTCCGGCCGCCCTCGCCCGGCGCCGCAGGCTGCCCCCGCACGTGGAGCGGGCGGCCCGGCTGCTCGACGGCCCCACGCCCGCCACGACCCGGGAAAGCACACCGGCATGATGAACGCACGCACCACCGAACGCGACGACCGCACCACCGTCGTGGTGATCACCCACAACCGGCGCGCCGAACTCCTGCGCACCCTCCGGCTGTTGCGTGAGCTGCCCGAGCGGCCTGCGGTGACCGTCACCGACAACGGCTCCCGCGACGGCACGGCCGAGGCGGTCCGCCGCGACTTCCCCGAGGTGCGGCTGCTGACTCCGGGCCGCAACCTGGGCGCCGTCGGCCGCAACCTCGCGGTACGCGGGGTGCGCACCCCTTACATCGCCTTCTGCGACGACGACTCCTGGTGGGAGCCGGGCAGCCTGCGGCGCGCCGCGGACATCCTCGACGCACGGCCGCGACTCGCGGGCGTCACGGCCCGCATCCTCGTGGAGCCCGGCGGCACGGAGGACCCCGTGGTACGTGAGCTGCGGGATTCCCCGCTGACCGGACCCGAGTGGCTGCCGGGGCCGCCGCTGGGCTCCTTCCTCGCGGCGGCCACCGTGCTGCGCACCGACGCCTTCCGCACCGCGGGCGGCTTCCACCCCGGCCTCTGGCTGGGCGGCGAGGAGGAACTGCTGGCCACCGACCTGCAGCGGCAGGGCTGGTGGCTGAGCTACGCCGAGGAACTGACGGTCCACCACGAGGCGTCCGTACTGCGGGACAGCACGGCCCGCCGGGTCCTCGGGCTGCGCAACACGCTGTGGTTCACCTGGCTGCGCCGCCCGCTCGGTCCCGCGCTGCGCCGCACCGCCCACCTGCTGGCCACCGTCCCCCGGGACGCCGCCTCCGCCCGCGCCTTCGCCCACGCGGCGGCCGGGCTGCCCTGGGTGCTGCGGCAGCGCGACCCGGTCCCGCCGGAACTCGAGCGGCGGCTGACGCAGCTGCAACGCGCCCGCCGCGACTCACCCGCCCGGCGGTACGTGGGCTGAGCGCCCCTCGACGTGCCAGGGCCCCGGGCGAGCAGCCCGGGGCCCTGGCACGCGATGCCGACGGGTTTCAGGAGCCGGTGCCCTCGGGGTCCTCGGGCACGTCCGTGTCGTCCCGGTCGCCCTCCGCCTGCGACGGCGTCGGGTGCTCCGGGGAGTCGGCGGCGCTCGTGGTGGTGTCCGGCTCTTCCGCTTCGCCCTCGGCCTGGGAGGGGGTGTGGTCGCTCATCGTGCTCTCTCCTCGGTCACTCCTCGGTCGCCTGCTGCGTCCAGGTCCAGGCGTACTGCAGCCAGTCCGCCACCGTGAGCGCGCCCAGCCCGCCGCAGACCAGGCGGGTGGCCCGGGGCGCCGAAGCGTAGGCGCACACCAGAACGCCGGCCAGCCAGGCCGAGGTGCAGAACGGGCAGGACACCAGCTCGCCGACGGCTCGCCGCACCCCGTGGCCGCGGGGCGTGTCCGTGACCTCGCTCGCCTCGTCCTCGGACTCGCGGCGGGTGAACGGTGCCCGCACGAAACCGGTGACCTTGTCCCTCGTCAGCAGCCTGGAGCCCTTGTACGCGGCGGCGCCCATGAGGGCGACGTCCCAGGGCGGCACCGTCCGCGGCAGCCGTACACCGCGGCGGCGCGCGACCGCGGCGAACACGGCGACACCCGCCGTGAACGTGCCGGCGAGCAGGGCATAGCCCCCCAGGGGCTCCTCACCCTCGCCCTCGTACCGCACGGTGTCCGTCGTCATGGCACCTCCCTGCTGTCGACCTGTCCGCCCTTGTCACCGGGCCGGCACCGAGTTCCCCGGGGCGGCACCACCACACGTCGCTGGGCGGCGGGCCGCGGTCCTGAGGCGGGGCGGGGCCCGACCGCCCATACTTGTTGCTACGTACGGATCTGCGTACGGAGCCCTTCCCGGAGACGGACCCGCCGCCGTGCGGCGCGCCACCTCCCCCGACAAGGAGTTCCGGATGACCCAGACCCAGCGTCCGTCTCCGTCGCATCTGCGGATCGGCCTGCTCGGTTCGTACGGCGGGTGCAACATCGGCGACGAGGCGATCCTGAGTTGCGTCCTCGCCTGCCTGCGCGCGCACCGGCCCCACGCCCGCCTCGTCGTCTTCAGCCGACACGCCGACCACACCCGGCTCCACCAGGCGCACGCCGACGAGGTGGTGCCCTGGGAGGGCGTCCCGCAGAAACCCGTGCTCGACGCCCTGGCGAGCCTGGACCTGCTGGTGCTCGGTGGCGGCGGAATCCTGTACGACGGGGAGGCGCGGCGCTATCTGCGGCTGGTCCGGGCGGCCCAGGACCGCGGAGTGCGCACCTTCGCCTACGCCGTCGGCGCGGGCCCGCTGCGCGAGCCGGAGGACCGGGAGGCGGTGCGCACCGTGCTGCCCGCGATGGACGACGTCGTGGTCCGCGACGAGGAGTCCCGGCTGGTCCTCGAGGAGGTCGGCGTCGAGCGGGAGCTCACCGTCACCGCCGACCCGGCGCTGCTGCTGCCGGCGGAACCCTTCACCGAGCGGATGATGCGCCAGGAGGGACTCCCCGTCGGCGGACGTCTGGTCGGGATGTCCGTGCGGGAGCCGGGCCGGGCCGCGGAGAACCTCGACGAGGCGAGCTACCACGCCCTCCTCGCCGACGTGGCGGACTTCCTGACCCGGCGCCTGGACGCGCACGTCGTCTTCGTACCGATGGAACGCCAGGACGTCCACCACGCGCACGGCGTCCTGTCCCGGATGAGCGCCCCGGACCTGGGCCGGATCCTGCACAACTCCTACAGCCCGGGCCAGGTGCTGGGCTTCATGCGCCACCTCGACCTGGTGGTCGGCATGCGTCTGCACCTCGTGATCTTCGCAGCGGTCACCGGCCTGCCCTACCTGCCGCTGCCGTACGCCGGCAAGGTCTTCGACTTCGCCCGCCGCACCGGCGCGCCGGCACTGGTCGGCGTGGCCCGGGAACAGGCGGGACTGCTGCTCGCCGAGGTGGACCGGCTGTGGGACGAGTTCCCCGAGCGGCACGCGGACCTGGGCGCCCGGGTGGCCGGGCTGCGCGCCCTGGCCGGCCGGACCTGTGTCCGCTGCGGCGACCTCCTCGACTCACTCGACGGCGGCCCGCTGGGCGCCGCACGGAACCGCGAAGCCGATCTGTGCCTGTTCGCCACGGGGGCGGCGCCGGCGCGGACCGATGGCGCGTAGCGGGGGACAGATGCCAGTTCTGGAAGAACCGCCCCGCCTGCGGACCGTCACCCTCCCGCCGCGCCCGGCCCGGCACGGCGGGCGGACCGACGTCCTGGTGGTCGGCGGCGGCCCGGCCGGCACCGCGGCGGCGTACGCGGCCGCCGACGCCGGCGCGGACGTGGTCCTGGTGGAGCGCTACGGCTTCCTCGGCGGCAACGCCACCGTGGCCCTCGTGATGCCGTTGATGTCCTTCCACAACGAGCACAAGCAGGCCGTGTTCGCCGACCCGTGGGAGCAGGGCGAGCGGCTGCTGCCCGGTGACCACGGCGAGGGCGAGGCGGTGGTCGCCGGCTTCCTGCGGCGGCTGCTGGACCGGCTCACCGAACGCGGCGGCTGCGTCCCGCCCTCGCTGGAGACCGGCTACACCGTCCCGTTCGACCCGGAGGTGTACAAATCCGTGCTCCTCGATCTGCTCGACGGGGCGGGTGTCCGCCTGCTGCTGCACGCCTTCGCCTCCACCGCACTGCCCCTGGACGACGGCTGGCGGGTGGTGTTCGAGACGAAGTCGGGGCCGGTGGTGATCGACGCCGGGGTCGTGGTCGACGCGACCGGCGACGGGGACGTGGCCGCCGCCGGCGGGGCGCCCTGCGAGGTCGGCCGCCCCGAGGACGGGCTCGTACAGCCGATGACGCTGATGTTCCGCGTCGTGGACTTCGCCCAGCCGCGGTTCACCGAGTACGTGCGCTCCCATCCCGACCAGTGGCGCGGAGTGCACGGGCTGTGGGACCTGGTCGAGGAGGCCGCGGCGGCCGGCGAACTGCACCTGCCCCGCGAGGACGTCCTGTTCTTCGGCACGCCCCATCCGCACGAGATCGCCGTGAACAGCACCCGGGTCACCGGGGCGCTCGGCATCGACGTCTGGGACCTGACCCGGGCCGAGTACACCGCCCGCCGCCAGATGACCGAGATCGACCGCTTCCTGCGCACCCGGGTCCCGGGCTTCGAGGACGCCTACGCGGTGCAGAGCGGCACCCAGATCGGCGTACGGGAGACCCGCCGCGTCCTCGGTGACTACCAGCTCACCGGAGACGACATCCTGCGGGCCCGCGCCTTCCCGGACGTCGTCGCGCACGGCGCCTACCCGATCGACATCCACAACCCGGAGGGCACCGGAACCGTCCTGAAGCGCGTGCCACGAGGGCGTTTCTACGACATCCCGCTGCGCGCCCTGCTGCCGCGCGGCGTCGAACGGCTGCTGGTCGCCGGCCGCTGCATCTCCGGCACCCATGTGGCGCACTCCTCGTACCGGGTGATGCCCATCGCCATGGCGACCGGCCAGGCCGCGGGCGTCTGCGCCGCGCTCGCCGTACGCCTCGGCCGGCGCCCCCGCGAGGTGCCCCACCGGATCGTCCAGCAGGAACTCCTGCGCCAGGGCGCCCGCCTGCGCTGCGAGGCCGCCGACCTGTCGCCGACGCCTCAGTGACCTTGCCTCGCCCCCGCCGGAGCCGGCTCCGGTGCGGGCTCAGGCGGCGTCGGCTCGGGAGGCGGGGTCGGCGAGGGGCCGGGCGGCGGCTCGGGCACCGGCTTCGGCAGCGGTGGGCCGGGCGCCGGATCGGGACGGCCCGGGACCGGCGGGGCCGGGGCGGGTTCCGGTGGGACGGGGATGGGCGGCTGGACCATGTTCTCCTCCTTCGTCCTCATGGCTACGGGCTGCTGCGTGTTCCCCGTACGCCGGACGTCACGCCCCGCGACGGTCCCGAGCCTTCTGTCGCTCGAAGTCCTGGCGAGAACGGTCCGGTTGGCGGGGCCATGGTCGGGCCCTTGCGCTCTGTTCGCTACCATCCCTGGGCATGACGATGCGGGGGTGGCGACTGGGTGTCGTGGTGGTGCTGGTGGCACTCTGCGTCTCCGGTCCAGGACGCCCGGAGACCGTCCGTACGGCGTCGGATCTCGGCCCCCTCCCGGCCGACCGCTACGACTTCACGCCCCAGGACTACCAGCGATCGCAGCGGGTGTCGGCGTTGCTGGTCCGGCAGTGCATGGCGGAGCACGGCCACCCGGACTTCCCGCTCGACCCCCGCTACCCCAGCGATCCCATCGTCGCCACCGCGGTCGGCACCGACTACGGTGCCCTTGACCTCGACGCCGCCCGCCGCTGGGGCTACGGCTGGGACCCGGCGAAGTCCCTGGCTCTGCGGCCGAAGGGCCGCCGCATGACCGACGCCGAGTTCGCGGACTTCCCCGCCTGCAGCGCGGAGTCGAGCCGGCGGCTGATGCGCGGCATCGACGTCAAGCGGGACTGGGTCTACGCAAGTACACGGGGGATCGAGATCGACAAGGCCGTCAAGCGCGACCCGCGCCTGCGTGCGGCGTGGGATGTGTGGTCCCGCTGTGTGGCGGAGCAGGGGTTCAAGCGCTACCCCGACCCCGTGGCGGCGTACACGGACACCGCTTGGCAGCGGGGCAGTGACGGCAACACCCGGCATACGCCGCGGGAGCGGGCCACCGCCACCGCGGACGTCGCCTGCAAGCGCCGCCACCGTACGGCCGAGCTCTGGCACGCCGTCCGGGCGCGGGAACAGGCCGTGGACATCTCCAGGCACCGTGACCGCTACGCCGCAGGGCTGCAGGCGCTGCGGACGTACCGGGCCACCGTCGCCGAGGTGCTGCGGAAGCTCGGGTAGAGCCGAACACTCCGGCCGGGGAGTACTCCAGCACGTCCGTACCGCCGAAGTGCACGGCGGCGGTGGTGCCCCACGGCCGGCGGCCCCGGGCGTGCAGCCCTTGCCTGGGGCGGGGGCCCGGCGCAGGCTGGTCGTATGGCTGCTCAAGACGGCCCCACCCTGATCGGCTCCGTGCAACGTGCCTTCCGTCTGCTGGAAGCGGTGAGCGCGCACGCGAACGGCGCGCCGGCCAAGCAGCTGGCCCGGGAGACGGGACTCCCGCTCGCCACCGCCTATCACCTGCTGCGCACCCTCGTGTACGACGGCTACGTGCGAAAGCTCGACGACGGCGGGTTCGTACTGGGCGACAAGCTGCAGACGCTGCACGTCAGAGGCGGCGGACAGGCACTGCTCAGCCGGGTCCGGCCCACGCTCGCCGCGCTGCGGGACGAGCTCGCGACCGCCGCCTACCTGACCTTCTACGAGGAGGGCGAGATCCGCGTCGCGGAGATCGTCGACGGTCCCCGGGCGCCCCGGGTCGACCTCTGGGTGGGGTTCGAGGACGCGGGGCACGCCACCGCGCTGGGCAAGTCCGTGCTGCGGGAGCTCGACGACGAGGCCCGCCGGGACTACCTCTCCCGCCACCATCTCGCCGACCTGACACCGCGCACCATCACCAGCGCCCCCGAACTGCTCCGGCAGCTCGACACCTCGCCCGTGGCCCCGGCCGTCACCGACCTCGAGGAGTACTCCCTCGGCACGGTGTGCGTGGCCGTGCCGGTCTACAGCGGGAACACGCTCGGCTCGCTCGGTGTCTCCCTGCCGGCGGACCGGGTCTCCCGGCTGGGGGAGATCCGCGCCCGGCTGCTGCCGACGGCGAGCCGTGTCACCAGGGGCCTGTCGCTCACTATCTGAAAATCCGCTCCTTGTCGCGCCGAGGACCGAACCCGTTTCCTGGATTAAACGGACTTATGGGAAGTACCTCCCCGGCTTAGAGACAGAGGACTGCGGACTACACATGAGTCAGGCGCGAGACCATGGCGGCGACCACCGGCCGACACGACTGTTCAGGAGGCGAGCGGCCGGTCCCGTGTCCAGAAGGCGAGCGGCCGGCCCCGGAGCCTCCGTCCGCAGACGCGCCGCCGCGCGGCTGGCCGCCGGCACCCCCGTACTGCCCGCACTGATCGTCTGCCTGGTCGTCCTCGTGGACCTCGCCGGGGGAGCGGGGCGGATCTGGCTGCCGCTGCTCGCCGCCGGGCCCGCGCTGGCCGCCACCACCAACGGGCCGCGCGGAGTCCTGAGCGTCGGACTCCTCGCCGCGGTGCCGAGCGCGACCCTGGGCGTCTGGCACGGTGTTCCCGGTCACGAACTGGCGGCGGTCCTGGCCGCCCTGACGGCCGTCACCCTGGCGAGCGGGCTCACCAGCGCGATGCGCGGGCGGCGCGAACGGGTGCTCGCGGCCGTCCGTTCGGTCGCGGAGGCCGCTCAGCACGCCCTGCTCAGGCCGGTGCCCGCGATGGTCGGCCCCTTCCAGGTGGCCGTCCGTTACAGTGCCGCCGCGGCGGAGGCCCGTATCGGCGGGGATCTGTACGCCCTGCTGCCCACCCCGTACGGAGTCCGGCTGATCGTCGGTGACGTGCGCGGCAAGGGGCTGCCCGCCGTGGGCACCGCCGCCCTGGTGCTCGGTGTCTTCCGGGAGGCCGCCTACGATGAACCCGACCTCCTCGCCGTCGTCGGCAGGATCGAGCGGAGCCTGGCGCGCAACCTCGGGGACGACGACTTCGTCACCGCCGTCGTCGCCGGATACCCCTCGGCCGGGCGGCTCGAGGTGGTCAACTGCGGGCACGCGCCACCCCTGCTGGTGCGGGCGTCCGGCGGCGTGGAGACGGTGGAGCCGGACCGTCCGGCGCCGCCCCTCGGGCTGCGCGCCCTCTCGGGCGAGGCACCCGGACTGAAATCACTGCCCTTCGCCGACGGGGACCAGCTGCTGCTGTACACCGACGGGGTCACCGAGGCCCGCGACCACGGCCGCACGTTCTACCCGCTCGCCGAGGGACTGGCGCGCCATGTGTCCGACGAACCGGCCCGCACCCTCGCCGCCCTCCATGACGAACTGCTGGCCCATGTGGGCGGCCGGCTGCACGACGACGCGGCGCTGCTCCTGCTGCGCATACCGACCGCCTCCGAGTCGCCGGGCACCGCGGCGGCCGTCACCGCGCTCCCCGGCGTCCCCCGCGCCACGGTCCCCGCGGAGCGCGACTCCGAGCGGTGCTGCCCCGAGCGGTACGCCTGCGAGCGGTTGCGCAACCCCGTCCGGCAGCCCCTGCCGGAGCAGGCCTGACCTGCCCGGAAGCGGGTTATCACGGCGCGACGAGATCCGCCCACCGGGTCACGCCGCCGGAGTGGACGCGCATGCCGTGCCGGGTCGCCAGCGCATGGACGATCTGCTCGCCCCGGCCGTGCTCGTCCGGGTCCACACCGGCCGGCGGCTGTCCGGCCTCCCGCGCCGGCCCCGCATCGGTGACCTCGACCCGTAGCGTGCCCGCCCCCGCCTCCCGGGCCCAGGACAACCGCAGCTCGGCGGGCGGCAGGGCGTGCACGAGCGCGTTGGTGAGCAGCTCCGACACCACCAGGAGCGAGTCCTCGACGATCTCCCGGGACACCTTCCAGCCGGCGAGCACGGCCGCGACGCGCCGGCGCACGGCGGGAACGGCCCCGGTGACGGGCTGCAGCGGACACACGTGTTCCACTGCGCCCCGGAGCATCGGGCCGAGCTCGAGCTGTACCGACATCGTCGTCTCTCCTCCGGTGGGCGCGATCGGCCGGGCGCTGGGCCGCAGCGCACGGAGCCGGGCCTCATAGCAACCTAGGTATCCGGACGAAGCAGGTCAATGAACGGCGGTCGGCATTGCCGAACGCCGGCGGGTGGGCGGCCACGGGGCGTCCACCTGCTCGAAAAGCGGACCGACCGCGACGGTAATAGGCTCAGCTCATGACCGGCCCGGTCCAGTCCATCGAACGGGCGGCGGCGATCCTGCGCCTGCTAGCCGGCGGGCCTCGCCGACTCGGGCTCGGTGAGGTGGCGGCCTCGCTCGGGCTGGCGAAGGGCACCACCCACGGCATACTGCGCACCCTCCAGCACGTGGACTTCGTCGAGCAGGACGCGGCGACCGGAAAGTACCAGCTCGGGGCCGCCCTGCTGCATCTGGGCACCAGCTACCTCGATGTCAACGAGCTGCGGTCGCGCTCCATCAACTGGGCCGACGCCCTGGCCGCCCGCAGCGGGGAAGCGGTCCGCCTGGGCACCCCGCTGGAGGGCAAGGTCCTCGTCGTCCACCATGTGTTCCGGCCCGACGACACGCTCCAGACCCTGGACGTGGGCTCGCTGCTGCCGCTGCACGCCTCCTCCCTCGGCAAGGTGCTGCTGGCCTTCGGGACCGCTCCCCTGGAGCCCGCCCTGGAGTCCGGCCTCGAGGCGTACACCCGGCACACCCTGGTGGTGCCGGAGCAGCTGACCCGGGCCCTCGCCGAGGTCAGGGAGGTCGGGTGGGCCGCCGAGGTCGAGGAGATGAGCGTGGGCGAAGCCGGCATCGCCGCGCCGATCCGAGGACACGGCGGACTCGTGGTGGGTGCCGTCGGAGTGTCCGGCCCGGTCGAGCGGATCTGTGACGGCCGGGGCCGGCCCCGGCCGAACCTGATCACCCTGCTGCGGGAGGCGGCACGGGCGATCTCCAGAGACCTCGGAGCGGCTCGCTGGTAGCGGCGCCGGCGGTCCCCGCCCCGCGACACATCGGAAGGGCAGAGCCGATCATGGTTGAACGGTATGTGATGTCCGTCGATCAGGGCACCAACTCCACCCGGTGCATTCTGTTCGACCATCACGGGCGGCTGGTGTCCGTCGCCCAGCGGGAGCACCGGCAGCACTTCCCCCGGCCCGGATGGGTCGAGCACGACGCGGTCGAGATCTGGCGCAATCTGGAGCGCATCATGCCCGAGGCCCTGTCCGGCGCTCACATCGGCGTCTCGGAGGTCGCCGCCGTCGGTGTCACCAACCAGCGGGAGACGACGGTGCTCTGGGACCGGCGGACGGGGGAACCGTTGGGCAGGGCGATCGTCTGGCAGGACACCCGCACGGCGCCGCTCGTCGAGGAACTGAGGCGCGACCCGGGCGAGGAGTTCTTCCTCGAGCGCTGCGGCCTGCCCCCCTCGACCTACTTCTCGGCGCTCCGCGTCCGCTGGCTGCTCGACCAGGTCGACGGACTCCGCCGGCGCGCCCGGGACGGCGAGGTGCTGTTCGGCACGATGGAGAGCTGGCTGATCTGGAACCTCACCGGCGGAACGGACGGCGGACTGCACATCACCGACGCCACCAACGCCAGCCGCACCATGCTGATGAACATCCGCTCGCTCACCTGGGACGAGGAACTGCTGGCGTGCTTCGGCATACCCCGTCCCATGCTGCCCGAGATACGGTCCTCCGCCGAGGTCTACGGTCAGGCCCGCGCGGTCCTGCCCGGGGTCCGCATCACCGCCGCCCTCGGTGACCAGCAGGCCGCCCTGTTCGGACAGACCTGCTTCTCCCCGGGCGAGGCGAAGTGCACCTACGGAACGGGCAGCTTCCTGCTGCTCAACACCGGCGCCGACGTCGTACGGTCCCGGCACGGGCTCCTGACGACCGTCGCCTACAAGATCGGCGACCAGCGGCCGGCCTACGCCCTGGAGGGTTCGATAGCCGTCACCGGTTCGCTGGTCCAGTGGTTCCGTGACCGTCTGGGACTGATCAGCACCGCGCCGGAGATCGAGACCCTCGCCCGGACGGTCGAGGACAACGGCGGCTGCTACATCGTCCCCGCCTTCTCCGGTCTCTTCGCGCCCCGCTGGCGCAGCGACGCACGCGGTGTCATCGTCGGCCTCACGTCGTACATCACCAAGGGACACCTGGCCCGGGCCGTTCTGGAGGCCACCGGCTGGCAGACCCGCGAGGTCGTCGACGCCATGAACGCCGACTCCTCGCTGGCGCTGAACGAGCTGAAGGTGGACGGCGGCATGACGGCGGACAACCTGCTCATGCAGTTCGTGGCCGACGTGCTCGACGTACCCGTGGTACGGCCCATGGTCGCCGAGACGGTCTCCCTCGGCGCCGCCTACGCCGCGGGGCTCGCCGCCGGTTACTGGCCGGATCTGGAAGTCCTGCGCCGCAACTGGCACCGGGCCGCCCAATGGCTGCCGGACATGGATCCCGAGCGGCGGGAGCTGGAGTACGACAACTGGCAGCGCGCCGTGGAGCGCTCACTGGGCTGGATCAGACCACCGAAACACACCCGACCGAAGTGAGGTGGCCATGGACTGCGACGAGTTCATCGCCCGGGTCCGCGAGCGCGGCGAGTACCGGAGCACGGACGAGGCCCAGAAGATCACCGAGGACGTCCTCGAGGTCCTGGGGCAGCGGATCGACGCCGGGCAGGCCGAGGACCTGGCGTCCCGGATGCCCGACCCGCTCGGGCGGGCGCTGACCGGACCCGGACGACGGCAGCCGGAGGAGTTCGGGATCGAGGAGTTCTACCGGCGGGTGGCGGACCGCACCGGTGCCCGGCCGCGCACCGCGCAGTGGGACGCCGGCGCGGTCCTGACGACCGTCGCCGACTCCGTCACCGGCGGCGAACTCGACCGGTTCGTCAGCCGGCTCCCCGCCGGCTACGCCGTCCTGTTCGGCCGGGCGGACCCGGCCGGCTGAGGTCCGAAGCCCGCCCGCCGCGGCCGCGGGCCGGGCTCACCCCGCCTGGTTCCCGGCCCACACGGCGCCGGAGGTGGAGAGTCGGTGCGTGGTCAGCGAGGTGCCCGCGAGCAGCACGAGCGCCAGGCCCAGGGTCACCACCAGGTGGGCGTGTGCGATGAGTACGGCACCCGTGAGCGCCCCGGCGAACATGGCCAGCACGGACAGCACCCGGCGGCCGGGCCGGGGCGCCGCGCCGCCCGCCGGGGAGGAGTCGGCGGCCAGCCCCGTCAGGGTCAGCGTCAGCACGGTGGTGGTGAGATCCGGCACCCCCAGGCGGCGGGCGGCCGCGTTCTGCACGCCCATGGCGAGACCCAGCGACACGATCAGGGCGTAGCGGACGCCGGTGGTGACATGGCCGTCGGTGGCCGCGGCGACCGCCACGGCGACGGCGACCAGCGCCGTCTGCACCGCGGTGGCCGTCCGCAGCAGATGCCCGCGGTGGGCGGCGAACCGGGTCCCGAGACGGCCGCCGACGAGCGCCCCCAGCAGGAACGCCGCCAGCGACACGGCCGAGGCGAGCGCCGACAGACCGGCCGCGCCCGCCAGGGCGAAGCCGAGGAAGACCACGTTCCCCGTCATGTTGGCGACGAAGACGTGCCCGAGCGCCAGATAGCTCACCGCGTCGACCAGCCCCGTGACCACGGTCAGGGCCAGCATCAGCGGCGGCAGCGGACCGTGCCGGTCGCCGCTCGGCGGCACCAGGGTCCGGGCCGCGTCAGTCAGCAGCCGGCGCATACGGCGCTCCCCCCGGCGACGGGGCCGGACGGCGCAGCACCATCCGGGTGAGCAGCCCGGCGGCCGGGCCGGTCACGACCGCCGCCGCACCGGTCCACCACGGCGGGCCGGCCAGGCCCAGCACCTGGTCGGCCGACCAGCGGCCGGGACCGGTGAGTGCCAGGACCGCCGAGACGACGACGAGGACCAGCGGGTACTCGTAGCCGTCGTTCTGCACCCACAGGCCGTTGCGCCACTTGACGGTGGAGGCGACCGTCATGACTCCCATGGCGGCCATGGCCGCCATGGGAGTGAGGAGTCCGGCCGCCAGGAACACGCCGGCGCCGACCTGGCTGCCGCCCGCGGCGAGCGCGGTGAGCCGGCCGCCGCGGAAGCCGTCGTGCCGGAACTCCTCCGTCCCGCCCGCCAGACCGCCGCCCCCCAGCCGGAAACTGACCTTCTGCACTCCGTGACCGGCGATGAGGAGACCCGCCACCAGCCTCAGGACCAACAGTCCGGTGTCCATCGTGTCGCCCGCGCCCCGGTCAGCCGGCCGCGTGGGCGCCGATGACGGCCTGCGCGTAGACGATGCCCATGCCGTAGGCGCCGCCGTGCTCCTTGACGACCTCCGTGACCGGGACGTACGTGTCGGTCCGCGCCCAGTCCCGCTGGAGCTCCAGCAGTACCTGCACCCAGGTCACGGGCACGGCACCGGCCTGCGCCATGCGCTGCACGGCGTGCTCGTGGGCCTGCGGGCTGACACCGCCGGACGCGTCGGTGACGACGTACACCTCGTAGCCCTGGGCCAGCGCGGACAGCGTCGGCAGGACGACGCACACCTCGGTCCACAGACCGGCGATGACCAGCTTCTCGCGGCCGGTCGCCTTGACCGCCTCGACGAAGGCGATGTCCTCCCAGGCGTTCATCGTGCTGCGGTCGATGATCTTCTGCTCCGGGAACACCGCCGCGAGCTGCGGCAGGATCGGGCCGGAGAAGGACTCGGCGGCCACGGTGCTCAGCACCACCGGTACGTCGAACACCTTGGCGGCCTTGGCCAGGCCCACGGTGGAGTTGATGATGGCGGTGCGGTCGCCGCTTCCGGTGCCGAAGAACATCTGCGGCTGGTGGTCCACGAACAGCACCGCGCAGTTGTCGGGGGTCAGCAGGTCCGGGCTGGGAGCCGCGGTGACCTCGGCGATGTCGATCATGTGTGTGCCTTTCCTCGAGTGGTGATGTGTCGGCAGGGGAGGGGTCGGGAGGGAGTCAGAAAGTCAGAGGGAGAAGCAGGGATCGAAGGAGGTGCCCGCCGTCGGTGCGAGGGAGCCGCGGCGGACCCGCCACTGCCGGTGCAGATCCGCCTCGGCGACGGCCTCCGCCAGGGACTCGGCCTGCCGGACGCCCGGCAGTCCGGCGCCGGGCGCTGCCTGGTAGCCGCCGAAGTGCGCCACCGGGCTCCAGGCGGGACTGACAGGGGGCAGCTCCTCGTCGAGGCCCTCGTACTCGGCGGCCGCGTACACGATCCGGCCGCCGGTGACCGTCAGCAGCGACTCGATGTGCGGGATCACCGGTTCGGCCACGGTGAGGAAGTCCTCGGAAAGGATCGCGAGGTCCGCGTGACACCCCGGGCGCAGCACGCCCTTGACGTCCTCCTCACCGGTCAGCGCGGCCCCGGACCGGGTGAACAGGGCCAGTGCGGTCTCCCGGTCGAGACGGTGCCGCGGGGCGCGCAGTGCCAGGTCGCCGACGGTGCGGCCGCTGACCAGCCAGTGCAGGGCGACCCACGGGTTGTAGCTGGAGACCCGGGTGGCGTCCGTGCCGGCGCCCACCGTCAGCCCGCGCGCCAGCATGTCCCCGATCGGCGGGGCGTCCGCGGCGGCGCCGGTGCCGTACCGGCGGGCGAAGGCCTCGCCCTGGAACGACAGCCGGTTCTGCACGGACAGCGCCCCGCCGAGCGCGGCGATACGGTCGAGGCTGTCCGGGGAGACGGTCTCCGCGTGGTCGAACAGCCAGCGGTTCCCGGCCGGGAACAGCCCGTCCGCGGCGAGTTTCTCGAACACCGTCAGGTCGCGGCGGATGGTCTCGTCGTAGGTGGCGTGCAGCCGGAAGCCCCAGCCGTTCTCCATGAGCAGCCGGACCGCCTTCTCGAACTCCGCCTCGTAACCGGGCGCGAGTTCCGGGCGCGGCTGGCTGAAATTCTCGAAATCCGCCGCCGCCCAGGTCAGGTTCTCACCCGCGCCGTTCAGCCGTAGCCAGGCGTCCCCGTCCTCGGGGCGGGCCATCTCGATCCAGCGGGTCAGGTCGGCGATCTCCTGGCCCGGTGTCTGCGGAAAGAGATGATAGGCGATCCGCAGCGAAAGCCGGCCCTCCCCGGCCAGTTCCACGATCGTCCGGTAATTGTCGGGGAAATTCTGGAATCCGCCGGCCGCGTCGATCGCCGACGTCAGTCCGAACCGGTTGAGTTCCCGCAGGAAATGCCGGGTCGAGGTCTTCCTGTCCTCGCCCTGGAGCACCGGCGCCTTGGCCAGCGTCGCATAGAGGACGAGGGCGCTGGGGGCCGCCAGCAGCATGCCCGTCGGCTCCCCGTCCCGGCCGCGCACGATCTGCCCGCCCTTCGGGTCGGGCGTGTCCCTGCCGAACCCGGCCGCCTTGAGCGCCGCCCGGTTGAGCACGGCCGCCTGGTACAGGTGCAGCACGAACACGGGGGTGTCCGGCGCGGCGGCGTTCAACTCGGCGACCGTCGGCAGCCGCCGCTCGGCGAACTGCTCCGCCGACCAGCCGCCCACCACCCGCACCCACTGCCCCTTCGGGGTGCGCGCGGCCTGCTCGCGCAGCATCGCCAGGCCCTGGCGCAGCGTCGGCACACCGTCCCAGCGCAGTTCGAGCACGTAGTTGAGGCCGCCACGGATCACGTGCAGATGGGCGTCGTTGAGGCCCGGCACCACCCGCCGGCCGAGCGCGTCCACCACCCGCGTGGCCGCCCCGACGCGGCTGGCCACGTCCGCGTCGTCGCCCACGGCCGTGACGATCCCGTCGGTCACGGCGAGCGCGGTCGCGTGCGGGCGGCGCGGGTCCTGTGTGTGGATCCGCGCATTGCGGACCACGAGTTCCGCGGCGTTGTCGGTGGCTCGCGGGACCAAACCGCCGACCGGCATGGATGACACCGTGGGAAACCCCTCCCGAAATCGAATTGTTCGGTGTCACGCTAAGCCGGGCCGCCGGTCCCGTGTGTACGGTGAGTGCACCGAATGCGTTCTCAAAGTGCACTGACAGATCCCCGGAATTCCGTGCGCTGTGAGAACAGTGTCAGTGCACTACCGGGCAATGTACGGCCGTCCGCCGGTATTAGCGTTACGTGCGTATCGACATCACCGCACCACCGGAAACACCAGGAGAAGCCCATGTCCGACTCCGTCGAGCCGGTCACTCCGGTACTGGAGCCCGCGGCGGCCGCCTTCGCCCAGGCGACCGCGAACCCGCCCTACCTCTTCGACCTGCCCCCCGCGGAAGGGCGCAAGGCGGTCGACGAGGTGCAGTCCGGCGACATCGACAAGCCCGCCGTCGACGAGGAATGGATCACCGTCTCCGGCGGTCCCACCGGCAGCGTCCGGGCCCGCATCGTCAGGCCCGCCGGCACCGAGGGCCCCCTGCCGGTGATCCTCTACATCCACGGGGCCGGCTGGGTCTTCGGCAACGCCCACACCCACGACCGCCTGGTGCGCGAACTCGCCGTCGGCGCGGACGCCGCCGTCGTCTTCCCCGAGTACGACCTCTCGCCCGAGGCCCGCTACCCGGTCGCCGTCGAGCAGAACTACGCGGTCGCCCGGTGGGTCGTCCAGGAGGGCGGGTCCAAGGCCCTGGACGGCTCGCGGCTCGCCGTGGCCGGTGACTCCGTCGGCGGCAACATGACCGCCGCCCTGACCCTGATGGCCAAGGAGCGCGGCGACGTCCCGCTGGTCCAGCAGGTGCTGTTCTACCCGGTCACGGACGCGAGCTTCGACACCGGCTCCTACCACCAGTTCGCGGAGGGCTACTTCCTGCGCCGCGACGGCATGCAGTGGTTCTGGGACCAGTACACGACCGACCCGGCCGAGCGCGCCGAGATCACCGCCTCCCCGCTGCGCGCCACCACCGAACAGCTCACCGGCCTGCCCCCGGCCCTGGTCGTCACGGCCGAGGCCGACGTGCTGCGCGACGAGGGCGAGGCCTACGCGAACAAGCTCCGCGCGGCCGGTGTCCCGGTCACCGCGGTCCGTGTCCAGGGCATCATCCACGACTTCGTGATGCTCAACGCCCTGCGCGAGACGCACGCGGCCGCGTTCGCCATCACGCTGGCCCAGGAGACCCTGCGCGCCGCCCTGCACACCGCCTGAACCTCCCGGGAGACATCCGCCATGACCACCTCCACGCCCACCGTCGTCCTCGTCCACGGTGCCTTCGCCGACGCCGGCAGCTGGTCCGGCGTCATCGCCGAACTGCAGGGCCACGGCATCCCCGTCATAGCCCCGCCCAACCCGCTGCGCGGCCTCGCCTCCGACGCCGCCTACATCGCCTCCGTCGCCGCGCAGATCGACGGCCCCGTCGTCCTGGTCGGCCACTCCTACGGTGGCGCCCTGATCACCGTGGCCGGCACCACCGAGAACGTCGTCGGGCTGGTCTACGTCGCCGCCTACGTCCTTGAGGAGGGCGAGAGCCTCGGCGAGCTGCAGGGCCGGTTCCCACTCTCCCCGCTGGTCAGCAACCTCAAGGAGTGGACGTACCCGGTGGCGGGCGGTGACCCGGCCGTCGAGGTCACCATCGCCGAGGACGCCTTCCCGTCCGTCTTCGCAGCCGACGTGCCCGCGGGCGTCACCAAGATCCTCGCCGCGGCGCAGCGTCCGCTCGCCGCCGCCGCGTTCGAGGAGACCGCCGCCGCGGCCGCCTGGAGGACCAAGCCCTCCTGGGCGCTGATCGCCGGCGCCGACGAGGCGATCAACCCGGAGGTCGAGCGTTTCGGTGCCAAGCGCGCGGGCGCGACCGTCGTCGAGCTGGAGGGCGCCTCGCACGCGGTCGCCGTCTCGCAGCCGAAGGAGGTCGCCGACCTGATCCGCGAGGCGGTCGGCGCGACGAGCTGACCGGTCCGCGCACGGCCGGCCGCGCGGCCGGTGCTCACAACCCGCACCCCCGTCGTGTGCGGTGGCCTTAACCCCCGGTGATCAACAGAGCGACGCGCGTCCCGGGGCCCTGACGGACGGCGTCGATCTCCTCCGGGGTGAGCCCGGGAGAGATCACATCCTTGATCATCTCCAGGGCGGCGGCGAGTTCCGGGTCGAACGGGGGCGGGGCCGACGTCATGGCTTCTCCTCACACGGGGGGTGCTGCGGCTCGTTCGGTCATCATCGGCGCGCCGCTCACGGTGCGGAGGCCGCCGTACGGCGGAACCTGCCCGCCGTTCGGCGGGTGGCCCGGTCGCCGTCCCCCTCTTCCCGGACCACTTCGCGGGGTTGACTTGGAGAGCGCTCGAAGGCCTAGCGTCTCCACTCGACGTCGGATCCGCCGACGCCGGTCCGGGCGAACGGAGAAGCACATGCGGGTGGGCGTGCACATCAATCGCTTCGATCACTCCGGGGGAGCGCCCGCGCTCGGCGCCGAACTGGCCGCCGCCGGAGCCGCGGCCGAGGCGGCGGGCGTCAGCTGGCTCTCGGTCATGGACCACTACTTCCAGATGGAGTTCAACGGCGGCGCCGAGGACCCTATGCTGGAGGCGTACACGACCCTCGGTTACCTTGCCGGTCGCACCTCGACGGTGCGGCTCGGCGCGCTGGTGACCGGAGTGACGTACCGCCACCCCGGACTGCTCGCCAAGATCGCCACCACGCTGGACGTGCTCTCCGGGGGCCGGGCCACGCTGGGGATCGGGGCGGCCTGGTACGACCGCGAGCACCACGGGCTCGGCGTGCCCTACCCGCCGCTCGCGGAGCGGTTCGAGCGGCTGGAGGAGACCCTGCGGATCTGCCTGCAGATGTGGGACCCGGAAAACGACGGTCCCTTCGAGGGCCGCCACTACCGGCTCGCCGAGACGCGGTGCGTGCCGGCGCCGGTGAGCGCCCCGCACCCGGAGATCATGATCGGCGGCGGGGGAGAGAAGAAGACACTGCGGCTGGTCGCGCGCTACGCGGACGCCTGCAACCTGATCCCCGCCTCGCCGGAGGAACTCCGGCACAAGCTGGACGTCCTGCGCGGCCACTGCGACACCGTCGGCCGCGACCACGACGCCATCCGCAAGACCGTCCTGTACACCGGGGAGCACGCCACCACCGGTGACCTGGACGCCTTCAGCCGGGACATCGAGGGCTACACGAAGCTGGGCGTCGACACCGTGATCCTGGCCCCGCGCCTGGGCGGCACCTCCGAGTGGATGGAGCGGTTCGTCGCACCGGCCGTGCAGCGGCTGGCAGGGCTCGACTGATGTGACTCAGGGGCCGGAGCCCGTACGGGACGCTGTTGGTTAATCCCGGCCTTCGCGTGACGTCGGTTCCCCAGACCTTGTTGTGGTCTGGGGAGCCGACGTTGTCGTATGGGGAGGGTGTCGATGTCGATGCAGCCGCGGGAGCCGGGGGAGGTCCCGGTGGAGACGGTGCGGGTGGCCCGGGCGGCTT